>JBGULF010000001.1:0-4855 GCA_045115935.1 Anaerovoracaceae bacterium
CTGGCTCTTCATGGGCTGTGCGTCGCTGACCGTCATGAACATCCCGCTCTTCTACATGATCTCCGGTGCCCTGCTCATGGGCAGGGACGAGAGCCTGAAGACTGTCTGGCGAAAACGGGTGCTCCGGTACGCGCTGGTCATCCTCATCTTCACGTTCGTCCAGTACCTGTGGATCTCCTTCCGCGCCGAAGACGGCTTCCGGGAAAGCTTCAGCCTCTGGGAATGGTTCGTGACGATGCTCTCCGAGAACATCATCGTGCCGTACTGGTTCCTCTATGAGTACCTCGGCTTCCTCGTCATGCTGCCGCTCTACCGGCGCATGGTGCAGAACATGAAGGAGGACGAGTTCCACTACCTGTTCCTTCTGTACATCATCTTCACCGGTGCGCTGCCCATCGTCGAGTACCTCCTCACGAAGTGGCACACCATTCTGAACATCAGCTTCAATATCGCTTACATCACGGGCGATTTACTGGTGTACCCCGCCCTCGGCTTCTACCTCATCCGCAAACCGAAGCCGACCTGGAAACAGCTTGCTGTCATGTGGGGACTGTCGCTGCTGTGCGTCGTCTACACCTGCCTCATGACCGAGTACAAGCTCGACTACGCGCGTCAGCTGAGCGAAGCCCGCGTGGGCACGTTCTTCAAGATGCTCATCTGCATCCCCGCGGTCACGGTCTTCCTGACCTTCCGCAAACTGTTCGACACGTCGGACGGGACGGGGCTCACGATGCACCCCGGCGTCGAGAAACTGTTCCTCTCCATCGGAAGCTGCGTGTTCGGCATCTACCTTGTCGAGCAGATCTTCCGGGAAGCCTTCTACGACTTCGGTATGGTCCTCGTCGACCACCTGCCGAACTTCCCGGCAACGCTCCTCTACTGTGTGGTCGTCCTGCTGGGCGCCTACCTGTTGGTGCTGGTGCTCAAGCAGATCCCGGGTCTCAAAAAGTTGATCTGATCGCGCCCGGCGCACTGAAATAACCAAACCTCCCGCGACAAGTGCTGTTGCGGGAGGTTTCTTGTGCGGAAGGTGTGTGTGCTGTGAGGCGTACATCGCCAAAGGGAAAGAAATTGTTACATGAAAAAGTTTATACATTCCGCGATATTTCAGAAAAACAATGGAAACTTCGTTATAATGGAGTTATAATGGACCTGTCGTATAGTATATGTGTATAGTTTTCGTTGTAAATCGCGAAAGCAACTCTGCAATAAAGGAGAACTGAAATGGCAAGACCCAAGAAACCGGAAGAGCGGAACCGCATCCGCGACGTAGCGTTCAACGTCTTTTCCAGTAAAGGCTTCGAGAACTCGTCCTTCTCGGACATCGCGAAAGAGGCGTCCGTCTCGAAGTCCCTCGTCCAGTACTACTTCCCGAAGAAGGAGCAGTTCATCCAGGACTTCATCGACAAGAGCCTGTCGGCGGTCACCGAGATTGTCCGGGAGGACCTGGACATTACATATGAACACGAACTCGGCGAACTCTACACCATCGGTTACTGCCAGTTCTATTTCGCGATGCACAACGAGCGCATGAATTCTCTGCGCATGGACATCATCCGCGACCGGGGCAACACCGAGATGGTCGTGAAGCACGGCATCGACTGGATCGTCAGCCACACCAACGCCATCCAGGTGGAGAGTGAAGCGGAGATCGAACGCTGCAAGAAGACACTGGTCTTCGTCGTCGGCGGTGCCTTCGACTACCTCTATGACTGCATGCTGTACGGTGTGCCCTTCGATGAAGAGTTCCTGTCCGATGCGGCCATGGCGCTCCTGAACCCGTTCCTGAACGTGGAGTTCCACGAGGGCGAGGCCATCCGCAAGCAGATCTCTCCGGAGTGGCTCGAAAAAGCCCGGAAGAAGTATAATCGGATGATCTTCACGGTGAAGTGAGATCCGTGCTGAGCCAGACGCTCTGCACAAAGACAGAAAACAAAACATAACAATAAAACCCAAAAGAGCCCGGTAGTCAGCCGGGCTCTTTTGGGTCAAATACTTTGCGAGAGTTTTGAGAATAAAAGAGAGTTTTATGGATCGCCACTGTTACATGACAGATGTTATCTTGTTCGCGTATAGTTTATCAAACAGGACATATGCTGTCAAGATATTTTTTAAGATTAATTTAAGAATTTGTCAATAGTGTTCGATAAGTCAGGAAGACCCCGGTGCAACGCACCGGGGTCTTCCCGCCAAAATTACGTGTGAGAGTTTTGAGAAAAAAGAGTCGATCGCCGAAACCGGCGGTGAAAGTCAGACGACAGTCTCTGTTGCGTTCTCAAGGTCGGTGTAACCGTTCTTGCCGGGCTTGTCATTGAAGAACGCCCAGGGGTTCATGCCTTCCTTCTTCATGGTCTTGTACACCATGATGATGTAGAAGATGTCCATGATGGTGACGGACAGGATGAGGAACTTCGTGAACGGCATCCAGGTGAAGTTCAGCGCTCCGGTGGAGTGGATGCTGAAGGAACCGAGGCCGAGCTTGTAGGAGATGACCAGGGTCAGTGCGCCGAGGCAGGACGGCGCCAGCGTTCCGAAGAACTTGAGGATGGCCATCCACAGGTTGACACCTGTGCCTCGTACCCCGCCATCTCGGAACAGTTTCTCGATGAACAACAGCGAGATGAAGAAGTTCTGCATGTAAGCGGCATAGAATTCGTTCGGATCATGCCATTCATAGACGGAGAAGAAGACCGCCCAGAAGGAGATGAAGAGGATGAAGACCACATACGGGATCCATAATTTGTCCGGCGCATGCGGCATCGTCGCTTTGAATTCTTTCTTGCCGTATTTTATCTTCAGATAGATGAGCACGCAGTCGAAGATGAACCAGATGCAGTCCCAAACGCGCTGCCAGGTACCGTGCGCGGCAGAGATGCCGAACAGGGTGCCGTCTGTGCTCATGAAGGGCTCCCCGAGGAATCCCATCTGGAATTCCCATGCCCAGTTGAGGCCGAGGACGAAGAGCGGCATACCGCAGGTCTTGTCCTTGAAACCTTTGTAGATGAGGATGATATAAACGAGTGTCCAGAACAGACCGGAAATGATCGTCAGGACGTCCCACATGACAACACCGGACGGAATGGCCAGTGCTTCCGGACCGAGCGCGTACTGCGGATCGGTGACACCAAACTGGGACAGGTCTACGCTGTCCATGGCGCCTTCCGCGAGTCCGTAGACTTTTTCATACAGTCTGCGGAACGCATCGGTGTCGGAGTGCATATAGGAGTATTTTACCGCTGCCTGAGGCAGTGCAGCAAACAGATTACCCATAGTTTTCCTCCTGTTAACTTTTCAATGATTCTCCAATTAAATAAAGTCTCACACTCTCTTTCTTTTGGCTTCACACGTAAGGAATTACGGACTCCAGGAAATCGTGCCCTGCACAGCGTTGCACAGAGCTGCGCATCAGCAGCACATTGAATTGTGCGCGAGGTAATTTCCTGTACACAGTTAGTTTACTCCGCTTTTTTGTACGCGACAAGGAACAGGATGCACAAAACCGAACAACTCAGATTGTGCACCTTGCAGAGTGTGCCGCGATTCACCCCGGTAAAGCGACAATACAAGTGTAAAACTTTTGCTGCACCATGTACAAAAACCGCGTTTCCTTGCCGAACCGTATAGTTTACATAAATTTGACACTTCTTTTTGTGTTGTGTTAGGCTTGAGCTGCCGGAAATCGGAAATGGATAGGTCTTGGGTCAGATCCTTTCGAATTGCTCGTACAGTAAGTAACAATGAACTCTCATTGTGAAACCATCGAAGCGAACGAAAGGAGCTTTATTATGTCCATTTATCACGAATCACTCACTCCTCCAGACCTGAAGGAACTGCTGCAACGGAAGCAGTTCCTCGAAAAGACCCAGTCCAAACTGGAGGCTCGTTTGGCGAAGGCCCCGGACGGACGATTGGCAACAAGCCGCCAAAGCCGGTATTCTTATGCCAGCTTTTATCATGTTTCCAAAGATGGGAATCGTGTCTATCTGGACCAGTCGCAGAAAGAGACCATTGCAGCTCTGGCACAAAAGGAATACGACCGGAAGGCATTGAAAGTGGTAAAAGAAGAACTGATGAGATTGAAGATGGTTCTTTCTTACGTAAAAATGCAGAAGCTCGAAGACGTCTATGATCGTTGTCTGTCGGAGAAACGAAGCTTCATTACTCCCATAGTCCTCTCGGACGAGGAATTCCGCCAGCGATGGCTTTCTCAAGCATATGTGAAAAAGCAACCACTTGAAAATGACCACCCATTCCCGACGGAAAAAGGCGATATCGTCTGCTCTAAGACTGAGGCGCAGGAAGCGGACTACATGTTTTACCACTCGTACGATTATCTCTACGAAAAACGCCTTCAATTGCTCGATAGAGGGCGTCCAACCTGGCGATACCCAGACTTTACGATCCTCGATCCTGTCACACGGGAAGAAGTCATATTCGAACACTTTGGAATGGTCGACGACGAAGGCTACCAGCATAGCATGTTCGACAAGATCCGACTCTATGAAGAGAATGGATACGTCATAGGTCAGAACTTCCTGTTTACCTTTGAGACGGCGGAACATCCTTTTACCATGGACCAGTTTATCCTTATCCTGAAAACACGGTTCCCTCGATAATAGTCAGAGCGGCTTTGGTGCTGGTATGCCCAAGCCGCTCTTTTTTGTTGAAGGGAGAAGCCTGCTTCTGGTGGCTTCTCACGCCAAAATGTGTTCAAGTCGCATTTAGCGTTAGAGAACTTGCTCGTGTCCTGTCAGCAGGGGGAAGAATTTCAGAGAAAGTTAACGCTAAAATGTGTTCAAGTCGCATTTAGCGTTAGAGAACTTGCTCGTGTCCTGCCAGCCAGGAGAAGAATTCC
>JBGULF010000002.1:0-3672 GCA_045115935.1 Anaerovoracaceae bacterium
GAACCAACAGTACGGCCACCTTCACGGATAGCGAATGTAAGACCCTGCTCCATAGCGATGGGGTGGATCAGCTCGATGGTCATCTCGACGTGGTCGCCGGGCATGCACATCTCTGTGCCTTCGGGAAGAGTGATAACGCCAGTAACGTCAGTTGTTCTGAAATAGAACTGAGGACGATAGTTGTTGAAGAAAGGTGTGTGACGACCACCTTCATCTTTGGTCAGAACGTAAACCTGAGCGGTAAATTTCTTGTGGCAAGTAACTGTACCGGGCTTAGCAATAACCTGGCCTCTCTCGATAGCGGTTCTGTCGATACCACGAAGAAGGACACCTACGTTGTCGCCTGCCTCTGCATAATCCAGAGTCTTGCGGAACATCTCGATACCAGTAGCAACAGACTTCATGGTCTCTTCCTTGATACCAACGATTTCAACGGGCTCCATAACCTTCAGAGTACCACGCTCTACACGGCCGGTAGCAACGGTACCACGACCGGAGATTGTGAATACGTCCTCGACAGGCATAAGGAAAGGCTTGTCGTTCTCACGCTGAGGATCCGGAATGTACTCATCAACTGCATCCATGAGCTCCATGATGTTGTCAGCCCACTTGCTGTTGGGATCTTCAAGAGCCTTCAGAGCGGAGCCTTTGATAACCGGCAGCTCATCGCCCGGGAACTCATACTCAGTCAGCAGATCGCGAACTTCCATCTCGACCAGCTCGATGAGCTCATCATCATCAACCATGTCGCACTTGTTCAGGAATACTACGATGTAAGGAACACCAACCTGACGAGCAAGCAGAACGTGCTCACGAGTCTGAGCCATAACACCATCGGTAGCAGCTACTACGAGGATAGCGCCATCCATCTGAGCAGCACCAGTGATCATGTTCTTGACATAGTCAGCGTGGCCAGGGCAGTCAACGTGTGCATAGTGTCTCTTTGCAGTCTCATACTCGATGTGAGCAGTAGAGATGGTGATTCCTCTCTCTCTCTCTTCGGGAGCTTTGTCGATCTGATCGAAAGCAACTGCAGTACCACCCTGTCTGACAGCCAGAACGGATGTGATAGCAGCGGTAAGGGTTGTCTTGCCGTGGTCAACGTGGCCGATTGTGCCGATGTTGCAGTGCGGTTTTGTTCTGTCAAAATGAGCTTTTCCCATTTCTCTATTCCTCCTTAAATTAATTTAGAGATACAACTTATAATTTTTGATTAGCTGCAATGACTGTTCTTAATTTAAGGGGTCACCTAACAGCCACTGCTTCGATTATAATCAAATCTTATTGAGATTGCAATTACTTTTCATTGAGGATCTTCTCAGCCACATTCTTCGGTACGGGCTCGTACTTATCAAAGAACATGGAGTAATTGCCACGTCCCTGCGTCTTGGAACGCAGGTCTGTCGCGTATCCGAACATCTCGGAAAGCGGAACGTATCCTGTTACCATCTTGCCGCCGCCGATATCTTCCATACCGCTGACTCTGCCGCGGCGGGAGTTCATATCACCAATGACATCGCCCATGTATTCCTCGGGCATGGTAACTTCGACTCTCATGATGGGCTCAAGGAGTACCGGTGAAGCTTTCTTCATAGCTTCCTTGAAGCACATGGAACCGGCAATGTGGAATGCCATTTCAGAGGAGTCGACCTCATGGTAGGATCCGTCATAAACTGTAGCGTGAACGCCTACGACCGGGTATCCGCCCAGGCTGCCGGCCTTCATAGCTTCTTCGATACCGTCGCCGACTGCAGGGATATATTCCTTAGGGATATTACCGCCGACAACTTCGGAATCGAACTTGTACAGTTCTTCGCCGTTGGCGTCCATAGGCTCGAAGCGAACCTTGCAGTGGCCGTACTGGCCGCGGCCGCCCGACTGCTTCGCATACTTGTATTCCTGGTCCACATTCTTGGTAAATGTCTCTTTATATGCAACCTGCGGTGCACCGACATTTGCCTCGACCTTGAATTCACGAAGAAGTCTGTCTACGATGATCTCCAGGTGGAGCTCACCCATACCGGCGATGATTGTCTGGCCTGTCTCTTTGTCAGTGTGCTGCTTGAAGGTAGGATCCTCCTCAGCGAGCTTAGCAAGAGCTTCAGCCATCTTGCCCTGACCAGCTTTGGTCTTGGGCTCTATAGCGAGTTCGATAACGGGCTCCGGGAACTCCATGGACTCCAGGATTACCGGTGCGCGGTCATCGCAGAGTGTGTCGCCCGTAGCTGTGAACTTGAGACCGACTGCAGCGGCGATATCGCCGGAGTAGACCTTCTCGAGCTCTGTTCTCTTATTCGCATGCATCTGAAGGATACGTCCAAGGCGCTCCTTCTTATCTTTCGTTGCGTTCAGGATGTAGGAACCGGAGTTTGCGACACCGGAGTATACACGGAAGAACGCGAGTTTTCCTACGAAGGGATCTGTCATGATCTTGAAGGCAAGCGCTGCGAAAGGCTCTTCATCAGAAGAATGTCTCTCCACTTCATTGCCGTCCAGATCTGTACCCTTGATCGCAGGGATGTCAAGGGGTGAAGGCATAAACTCGACGACCGCATCGATCATCTTCTGGATTCCCTTGTTCTTGTACGCGGAGCCGCATACAACGGGGACTGCTCTGCACTCGCAGGTTGCCTTGCGAAGTGCGGCCTTCATTTCGTCTGCGGAAGGCTCTTCACCTTCCAGGTACATCATCATCAGGTCCTCATCCAGATCGCAGATCTTTTCGATCATCTCAGCACGATACAGTTCTGCATCTTCCTTGTACTGATCCGGAATCTCACCAATTGTGATGTTGTCACCCTTATCATCGTTGTACGTATATGCTTCCATCTCGAACAGGTCGACGATACCTGTGAAGGTATCCTCAGCACCCATAGGAATCTGGATCATGATGGCATTCTTGCCAAGTCTGTTGCGGATCTGCTCTACAGAGCCGTAGTAATCCGCACCGATCACGTCCATCTTGTTGATGAAAGCCATACGGGGTACGTTGTATGTATCAGCCTGGCGCCAAACATTCTCAGCCTGGGGTTCTACACCGCCTCTTGCGCTGAACACGCCTACAGCGCCGTCCAATACGCGAAGAGAACGCTCTACTTCTACTGTAAAGTCAACGTGTCCAGGGGTATCAATGATGTTGATGCGGTGCTCAAGAGCGCCTTTCTTGGGTACGTTGTGATCGTGCAGAGTCCAGTGGCATGTTGTAGCCGCTGAAGTGATGGTGATACCACGCTCCTGCTCCTGGGCCATCCAGTCCATGGTAGCAGTTCCGTCATGTGTATCGCCGATCTTGTAGTTGACACCGGTATAGTAAAGAATACGCTCAGTCAGTGTAGTCTTACCAGCGTCGATGTGCGCCATAATACCGATGTTCCTGGTTCTCTCCAGGGGATATTCTCTTGTTGACACAGATTCAATTCCTCCTAATGTGTATAATAACGTCAAGCAGCAGTCCTGGAATTGTCAGACTGCAATCAGAATCTGTAGTGAGAGAATGCTCTGTTGGCGTCTGCCATCTTGTGCATATCTTCTTTTCTCTTCACAGAAGCTCCTGTGTTATTAAACGCATCGAGAATCTCACCGGCAAGCTTGTCTTCCATGGTCTTCTCGCCTCTCTTGCGGGAGAACATAACCATCCAACGAAGAGCAAGTGCCTGACGTCTTTCAGGTCTG
>JBGULF010000003.1:0-49699 GCA_045115935.1 Anaerovoracaceae bacterium
AGCGAATGAAGCTGAGTTCATGGGGCAGTACGATAATGCAGACCGTGCGCTGAGGGTGTTCGTTAACGCGATCGTTCTTGGCACACTTGAACATAGGCTTTTCGGAGGTAAAGAGAATGCGAGCGATTGATGCAGACCACCTGAAAGAGACACTTGACAATCTGGTGTGTGAATCGGATAACAAGGTCATAGAGAAGAACACGAACCAAGTACTGCACGATCTGATGCCGCAAGTGATAGCAGATGAACCGACAATCGAAGCCGAGCCTGTGAAGTACGGAAGGTGGGTAAGAAAACACAGCTCCTTCCCACAACGATATTTCTGCACAGAATGCGGAGGAGGAGATGTGGGGAGATTTGCTTTCTGCCATCACTGCGGTGCTAGAATGAGAATGGACGGTGATTCGGAATGAAAAAAGGAACCGAAACCTACTCAAGCTACGACAATCAGGGCATCTGGAAACTGTGTATAGAAAAAACTCGCGGCAAGTTCACTCTCGATGAAATTATCGAAGCCGCGAAAGAGTGGGAAGAGGATATATACGCCCTTGTTATCAAAGCCTTAGATCTGGAACACGAGGTGCCTGACGGTGATTATGTTGAACTTTACAGACTATCAGACTTGATGAAGCAAGGAGCCTGCTGGGTACAGCGTGGAGAAGAGTACTACTGCTCGCACTGCGGTGGAACTGCGCCACTTGATAATAACCATAAGCATATTGTAACAACATCATACTGCCCACATTGTGGCTATAAGATGGAGGTATAGCGAATGAGTAAAGCAACGGTGAAGCGGCTCGATGTAGGACAGCTCGACATGATGTGGAACTTCCTTCGAGTAGGATATCAGAAAGCAAACATACCCGCGCTGAAAGAGCTGTGCAATCAGCTCAGGCGGGCGATGATACAGAAAACAGCAGGACAAAGGTCTGATGATCCGTCAGAGAATGTCAACTTCGATGATGTGATGACCATAGCCAATAGCATAGTGATAGAGACTATGGCGCTGTATCTCAGCGGAGAACTTGACAAACTGGAAGAGCTTCGCGCAGGGGGTACAGCGAATGAGTAAGAAGAAAAAGGACAAGCCCCAGAAGCCCAAAGGTAAACGCCCATGCTTCAAATGCCGTCTGTGCGGTTGTAGATGGGTGTCAGATTCGGATCCACATTGTTGGCTCTGTAATGACCTACTGGGCATACCTCAGAACAAGGAAGCCGAGAAGCTGATAGATGATAGGAGCAAAAAAGATGGACATTATTTTAAAGACGCAGTATAGCGAACAGTTTGATAAAGAGCGTAAGGCTCGGGTGGAGGTATCGTACTTCAAGTACGGTCCTGCCCGGGATAACTTCGCAAGCGGCAGAGTTGACGCCCTGGCAACGGCTAAACGCTGCTTAGATGCTTTCGAGAAAGACCACAACACAGAACACCTGGTAGATGCAGCGAACTACCTTATGTTCAGATATATGTACCCTATGCCCGGTGAGTTCTTCAAGGCTACCGACAGCAACGGAAGCGTAGGCACGGTAGGTACACCAATAAACATGGAGAGGGAGTATAGATATGATTATTAAACATATGGGTAAGTTTGTCTCCGGTATCATACAGCTGATTATTGGTGTCGCGCTTCTGATCACTTGCATATGCTTGAACCGATTCAGCACTTGCAGAGTTATGTGCGTTATACTGCCTACATTATGCGGCATAGGAAACATAATAGTGAGCATAGAGACAAAAGCCGAAAGACAGAAAAGAAGAGCTGAGCTGAGAGAGCTAGGTAAAATGATGTTCGGAGGTAACGACAATGAGTAGACTGGAACACTGTTTTGAGAATGCTATCACCGCCATAGAGGGTGGCAAGGATTACGACACATGGAAGTACGAGGAAGTGCAGCGGGGCAACGCTAATACGTTCGGCAGGGACTGGGCAGTGCTTACCGATGATTCGATAATAGGTCTTAGAGATATCTGGGAGCTTGCAGTGTACACAGTATGCACCTACAAGCAGTCGATAGGAGGTAAGGACGATGACTAATCAGGAATGGCTTGCAACTCTCGACCCTGAGGAGCTCGGTAAGCTCTTAGATGTTTCGTGTTCCGTGTGTGTACATTGTGAACTGCGGCACTGTGACTACTGCGACTGTGCAGAGGGTATAGCCGAGTGGGCGAAGCAGGAGCATAAGGAGGATAACGACAATGCGAAATCGTGAGAGATACGTTGAGCGGCGTAATGCCTACGATCTGCTGATAACAATACGTGAAAAGGGCATTGACGTATGCCCGATAAAGCTTGTAGGTGCTGAAATGCCTAAGTGCATACCGACAGAAGATTACACGACAGACTGTAAAACTTGCATTGACAGGTGGGCTAACCAGGAGGAGAAACGATGATGCGATGCGGAGTATGCGGTGAGCGGATAAAGCCCACCAAAGAAGATGTGTACCTTGTTCCTGTTAGCGTGCTAAACTTCGGCTCGCAGTACTACGAGTGCACGGACTGCCCGCGGTGCAGCTGTCAGGTGGTACTTAATACCCGCTACGGAGAGAAGCGGAGGATAGAGCACACCAAGCGGGAGGACATAGAACCATGATATACAGTATAGGTTTTTGGACGTGGGCGGCAGGCGGCATGAAGGGCACGCTCCACGAGTATAACGGTCAGAAGTATATGCACGTTGACGGTAATGCCGGCAAGCTCCTGAAAGAGCTCTGCGGTGAGTATCCTTCCCGGTGGGCGTGCAGATCAGTCAAGTATATGCTGCCTATCTTCCGGACGGCTCTGCAGGAGCTGACAAAGCATTCCGCGAAGTACAGTTACTTCGACTTTATTAACGGAGCATTTATGACGACCGCAGAGATAGCGGTCATTCTCAAAGAACTTATAGCACGGTGTGAAGCATTCCCCGATGCAGTATTGGAGGTAGACTGGTAACATGGAAAAGAAAGTAGATATGTCAAAGTTCAAGAAGTACGAGAGCCCGCTCTTCCACAGACAGACACTCATTGAGACGGATAAGTGGGATACTAAGATAATTCTCGACACCATAAAGAAGAACGGCACCGATGCTCAGATCATCGTTGCTATGGAAGAACTGTCCGAGCTCATCAAGGAACTGAGCAAGCATCTGAGAGATAAGGGTGATATCAACCACATATCTGAGGAAATGGCAGATGTACAGATAGTAATGGAGCAGTTAAAGATCATGTTCGGCAACTGGGGCCGCGTGATGTACTGGCGCGGTGTGAAGCTGGAACGAATGGAAGAACGGCTGAAAGACGACAGCGCAGGATATTAAGAATATAATGCCCTCGCTTCGGTGAGGGCTTAACATAAAGGAGTGTATCAGTTATGCCGGATAGGCAGATAGTTATATCGGTAGGTAACAGCCGTAACAGTAAGATGTGGCGGCAGGAGAATACAACAGTCTCAGCATTGTATGCAAGGCTCACACAGCCAATTGTAGGCACGGAGACCCATGCGGAGTACATGAGTATGCCCAAGACACAGCAGGACGATTTGAAGGACATAGGCGGCTTCGTGGGCGGCACTCTGAACGGCACACGCCGTAAGGCTGCTAATGTGCTCGGCAGAGATATCATAACACTTGACTTCGATAATATCCCCGGGTGGGGAGCTGACACAATAGCAGCTAAGACCGATGCTCTGAACTGCAGTTACTGCATTTACAGCACACGTAAGCACACGGCAGCCAAGCCCCGCTTGCGCGTTATCCTTCCGCTTGACAGAACTGTATCACCTGATGAATACGAGCCTATTGCAAGGCGTATAGCACAGCAGATAGGTATTGAGTGCGCCGATAAGACCACATTCGATGTAAGCCGTCTGATGTACTGGCCGTCAAAGTGCTCCGACACAGAGTACTTCTACAAGACCAAAGATGCACCCTTTATCTCCGCTGACATGGTGCTCGGTACATATGCAGACTGGCACAACGTCAGCTCATGGCCGCAGGTGCCCGGTGCTGTATCTCACAAGGCTCTTGCAGTCAAGCAGGGAGACCCGCTCGAAAAGACAGGTACCGTTGGAGCGTTCTGCCGCACATACACTATTGAGCAGGCTATGGCTGCTTTTCTTCCGGGCATATATGAGCCTGTTGATAATATGCCCGACAGGTTCACCTATCTGGGCGGTTCTACCACAGGTGGCGCTATTGTATATGATGATAAGTTCCTTTTCTCTCACCATGCGACAGACCCATGCAGCGAGAAGCTTGTCAACGCTTTTGACATGGTGCGCCTGCATAAGTTCGGAGATCTGGACGAGGACAAGAGCCCCGATACACCTATCACTAAAATGCCCTCGTTCAATAAGATGTGTGAGTTCGCAGAGCAGGACAAGGGCTGCAGGGCTACACTCAACAGGGAGAGACAGCAGGCAGCGGCTCTGGACTTCAACGGTCTGAGCACAGCAAGCGCGGCAGCACCTGCACCGACAGCAGGCATGGCGGCACCTGCAATTACACCCGCTGCAGCACAGCAGATAACTCCTACCGATGAAGATCTGACTGCTGACTGGCGTGATGAGCTTGAGTACAAGGTCAACAGTGATATCCTTAAAAACACTATCAACAACTATCTGATAGTTCTGAACAATGACCCTCTGATAAAAGATAAGTTCGCTTACAATGCTTTCGCAGAAAGAAAAGAGATATTCGGAGCCCTGCCGTGGGACAGCAGCACAGGACGGAGAATGTGGACAGATGCAGATACCAACGGTCTGTACTGGTTCATGGAAGCCAGGTACAATCAGGCAGGGCGTGGCAATATAGACAGCGCACTGAGCCTGTACATGGCGCAGCACAGCTTCAACGAAGTGCAGGACTTCTTAAACAGTCTGCAGTGGGACGGTGTGAAGAGATTAGATACTCTTTTCATTGACTACCTCGGAGCTGAGGACACAGAGTACACCAGGGCAGTTACACGCAAGATGTTCGTAGCAGGCGTTGCACGTGCTATGACCCCCGGTGTAAAGTTCGATAATATGCTCATACTCGTGGGCTCACAGGGCTTGGGTAAGTCAACGCTCTTGCGCCGTATGGCTCGCGGGTGGTTCAATGATAGTATATGTTCGTTCGAGGGCAAAGATGCAGCAGAGCTTCTGCAGGGTGTGTGGCTTGTAGAGATATCTGAGCTTGGTGCTTTCCGTAAGTCGGAGAGCTCACGTATCAAGCAGTTCCTTTCGCTTAACTCTGATATCTTCCGTGCGGCTTACGCAAGGAACGCAGAAGAACGTCAGCGTAAATGCGTGTTCTTCGGCTCGACCAATGATGACGAGTTCCTGAGAGACCCCACAGGTGAGCGCAGGTTCTGGCCTGTTGACTGCTGCAGGGAGCGCAAGAAGTTAAGTCCTTTCACAGACCTTAACGACCATATCATATCGCAGATATGGGCAGAAGCTCGTGCGTACTGGATAACAGGCGAGCCCCTGTTCCTCAGTGAAGATCTGGAACAGATGGCTAAGGCTAAGCAAATGGAGCATAAGGAAGAATCTGTCAAGATAGGTCTGATAAGAGAGTTCCTGAACAAGCGTGTTCCTGAGGACTGGAACAGGTACACAATAGATCAGCGCCGTATGTGGTGGGGCTCGCATGGTACGTCCGCACAGGACGGTGACGGAGATACCGAGCTCGTTGAACGTGACAGGATATCAGCTGCGGAGATCTGGGTGGAGTGCTTCAATGCCGACTTAGCCCACATGGGTAAAGCGGAAGCAAGAGAGATCAACGAAGCATTCAGAACGATTGACGGTTGGAGCAACACGACCGAATCAAAGAAGTGCGGTCCGTATGGACAGCAGCGTTGTCATATGAAAGTGAGTGCTGCACAGTGACACTCCATGCTGCAAGCGCTAGCTTAGTGATACAGAATAGGGGTAACATTAGCGGTAACATTCTGCTGTTACCCCCCTATTTTCTGTTACCCCATGAAAAATAAATGTTACCCCAAATGTTACCTTTTTTGTTACCCCTAAAATGCCCTATTTTACTATGTTTTATATATAAAGGTAACAAAGAAACATTAAAATACCTAATAGACTAGAAAGTATATATGTATGGGCGCGTATACGTCATAAACGCATATATTTGCGGGTATATACGCGTACACGCGCGAATGTTGTTACCCCTGATTTGAGAGAGGATATTGGAGGTTGAATTGATGAACGTGATCGAATCAGAAATCGAGAACAAGATGCGGCGGAAGCTGAAAGAGCATGGCGGGATTTTCTTCAAGTTTGTAAGTCCGTCAGTTAGTGGAGTGCCGGACAGGATTTGTATTATGCCGCATGGCAGGATAATCTTTGTTGAGTTGAAACGTGAGGGCGGTATCGTGTCACCACGTCAGAAGTATATCCACAAGAAGCTAAGACACTTGGGCGTTGATGTGCGTGTGGTCATTGGCATGGAGCAGGCGATGGAGTTTGTGAGAGAGGTGTGTGGCGAACATGGGAAGTCCTAAGCACTTTGTACCGCATAACTATCAGGCGTATTGTCGAGATCGGATAATTGACACTCCGAACATTGGACTGTTCCTCGAAATGGGACTTGGTAAGACAGCTATCACCCTCGATGCAGTGAAGCGGTTGAAGTATCATTACTTGCAAATTATCAAGTGTCTCATTGTAGCACCGAAGAAAGTAGCAGAATCCACATGGCACACAGAAGGAGCACAGTGGTTAGAGTTTTCTGAACTCCGCTTTTCCTTCGTCATGGGCACTCAGGCTGAGCGCATAGCAGCACTCAATACGCCCGCGGACATTTACCTGATAAACCGCGAGAACACTCAATGGCTTGTTGAGTACTACAAGCACGCTTGGCCTTTCGACATGGTCGTGCTCGATGAATCGTCAAGCTTCAAGAATCATCAGGCTAAGCGGTTCAAGGCATTGAAGCTAGTCCGCAGCCGTATCAATCGCATGGTGCTCCTGACCGGTACGCCCTCGCCGAAGTCCCTCATGGACTTATGGGCCCAGGTGTACTTACTGGACGGAGGACAAAGGCTCGGCAGAACAATAACCGCTTACCGTGATGCGTACTTCACGCCCGACAAGCGGAATGGTCAGATAATTTACAGCTACGCTCTGAGGGACGGAGCAGATAAAGAGATCTACAAGCGGATATCTGATATCTGCATATCCATGAGATCAGCCGATTATCTGTCACTCCCCGAGCTGATGTACAACGACATACCTGTTATGCTCGACAAGCCTGCTGCGGCAGCGTACAAGAAGCTAGAGCATGATATGCTCATCGAGGTTGACGAGAGCACGATCACGGCGGGTACTGCTGCGGTGCTGACCAACAAGCTCCTGCAGCTGTGCAACGGTGCAGCGTATGACGAGGACGGCAAGGTGATAGAGCTGCAGTCCTGCAAGCTCGATGCGCTCCTGGAGACCGTTGAGCAGCTCGGAGACGAACACGCGATTATTTGCTATAACTTCAAGCACGACAAGGACAGGCTCATGCAGGCACTCTCGAAAACCGGTAAGCGCGTAGCCGTGTACGAGGGAGAGCAGCAGAAGCAGGACTGGAACGAGGGCAGGATAGATCTGATGCTCGTGCAGCCTGCATCATGCGGCTATGGTCTGAACCTGCAGCGCGGAGGACATCACATCATCTGGTTCGGTCTGACATGGAGCCTGGAGCTGTATCAACAGACGAACAAGAGATTGCACAGGCAGGGTCAGACACACCCGGTTATCGTGCATCACCTGATCGTCAAGGGCGGAGCTGACGAGGACGTTATAACAGCTCTTCACGCGAAAGACTTAACGCAGGAAGGACTTCTCAACGCCCTGAGGGTACGTCTGAGAGCTGCAAAGCAGGGATGATTAATACAAAACATACAACATCTTGTGGTTATTTTTAGTTATTTTGTCTTTAACCACAAGATGTTGTGTTTTACCCCTTGACAAACCACAACATCTGGTGTATAATATACGCAAGTAGATACAACAGGCGGTAGGCGCATCGAGTATGCCTCCGGCTTGATGTTGCCGGACAATGCCGCCATTGTACTACGACTTGTGTTTCATTCTCATGGGGCTCGGGCAGCAGGTTTGACCATTTACTGCTGTTCTGGCATTTAATTCTCCTTTCTACCTTCTTGCACCCGCTGTATTCAGCAGCGGCAGCGGGTGCATATCACCTAGCAGGACAGCAGCACACCATGTGCAGCTCAGTTCGATTCTGAGCAGGGTGTTCAAAACAACGACTAACGGAGGGCGTAATGATGGAAAACAGAAAGCTGATACGAATTCAGACAGAAAACAACCTCAACGAGGTATACGCAGTAGACGAGCCGGGTGTAGGAAACGCAAGTCATGAGTACTTGGTGTTACTGCCTACGGACGAACCCGATGTGGCAGAACCTGTTGAGATAGCTTTCCAGAACGGACCGAGGAAAGACCCTAACAGCATTTCGGGTGTGCTTGACACTGATCTCCTGGAGATCGTCCGCGACAGGCTCAAAGGTTTCCAGAGCGGCGAGTTCGCCTGCCGTGAAAATGCTTGTGCTCTTACCCACATCGAGGAAGCGCTCATGTGGATGAACAAGCGCGTAACTGACAGAGCACAGCGCGGTGTACTCGGAACCAACAACAAGTGATACACCGACAGAACTAACAACGATAAACGGCTATTCAAGCTCGGACACGATGAGAAACTACGGCGGTCAAGCCTTAATCGAGGGCTCATTCTACCGACTGCGGGAATAGTCGTTTTTCAGACACACGGCAGCAAGCCCCCGGTATCAGCATAACGCTAAAGCAAGGAGGTGTATAGCATGGCTGACGAAAAAGAGAAGAAGTACAGACCACAGAACAAGAACCTAAGGCTCTTCAACGAAATCCCTGTTGAGGAAGCACGTGCTATACAGTCAGCAGGCGGCAAGGCTTCGCATGAAGCACGCAAGAAGCGCCAAGCTATGGCAGACCTGCTGCTGCTATACTCAGGCTTGCCTATCAAAGATGCACGAATACGCAAGCGTTTGAAGAACTTAGGCGTACCTGATGAGGAACTGACACAGAAGTTCCAGATAGCTGATGCGCTCGTAAAGACCGCGCAGACAGGTAACACGCAGGCAATAGCACTGTACCTTGATTCGATCGGAGAACTTGGTGCAGCTAAGGGTGAGGACAAGGAAAACAACTTGTTCAAGATGATCGAGGAGAGCAGCTCACAGGAGGTTGAATTGGATGATATTCCGGAAATTCGGGAAACGTCAGAACCTGACGTTGACTTGGTGGAATCGCCCGAATCTGAGGAACTATGATGCAATAATCTGTGACGGCTCTATCAGATCAGGCAAGACCCTGTCAATGTCAATCGGCTTCATCAATTGGAGCATGACAAGGTATAACAATCAGTTTTTCGCTATATGCGGAAAGACAATAGAAGCTCTCAGACGTAACGTTATCTCGCACCTCACACAATGGCTAGAGGGTATCTACACGATAACCGAGCGTAGATCTGAGAATCTGATAATCGTTTCAGCGGCAGGCAAGACAAACACTTACTACCTCTTCGGCGGTAAGGACGAATCAAGCTACTCGCTCATTCAGGGTATGACACTTGCAGGCGTGTTCTTTGACGAAGTCGCCCTCATGCCCCGCTCCTTCGTTGAGCAGGCTATGGCGCGTTGTTCAGTAGAGGGCTCAAAGTTCTGGTTCAACTGTAACCCCGAGAACCCCTCTCACTGGTTCTACTTGGAGTGGATCCAGCAGAGAACAAAGAAGAACGCTCTGTATCTGCATTTCACGATGGACGACAATCTCAGCCTGTCCCCTGAAATCAAAGAACGATACGAGAAGATGTACACAGGCGTGTTCTACCGCCGTTACATTCTCGGTCTCTGGGTAAGAGCAGAGGGTCTTGTATACCCGATGTTCGACAGAGAAAAGCATCTTATCGATACTGTACCTACGTTCAATGCACGGCACCGATACTTCGTTGCTGTGGACTACGGTACAGTTAACCCATTTGCAGCGGGTCTTTACGACTACGACCCAACGCATAAGACAGCTACGAAGATCAAAGAGCTGTACTATCGCGGCGGCTCTGCAAAGCGTGTAGACAACGAGCGGTATTACAAGATGCTGAAAAACCTCATCGGTGATTATCCGATAGAGTGTATCGTTATTGACCCTTCGGCTGCGGCTATGGTTGAAACGATCTTGAAGTATGGCGAGTACGATGTGCGCAAGGCAATCAACGATGTACTCAACGGCATACAGACAGTTACGAAGTATCTCAATGCAGGTGTGCTGCACTTCTGCAGCGACTGCAAGTCAACTATCAAGGAGTTCGACAGCTACTCTTGGAAAGAAGATGCAAGTGTGGACACGGTCATCAAAGAGAACGACCACGCTATGGACGAACTGAGGTATTTCTGCTATACGATACTACGAGACGAATTAATGTTTGATATATAAGGGCGGTGATGATATGAGTATTTTTACACGCCTGCTTGGGAGGTTAGGCAACTTGTTCGGTGCAACCAATGCGGATATAGGACGTGAGTTCGGTGTTAAGCTTATATCATCCTCGCAGATGCAGAACGCGCTTAACAACTGGGATAACATCTCGAAGGGCAAGGCTCCGTGGGTAGACCGTGAGGACGGTATCAAGACCGTCAACATGGCTAAGTTCATAGCTGACACCAGGGCAAAGCTTACCACACTCGACATCGGTATCAGCGTGAGCGGCGGCTCTGCGAGAGCTGACTTCCTGCAGAACATAACCGATGACCTGATAAAGAGACTGCCGGAGAAGATGTGCGAAGCTGACAGGCTCGGCGGTATGATGATAAGATGGAACGGCACGAGCTGGGACTTCGTTCTTCCGGGTAACTTCGGAGTGACCGAAGTAAACGGCAACCGTGAGATAACAGGCGCAATATTCGCAGTTCAGGCGGTAGAGGGCAGCAATACCTATACACGCCTTGAATATCACAGGTTTGTCGATGTTGACGGTGAATCACTGTATCGGGTGACCAACAAGGCATACAGGAACGGTACAGATATCAGCGGTAACACAACACTCGGCACACCTGTTCCTCTAACTGAGGTCAGAGCTTGGGCACACCTGCAGCCCGACACTTACATACGCGGACTGACTAAGCCCCTCTTTGCTTATTACCGCGTACCGGGCTCAAACACTATCGATGATACCTCACCTCTCGGTGTGTCGATATTCGCCAACGCTCTGACCGAGCTTAGAGCCATTGATGTGGCGATCTCCCGCAAGGACACCGAGATCGAGGACAGCAAGCACATGACGTTCATCGGTCAGAGCATTAAACGTTCTGCCGATAACAGGAACTTCAAGTTACCCCGATTCGTGCAGCAGCTCGGTATTGGTTTGGACGATGCAAGCAACAGCAGCATCAAAGAGCATACAGCTACACTGCTTACCGAATCCCGCTTGCAGGATATCAACTTTAACCTCTCAATGGCGGGTGTTAAGTGTGGATTCTCTGAGGGCGTATTCGTTCTTGATGGTCAGCGTGGTATGGTAACCGCTACTCAGATAGAGAGTGACGACCGAGACACGATACAGACCATTAAGGACGACCGTGATGCTCTGCAGGCTGCACTTGAACAGGCTATCGAGGGCGCAGATAAGATAGCAACCCTGATGAACCTTGCACCGCTCGGTGAATACGAGCTGCAGTTCGCTTTCGGTGATATCACATACTCCTATGAAGAGGATAAGGCGAACTGGCGTATGTATGCTATGCAGGGGTGGGTGCCCAAGTGGGTATACCTGATGAAGTTTGAAAAGATGACCGAGGAAGAAGCAAAGGCTATGATAGCGGAAGCGCAGATAGCTGATGCAGAAGTACAGCTGTTCCAACAGCAGCTGTCGGGCGGCGGTGATGATTAGTGTTAACACCTGAGGAAATAGATGGACTTATAGAGCCCATGCAACCCCTCATAGATGATCTGAACACATTCATTCTGAAAGATATTGTACATCGTCTCATGGCTCGTCTGAGACACGGAGACCCTTTCAAACTCTCTCAGAGTGATATATGGCAGATAGAACTGCTAAGAGAAGCTAACGCCCACTATGAAGCTGTACAAGCCAAGCTTGCTAAGTGGACAGGCAAAGCTGACAGGGAGATAGCCTATATCTTTGAAGATGCAGGCATAACAGCGTGGAACGCTGACCGCGCTATCTACGAAAAAGCAGGCAAGAAGACACTCCCCATCAATCAACTGCCGCGCATGGTTCAGATCATGCAAGACACGATGCAGAGGACTTACGGCACGTTTCATAACCTCACAAGGACTACGGCTCATTCCTCACAACAGCGTTTCATTCGCATCTTAGATGCGGCTCACATGAAGACTGTAACAGGTGCTACGTCCTATCAGGAAGCAGTAAGGCAGGCGGTCGATGAACTGTGTAAAACACAGCTCACAATCACCTACGGTGATGCTCCTAACGGTCAGTTCGTGTACCACAAAGACACGATAGAGGTAGCGACCCTCAGAGCGGTGAGGACAGGCACAGCGCAAGCGTGCGGCAACATCTCTCTGCAAGGTATGATAGATAATGACCACGATATCATTCAGGTATCCGGACACTTAGGTGCTCGATACGGTGACGGCGGTCATAACCCAAGCAATCACTTCTGGTGGCAGGCCAAACTGTATTCGAGAACAGGCAAGACCGAGGGTCTTCCGAACTTCGATGTGTGCGGATATGGCTCAGGTGAGGGCTTGTGCGGTTGGAACTGTAGACACAGTTTCGGTCCCGGTGTTATTGGCTTCAATCCTTACGAAAAATTTGATTCCGAGGAAAACAAAGAAGCCTACGATCTATCACAGAAACAACGCGCCTTGGAACGCAAGATAAGGCATGACAAGGCTGATTTAGTCGGCAGGGATACAGCCCTTAAGGACTGCCCCGCAGGCGAAAAGGAAGTCTATCAGGCGGACTACGATAAATCACTTGCGCTGCTTAAGAAGCACATGAAGCAGTACGATGATTTTTGCAAAGCCCACAACTTGAAAAAGCAATATGATAGACTTGAAAACGCTAAGTATTCACGTCTCATGCGCTCTGGCAAGAGTTAGGGCGCTGAGCCTGATATATTTTTCCACCCTCTCTAATCACCGAAAAGGGCTTCCCTGAGTAGGTGATATGGACTGTTAGCTCAGCAGGGAGAGCAGCGGCAAACAAAAGCCGATCAGTCATAGGTTCGATTCCTATACAGTCCACTATTGGCGGCTATGAGCCTTAACATAGCAAATATCAGGACACGGCAACGTCCGAAAAAGCCTAACGATATTCAAGGAGGTATTTCCGATATGAAAACGGAAGAATTAACAGCACTGGGACTTACAGATGAACAGGTAAAGAGCGTTTTTGCACTGCATGGCAAGGATATCACACCTTTACAGCAGCAGATAACAGACCTGACTAAGAGCAGGGACGATATCACGGCAGAGCGCGACAACCTCAGCACACAGCTTAGTGCGGCAAATGACACGCTCGGCAAGTTCGGCGATCTTACACCCGAATCTATGCAGGCGGAAATCCAGAAGTACAAGAAGCAGGCAGAAGATGCTGAGACTAACTACAAGGCTCAGATAACTGCACGCGATCAGCGCGACTGGATAACAAAGAAGCTTGACGAATACGGTGTTACCTCCCCTTATGCGAGAACCGCTCTCACGAACGAGCTCATGTCTGCGGACAGCGGCTTAACTTGGAAAGATAATACTTTCTTCGGTTTCGATGACTTCATGAAAGCGGCAAAGGCTAAGGATTCGACACTGTACCAGACAGCTGATGAAAAGGCGCAAGCCGACAAACAGACCAAACTTGAAGGTGATGCACCCTCTTTCGTTGCCCCTCTCGGACAGCAGAAACCGCAGGGCGACACAAAGAAGGACATTCCTAAGGTTTGGTAAGACCAACCGAAAGGAAGTAATGATTTATGGCAAAGATCGCATCTCTTAACATTCTCATTGACGGCAGCTCTCCTGCAGCTAACGACTACCTCGCAGAGCTGAGCGGCGTTGTCATCGAGAACATTCAGAAGAACACTCTGAGCTACAAGCTCAAGAATCAGGAGCTGAGCGGTGACCCTGTTTCGGGTACCGTAGAGTGCAGACGTTTCACCAACGCTACCTCTGCAAACTATGGTTCCGCAAGAACCGCAGGCAAGGGTGCAGCAGTTAAGGCTAAGCCTGTTACTGTTGCAATCGACCAGGATAAGGAGATCGTTGAGGAACTGGAAGCTAAGGACGTTAGACTGTACAGCGTTGACGATGTTCTGAACAGACGTGCTAACAACCACGTGCTGACAGTAGCAACAGCACTTGACCGTGCTTTCTTCGCAGAAGCTAACACCAACGCTACCGCAGTAAACGTATACGGTATCACTGATGTGGCTGATATCCTGGAAAAGGTAATTCAGGAGTGCGAGAACACACACAACTCTTTCGTTGACGGTGTACCTCGTGATATGATGAGCCTTGTTCTCTCTACCGAGTACTACGGCAAGATCAGAAACCACCTCGACAAGTGCGAGAGAAGCAACGTGGACACAGGTTCCGAAGAGTTCTACACATGGCACGGCGTAGAGACCAGCGCAAGCACCAGACTGCCTGTTGGCTGCGATATCCTGCTCATGGTTAAGGGCGCAGTAGCACAGCCTGTTATGATGGACCAGTACGTAGCTGAGAAGATTCCTCTGTCTGAAGCTGTTGGTGTTGAACTGTTCTACCACTACGGTACAAAGGCGGTTACACCTGACCTGATCTTCGGTGCAGACTTCACCGAGCCCCAGGATAACGGCTAAGTAAGGAGCGGGTGACAATGACGTTTAAAAACCTCTTGACAGGTGCGGTTGTCGAATCGACTAACGAATTCGTAATTGCTGAATGGCTGAAACAGCCTGATGTATACGTTGAGTATGAACCGCCTGCAACTCCGCCTACCCGCACAGTATATCTCACGATGCAGGCACCTATAACATCAACAGAATAAGGAGGGCTAACGATGCTTTTCATTAATAAGAGAACAGGTACTATCCTCAAACCCGCTAATAAGTATGTAGAGGGGCTCTATAACGAGAGCCCTATGTATGAGGTGTACAAGCCCGGTAAGGCTGCCAAGACCACAGCACCTGATACTGATACTGCAGCAGAAGCAGTTGAGGACAAGTCCAAGAAAAAGTGATGAAGGAGGGCAAAGGTAATGTACGCAGATTATAGCTTTTACACCGACACATATCTCGGTGATGCGCTGACAGCTGCTAACGCTAACAAGTGGCTTGACCGAGCTTCGGACTATGTTGATACTATCACATTCCGCAGGCTCGAAACGGCTTTCCCAGAGGTGGAAGCAGATGCTATCAGAGTTAAGAAAGCTGTGTGCGCTGTTGCCGATGCCCTCTGTTACATCGATACACAGCGCAGAGCGGGAGCGGCAAGTACCAATTCTGACGGCAAAGTGACCGGGGCAATAGCTTCGATAAGCAGCGGCAAAGAATCGGTATCATATGCAACAGGCGGTACAGCTTCGATCTATTCAGCGGCTGCAAGCAATACAGCGGCGCAGGACAGCTACCTACGATACATCGTGGAAACCTACCTCGCCAATGTGCCCGATGCCAACGGTGTTAATCTGCTGTATGCGGGGGTGGACTGATGTTCGGAGATACTATCACGGTATTCAACTTCAAGGGTGGTTACTACTACCCACACGTACTGCATGGAGTAGATGCCGTTGGAATATCGGACGGAGCAACAGCCACAGCCCAGAGCGGCAACACTAACTCCGACATGGGTACAGTGCTGATACAGACCAACGCAAGCAAGATCATAGCGGCGGACAATTCGGTGCTGCCGTATGTGAGCCCGAAAGCGTATGAAGCTCTCGCGGACGGTGTGGAATCTGTCATAACATTTCAGCCACAAAAAGACTTCATTCTGATAGGTGAGTACGAAAGCACAGAGCCCATATACGATGACGACTATGAGACTGGATTTTATGACGATATCAACAGCACACGAGACGGTGTGCACCAGATAGTTACAGCTGTTTTCTACGAGCTCATACCACACTTCGAGATAGGGGTGAGGTAAATGCCTAACTGGACTATCTCAGGTAAGGCGGCATTCGTCAAAGGTATGGTGCAGGTCGATATTAACGTTGACCTCTCCGCATATCCTGAGCGGTTCGCCAGAGCTCAACAGCGGCTCGGTGAAGCGGTTCTCGTAAGCAGTAAGGTGTTTATGCCGCTGCTTACCGGAAGCCTGCAGCAGCGCTCCTACGTTGACGACGGCGGACGTAAAGTTGTGTTCCCGGGTCCGTATGGTAGATACCAGTACGGAGGTCGGGTAATGGTCGATTCAGTGACAGGCAAAGGCCCGGCACTGATACATGACCGAAACGGCGTAGAGGTCGGGCTAAGGTTCCGCAAGGGTGCTACACTTGTACCAACGGAAAGGCGGCTCACATACTCACAGCCAAACGCACAAGCTGAATGGTTCCAACCCGCAAAGGATAAGGACTTACCCGCATGGGTGGCTGAGTGCGACAGAATTATAAAGGGTGGTTCATAATGGCACAAAGACCAATAGACGTTAGCGGCTCCGAGATAGTCAGTACAGCACTGATGGAACTGCTTAACGAGTTTCCCGCCCTCAATGGTAAATCAGTCAAGTTCTCAACGCTTGACGATAAATCGGGCTTGGGCTTCTTCCCCATAAGCGGCGCGGCGGTTATCTCCCGCAAGGAAAGCATCACAGGTCATGTGATACTACAATGTGGTTATCCGTTCAATGTCATTTACAGGGCGGCGGCAAAGACCGAAACTCAGAAACTTGCTATCAAAGAGTTCCTTGATGCTCTCGGCAAATGGCTAGAGCGACAGCCCATAGTGGTAAGCGGTCAGACAGTACAGCTGCACGAGTACCCGGAACTTGACGAGGGCAGAATCATCACATCAATAGCAAGAAGTACACCCGCACATCTGAATGCCGCCTATCAGGACGGTGTGGAAGACTGGCTCGTATCAATACTTGTGAGATACAAGTATGAATATGATACCTCGGGTGCATGAACAACAACACAACAAAGCGAGGTATAGCCCATGTATAACAAGATCGAGCGCAAATACCTTGCGCATTACATTGATGAAACGTTCGGCGATAAAGCCTATGTGTGGCTCGGTGACGATCTCGAAGAGTACGAAGACGAGCTCAACGCTGAGGTGGAAGTCGAAACGAACATCTTAGGTGAACAGAATATCAAACATAACGGTTACGATACCGAGGGTGACGTAGACCCATACTATGCCGAATACGGCAGTGTATTGTTCGTTAACCTTGCAGCCATAGCCAACGGCAGAAAAAAGGGTGAAGCCTGCAACACGACAAAGATTGACGTGCTTTTCTCGGAAGATATGTCCGTCATATGGGCATATCGTGAGGACGTTGCTGTCATACCTACGTCCGTGGGCGGTGACACTAGCGGTATTCAGATTCCTTTCGGCATCTACAGCCGCGGCAATCGTGTCAAAGGTGTGTTTGATACTGACACCAACGAATTCAAACCAATCAACACAGTATATGCGCTTGACGGCGCGATACTGATTGATGATAACACAGCATTCGCTGACCATGTAATTGTTTAAAGGAGTGGTTCTAATGGCAGACAAGATAGAGCGTAAATACCTTGCGCATTATGTCGATGAATCTTTCAACGGTGAGACACCCGCCTATGTCAGACTGGGTGACGATCTGGAAGAGTACAACGAGGAACTTAACCCCGATATCGAGGTTAAGAAGAATATCAAGGGTGAACAGTCCATAGATCATAAGGGCTATGAGGTTCAGTCTGATATCGACCCCTACTATGCAACAGAGGGCTCCGCACTCTGGGAGAAGCTTGCAGAGATAGCTAACGAGCGTAAGACAGGCGCGGCTTGCAAGACTACCAAGATCGATGTACTGTACGGTTCTGACGGTACCGTTATATGGGCATACCGTGAGGACGTAGCACTGATACCCAAGTCAATTGGCGGCGACACTTCCGGTGTTCAGATACCCTTTAGTGTCTACAACCTCGGTAACAGAGTAGCAGGCTCTTTCAACCCCTCAACAGGCACATTTACTCCCACCTCAGGCGGCTAATACCTGAGGGAGCAAGCCAGACAGTAACCAATAGTAACCAATAGTAACTAATAATTGATAATTATAACGGAGGCTAGTTATTATGAACGCTATCACCAAAACCAATGAAATAAACACAAATGCAGCAGCTCTCAATATCACAGTAGACGATGGTATGAGGGCTATTCCTATAACCAATACACTCGGTACTGAGATAGGCAAGTTCTATTTCAGACCTACAGATATAGGCATAATCGACAGATACAATGAGATCATCACGAAAGTGCCCGATGTTTTCAAACCTCTCGAAAACATCAACATCAATGCAGATGGTACAGCAGATTCAGACGTTGAGATGCAGACCTTAAAGGAATGCGAAAGCAAGCTGTATGAGCTGTGCGACTATCTGTTCAACGGTAATCTTTCCGAAGCTTTCTTCGGCAGTATGCACCCATTCTCTCCCCTTGACAGCGGTATGTTCTACTGTGAAAACGCGCTTGACAGTGTAGGTAAGTTCATAGCAGCGCAGTTCCAGAGAAGCGTTAAGGGCGTTGAGAAGCGCATAAGCGGATATACAAAGGGCTATAAATCGGCACCCGGTAAGCACAGAAAGGCTTGATAAGCTATGATAGGTGAGCTTCCGAGAAGCTTAGTCGTGAATGGTGAGGAATGGGATATCAGAACACACTTTGCAGATATCCTGAAAATCATCGTTGCTTTCAACGACCCGAATATAGATAACGCAGAGAAGATATATGTCTGTCTGCATATCCTCTATGAGGGATTTGACGAAATGCCCGAGAGCGACTATGAAGCGGCTTTTAAGGCGGCTTTGGAGTTCATTGACTGCGGTATGCCAGAGGGCAGGAAAAAGCCCGGAAGCGCACGCACAATGGACTGGGAGCAGGACGAAAGCATCTTGTTTCCTGCTATCAACAAGATAGCGGGATTTGAGACAAGGTCTGTATCATATCTTCACTGGTGGACGTTCATGGGCTACTTCATGGAGATATCAACAGACGGCGTGTTTGGCTCTGTACTGCGGCTCAGGCAGAAGAAAAAGAACCGCAAAACCCCTCTCGATAAGACCGAGAAGGAGTTCTGGAACGCAAACCGCGAGCTGTGCGAGATCAAGCCAAAGCTCTCCGAAGAAGAAAAGGCTGCTAAGGAAAGATTGAAAAATATGCTTAGATAAGAAATGAGGAGGTGCAATCAATGGCTGATAGTGGATATTCTGACGGTTCGGTAGTTGTCAGCACAGACCTTGACACACAAGGCTTTGAAGCAGGCAGTGACCGAATGAAGAATGCCATCGATTCATCTATGAACGAGTTTCAGAAGCTGGGCGATACACTTCAAGGTGCTATGAATCAGGGTGTACAAGCTGTACAAGAAGGTGCACCGCTGATTGACAAGGCACTCTCCGAGAGTGTAACATCTTTCCAGACAAGCTCAGAGGATATTCAGAACTGGATATCTAAATGGGCAGATGCTATCCCCGAGAAAAAGTTTGAATCGAGTATCGGAGCTATCCAGAAGATGCTTGACACCCTCGAGGGTAAAATGACAGATGTGTCAAGAGCATACGACAACGCATCAAGCGGCGGCGCTAAGGACATATCAAAGTTTGAAACGAAAGCGAATGCTGCCGAAAGCAGTCTTGACAAGCTCGGTGCTAAGATAGAGGAAGTCTACGGAGCAGGCGTTAAGTCCAAAAGCGGTGAGATAGTCCGTGCTAAGGATAACGACAGCTTGAAACTGCTGATATCCCGATATGATGACCTGCAAGCTTCCTTGCAGCGTATGCAGACCGAGATCATCAGAGTGAAGTCCGAGACCGAGAAAGCAAAGGCGGCTGAAACTGCTGCGATCGCTCAGGCGAAAGCTCAGACAGAAGCGGCAAGGGCAAGCACTAAACAGCTTGCAGCCGAGAATAAGCAGGCATGGCAGACCGTCAAGCAGGATATAAGAAGTGCTGAAAGTGAAACGAAAGCTTTCAATAGCACTTACAACTCAATAGGTACAAGTATTCGTACACTTGAAAATAAGATATACGGACTTGAACCCGCAGCTAAGAAAGCTATGGGCGGCAGTGAAAGCGCTGTTGATAGCTTTGAATTCAAGGTAGCTAATGTTCAGCGGCAGATACAGTACTTGCGTGAGCGGCTTGAAACGTTCGGCAGTACTCGAGTAACCACCGATGAATACGACACCCTTAACCAGAGCCTTGAAGCGGCTAGGGCTAAGCTGAATGATCTCTTAGCGGCAAAAGATAAGATGCTCGCTCAGGGTACGGACAGGACTTCTGAGGAATGGCGCAAGACCGAGCAGGCTATTACAGCTGCACAACAGAAGCTGCAGCAGTATGAAGCACAGAAAGCTACAATGGAAACTGCGGGAACTGACAGAGTTGACGGTACAGATACAACAGCCTATCAGGAGACTGCAAGCCAGATACAGCAGCTCGAACAGAGAGTAGCCGAGTATGAGAACAAGGTATCTCGTGCGAACGGCAGAACACGTATTCTGTCAGCTACACTCAAAGGCATGGCTAAGGTGGGTGTTACCACTTTCAAGCTCCTGGGCAGAAGCATAGCGGCAGCAACAAGCAATATGAAGGCTTTCGGTAAGTCCTCAAACGGTTCTGTGGCAGCTGTGAAGAAGCTCACGAAGGTGTTTACTTCCTTCGGAGCTCGTATAAAGAGTATGCTCAAACGTAGGTTTATATCAGCCCTGTTCTCCGGAGCGGTGGACGGTATCAAGAACCTCTCACAGGTCTCACCCGAACTTAACGCTTCGATGTCTGCTATGATGACGGCTCTTGCACAGCTGAAAAACAGTTTTGCAACAGCTTTCGCGCCTATCATCACTGTGGTATCTCCGATACTGACAACGCTGATAAATCTGCTGTCAGATGCGTTTACAAAGATAGGCATGCTCGTAGCTGCACTCTCGGGTGCAAGCTCATTCAAGAAGGCAGTCACAGTCCAAAAAGACTACGCGGCATCGCTAAAGGAAACGTCAAAAGCGGCAGACAAGGCTAATAAGTCAGTAGCAGGCTTCGATGAACTGAACAACACATCATCGGGCTCGGACAACTCAAACAACGCAGGAGACACAAACCCTGCTGATATGTTTGAGACTGTACCGATAGACAGTAAGATAAAGAGCATAGCCGATAAGATCAAGAACGCTTTCAAGAACGGCGATTTTGAGGGTATCGGTGAAGCGATAGCAAATAAATTCAACAGCATAGTCCAGAAAATCAATTCTGCTATCAGTTGGGACAACGTAGGCCCGAAGATAACCGCTTTCGCGGACGGACTTACAAGGACATTCAACTCGATAGTTGACAACGTTAACTGGACACTGATAGGTGATACAGTAGCTCAGGGCGTTAACACGATAGTCAACACAGTAAACCTGTTGGTAACAGGCATTAACTGGGCAAATCTCGGTAAGTCCCTCATGGACGGGCTGAACGGCTTCATTCACGGAGTTAACTGGGGTAAGCTTGGTAAGACTATCGGAACTATGTTCCAGTCAGCTCTCAGCTTCATACACTCCGTAGTTCATAACTTCGACTTCAAGAGCCTTGCAAAGGGCATAGGCAGTTCAGTCAACAACGCATTCGCAGCGGTTGACTGGGGTATGCTCGGTGAGACACTTTCAACGGCAGTAAAGAACGCTTTCGACTTTGTCTCCGAAACGTTCAAATCCATTGACTTCTCACAGATAGGCGCGGATATCGCGAAGTTCATCAACAATATTGACTGGGTAGGCGTGGTCAAGAGCTTGACTTCCATGCTCAGCAATATCCTCTCCGGTGCTCTGAATCTTATCACAGGATTCGTAGGCACTCTGGATTGGGGCAAGCTCGCAAGCAGCGTGCTGAACGGTCTGGTAGGCATGCTTACAAGCATTGACTGGGGCGGCCTTATCACTAAGGCATTTGAGCTCTTAGGCGGCGCAATAGGCGGCGCAGTATCACTTCTCGGTGCATTCTTCCTCACGCTCTGGGAGGGCGTTAAGGCGGCTTGGAACGGTGTCAGCGAGTACTTCATAGAGCAGGTCAAGGCAGCAGGCGGTAACATCTGGGAAGGCGTTCTGACCGGTATAGTTGAGGGCTTAGCTTCGATAGGCTCTTGGATAGTTACCAACATCTTTGACCCCTTTATCAACGGCTTCAAGGCGGCATTCGGTATACACTCTCCGTCAACAGTCATGGCGGAAATGGGCGGCTATCTGATAGCAGGCTTGAAAAACGGCATTTCTGCCGCTTGGTCGAGCATTAAGTCATTCTTCACAAACGCTTGGTCGAGTATCAAGTCAGTTTGCGTGAACGCTTGGAACGGCATCAAGTCCGCTTGTTCAACAGCTTGGAACGCGGTAACAAGCACGATAACGAATGCGGCTACACGAATAAAGGACGCTATTTCGGAGAAATTCACGGCGGCTAAAGATGCAGTAGTCGAAAAGGTCTCCGCGATAAAGCGTAGTGTATCTGAGGGCTTCACAAACGCTTGGAACACGATCTCCTCTAAGATGTCAAGTATCAAGACTTCGGTATCGAACGGATTCAGCAACGTATACTCGACCGTAACAAGCAAGATCAGCAGCATTAAGTCGAGCATTTCAAACGGATTCAACTCCATGAAGTCAACAGTATCAAATGCTGTGTCGGGTATCTGGTCGTCAGTATCAAATACATTTTCAAGTCTTGTTTCAAATGCGTGGACTTGGGGTGCTGATATCTGCGAGAACATGGCGAGCGGTATCCGCAACATGGCGGGTTCCGTGTGGGATTCGGTTAGTGGTCTTGCAGGAGATATAAGAGATTACCTCGGATTCTCCGAACCTGAAAAGGGCCCTCTGAGTAATTTCCACACCTATATGCCTGATATGTTGGAGCTCATGGCTGAGGGCATTAACAAGAACAAGAGCATAGCTCTTAACGCCGTATCAGATCTCGCACAGGGTATCTCCGATGAAGCACAGGACACTAGCGTACTTATCCCGATAAACGCGGACAACAAGTACACAGGTTTCCTTGACAACTTCTCGGATAAGATAACAGATGCGTTCTCGGACATGATTGAGCGGCTTGAAGCTATCGCGGGTAATGTGACATTCTCCGTTCCTGCTGTGGCTGCGGGTAGCGTGGTACCTTACAAGCTCGCCCAGTATGACAACTCTGATTCAAGCGGAACTGACAGTTCCGTTAATATAGCGGCGATCACTGACCGCTTAGATGCGGTAGTAAATAAGCTTGGTGATGTTGTAGATGCAATCGACAACAAAGAGACAGGCATATCAGACGATGCGATATACAGCAGCGTGAAAAGTAGTGCTCGTAAAGAGCAGAAATCGACAGGCAGAAATCCCTTTACAGTATAAGACAGGAGTGATTGAGTATGAGCAACTTTAGGGGCTATCTGGTAAAAGCCTACAACGGAACTATCCTCGATCAGTACTTAGCTGCAGAGGGATTTAAATGCACCCCTGACCAAAGGCAGGATAAGGATTCGTACCGTGACGGTTACGGCATACTTCACAGAAATGTTCTGCCGGGGGTGACTTCAACACTTGAATTAACGACACTTGACGGCTTGAACGTTGACCAGGTAGCAGCATTCAAAGAAGCTATCGAGAGCGGCATCATCAACAGTATGGAGCGTAAACTCACGCTCACATACTGGAATGATGAGCGAATGGCCTACTGCACGGACACGTTCTATATGCCTGATATGACGTTCACATACAGCCGTATACAGGACAACACCCTGATATACAAATCAACGACATTCAAATTCATAGGGTACGGTGAGCAGCGATGATAGACATTTCTAGCGAACAGCAGCAGATATTGCTAGCAAACGGTACCGTCAAGAATTGGCAGATAGTTGTATACAACTCTGACGATGAACCCGAGTTCACGATACCGACAGAGAAGATGGTTGACAATAGTCTGACCATAAAGGAAAGTCTGTGCTCAGCTCAGAGCCTTGGCATAGGTGCTTGCGAATCTTCCGTACTGACTGTGAAGCTTGCGAACCTCAACAGCTCAGAGCTGAAAGACAAGAAGCTTGTTGTCGTGCTCAATGCTTCACAGGGTAATACCTCAGTTGAGCTCGACATGGGCACATTCTATGTCGATGATGTACCGCACGAGAACAACACATGGTTCTACACTCTGACAGCGTATGACAGCATGATTAAGTTCGATGTGAAGATCTTCGAGTGGTACAACTCGCTCTCGTTCCCGATGACTTTACAGCAGTTCAGAATTGCACTGTGCGCTCATGTGGGCGTTGAGACAGCACCTGAGCAGCGGTTACCGCTTGATGATATGGTAATCACAAAGAGTGATGCTGTGGACATCAACCTCACAGGACGGCAGGCGTTAAGAGCTATCTGCGAGATAAACGGCGCATTCGGTCACATCAACAGGCAGGGGCAGCTTTCCTTCGTCAGACTGGGCACCGAATCGGTCATAACGCTCTTTGAGGGCGGTGCAGACCACTACAAGGCAGGAGCTACACACGAGAACTGGACAGTTCCGGAGATTGAAGCGGCAATAGCTTATTCACTCTCCAATGAGCAGGGTGTTGTCTATCCTGCACAGGGCGGCTTCAACGCCTACACAATCAGTGATAACTTCCTCTGCTACGATCTCAACGATGCAGACCTCGCAAGAGTAGCACAGACAATATACGGAGCTTTCGAGGGTATCACCTATACCGGGCACAACACCCCGATAACAGGCAGACCGTGGTTAGAAGTCGGAGACAAGATAACAATTGATTCTGACGGAGAGCAGATTGAGACGTATATCTTTGAGAGAACGTTAGCGGGCTTTCAGAGCATGACGGACAAGCTCTCCGCAAAGGCTACGGACAGCAGGGACGAGGATAGAAGCAGTACACATCAGCAAATCGAGAGATTAAAGCGTGATGCAAACCAGATAAAGACCTCATACCTGAGGGCTGATATAGCAGAGATAACCTATGCTACTATCGAGAACCTTGAAGCTACAAATGCTGTCATAGGACACCTTGAAGCGGTAGACGTTGAGATAACAGGCACGCTGAGAGCTGCACAGGCAGATATCCGACAGCTGAGGGCTGACAAGGCGGATGTTACCGACCTCACGGCAGTGACAGCACGTATACAGTACCTCGAGGGTGATGTGGCATCATTCCACAGCTTGTACGCTTCGGATATCACAGCAGTAAATGCCAATATCACTAATCTGCAAGCTGCAACAGCGAATATCAGTACACTGGTAGCGCAGAAGGCTAACATAACTGACCTGCAGGCGGCTACTGCAAGGATAGGCTCCGTTGAAGCGAACGTAGCAGATATCGATACCCTGATGTTCGGTTCTGCGACAGGTACAAGCATACAGACCTCATTTGCAAATGCAGTCATAGCACAGCTCGGTAATGCTCAGATCACAAGTGCTATGATCGAGAGCGTATCTGCTAGCAAGATCAGCGCGGGTAACATCTTCACCAATGCTATCCGCATATACGGCGACAACTCGCATAAGCTTTCCATTGTAGACAACACTATCAGCATATCGGACGGAACCAACGTCAGGGTGCAGATCGGTGAGGATGCAGAGGAAGATTACAACATCTACATCTGGGACGATAGCGGTAACCTCATGTTTGATGCACTCGGTCTTACGGCTGACGGCATAACAAGGAAAGTTATCCGAAATGATGTTGTAATGGATAACGCCAACATATCAGCTTACAAGCTTGACATAGATTCACTTTTCAACGCGATAAACGAGGACGGCTCGAACACCCTGAGCGGTGCAAAGGTCAAACTCGACACCCAGAACCAGACACTTGACGTAGCTTTCACGAACTTAACGACCCTTGTAACCACACAGGGCAGTACAATTAGTTCACAGGGTACAGCGATCTCGACCATACAAGGTCAGATATCATCTAAGATATGGCAGCAGGATATCACTGCTGCATCTGATGCGCTGACCCAGACCATGAACACCCAGTACTCCACGCTTACGCAGAACATCAACTCGGTAAGCATAGCACTAGGCTCGGAGATATCGAGCATACAGCAGCAGATTGACGGTGCTACAAATACCTTTGTAGGTGATGCAGTTCCTACGCTGTATAACTATCCTGCTGCGGACTGGGCAGCAAATGGTGAGCTGCAGAAGCACATCGGTAATATGTACTACGACAGCAACGGTTATTCATACCGCTTCATGTCGCAGAACGTTTTCACGGCAGGCGGTGTAGTCCTCACGGATAACGGTGATGCACTCAGTAACTTCTACTGGATGTTAATCAGGGACAGTGAGGTGTCAAGGGCTTTACAAGATGCTGCAGCGGCTCTCGCAGGCGTTAACAGCATAGAGCACGCACTACTCACCAGTTACAGCACAACGGCTCAGATGCACTCCTACGTTGATGTGGCAATAGATGCTATCACACAGGAAGTATCGGAGACATATGCAACTCATGCCGAAGTCACAGCTCAGGGTGCATCAACTTATGCAGATGCGGTGACCTACGCTGACGGTGTGGGAACTGCGGCGGCAGCAGATGCAACAAGCAAAGCCAATGCGGCAGAGACAGCGGCTAAGAACTACTACGATGTAAAAATAGCCGACTACAGCACGACCGTTGATGTGCGGTCAATGATACAGCAGACCGCAAACAGTATCACCCAGACCATAACGGACACCAGGACAGAGCTGATAAGCTACGCGGACGGAGTACAGGACAGCGCGGCGGCAGATGCCACAAGCAAAGCACAGGCGGCGGAAGCGGCAGCAATAGCAGCAGCGGCCACGGATGCCACATCAAAAGCAAATACAGCAGAAGCGGCGGCAATAGCAGCGGCGGCAGCAGATGCGACAAGCAAAGCGAATGCAGCAGCGGCAGCGGCTAACAGCTACACAGATAATCTGCTGACTTCATACAGCACGACAGCTCAGATGCAGAGTGCTATTCAGCAGACACAGAGCAGCATCTTACAGACCGTAAGCAGCACATATACCACTAAGGCAGAGTATGAAGCATTTGAGGTAGGTGCACGAAATCTCATACTGAACAGTATAGATCTGATAGGCACAACTCATTTCTTCTACAACAACGGCTTGACAGACGGCTCATTTGCCCTTACAGATAACGGCAAATGGCTTGTTATATGATTAATGATTCAAGGGAGGAATCTTTAATGGCTAATGAAAATCTTGCGACTAAGGAAATCACACAGGTTGATGCAGCGGCTTCCGTAGCAGCGGGTGCAAAGGTCTACATTGACAACGGCGGCACGTTCGCACGTGCTAATCTGGACGATGTATTCAAGATATCGGATACATTCCAGACCCTGAGGGGCAACGGCTCTCCTCACAACGGTATTTTCAGAGGTAAAGACCTCACTAACGTGTATACCGTGGCTCAGATGTACGCTATGATTCATAGCGGTAACTTCGATGATCTGTTCCTCGGTGACTACTTCACAGTATCTCTGACCACAGACATCTACACACACTTCACAGGCTCTACCTTCGACAGTGGTACTACCTACTACGAAGCAAGCGGTACCATCAACGAGAGGGTATGGACTGCAACCTCAGATGCTACACCTCAGAGCGGCAAGATATACGCTACCAAGCTCACCAAGACTGAGAATGTATCTCTTATGTTCGCTCACTTCGATTACTACTACGGCATAGGTGATACTGCACTCGGTACACATCATGCCGTACTGGTACCTCGTTCTACATTTGCCACAGCGGCAGCTATGAACCCCACCAACACGACCGTAGGCGCGTATGCGAACAGCGATATGCACCAGATCACGCTTCCTTGCTATGCTAAGGCTCTGAAAACAGCACTGAGTAATCACCTGCTTGCACACAAGTCCTGGCTTACTACTGCTATCAATGCTTCCGCAGCATCTGCGGCAGGCGGCGACCAGGTAGGCGCGGCTAATGCGGCGGCATGGAGTGCTGTTGAACTGCAGCTCATGAACGAGAATCAGCTGTACGGCTCTTCTGTATGGTCGAGTGGTGCTTACGATATCGGTGTAGATGCTGAGAAACTGGCAGTATTCAACTTTGTAAATCCTGTTCAGTTCGGACGTTCCACCATATGGCTCCGCTCCATCATGAGTGCAGCATTCTTCTGCACTTGCAACAACTCTGGTCTTGCGGGTGGTAACGGCGCTTCTAGTGCATCCTACGTTCGTCCCATTATCCTGTTCGGTTAATACCAAGCAGGGTATAAGATAGAAATTATAAGCAGGAGGTGATTACATGACAACATTCGAGGCACTGCACAAGATAGGTATGCTCAAAAGTCAGCTCGCGGCATCTGATTACAAGGTAATCAAGATCGTTGAGTACAAGGCGGTCAACAAAAAGGCTCCTTACGACATCAACGAGATACACGCTGAGAGACAGGCACTTCGTGACGAGATCAACGAGCTCGAAGAGCTTATGCCTACATTTGAAGAGGGAGGTCTCTGCTAATGGCTAACTCTGTATCACGCTATACAGGCATAGACCCGAACGGTGATACAAGTGTTATGGCTGAACTCGAAGTTGTCTCGGCAGGGCTCTTTGCCCTTGCCGGGATAGCGCGAGAGTGCAGTTATACGTTAAGGCTCTGGATAAAGGCTAGTTCCGCAAGGACTGTAACTGCTTATGTAGGTTCTACACCCTTTGCACTTTCCGTCACTTCGGAGTGGAATGTATATACCTGCACATCTTCGGCAGAAGCTAACAGCTCATGTGACTTGTACTTACCCGCGGGAACATACTACATCTGGCACCCGATGCTTGAATCATCAACGAAAGCATCTGATTATAGACAGGCTCCTGAGGACGTTCAGGAGAACATCAATGCTGTGGCAGATACAGCGGCAGCACAGGCGGCGGCTTACACGGATATGCGGCTCGTTGAGTTCGTAACCACAGAGCAGCTTGACACAGCTATCAGGCAAACACAGGAAGAGATATCTCTTTCAGTTACAGCACAGACCACACGTGCTATGACATACGCTCAGGGTCAGGCAGCAGCGGCATACAATGCGGCTAACACGCAGACGGACAATAAGCTGAGAAACTACGTCACATCTACCCGGCACACATCAGACCTGCAGCTCCTTTCTGACCGGATAACTTCTGCGGTATCAGCTACGGAAACGCTTGCAGAGTATGTAGACGGTGACTTCTATGAGCAGGTCACAAGTGAGTATACTACACTTGTCACGCAGACAGCTAGCGGCATTGAATCGAGAGTGCAGCAGACCTACGCTACACAGACCACAGTTAACGGCATAGCAAGCCGAGTAACAACGGCAGAATCGAAGATAACGCAGCAGGCGAACAGGATAACGTCTATCGTATCTGAGCTGACAACAGCTGAATCGCAGATATCACAGCAGGCTAATCAGATAACCTCGTTAGTCAGCACAGTGAACGGTCAGCAGACGGCAATAACACAGAATGCTAGCAATATCAACTTATGCGTTAAGAGTGCTAACCTGGTGTCCGAAATCAATGCGAGCACAGGTCAAATCAAAATGACCTCGAACCGCTTTGTTGTTGATAGCACGTACTTCAAGCTATCCGCCAACGGCACGGTGACAGCATCAAACCTTACTCTGACAGGCGGCTCTATCAAATCATCGAACTACGCTACGTCAGGCGGTAGTGTTACGGCGGGTACGTACATCAACCTCTCCACAGGCTCTATATCAGCTAAGAACTTCTCTGTGTCGAGCTCCGGTACAATGTCAGCAACGAATGCAACGCTGACAGGTACGTTCGAGACAGGTGCAGACGAGCAAGGCTGTAAAATTAAGGTGATGGACGGCAAGGTACACGCATACCTTAACAATAACCGTGTCGGCGGTCTGGGTGCTGCGGTCAGCAGTTCGGACCCGACTAAGGCACAGTATGCCCTACTCGGCTCCACGAACTTCCAGGGCGTTATGATAGGTACCCTATACAATCACGAAGTAACTCCGTACTACCGTATGAATTACAGTGACTACTATACAAGCTATGGCTGCCGTCACTGGTTCTCAGGTGACTTAAAGTTCGTTAGCGGTAAGGTTAAGTCCAATTTTGAATTCGCTGACGGCTACGGCATAAGCTACGGCGGTAACGTAGCATTCCGCTTCGTCAATGGCTCGGGTGTGAATCTTGGTATAACAGGCTCTAACGCCTGCACCACATATATCAAGGGCTCGGAGATAAGATTTGCGGCTAAGATCGCATCATCAATACAGTTCGCTGATAATACAGGCATATCCTACGGCGGTAACTGGGCATTCTTATATGATAACACAGTATCGAACCCCGGTGTGTTCGTTGGTATAGCAGGCTCCGATGCTTGCCCAACATATATCAGAGGTTCGGAAATACGTCTGAGAGCAAGAGCATACACATCTGGTAACGATGTCGTAACATCGGACCGCAGAAAGAAAAAGAACATCGTAGACTTAGACGACAGATACACGGCTCTGCTTGATAATCTCTCGGCTACTACGTTCCAATATAAAGAATCTTACCCCGACCAGACCATGTGCGGCTTTATTGCTCAGGACGTTAAGGCGGCTATGGAGAAAGTCGGGCTCTCGGAGAAGGACTTCGGAGGATATCACGATCACTACGGTGACGGAAAAGACCTCTATCTCGATTACACACAGTTTATCCCCATACTTTGGGAAATAGTCAAGAAGCAGCAGAAGGAACTTGACGAAATCAGGAGGAAATCAATATGAAAGTAAGACTTGAAAAGATACTCGATGCACAGATAGCTCTTGGTGAGCTCGCAAGAAAAGACCTCAAGATCGCTACGGCGTACAAGGTAGCTAAGCTTATCAAGGCTGTGGCCGCTGAGGTTGAGTTGTTCAACGAACAGCGTATCAAGCTCCTGCAGAGTGTAGGCAGTACGCTCAGTGAGGACGGCAAGCAGTATATCATACCGAGCGACAAAAAGGCAGAGTTCGCGCAGCAGTTCAGTGAGCTCGTAGCTGTCGAGGTAGATGTGCCCGACAAGATAAACATATCGGGCGAGGATATCTCCATAGCTCCCGACCTGCTTATGGCAATCGAGGACTTCATAGAAATAGAGGTGTAAGCTAATGGAGATCAGTGTTATCATATCAATCCTTTCGCTTCTGGTGGCGGCAATCGTAGGTTTTACAAACCTCAAACGTAATCAGACTACGGACAACAGGCAGACAGCGGCTGAAATGACTACGGTTATAGTCAAGCTTGAAACGCTGAACACAAACATATCAGAAATGAAAGCAGACGTTAGGCATACCAGGGCAGACCTGCAGGAGATACGCGACAGACTTATCATGTGCGAGCAGTCCACGAAATCTGCACATCACAGGCTTGATGCTCTGGAGAACAACGTAAACCACTAGGACAACGAGAGCGCGTTTCTGAGGGGCTTATCCTCTAAGGGGTACAACTTCACAGGATAAGCCCGAGAAGCGGCACAGCAAACGGCTGTGTTTGTCCTACGATAGATTATAGGAGGGGTAGCATGAATAAGAAGAAAATGAGCGAGTGGCTGTATAGAGCCCTCAGGACATTCGGACAGGCGGCAATCGGTTACATCGGTGCGAATATAGCACTGACAGATACATCAGACAGTCAGGCTCTGAGAGTTCTGCTGACTGCGGCTATTGCAGCAGGCATATCAGCACTTATGAACGCAGATCTGAACCACGAGAAGTAAAGGAGTGTAGACGTATGAGCAATAGTAGTCTTGCAAAGTGGAAGTGGAGCGGTATATCTGACCACTACAACATAAGAGATCATGCCATTGACAAAATAACCATCCACCATATGGCGGGTAATTTGTCGCTGTCTGGCTGCTGTAATGCGGTGCAGTCCAGAGGTGGATCCACGAACTACTGCATAGACAGTAACGGCAACATCGGTGTGATGATAGACGAGAAGTACAGAGCATGGACGAGCTCCAACAGGGAGAACGACATGAGGGCTGTAACAATCGAGGTAGCCAATGCCCCCGGTGCAGGTGAGCCTAACTGGAAGGTGACCGATGCAGCACTCAACGCCTGCATTAAGCTGTGCGCTGATATCTGCAGAAGAAACGGCATTAAGCGCATCAACTACACCGGAGATACATCGGGTAACCTCACCATGCACAGGTGGTTCTTCGCTACCGGCTGCCCCGGTCCTTACCTCGGCAGTAAGTTCCCTTATATTGCATCTGAGGTAAACAAGCTCCTCACCACAGCGCCTGCAGCTCCTGCACCCGCGCCTGCTGTTAAGCCTACGGTGACCAACCCCGGCACTGGCGGCGGTACTTCTCAGATATACCGCGTGCGCAAGTCTTGGGCTGACAGTAAGTCTCAGATAGGCGCATTCAAGAGCCTTGACAATGCTAAGAAGGCTTGCAAGGCAGGGTATAAGGTGTTCGATGCAAACGGTAACGCGGTATATCCTGCAGCGGCTGTGGCAGCGGCTAAAACATACAGGGTCAAAGTCGTGCATGACGATCTCAACATCAGGTCAGGAGCAGGCGTATCAAACAAAGTGGTTGGCAGCATCAAAGATCACGGCGTATACACCATAGTGGCTGACAAGGTCGTTGACGGTCAGACTTGGGGCAAGCTCAAAAGCGGTGCAGGGTGGATATGCCTTGCAGCAGGCTTCACAAAGAAAGTATAACAACCATTAAGGCAGACCTCCATATATACAAAAGTCCTCTCTCGGGTAGCTCCGGGAGAGGATTTGTTATTGCTAGCAATATTCATTTCTTAGAGATCAGCTCCTGGGCAGCGCACAGCGCGAGGTACGATACTGCATAAGGACGTGAACGTTCGAGCACATCATCTTCGTACATGTGGCTGAACACCGCTTCAATTGTGGCGAGTGCTTCTGCTATCAGATCTTCATCATTCAGCCCTTCAATATCTCTCGCATAGTACTCTGAGAGCTGCTGTCTGAATTTTTCTCTGTCGGTAATTTGCATAATATACCCCCTCAAAATCATTTCTCACATTGTCGAAAGTGGCTAAGTAGCGGGGTAACAAAGAGCGGTAACATTCTGCAAATACCCCTATTTTCTGTTACCCCTGTTTATTTTCTTGTTACCCCTAATGTTACCTTAAATGTTACCCCTAAAAACCCCTATTTTACTATGTTTCATATATAAAGGTAACAAAGTAACATAAAAATAGGTAATAGACTAGAAATAGCATATTAAGGGCACATATACGCCATACACGCCATATCTGCGCCCGTATACGCGCGCGAGCGCGAATGTTGTTACCTCACTCTTTCGGCTCTGGTTCGTAGGACAGTATATCCCCGGGCTGACACTCGAGCAGTTCACACAGGGTAGCTATACCGTCAGCACCGAGCATCTTACCCTCTTTCAGCTTTTGGATAGAGCTGTGTGAAATGATCTTCTCGACATTGAGACGGTATGTGGAGTAACCCTTTTCTTTCAGGGCTGCTAATACATTGATCTTGTACTGTAACGACATGATATCACCTCCCGCTTACATTGTATCATAAAACCTTACCGAAAACAAGGTAACATTCTGCACAAAAATGATACCGATTTTTCGGTAATAATGCGAATTGAATATTACCGAATTTTCGGATATAATAAAAGCACAGTAAGAGATACGAACCACAGACCGCAGGAGGTATGAACAATGAACAACTACAATATCGCAAAGCAGACGATCGTCAAGACAATCGACAGGTACAGAATGAGACACGTAGAATACAAGACAGCAATCAGGGTTATACACGGTATGACAACAGCTTTCGTAGTTGCTAAGTTCATCACCGCTGATGAAGCTGACAGGCTCTACAACGAAACTATTGAATTCGCAGAAGAAGAACTCGATTAATACTGAGGAGGTAAGCACCATGAAAGACACAATGTTTCTCGTATTCAAGCAGATAGGCAACTTCGCCACAAGACATGACCCGATAGTTGCCTACATCATCGGCACCGGTCGTGAAGCACAGGAAGAGTGCAACAGACGTAACAGAGCCGGCACAGCTTACCACTACTTCATGGAAGCTGCGGAAGTCAAGAAGGAGGGCATAGAGATATGAATACTAACGAGATCAGAACCATAGACACCGACCTCTACAGATACAGAGGTTACTGCATCACTGGAAACGAAAGCATACGCTTTGTATGCATAGCTCCCTACGGAGCTTTCTCCCCTGAATCCTATGCTTCCATCGAGGAAGCTAGGGCGGCAATAGATGAAGATATCGCAGAAAGCAGATAGTAACGACAGGGCGGCTCTACTGCCGCCCACAACATGAAAGGACAGTTTAACATGAACAAGATGTACTTACAGAGCGACAACAGCGGATACGGTGTACTGGTCACCGATGGTAACAAGTGGTACTACTGGGGTGAGAACGAGATACCCGCTGTACTTATCGGTGAGACCGATGAAGAAAATGCAGAGATCATCAGCAAGGCTATCACAGCAGGAATGTTTGATGCTGATGATTTCATCAACGAGCACTCTGAGGAAGAGCTTGCAGAACACCACATAGAAGCTTATGACGGTCTAACCGACATAGCTGCCGTTGACAGCTACGAGAACGATAACCGCGACTGTGACAAGACAAGTTGGATAGAGATCAAGGAGGTAAGATCATGAGACCATTGACAATAAGAGAATGCATCAGATACTGCGAGAACGCCATGAGGGAAATGTGGGAGAAGTACGGCAAGCCTGCTGAATACAGTAAACGCCGTGAGGTATACGTCCGCTGCAAGGAGCTCTGCAAAGAGAACGGCTATGTTGGTTCTCGCTTCGTCTCGATCTGGAACACAGCGAGCACCAACGCACACAGGGAGGTGGTCACAATATGTCGGTAGTGATCGGTAACGTGATCTTCATGAAGTCAGATGACGACAGGTTCACTTGGGAAGCACACAGACCAGATGTACACGGAGTGGTCGCTTGGGTGTCGGTTCTTCCCAGTGACGTAGAAGTTCACAACAGGGTAAGCGTAGAACATTATTCAACACTTGAAGAAGCTGCAAGAGCTATCGAGCAGTACGGCTAAGGTGAAAACAAAGAAAGAATATAGGGGCAGAGGGCCGGAGTTCTCCGGCTCTCTTTTTGTGTCCGCGTGTCCAGTTTTCATGTCCAGTTTTTGTGAAAAATACAGTTTTTCTGTGCGTATCATGCACATACAGTTATTGTTTAAGAGCATAATAAAACCGCCTGCTTACGCGATATTACGTAAACAAGCGGTTTGCGCTTTGGCGGAGAAGGAGGGATTCGAAAACTCGTTCACTCGGTCTTGAACCGCGTAAAAGCTGAATCAATCTTTGTCTGTGTCCGGTTTCGTGTCCAGTATTGCCGCGAACTTGTCAGACATTGTTTTTGATATTTCCTTTTTCTTGGCATCGTACAGATGCTGATAGACGTTTTTTATCATGTTTGGTGAGCTCTGCCCCAGACGTTCCATAGCGTACTTATCAGGTACACCCTGAGCAAGCATCAGTGATGCGTTGCCGTGTCGCTGACCGTGCATCGTGAAGTGCGGCAGACCGTTCTGATCGCACAGCTGTTGGAAACGCTTCAAGATCGAATTCGGCTGCATGGTACTGATGTACTCAGACTTCCGCTCCGCTCGGTCCAGTCTTTCCTTAAGCACTGCATCAACTTCAAGCACCCTCGTACTTGCCTTTGACTTGGTGGTGTCCTTTTCGATTAGCTTGTTGTTCTTGTCCGGGACTTTCGCCGCGTGGATATACAGGAACTCTCCGTCATAGTCCGACCACTTAAGGGCTGCGATTTCTGACTGTCTCAGACCCAGAGTGACTGCTATCGTGACCGGGAGTTCAACGTTAGTCCCTTCAACGATAGTCAGTATCTTGGCTATCTCTTTCTCGGTCGGAATGTTCGGCTCGTACTTCTGCTTCTCAGGGAGCTTGATAGCTCGCAGATCTAAGTCAATTCTGTTCTGCCTGAGGGTAGCTGTAACAAGCCCGAATTGGTTCCGTATGCCCTTTGGCTTGTACCTCGCTGCATTATCACTCACCCACTTCTGCAAGTCTTTCTCTGTGATATCTTTCAGCTGCATCTTCCCGAAGTCACCCAGAGCGTTCCGGTAGATTATCATGTACCCTCTGACTGTTGAGGGGCTTAGCACATTTTCCTTCGATTCGATATATTCTTTCACGGCTTCACTGAGCGTTAGTGCTCTCGGTGAGGTCTTTATTTTTCGCTTGGTTTCCCATTCGGCAGCAAGCAGCTTTACTTCTGCTTTGGTCGGAGCAGTGAAGCTCTTCCGGGTGTTGGTGTGTCTGTCGTACACTCTGATACGGTAATTCCCGCTCGGCAGTTTCTCGATCTTAGCCATAATATCACCCGCCTTTGCGTTTCATTCTCGATGTGCTTAGGCTAAGTAGAAGTCATCATCCTCGACAGCGGTATTGTCCTGCACAGGTTCATCAAAGTTAGCAGGATCCTCGTATACCGGTTCATCGTATACTGGTTCATCTATCTGTACATTGTCAGACAAGTTCGTCTGGATAAAGCCAACGTCGTTGTTCCACTGAATAACGTTCCAGTGTTCGTTTACGTAGCCTACGCATATAACCACGTCCCCGGCTTTGATCTCGCCTATCTGTTCAGATTCTATTGTGGGTGCGGCATAGACGTGTCTGCCTGCGCCTATCGCGAGGTTCGTAGTAGATGCGCTCGGGTGCCACTCCGTGTTAAATGTGGTGACCTCTGGTTCCTCTTTCGCAGGAGCTGTTGTAGTCTCTGCCTTTGAGCTGTCCTCTGACTTGGAATCAGGCTCCGATTCAACAGCAGCCGTTGTTGTCGTGGTTTCCTCCGGCTCTGAATCAGGCTCGGATTCAACGGCAGCTGTTGTCGTAGTCACTGTGGTTGTTGTCGTGCTCTGCTGCTTATCGGCAGCACCGGTGCTCGAACCGCACGCTGTAAGGCAGCACGCTAAAATAATAACTGCAAAATACTTTTTCATCATAAAGATACCTCCCTATAATTCTTTCATTGTTTAGATTTTCTTAACTATAAAGCTTTTATGACCTGCTGAACAAGCCCAACTATCTTGACATTGGCGAGCTCCGCACCTTGAAGTATTCTTGGTGGGTACTCAGGATTGAATGAAGTGAGCTCTAACCGCTCTCCGTCAAAGTTCACTCGCTTAACAACAGCATCATCACCGATCATTACAACAGCTATCCTGCCATTGTCAACGCACTCCTGCCTTCGGACAACTATTCTGTCACCATCTTCTATCTTCGGGTACATGGATTGTCCGCGGACTGTGATGCAGATCGTGTCCTCTACGTCAAAGTCATTCTCAATATACAGCGGAATGTATTCCACTATATCACTGCTTGCGTAAGCTCCGAAGCCTGCTGCAACACTGTTGAAAACAGGTATCATGTGGATTTTCTCCTGAGGAAGAATGGCAGCAACGTTAGAGCTGACTTTCGTTTCAGGTAGGCTATCAGGAGCTCCGTGGTACTCACCCACATCATCTGACTTCAAGGCTAACCACTCAGGGCTGACATTAAGCTGCTGCGCCATAGCTTCAAGTATAGGCAGCTTGATCTTAGCAACTTTCCCTGCTTCATATCTCTGGATAGTAGACTTGTTGAAGCCTAAAGGACTGCCCAGTGCTTCTTGTGTCATGCCGAGTTCTTCACGGCGCTTCTTTATTCTTTTGCCTATTTCAACGTTCTTTTCCACTAGGTTCACCCCCTTTCATTATAAGCATTATAACACAAAAAATTGCAAAACGCAATATCTTTTTTGAAAAAATAAAAAAAAGTTGCAAAATGCTATTGACAAATCGAAAAATGTGTGGTATATTAGGAGCATAGAAAGTTGCAAAACGCAACGCAAACAGAAAGGCAGGTGGTAATCGTGGTAAACACAAACAAGATTAAAGGCAGAATGAAAGAGTTGGAGATTACGCAAGCAGATGTCGCTAAATGTCTCGAAATCGCGCAGCCTACAGCTAATCAGAAGATCAACAACGTAAGACCGTTTGATCTGAACGAAGCAGAAAAACTGGCAGAGCTGCTCAACATCGAAGCGGGCGACTTCGGCTTATATTTTTTCGCCCAGTAAGTTGCATTTTGCAACTGTTATAAACCGAAAGGAGAATTAAACCATGATAAAGGCAAAAGCAGAACTGTTCAACGGTGGCTGTTCGGTACAGCTCGAAGTCAAAGGCTCAACTAAAGACCTGCTCCTGGAGCTGAAATCGGTCTGTGTGGGAACTCTTAGCTCAATGGGCATTACAAGAAAAGGCGAGAGCGAAGAACTGCCACTCGATGAAAGGATCAAGTTATTCTGCAAGCTCCTGAGCGAGGAGGACGAGGGCGATGGTGAACAGGAAGATTAAAGACTACCACAAAAACAAACTTCTGTTTGACTGTGTCCTAGAGAACTCGCGAAACCTGTTCAGGATAATGCTAGTGCTCAACAGGCTCTACCCGAAGCAGTTCTACACGAAAAGAATTGCAGAGTGGCTGATAGCTTACCGAGACAACTGTGCAGAATCCAACAGGCTTGATGCAATCGGAGTTTACGACTACAAAATGGCTCAATGGTGTGAAGAATATGGTATTGACAGCAAGTGGTGTATGGCTTTTGTTCTGAGGAACAGCCCAAGCGTTAGAGACCCGAGGAACATCATAGTCCTTGCGAACAATATCAAGCTCGCTCTGGTGCAGACCTGTTCAGAGTTTGGTATCGGAGATAAAAGGCTTGCCGAGATAAAGGCGGCTCTTGAAGAAGAACAGCCAAAAGAGCCTGAGAAAGATGTCGTAAAGTTCGGCGTAGAGTATGAAGAACTTAAGGTCAACGATCTTGACTATCGAAAGCTCCTGCCGAAAAGGCAGAAAGATGAAGTAAGCTATGCAGATATCAAGAGAGGTTACGAGGGCTTACAGAAGTTGAAAGCATATCAAGATGAAGTACTAGGAGGTATGACAGGAACATGACCAATGAGCAGAAAAACCAAGTTGCAGCTATGAATGCAGCGGGCATGAGTATAGATGAAATACTCATTGACACAGGACTTGACAGGCAGACAGTTACAGACTTCGTAGCTGAGAGAAATGCTTTGAAAGCTAAGAAGCAGGGCAGAGGTTACGCACCCTCAGCACAGACAAAGCAGGCTATGGTTGAGTGGTACCAGAGCGGGCACAGCATATGTGCTACGGCTAAGAAGTTCGGCGTTGACCCTAAGACAGTTAAGGGCGCGATAAGCGCGATAACAGGTGTTGATGTTACCACAAAGAGAACTGCTAAGGAAACCACAAAGGAGACCGTAAAGGAAACCGTAAAGGAAACTGCAAAGCCCGCTAAGAAGCCTACAAAAGAAAAAGAGCCCGCCACAGCTGCAACTGCGACAGAGCCCAAGAACGAAAGTAACACTGTGCAGAACAACTCTGCACCTATAAAGAATAACACATTTTCAGAGAAATGTCAAGCCCTTAAAGGCGTAGAAGTAATAGGACTTCTGCAGAGCACGATACTTGCGATAGAAGAGAACTTCGGCAGCTGTGCCGAGATCAAGTCTCTCAGGGCTGACAGTAACGATGCTATCATAACATTTGAGTACGGCGGCACAGAGTACGCGGTATCATTCGGAGTTATGGTCTAAGGCAGGTGTGATGAATGCCCGCTAAGAAGGTCACACGTGCAGTGAAGATATGCAGAGCATTCAAAGCTGCACAGATAAGCAAAGGATATACTCAGGCAGATATTGCTAAGCGGCTAGGAGTGAACAGATCGACCGTGTCACGATGGTATCACAGTCCCGATGAGATGTCAGTCGGCAGCTTCCGCTTACTATGTACGCTATTAGCGATAGAGCCTGCAGATATCCTTGCGATAGATTAAACAAACCAAAACAGGAGGAAATCAGAAATGGACGTAACAGTTAACATCAACGCTCCCGCGATCGTGGAAGCAATCAACAAGCTCACCGAGACATTCAGTGCGGTGCTTACCAGAGTGCAGGTACCTCAGACAATCGAGGTAGTTAATGCACAGCCTGCACAGATAGCGCAGAACGAAAGCACAGCCCCCATACAGGCACAGCAGGCCACACAGGGTAATGTTGCTGCTCCTGCTGCTAACGTAGCGCAGAGCGTAGCACAGCCCACTCAGACAGCACCTATACAGCAGGCAGCACCCATACAGCAGACAGCACCTGCACCTGTTGCAACAGCTCAGGCACAGCCCCAGATACAGCAGGCGACACCCACACCCGCTGCAGTAGCGCAGCAGACAGCTCCCACAACACCTGCTCCTGCAATCGATGAAGCGTACCGCAGCAGAGTATGCACCGCAGCAGCAAGACTTGTTGAGCAGGGTAAAATGGCAGAAATGCTTGCACTCCTGCAGAACTTCGGTGCTCCCTCAGTCGTACACCTTACCGCTGAACAGCTGCCCGAGTTCGCAGCTAAGATAACAGCACTCGGGGCGGTGATCTGATATGGCAGGCACACACGCTTTCCTATCTGCATCAAGTGCTCACCGGTGGCTGAACTGCACGGCAGCTCCTTCGTTTGAAGCGCAGTTCCCAAAGACAACGAGCGCATATGCAGATGAAGGCACACTGGCACACTCGATATGTGAGATATACGCTAAGCGCAAGTTCGGTGTAAATCTCGACAGGAAGAAGATAAACGCTGAACTTGCCAAGCTGAAAAGGGCTGAATACTATGACCCCGAAATGCTTGAAACGGCTACGACCTATGTTGAGTATCTCGTAGAAAAGGCTATGTCATTCCCCAACAGTCCTTACGTAGTGCAGGAAATCAAAGTTGACTTCTCCGACTATGTACCGCAGGGCTTCGGTACGTGCGACTGTGTAATGATCGGTGACGGCAGACTGCATATCACCGACTACAAGCACGGCAAGGGCGTTAAGGTTGAAGCGGTGGGCAATCCCCAGATGCGGTTATACGCTCTCGGAGCCCTGAAACACTTCGGCGCGATCTTCGGTGATACTATCAAGACCGTATCAATGGGTATATGTCAGCCGCGTATCTCCGAATACCCCTCAGAGGAAGAAATGACCGTTGACGAGCTCAGGGCATGGGGCGAGAGCATCAAACCTCTTGCAGATGCAGCATACAACGGTAAGGGTGAGTATCACAGCGGTGCATGGTGTAAGTTCTGCCGCGGTAAAGCCCAGTGTAAAGCGAGGGCAGAAGCCAACTCCGCTCTTGCTGACTTCAAGGACTTTATCACACCCGATAAGGTAGCCCCCGAGATAGCTAAGCTCCCTCAGGAAGCTCGCGCGGCTCTGGGTGTGCCTAATATGCTCACCGATGAAGAGATCGGCAGTCTGCTGAAACAGGGTGCAGAGCTCGTGAAGTGGTACAGTGACCTGCAGGAGTACGCACTCGGTGCAATACTCGAGGGTAAGACAGTACCGGGCTTCAAGGTAGTGGCGGGCAAGAGCGCAAGAGCGTTCTCCGATGAAGCTAAGGTCTTTGAACTTCTGCGGAATGTGGGCTATACCGATGACCAACTTATGGAGCACAAGCCCAAGACACTAGCAGGACTGGAAAAGGTAATCGGTAAGAAGCAGTTCGGCGCACTGTTGTCCGACTACATCATCAAGCCTATGGGCAAGCCCACACTCGTTGATGAAAGCGACAAACGCGAACCGTACAACGCGGCAGCGGCAGACTTCGCAGGGGTGACATAATGGCATACAACTACTATCCACACTGGACTATAATGCTCGGTGACACACACATACCTGTTACACAGCCCTATGAGCCCATTCGGATAAAGTGGGACACAGGTTTTATGGACGTAGTTCCACCGGGAGTGTTCGAGATAGAATCCGCAAGCACCTGCACATCGAAGTTCCGTAATCTTTTGAAGCTCTGTGTTAAGAGTGATATAGTCTACGGAACGAACACCATAAGTGCATGGCGTAAAGCTATCAAAGCTGACCTTGACTTCCTGCTCATGGTCAGCAACAAGATAGCCGACAGATACCAGGAGCTGTATGAGGATATCGTTGACAGCTCTGAGCAGGCAGACAAAAACCGAGCAAGCAAGCTCAGGAACTTGCAGAAGCGTAACACCATAGAGCTGAAAAGGCTCGATGCGCGGCGCAAGAGAGTAATCAAGTGTTCTCAGATACTCGAAGAGTATGTGAACAAATATATGTAAACCAAAGGAAATCAAAAGTAAACTAGGAGGAAATCAATTATGTACAACGGAATTGCAACAAAGGTACTGACAGGCGAGGTAAGACTTTCATATGTTCATCTGGCACAGCCCTACCAGAACAAGCAGGGCGGCGACCCCAGATATCAGGTAACACTTCTTATCCCCAAGACTGACGTAGCAACAAAGGCTGATATCGATGCTTCCATTCAGGCGGCATACGAGGACGGTGTTCAGAACAAGTGGAAGGGTGCAAGACCTCAGCTGAAAAACGCTCTGATCTATGACGGTGACGGCGTTAAGACAGACGGTACACCTTTCGGTGCAGAGTGCAAGGGTCACTGGGTAATCACAGCTTCAAGCCCCTCTACAAGGAAACCTCAGGTTGTAGGTATCGACAACGTCAATGTTGAGCTCGCTCCAACAGACATTTACAGCGGTATGTATGCAAGAGTTACCATTAACTTCTTCTCTTATGATTCACACGGCTCTAAGGGCGTAGGCTGCGGACTGGGCAACGTTCTGAAAATCAGAGACGGTGAGACACTCAGCGGCGGTGCTTCTGCTGCATCTGACTTCGCAGGAATTGGTCAGAGTGTTATCCCTCAGGCAGCTCCTGCACAGCAGCAGGGCTTCACACAGCCTATGAACGGCTTCGCTGCTGCACCTCAGGCCGCTCCCGCTCAGACCTACGCACAGCCCACACAGCAGGCTCCTATTGCAGGTCAGGCTATGGCTATGGGCGGCTTTGCTCAGGCTATGACTAACGGCGGCTATGTTGACACCATCAACGGCTATGTTGACCCCATCACCGGTCAGCCTGTGGCAACACCTTTCTGATACACTGCAACAACGATATAGTGATGATATGTGTGAGGGAACTATCTCTCACACATTTTCATACACTCACAGGAGAACGATATGAGACACTTATCAATAGACCTTGAAACCTACTCAGACGTTGATATCAAAAAGGCAGGTGCACACGCCTATGTACAGCGCCCAGACTTTCAGATACTGCTTAATGCGTACTGCTTCTGGGGTGAAATGAACGAACCTCAGGTGCTGGACTTCTCGGAGGGGAACGTGCTCCCGCAGTGGTTCATAGATGCGTTATTCGACCCGAATATCATCAAGCACGCTTACAACGCTACGTTTGAATATCTCTGCTTCTGCAGGGCTCTCGGGACAGAACTGCCGAGAGATCAATGGAGAGATACGATGCTGCACTCCCTTTACTGTGGTTATCCTGCATCACTCGATGCGGCAGGTAAGGCAATAGGACTGTCAGAGGATAAGCAGAAACTGGCAACAGGTAAAGCACTTATGCGCTACTTCTGCAATCCATGCAAGCCAACGAGAACCAACGGCGGCAGGACAAGGAACCTTCCGCAGCATGACCCTGAGAAATGGGCTATGTTCAAAGAGTATAACAGGCAGGACGTAGTCACTGAAATGGAGATAGAGCGGCGGTTATCCGACATACCTGTTCCCGATGAAGTGCAGCGGCAGTGGGTAACTGATCTGACTATCAACTGTCGCGGTGTGGCGGTAGATATGCCATTAGTTGACGGAGCACTCGACATAGCCGCCAGAACTACGGAGCGGCTCACAGATGAAGCGGTAAAGCTTACCGGATTAGATAACCCGAATAGTGGTAAACAGCTCACAGCATGGCTCTCTGAGCACACAGGCGCAGATGTGGACAACATCCGCAAGGACACAGTGAGTTCGATGCTGAAAGCAGACTATTCACCCGATGTACATCGAATGTTGAAGATCAGGCAGGAGCTCGGAAAGACTTCCACCAAGAAGTACGATGCAATCAGGAAATGTGTGTGTCCTGACGGCAGGGTGAGAGGACTGCTGCAGTTCTACGGTGCAAACCGTACCGGACGTTGGGCAGGACGGCTCGTGCAGGTGCAGAACCTTCCGAGAACGTACACAGACCCGCTCCCTCTGGCTCGTGAACTTATCAAGAACAAGAGCCTTGACGGCTTGCAGGCAGTATACGGCTCGGTGTATGATACACTGTCACAGCTCATACGAACGGCGTTTGTGTCGTCAAATTGTGACAGCAAAGAGGGTAATGTACTGATAGATGCTGACTTCTCAGCCATTGAAGCACGTGTTATATCATGGCTTGCAGACGAGAAGTGGAGACTGAATGTTTTCCGCACACACGGAAAGATCTATGAAGCTTCTGCGGCGCAGATGTTCGGCGTACCAATTGACCGTATCAAGAAGGGCAATCCCGAATACGCGCTCAGGGCAAAGGGTAAAGTCGCTGAACTGGCTCTCGGATACCAGGGCGGCGCGGGTGCACTCATAGCTATGGGGGCCCTTGACATGGGACTGCATGAGGACGAGCTCCCCGATATCGTCAGCAGGTGGCGCGACAGTAACAGCAGAATACAGCAGCTGTGGTGGGACTTCAATTCAGCTGCTATCGAGGTTATCAAGGGCGGCGGTATGCGAAAAGTACAGTGCTGCACATTCGCTCTTGAACGTAACCGGGCAGGAACTTACTTCATGACGGTGCAGCTTCCCTCAGGACGTAAGCTGTACTACGTAAGCCCGAGAATAGGTACTAATCGTTTCGGCGGCGAGAGTATCATATACAAGGGTATCAACGATAAGAACCAGTTCGCAGATCTTGAGACCTACGGAGGTAAGCTTGTCGAGAACTGCGTACAAGCCATAGCGAGGGACTGCTTAGCAGTAGCCATTGACCGACTTGAAGCTGCGGGATATCCTATTGTGTTCCATATCCATGATGAAGTGGTAATAGATATCAAGCCTTATACATTCGGTGAGGATATGCTTGAAGATGTTGTCAGGATAATGAGCACTCCTATTCCGTGGGCTCAGGGCTTACCGCTCGCAGCTGACGGTTGGGTAGGAACGTTCTTCAAGAAAGATTAACGGAGGTAAAACAATGATAAAACTCGAAAATACAGAGGTTCACGGTATCGCAAGAGCCATATATTCAGCCCGGAATGCTATGAACTCATGGGATAAGTCAGACAGCGACTTTGCGACCGACACTCTGGGCGAGAACGATCTAAGGCTTGCGAGGAATCTTGTCAAGGCAGGCTCAGATCACTCGAAGTTCATGCGCATGATAAACGTAACTGTTGACGTGACAGCTCCTATGTACTGGTGGAAAGAAATGGACACATACAAGGTCGGTACGGTCCGTAACTCTTGCTCCACCATGCACAAGGTACACGCTAAGGAATTTGAGATAGATGATTTCTCACATGAGCATCTGAATGACGATGTCATTGAGGTTCCTTTCGGTAAAATAATTGAGTGCTTGAATTTTTTCAGGCAGTCATATTTACAGAATGGCGATAAATCTGACTGGTGGCAGATCATACAGCTCTTGCCTAGCAGTTACAATCAGCGGGCTACACTACAGCTCAACTATGCAGTGCTCAGGAACATCTACCATGCGCGAAAGAACCATAAGCTTGACGAATGGCACGACTTCTGTCACTGGATAGAAAGCCTGCCTAACTCGGAGTTGATAACACTATGACATTAGCAGAGAAGTTCGGTACATTCGAGGAATACCAGAAGTACACAGCTTCTAAGGCACTCGAATACCAGAAGAAGGAACTTGAAGAGCTGCGGAAAGCAGCTACATTCAGTAACGATTATGCAGTACGGCGGAACATCGGACATGATGAAGTGTTGTACCGCCTTTCCAGAGCTGAGGAAGCAGTCAAGCATCTGACCAGGCTGCTTGAAGCAGACGGAGAGATAAAGGATCCTATCTATCTGGCATACTGGCACAATCTCAAAGATAAGGAGTGCTGACATGAAGATAGGTAAGGGGATATTCTTCCGGGAAGAGAACTGGATGTGTTGGAGAGCTGAGGTTGACGACTACGTATACTGCATTGAGGAAGTCAGGAACTTTGACCGTAACAAAGGGTACAAGATCGAGAAGCGGGACGGCGGTAACACATATGTGTACTACCTCACTAAGCACAAGAAAGGCTCTGAGGTGATTGAGGGCACACGCGCTCACGGACTGCGGAGAGCTATCATAGATGAGCTTAGGGCAGGCTCGGGTGTGTACAAGAACGAGGGTGACGATCAATACTCAGTTCAATGCGGAGAGGACACAAAGGTGTATACGTTCTGCCTGCATCAGATCGAGCGCAAAGGTGCCAAACCGTGGGAGTACGACCCCGAAAAGACCGTGTGCATGATATGGCACAAGTCTAAACCGATATCGGACTACTTCCCGACTTTGCGCGAGTGTCTTGAATACGGAGAAAAGATGTTGTCTGACATATTACCGAATAGTCGGTAATATTACACAAAAAGAGTACCGATAATTCGGTAATAATGTCAATTGATTATTACCGAAATATCGGATATAATAATACACGTGACAGGGAGTTGAACAAACGATGAATACAGCGATAGGGCTTTTGATAGGTGTTATAATTGGCACCTACATCGGTTTCGCGCTTTGTGCTCTGGCAACAGCCAACGCCAGGGAGCAGGCTTTTGAAGAAATAAAGCGGCTAGAACGGCAGAAGAACGAAAAGAGGTGAGAGCATGGCAAGTCTTGTATTGATTATCTTGTTATCAAGTACGGTCGCTCTGGCATGGGCACATGGCATAGCAAGCACAGACCCGATGTTGATAGAATACTACAAGGAGACTGAGAGTTATGAAGAACCAGGTTAATGTCCTCGGTACGGTATACCGTATCGAACAGAGGGATAGTAAGAACGACACCGAGCTTGACGGTCTGAGCGGATACTGCAATCCGCATATCAAGCTGATAGTTATTCGTACCGACTACGAGTCCGCGCCTGACATATCGATGCTCAAAGAGGTGCTGAGACACGAGATAGCACACGCTTTCTTCTACGAGAGCGGGCTTTGGGATAGCTCCAACGGTACAACAGCATGGGCGACAAACGAAGAAATGATAGACTGGATAGCAATACAAGGCTTGAAGCTCTACACGGCATGGGAGGAAGCAGAAGCAGTATGAAACAGAAGAAGATCAGTGACGAAACGAAAGCAACGATATTCGCTTTCGTGTGGGAAGCGTTTCTATACCTCGGTTTCCTCGTGGAACTGATATCCGGTGAGACCTGGGGTTACTACCTCTGGTTCATCGATACAGCGGTACAGGTTACGATGCTCATATATGATGCAAAACTGAATGGACTTGAAAAGTCCCTCAACAGAACACGGCGGCGGCTTGCCAAGCAGTCCACCGAATACGCTGAGTATATCAAGGCTCATGAGCAGGCTGAAACCAGAACATCAACAGTTACTATCTTCGACATAAAGTCGATACTGGATAGAACCAAGAAGCACAACAGCAGTAAGAGAGCGTAAAGCTACACAAGACGGAGGGACTTATTTATGAATTTCTATAACTATATGCTGACCATTCAGACGGAAACGATGAAGACAGCCATTAAAAAGGGCTTAGAGATCAGGTGCATGGAAGACAAGGACAACAAGCGTATGCTGATAGCAGACCCGACAGGACAGACAGCACTTAGCATACCTAGCAGGCTTTTCATGATAGACACCAAGCACCCTGATGTAAGGGAAATGACAACCCTTCCTGTTATCTTCGACAATGCTAAGAACGCTATGTGCATAGAGCCCACAAGCGAGATCATACAGGCTAACCCAAGCACACAGCTTGTCAAGATGCACGCTCCCGAGAGTGGTATAGACATCTGGATAAACAGTAAGTTCCTCGGATATTTCAAGGGTGTTAAGCACCTGAGATACGGTTACTTCGAGTACAGGGGCAACAACATGATATGCGCCTATGAGGATACGAACTTTGAAGTTCTGGGCGTGACAATACCACTTAAGCCCAAGAGGTGACCGTCATGATGGAAGAACGGACAACAGTATGTTACTTCGACAGAGGTACATACTGCGGAGTACTCCGCACAAGGAACTGTCAAGGCTGCACATTCTTCAAGACTGAGGCGGAATTCAATGCAGGACAGCAGAGAGCGCAGGAAATGCTTGACCGTAAAGGTCTTGAAAGTTACATGACCCTTGACAACAAGATCACTACAAGACCTAAGAGGTATGATTACTATGAGGAATACTAGCGAGAGGCTGACCAATGACAGGGTAGCGGCAAAGCTGACAGACAAGCTCGATCGGGGTAACATAGCCCCGGGGCTTGCCAAAGTGTGGCAGATATACATTAAGCTGAACTACTTTGAAAACAAGCTCGAACCTAAACAGCCTTTCGAGAAAGATAAATCGAACTATTACAACATCTGCCCCAGCTGTGGCAGACGGATAAGGAAAAGTTATGCACTGTCGCAGTTCAAACCTAACTTCTGCGAGAACTGCGGACAGGCTCTTAGATGGGAGGATAAAGACAATGGAAGATAAGAACGCGGCAAAGCTTTATATAGCGGCTAACGGAATAGTGCAAACGATGATGACTGCGGGAATAACAATTGCCGCGATTCACTTCAACAGGCTTTCGGTAATGTGGTTCTACCTCATACCCGCTATCTTCATGAGCGCGAACTACACACGGATTAAGGACGGTGACAACAAATGAAAATGAATGACGAGATAGAGCAGGCTTTCAGACAGGGATACACACAGGCTAAGAAAGAAGTCGCACAAGCACTTGACAAGTTGAAAGATAAACTCGATCAGGCATACTCTGATGCTGTCGATGATGCTCAGAACTACTGGTATCCGAGAGCTGCACAAGATGCGCTCCAAGATGCCTATAGCAACGCCTCATGTTGGGTAGATGAAATATTCAACGGCGGAGAGGACGGTGATCGTAATGTCGAGACTTGAACACTGCTTAGAGAACGCCATAACTGCCGTAGAAGACGGCAAGGACTACGACACTTGGCGTTACGAGGAAATACCACGGCTCAACGCTATGCCGTTTAACAGAGACTGGGCGATACTGACCAATGATAGCATCATAAGCTTAGCGGATATATGGGCTATGGCAGTATACGTTGTTTATACTCACGATACAAGCAAAGGCGGTGACAACAAATGCGGTTGATAGATGCAAGAGCCCTGAAAGAGTATGTGTGCAGCACTTGCCCGAATCGGGCGCGGTGCAGGGATACCGAGAACGTGTGCAGTACAGTAAAGGATATAGCAGAACAGCCAACTGTTGAAGCTGTCGGCAAGGAACGTTTCCATGAAGCAGCTCTGGAAGTGCTTCACAGTATAGCGAATGAAGCTGAGTTCATGGGGCAGTACGATAATGCAGACCGTGCGCTGAGGGTGTTCGTTAACGCGATCGTTCTTGGCACACT
>JBGULF010000004.1:0-16390 GCA_045115935.1 Anaerovoracaceae bacterium
GTCAATGTTCTTCGGACTGTCACTGAGGCAGTTCTTTTTTTCTGTCCTCGCATGCGGCATGGCAGTTGGTATCTACCTTGGTCTCAACCCCATACTCGGGACTGAGACCACCAGCTGGCTCTGTATTGTAGCAGCCTTTCCATTCGCTGTGCTGGGATTCCTGAAGTACAACGGAATGACAGCGGAGAAGTTCATTGCTGCCTGGATCAAGTCGACGTTCATGATCCCTAAGATCCTGACCTTTGGAAATACCAACTACTACTATGCGCTATTTGCAGACGAGACACCGGAAGCGGCCAGGAAGCATCGTTTCCACAGACGCGGAGCAAGGCATAAGAGGAAAAAAGTCCGCAAACAGGGTCTGAAGAATAAACAGATAAAGCACGGGAAGGGGGCTGATAGCGATTGATAAAAACACTTACTAATGTCCTCAAGCAGGACAAGGAGAAATTTGCTGTGCCCAGAAGGGTTCAGGACATCATACCCGTCAGGTCGATATGGCCTGACGGTATTTTTATGACCGGAAAAAACAAGTTCAGTAAGATGTATCGCTTCACGGATATAAACTATGCAGTCGCATCAAGGGATGATAAGGCGGGGATGTTCCTCGGCTATTCAGAACTGCTGAACTCACTTGATTCGGGCTGCACTGCCAAGATCACCATCAACAACCGTCGCCTTAACATGCTGGACTTCAAAGACCGGGTCCTTATACCACTGCGGAATGACCCGCTTGATGTTTACCGCAATGAGTATAACGACATGCTCACTGACAAGGCGACCGGCAGCAATGCGATCATCCAGGACAAGTATATTACCATCTCGGTCAATCGTAAGAGCATCGAGGATGCCAGGCTGTACTTTGCCAGGATCGGAGCGGATCTGGCGGCGCACTTCTCAAGGCTTGGTTCAAAGTGCATCGAGCTTTCTGCCAATGACAGGCTTCGCATCATCCATGACTTCATGAGGACCGGAGAGGAGACCTCTTTCCACTTCGATCTCAAGGATCACATGAGGAAGGGGCACGACTTCCGCGACTATATCTGCCCGGATGTCTATGAGAACAACAGCGACTATTTCAAAGTCGGAAATCGGTTTGGTCGCGTTTTGCTCCTCAGGGACTATGCATCGTATATATCCGATGACATGGTTGCAGAGATCACAGACCTCAGCAGGAACCTGATGCTGTCGATCGATGTAGTTCCCATCCCGACTGACGAGGCGGTGAAGGAAGTCGAGCAGAGACTGCTCGGCGTAGAGACAAACATCACCAACTGGCAGCGTAAGCAGAATATGAACAACAACTTCTCAGCTGTAGTCCCGTATGACATGGAGCAGCAGAGAAAGGAAACCAAGGAGTTTCTGGACGATCTGACTACCAGAGACCAGAGGATGATGTTCGCTGTCCTCACACTGGTGCATACAGCTGACTCGAAGAAGCAGCTGGACAACGATACGGAAGAGATCCTGACCATCGTCAGAAAGAGGCTCTGCCAGATGTCCGTGCTGAAGTATCAGCAGCTGGATGGACTGAAGACTGCGCTGCCGTTCGGTGTGCGCAGGATAGATGCGTTCAGAACTCTTACTACCGAATCACTTGCAGTGTTCATGCCGTTCCGTGTTCAGGAGGTATATGACAGTCATGGCATCTACTATGGCAATAATGTCATTTCCAAGAACATGATCATCGCCGACAGAAGGAGGCTACTCAACGGTAATGCATTCATCCTGGGTGTATCCGGCGGCGGTAAATCCTTCATGGCTAAGAATGAGATAGTGAATCTGATGCTGGCGACGGATGCGGACATCATTATTGTCGATCCGGAGAGAGAATACTCGCATCTTGTCAGAGCTCTCGGCGGATCTGTCATTGAGATATCCGCGACATCTGCGAATCACATCAATGCGATGGATATGTCCAGAGACTATGGAGAGACCGATCCGATCATCGAAAAGTCGCAGTTCCTGCAATCGCTCTGCGAGCAGATCGTAGCCGGACATAAGTTCCAGAAAGGCCAGCAGTCCATTATCGACCGCTGCACGGAGAACGTGTACCGCTACTACAAACAGGGCAACTATATGGGAACACCACCAACTCTTCAGGATTTCAGAGAGGAGCTCCTGAGGCAGCCTGAGCCTGAGGCGCATTCGTTGGCGCTTGAGCTTGAACTCTTCACCAGAGGTACGCTGAACACCTTTGCGAAGCAGACCAATGTGGATACCAGCAATCGTCTGATATGCTACGACATCCTTGAGCTTGGTGAGCAGCTCAGAGCCATCGGCATGCTCGTCATTCTTGACTCTATCCTCAACAGGATCACGCAGAACCGTCAGAGAGGCAAGCAGACATATATCATCATCGACGAGATTTACCTGCTGTTCATGCACGAGTATTCGGCGCAGTTTCTGTACAAACTGTGGAAGAGAGTACGTAAGTACGGAGCCTTCTGTACGGGAATCACTCAGAACGTTGCTGACCTGCTGCAGTCCTACACTGCAAGGACGATGCTCTCAAACTCTGAGTTCATCGTCATGCTGAACCAGGCTGCAACTGACAGGATAGAGCTGGCAAAACTGCTGAACATTTCCAATGAGCAGCTTTCGTATATTACGAACGTTGATGCAGGTCACGGCCTACTGAAAGTAGGATCAAACCTGGTGCCTTTCGAGAATAAGTTCCCGAAGGACACGAAGCTGTATAAGCTGATGACAACAAAGCCGGGCGAAGGCATTGATGAGCAGGAGGTCCTGAAAAAGATCCGGGAGGTATCGATGAACAACGCTGATTTTGATGAGCTGTTCAATCAATTCCTTTCTAACGAGGGATAAAAAAGTGGAGCGGAGATGTCACTCCGCTCCGGTTACATTAAGCACTCTAATTAGATGGATCGCATGTAGGGGTAGGGCAGACATCAAACAGATCGCGAGTGACTGCCACAACTATCTTGCGAGCGTTCTCTTCATCCATTGCTATAAGGTCCTGCGACAGCGTTTTGATACACTGGGCAAGCTCTTTGATCAACTCCCGGGCGTTGTCGCTCTCTGCGTTCACCCGATACTTTCCATTAACGTATGTCATTATCATTTTGGGACCTCCTAATCCTTTTAGTAGTGTCCCAGCCGGCTGGTAAAGCCATATTGCATCATTCTTACATTCATTTCAATAGGTCAAAATGGGAAAGTGCATTTTATGTCGAATAAAGTGCTTTTTTTGTAGGATTTCATTTTTTGCAATTTTGAAGGGAGGGATGACATGGCAGATATTAAGACGAGGGATGTGACCAAAGGGAGCATAAAAACTCTGGACAGAGCAGCAAGCTCTATGCATCACCTGAAGGAAGAGACCATCAGATCGAAAGCTCTGGACATAAACGGCAGGCAGGATGGTGAAACCGCAGACACATACGCTCAGGGCACAGTTGAACGCTATGCCGGCGATAGTGCAGCTTATGCTGCGCAGGCAGGAACTGAATTGCTCCTACGGAATCGCGATAAACCGATTGAAGCCGCTAACTATCCGCAGGGCAGCGAGGAACAGATCCGGCAGGCTTTTAAGGAGCAGGGCATCAAGACCATACGAAGCAGACAGCAGGAAGCAAAACTCGCTGATGCAGAAGTACTGCGAAATAGCGAAGAAACAAGGTTCACTGGCCGTATAAGGAATGCCTCTACACGCAAAAACGCTGAATTAATTCAGCGGAACAGCGGCAGGATCACTAAGAATCGACAGCTTGCACCCAAAAGCGATGAATTAGTTCAACGCTCCAGGAAAGAACTGGCTATAAGGCGGATTGTAGGTAAAAACGATAGCGTATCTTATCCGCTGCGATCATTCATAAGGATAGACAGGTTCAATGCCAACAGACGCAGAGCAAGTACAGCTTCTCGTTTCATGACATTCCTGTGGGAAAATGCCAGAACGGCTGCAGTAACCCTTGGTGCCGGAGGTATAGCAACGATAATCACATTGACATTGCTTGTGTTCTTCGGGATAGGGGTCATCACTTTCAGCAACAACAGTCCTGACACGACCATCTCAGATCCTGAAGAGATAGAATACTTCATCCCAGACCTTGCCGGCAGTCCTACCAGGGAGGCGATAGTAAAAGCAGCTGCCAGAGAAGTCGGAAACGTTGGCGGAGAGAAGTTCTGGCGGTGGTATGGCTTCAATAGTCATGTCCACTGGTGCGCTTGCTTCACTTCATATATTGCAGCAGAGTGCGGCTGCATCAAGTCCGGTATCTGTCCGAAATCTGCCGTTGTAAGTGGATGGATAGACTTTTACAAGAAGCAGCATAGATGGGCCGGCAGGAACTATATCCCGCATTCGGGAGATTTCATTATCTTTGACTGGGAAGGTGATGGCGTAGCTGACCATATAGGGATCGTTGAATCCTGTGATGGAAAGACTGTTACAACTATTGAAGGCAATAGCCGGGATGTGTGTAGAAGGAAGAGTTATGCCAGAGGTTCCGGCCTGATATATGGATATTGCTGCCCTAATTATTCAGGCAGATAAAAAAGCGAGGGATGGGATGTGTTTGGTGCTCTCGATCAGCACAGATAGTTTGACCATCCGCATCCTGCTCGCTTATGTGTATGATATCACATACGCATAGAGAATTGTCCCGAAAAACTGCCATTTCAAGGCTCCGCCTATTTTTCGCCTTTATGTTGCAAAACATCTCTTGTATAATAACTATGTATGATTATAAACATCCAAGACGACATATTAATATTACATAATCACGGAATTCTTAAGAGGCTTCTTGAGGATAAGACTACTAAGAAAAACATAATGTGGGCAACTGATGCCTACAATGATTTTGGTGCGCAGTATTATCGCAATGAGGAAATAAAACCTGAACTGATAACCGGCAGAAATTCAGATATCATCAAAACCCGTGCACGCAAGGAGCTTGAGAAGCAGTTTGAGAGAACACGACAAAGAGCAGAAGTCTTTACACCGTTATGGATATGCAAGCTTATGAATGATGCCGCGGAAAGATTTTGGCTTGAAGATAATGTTCCGATTACAGAGCATGATGATGGCACCGATTACATAGGGCGTATTTCAAAAGATAATAAGCTATTTAAGAAATATGTAGACTCAAAAAGGCTGGAAATAACCTGTGGAGAAGCACCATATCTTGTGAGCCGTTACGATGTTGCGACTGGTGAGATGATTCCGGTCAAGAAACGTATCGGAATACTTGACAGAAAGTTGCAGGTCATTAGCAGATACGCACAGGATGAAAAAGAATGGCTTAAGTGGGTAATCCGCGCATATCAGGCTACATTCGGTTATGAGTTTCAGGGAGACAATGTTCTGATAGCCAGAGTCAATCTGCTCATGAGTCTGGATGAATACATGGAGGATCGGTGGGGCAGGAGACCAACTGATAAAGAGTATAAGAAGATAGCGAATATCGTAGCATGGAATATATGGCAGATGGATGGTCTATCCTACACTATTCCGTTCAGTAAAGCAGAGGAACACGTTGTCCAGTTGGATATATTTGGTCTCCTGCAGGATGAAGATGAAACAGAGTTGCAGGAAGAGGAAACAGTAAGTATACAGCCGTATTGCAGGATATATGACTGGCACAATAAGAAGAAAAGCATTGAGTTTCAAGAACTGAAGAAAGGGATGCATATGAAATTCGACTTTATTATCGGGAATCCGCCGTATCAAGAGGATACAGAATCAGAGAGTACGCGTAAGCTTCCTATATACAACAATTTCATGGATGAAACATATGGCATAGCAAAAGTAGTGGAACTCATTACTCCGGCTCGTTTTCTTTTCAATGCGGGGCAAACACCAAAAGCGTGGAATCAAAAGATGCTTGAAGATCCGCATCTTAAGGTGCTGTACTTTGAGCAAGACGCATCAAAGATTTTTCCAAATACCGATATAAAGGGTGGAGTTGCTATAACATACAGAGATGAGGAAAAAGAATATGGCCCGATTCGTGCTTTTGTGCCATATGAAGAGTTAAGAACGGTACTTGAAAAAGCTGGAGCAAAAACTGTTGGCGATAGCTTGACTGATATAGCAGATAGTTCAAATGTGTATGATCTGAAAAACATATATGCAGATCATCCTGACTATAGGAAATATGTCGGAGATGGTGGTAGACATAGTCAGCTAAAGACAAATGTGCTAAATATCAATCCTATTTTTACAGATCAGCCAACTGAACAAGACGATTACCTGGTCTACGGATTGGTAAATGGCAAGAGGGGGACGAAGTATTGTCATAGACGATATCTGAAATCCGAGCATAAGAGCCTTTTCAAATACAAGGTGCTTGTTCCTAAAGCCGCAGGCTCTGGAAAATTTGGAGACGTATTCCCGGAAATGATCGTTGTAAAACCAGAAACGGCTTTTACACAAACGTATATTTCAATTGGAACTTTCGATGATGAAACTGAAGCAAAAAATCTTTCATTGTATCTAAAAACAAAGTTTTGCCGTGCACTGTTATACGTCCTAAAAGTAACTCAGGACAATTTGCCTGCGGCGTGGCGATATGTTCCTAAGCAGGATTTCTCCGATAATTCAGATATCGACTGGTCGCAATCAATTGCAGACATCGATCACCAGCTATATGCAAAATACGGCCTTGATCAAAACGAGATCAATTTCATTGAGTCGCATGTAAAGGAGATGAAATAGAAATGAGTACACCTAACATCAAATCGTTTCATCAGGTAGTTCCTATGATCTACGCCTATACGACTCCCGGGGTCTCGTACAATGATGGCTGGATCAAGATAGGATATACAGAAAAGCAAAGTGTTGAAGACCGCATAAGGCAGCAGACACATACTGCCGGGATCCAGGCTAACATCGAGTGGCAGGACAATGCCATGTACAAGGACGGCTCCGGCAAGTATTTTACTGACCACGATTTCCACAACTACCTTGAGGTAGAGCGGAGCATAGAAAGAAGGCCGAAGACTGAGTGGTTCCATACTGATGGTGCCGGATCATATAAGATGTTCGGAGATTTTACCTTCAGAAGGTCTTCTTATACTGAAGCTGACAAGCTTACATATGAACTCAGAGACGAACAGCAGAGAGCTGTGACCATGACGAAAGAGTATTTCGAAGCCGGCGGAAGTGAATTCCTTTGGAATGCAAAGCCGCGCTTTGGAAAGACTCTTTCTTCATATGATCTCGTAGAGTCGATGGGGCTTATGAAGGTACTCATAGTTACCAACAGACCGAGTATAGCAAATTCGTGGGCTGAGGACTTCCGCAAGTTCTTCGGTTGGAAGGAAGATCGCTTCTTTGTTTCAGAGACCGATGCTCTTAAAGGGCAGCCGGGTGTCATTTCAAGGCAGGAGTATCTTGATAGATTGACCCCGATAATGGATGAGGAGCCAAAGGGTATGATTGCTTTTGTCTCGCTTCAGGATTTGAAAGGATCAGTATACTTTGGCGGTGAATATGACAAGCTGCAATGGATACATGATAACACCTTCGACATGCTCATAATCGATGAGGCACAGGAAGGCGTGGATACTATCCGTACTGATGCAGCGTTCAGACATATAAAGAGAGACTATACACTCTATCTGTCAGGCACTCCATTCAAAGCACTCGCAAGCAACCAGTTTGGCGATGATCAGATCTTCAACTGGTCGTATGCAGATGAGCAGGAGGCGAAGATCACCTGGGATAAGGATGATTACAATCCGTACGAGATGCTCCCTCGCATGGAAATGTATACCTATCAACTTTCCAATATGATATTCGAAAAGATAAGCAGAGGCCTTGACGGCATCGATGATGAAGCTCCTGTTGATTATGCATTTGATCTGAATGAGTTTTTCGCGACAAATGAGTCAGGCAAATTCATACATGAGGATGATATCCGCAAGTTCCTGCACGCTCTCACGACTCAGGAAAAATACCCATTCTCAACGCCTGAATTGAGAGAAGAATTATCGCATACACTCTGGATTCTCAATAGGGTCAATTCGGTAAAAGCACTGTACAAGCTGCTCAAGGATGAAGAGTTTGCAGATATCTTCGGCGATTATGAAATAGTAATTGCTGCCGGAGATGGAAGTGTTGATGAAGAGAGAGTAAGAGCGAAAGCATATAACAGAGTAAAAGAAGCGATAGCAAACAACGAGAAGACCATCACTCTTAGTGTGGGTCAGCTTACTGTTGGAGTAACGATCCCTGAATGGAGCGGTGTTTTGATGCTATGCAATCTCCAGAGTCCTTCATCATATATGCAGGCGGCCTTCAGAGCGCAGAACCCGTGCATATTTACCAAAGATGGCCAGCGTATGCGCAAAGAAGTGTCGTATGTATTTGACTTCGACCCAGCAAGAACGCTAATCGTTTATGATGAATTCGCAAATAATCTGCTCAGACGTACCGCAGCCGGCAGAGGCACTGCAGATGATAGAAATGAGAACATCAGACGACTCTTAAACTTCTTCCCGGTACTTGGTGAGGATGATGAGGGCAGAATGGTAGAACTCGATGCTGCGCAGGTATTGTCTATACCAAGAAAGATCAAGAGCCAGGAAGTCGTACGCAAAGGTTTTATGAGCAACTTCCTGTTCCAAAATATCAGCAATATTTTCGGTGCTCCAAAGATCGTTCAGGATATAGTTGGCAAACTTACGCCAGCGCAGGAGGAAAAAGGAACAAAAAAGGAACTCGAAATCAGAGATCTGCCTGTAGATGATGAGGGTAATGTGGATATTCCTGATGAGATCGTGATTGGCAGAAGTCAGGATTTATTCGGTGACAAGATTTATGAGTACCTTGAATCGGATATCAAAGATAAAGTTGATTTTCTGTTTGATACAGAAAGCGGTCCTGTTACGGTAGAACAGATAACAAAATCTGTAGATGACGTAACTGATGCATTAAAAGAGCGTATAAAAGAGGCTGCGTTAATACCTGCAGCTGATGAATACGACATCAAAAAAGGTGCGCAGAACAGGATTGAAAAAGAGATCAATCAGGATATCGACAAGAGCTTTGACAGGCTCAAACGGGACTTCCAACGTCAGACCAAGGTTGCTGAAGCTGAGAGAGACCGCAAAAGGAACGAAGCTGTAACCCAAGAGGATCTTTGGGCTGCAGATAGAGAATATAATGACAGATTCCGTAAAGCTCTTGAAGCATTCCATGCTGCTGCGGATACTGCAATAAAAGAAACGATAGAAGAGAAGCCAAAGCAGATCGTTGAAAAAGTTGAAAAACAAAAGACTGAGGAAGAAAAGCGTGGCATAGAAGATGATGTAAGAGCCCATCTGCGTGGGTTTGCCCGTACTATACCAAGTTTCATTATGGCTTATGGTGATGAAGGACTGACTCTTGCCAACTTCGATGATTACACCGAGGATGACGTGTTCGAAGAGGTCACCGGAATCTCTGAGGAGGATTTCAGATTCCTAAGAGATGGCGGAGATTACACCGATCCAGATACCGGAGAACTTGAGCACTTCCACGGTCACCTGTTTGATGAGGTTGTGTTCAACGACTCCATAAAGGAATTCCTTGCAAAGAAGGCTGCTCTTGCCAATTATTTCGACGAAGATCAAGAAGAGGATATCTTCGACTATATCCCTCCACAGAAAACAAACCAGATATTTACTCCAAGATGGGTGGTAGAGAAGATGGTAGATCAGCTCGAAGAGAATAATCCAGGATGCTTTGATGATTCGAACAATACATTTGCGGATTTGTACATGAAATCCGGTCTGTATATTACAGAGATCGTCAAGAGGCTTTATAGGAGTGAGGGGCTCAAGGCAGCGTTCCCTGATGAAGGGGAGAGGATCAGACACATCTTGAGAAATCAGGTGTATGGCATGGCGCCGACAAGGATCATATATCTGATAGCAACAAACTTCATTCTCGGATTTGATGACACCCTGAAGGGCGAGATAAAGAATTTCGTGCAATGTGATGCTGCTGAGGCTGCAAAGAACGGTGAACTCAATTATATGGTTAATGACTACTTCGGTATGTAGAAAAAGAGGTTGTTATGAAAGGTGATGCTAAGAAGCTGCTGCAATACATGGAGGGGTCAACGAAAAGATTTGTGATCCCGGTATACCAGAGGAACTATGACTGGAAGATCGAAAACTGCAAGCAGTTGTTTGATGACCTTGAAAGAGTAATAAAGAATAACCGCAAAAGCCATTTCTTCGGCAGCATTGTAGCAGCGCAGGATGAGGATGGCGGACTTAGCGAGCATCTTATAATTGACGGGCAGCAGAGACTTACTACGGTGTCTCTGCTGCTTCTTGTTATGTATCACTTGCTGGGTCAAGGTGCGAAGGAGTCGAATGACCCCCAGCTTAAGGACAAAATCTTCGAGGAATACCTTGTAGACAAGTGGCAGCCTAAAGAGAAACGTATAAAGCTGAAACCTATCAAGGATGACCAGAAGGCATACAACTCGCTATATAGCGATACAGCTGAGAACATCAAGGATTCGACGCTGACGGCTAACTATGAATACTTCAGAGATAGAGTGCTGAACACCTCTATCAGTATGGATGATCTGTATAAGGCTATACAACGCCTTGAAATAATCGACATTTCCCTGAATAAGGATGATGATCCGCAGCTTATCTTCGAAAGCTTGAACTCGACGGGGCTGGATCTGAGCGAAGGAGATAAAATCAGGAACTATATTCTTATGGGCCTCCCTAAGAATAAGCAGGAAGACTATTATGAAAAATACTGGAATCCGATAGAAATTAATTCGGATTATCAGGTAGATAGCTTCATAAGAGACTATCTCAGTATGAAGAAACTCCGCATTCCGAACATAGGAAGGGTGTATGTCGCATTCAAAGAATACCTGGAAGAAAAGCAGATAGCAGATATCGAACCGGTGCTTGAGGATCTCAGGAAGTATTCTGTGCGCTATAGGACTCTTATCAAAGCTAACGATCCGCAAAATGAGATGGAGTGGTACATATTCAGACTGAACAAGCTTGAAACGAATGTAGCCAGGCCGTTCTTCCTTGAAGTACTCAGACTGATGGACGAAGGTATGATCACTCAGGGCGATGCGACTGAGATCTTTGCTGTGGTTGAGAACTATATATTCCGCCGTATCATATGCGACGTTCCGACTAATGCTCTGAATAAGATATTCGTAACTCTTCATAATGATGTGATGCGGTACGATGGTACCGCCGAGAATTATCTGGAGAAAATGAAGTATGCTCTTTCGGCTAAGCGCGAGAGTGGCAGATTTCCTTCAGACGAAGAGTTCGCAGAGTGCCTGGCAAACAAGAATATTTATGGCATGAGATCTAAGAACCGCAAATACTATTTCGAGCGGATCGAGAATTTCGGCATCCTTGAAACTAAGGATGTATGGAATCATTTGGACAATGGCACTTATTCGATAGAGCACATCATGCCACAGAGCTTATCTGATAGATGGAGAAAAGATCTTAGCCAGGATGGAGATCCTGATGAGATTCACGAAATGTGGATAAATAAAGCAGCAAATCTTACGTTGACTGCATATAACAGCAATTACTCGAACAGTCCATTTGCTGATAAGAGAGATATGGATAAAGGCTTTAACAAAAGCGGCCTTAGGATGAATAAGTGGATCAGTGATCAGGAACGTTGGGGAGTCAGCCAGCTTGAGGAGAGAAATGCTGCACTGGTAGCGCAGGCACTTGAAATCTGGGAGTACCCAGATACCGAATATGTGCCTGCAAAGAAGCAGGACGATTTCATTACACTGGATGATGATGCGGAAATGAAAGGCCTTGATATTTCGAAGTACTCATTCAGAGGAGTAGAACAGGCTGTTGGTTCATGGGTAGATATGTACCAGCAGGTGCTATTAGCACTTCATTCAGAGAATAAGGCAATCCTTAGAAAAATAGCATACTCAACAGATCAAGAAGCTCCATTTACACATTTTTCATCATCACCAACAGGATTCAGTACATGTAGGAAGATAGACGATGATGTTTATGTGTGGACTGGAAACAACACAGAAGTCAAGGTCAATATGCTACGACAGTTGTTCCCGCTGTTCGGTGAAACAGAAAGTGATTTGGTCTTCTATATTCGCAAGACAGATGATGATAGCAGTGAAAATGTTGCAGATAGATATAAGCTCAGGAAAGAATTCTGGGCCCATGTCATACCTTCTCTCAGAGAAACATTTGGACCGGCTGGACCATTTAGTAATGTGAATCCTTCGAAAGATAACTGGATTAGCGGATTCCTTGGCATATCCGGCGTTACTATAAACTGTGTTGTCAGATACGACTCTGCAAGGGTTGAATATTATATATACAAGTCAAATGAACAAGAAACAAAAGCCATCTTTGACAAGTTGTATTCGCAAAAGTCTGAAATCGAAAGAGAATATGGCAGGCCACTTGTATGGGATAGGGGCGATGATAAGAAATCCAGCAAGATATATACCGTGCTTGAAAATACGAGCCTAACAAATCCTAACGACTGGGACACTATTAGAGACTTTATGGTGAGCAACGCAAAAGCAATGCACAAGTGTGTCCACAGCAGGATGGAGAATGCGTAGATGTAACTGTGTAGCTATTAAATCAGCAGATTATCCGGATGAGTAAGAAAAAAAGAAATCATATAGTCCCAAAAGTCTATTTAAAGGCATTCTGTAACGAGGGTAGTAGTACCGTTAACATTCTGCTCAAGGACAGCAAAAAAGTAATAAAGAATGTTGATATAAAGGATGTTGCTGTTGAAAAAAATTTCTATATTCAACACAGAATTGATGGAACAAGACTTACAAAGACGGAGGATGAGCTCGCTGTAATAGAAAATAGGTTAATTAAGCCTACACTTACAAGATTTATCAATTATGCCGCTGCTCCAATAATGGACGGAGAGCTTGATCTCCCGCGGAAATATAAACAGGATCTTGTTGACACTGTGGTTAGTCAGATGTTCAGAGGTAAGAATTCTCGAGCATTCGCAGAAACAACTAGTGATGACATCTATAATGAGTTATTACAGGACCTCTCACAGATGAGAGAATCTGAAAGAATAACACAAGAGCAGTATGATTTGGTTGTAGAGAATAAGAAGAGACTTATAAAGAATGGAATTATAGAGTCAAGCAACGCTACAGTATTGGATCAATCCTTGATTAAAAAAGTCTTGATGAACCGAACTATACGGCTGATGCGTAATAGCCTTGATATACCATTCGTAACAAGCGACGAGCCGGTCGTTTTCGTTAACATGAAAGGTGAATCTGGGATATATAAAACCGCCCTTTCGGAAGCAACTACAATAGTTTACTATCCTATAAGTCCTAATGTGTTGGTCTCGTTTTTTAGCCGATCGCTCTTAGGTGAAAAAAGTGATGATAGCCTAATAACGCTATCGAACCAAGATAGAGATTTCATTATGTCAATGAATAAATATCAATATAAGCACGCGCAGGAATGTGTAATATCGAACAGTAGTTATGCGCTTGATATATTAGCTCGAGGAGCCTAATCAGCCAAATGCTTAGACATATATAAATATCTGGTGGGAGGCACATTACAATGGCTGAAAAGAGTATTGCATTAGTAGAGAAGGAACATGTGGAGCCGAATACCATGAAGCGCCGCATGGTGCTTCTGTGGAAACTGCTCTATGATCAGACAGATGAGGATCACCCTGTAACTACCTATGATATCGTAGATTACATGTCCGAACACGGAATTAAGGTAAGCCGCAAAACTATAAAGCCTGATGTTGATCTAATGGTTGAGTGTGGATTTGATATCGTCACAGTCAGTGGCAAGCCTAACAAATACTTCTGGGGATCCAGAGAACTTCAGGTGCCAGAGCTTAAGTTGCTTCTTGATGCGGTCTCCTCTTCGCGATTCCTGACAAAGAAAAAAAGCGATGAGCTCAAAAACAAGCTTACCGGCCTTGCCAGCGTTCATCAGAGAAAGCAACTCTCAAGGCACATATATACGTCTAATATAGTCAAACCGCGTAATGAATCCATTTATTACACGGTGGATAAGATCAATGATGCCATTGAGTCGAAGCGCCAGATCAGCTTCAGCATAATTGAGTTCGACGGGAAGCGAAGGAAGACTCACCGCAATGACGGCGAAGTATACTTCGTCAGCCCGTATGCGCTGTACTGGAACGATGATTTCTATTATGTTGTCGGTTGGTCAGATAAGCACGATGATGTCTCAGCTTTTAGAGTGGATCGAATGGACCATCTCGAGATCCTTGATGAGAAAGCGGTAAAAAGACCAAAGGGCTTCAGAATATCTGATTATTCTCATAAAGTATTCGAAATGTTTGATGGAGAAGAAGTCACCGTCAAACTGCAGAGCAAGAATCATCTGATGAAGTACGTCGTAGATCGTTTCGGAGACAAGTTCAACTTCGAGCCGGGAGATGATGATACATTCACCTGCGAAGTTGAAGTGTGCCTCAGCCCGACCTTCTACGGATGGGTGTTCGGCTTCGGCGGCGAAATCCGCATCCTGTCACCTAAGGAAGCAGTCCAAAACATAGTACAAATGTCTGAAAGCATTATAGCCGCTGAAACGATAGAGTAAAGCAGACGCAGTAAATACGTATCGTTAAGAGCGAATTGTCCCCAAAATCGGACGTTCGCTTTTTGCTTGCAAAAAATACTTGAACATATGTTCGCATATTTCTATAATTACCCCATCAGAGGAAAGAACGATCAGCGCAGTATACAGAAGGCGGCAGGAGGAACGATACAATGGAAAAGAAGATAGATAAAAAAGTTGAAGCAACAGATAAGTATGAGCTGATGTCTGATGGGATCGTGGCAGAGATTGAAGACAAACTATTCGTGTTATTCACATACGGACCTGAATCCAGATACTACCTTGCTGAGATCCATTCAGGCCGGGTCGTTGCCTCTATCAGCATGTTTGAAGGCTGCAAATGCGTACTGGCATATGACGAGGACGGAGGCTGGAGAATAGATGCCATAGATGAGAACGGAAACAACAGCGGGAGCATCAGGCTCTGTAGGACAGGCATCGATCTAGGAGCAATGAGTAAACCAGCCAGAAAGAGAGCTTTGAAACATGATGTAGCAAGAATCACCAAAAGCGACTTCAAGGAGGATGATGATCATGATACAGACTGTAGACGTGGTCGCGATCTTCGACAGAATGATAAGAGAGCCTAAGCCTGTCAGGTTCAAGATCTATGATAGTGGGCATTGGAAGTCAGTAAACGTTGAAAGGATACTCAATATCGAATGGATGCGGCTGGATGGGAAGGTGCAAATCGTATATAGCTGTGAATCCAGAAGCTGCAACGGACAGATGATCCGATATAAGCTCAAATACTTACATCAGGATATTCGCTGGGAGATGGAGATGGATGCTCCAGGAAAGACATCCAAACGGAAATTATCTTAAATAATTGATAAAACACACTATAAAGAAAGTTTTGTGCGGATCGCACCATAGTTACATGCTGGGATGCTACGGGACCTTTTCCCTTGTTCCATACACTCTGGCACAAGGACGGTAGGGGCGAACGCGTGGGACCATTCACAAGGGAGGAATAGAAATGGCAGAAAGCCTGGAAAAAAGAATAGACAGATTATGCAAGCTGGCAGGGAAGACCCCGGATGAGCTCCAGAGAAACGGAGAGTGGTACCTTGGGCTTGCGGGCGATGTCTGCAGGGATACAAGACTATATGCAGATGACATGGTAGACGACATCTGCAGCGAATCTTTCGAAAGCGACGAATACAGAAAGATGACAGAGGGATTGGTCAGACTTGAATTCTTCGCATCAGAAATGACCCGCCAGAAATATCAGGCGGAAATCAACGCGATCATGAGTACAGCTTGGATGGTAAAGGTCATTGAAACCATCAAGGCAAACATATACAGCTTCAGAAAATACGGGCCGCAGTTTGTCAGTATCCTGACGCTTGCATACATGAACACCTTCACCTATACCGTAGAGGAAATGGCTGAGGAGCTGAACATGTCACCGCAGAACTTCTATAAAAAGAAAAGGTATGCAACTATCCTGTTCGCCTATGAATTCGAGAAATTCAAGAACGGCCTTGTGTCTTCTGCTGATCCGACAGGTTGGCAGGGAGAGCAGCTGACCCTCGATGATTACATAAACTGAAAAACGGAGAGTTTTCAGAGAGATTCTGGAGAGTTATCGGAGAATTATCGAAGAGTTATCAGATAGTTATCGGAAAGAAAATAGAGAGAAAACAAGTAGGGACAGGAGAATTGTCAAGGGGTACAATGTATATGCTGGGAGACTGGCAGCTTAAAAACTAAATAAGAAAAGGGCGAAGCCTCGTATTCACGAAAGTGGGTACGGGGCTCTTTTTATGCCCGGATTTGCTGC
>JBGULF010000005.1:0-18467 GCA_045115935.1 Anaerovoracaceae bacterium
AATTTAATATCGGGGTGTAGCGCAGTTTGGTAGCGCAACTGGTTTGGGACCAGTGGGCCGCGGGTTCAAATCCTGCCACCCCGACCACAAGTTAATAAAAAGTATGCCGGGGTGTAGCGCAGTTTGGTAGCGCAACTGGTTTGGGACCAGTGGGCCGCGGGTTCAAATCCTGCCACCCCGACCAACTTTTTACAATATATTTCATGGGCCATTAGCTCAGAGGTTAGAGCAACCGGCTCATAACCGGTCGGTCCTTGGTTCGACCCCAAGATGGCCCACCATTTTGCTCAGGTAGCTCAGTAGGTAGAGCAGGGGACTGAAAATCCCCGTGTCCCTGGTTCGATTCCGGGCCTGAGCACCACGAAGATCTGTCGCAGATGCGGCAGGTTTTTTTCTTTACATCAGTATCTCTGCAGGATCCCGATAACGTAAAGAACACTTGACACATAATGATTAAATGGTACAATAGCAGTATAAAAGGTGCACAAGTGTTCGACACGGGGACTTATGAAAAACAATCTCGCAAAGATCAGAAAAGAGAAAAAGATAGGGCAGAGTTATCTTGTCGAGCAGCTTGGAGTATCCAGGCAGTCGATAAGTTCCATTGAAAACGGCCGATGCACTCCATCCCTTGAACTTGCAATGGATATAGCCTATCTTCTTGACATGCCGATCGAAGAGATATTCATCCACGAAAACCGTTTCAAATAGCTCCTGACGGGGCTTTTTTATATATGAATATTTGATAATAATCGATAATCAGAGTATTCTATAGTATACAATCACGGACAAAGAATGGCATACTGCCGTTCCGTCCATTTTGTTTACAAATAATTAATTATCTGAAAAAGACGTGGAAAGATCAAAAAGGTTAAAACTGAATATACTGACAGCTGCATCAGTCTTCGCGGCCGTGATCATACTGTTCTCTTCGGGAGCATATGCTGCTTCAGTACCGAATGCAAAGGGGCAGATAAACTCGTACGACGGAGCAATTCTCAGGGAATCGTCCTCCACAAGTTCTGCAGTACTGCTTGTCATGGACGACAACACTAAAGTAACCATACACAGGGAAGTATTCAAGTCCAAGACGAGTACAGCGAAAACCAACAGGTGGTATTACGTTACTGCTGAAGGTACAAAAGGCTATGTAAGAGCAGATCTTGTAGACAATATCAAGTACGGGTCCGTACAGGGAAAAACGACTGAAACGGTCAATTACCGTAAAGGCGCAGGCACAAGCATGGAGCTTATCGGTACCTTTAAAAAAGGGACCGACATCAAAGTCGTGCTGAAAGCCAGACCGGTTTATTCTACGAGAGGGTCGAGCAGCACCTGGTACAAGGTAAAGGTCGGCACTAAGTATTACTATCTCAGTTCAGGCAAGGCCGAGCTGACTGACGGCACCACATCGACTGTCACAACATCGGGCTCTAACCAGTCCGGCAGCACATCTTCCTCCACTTCAGAAGTGAGCGATGAAAAGTTCGAGAGGCAGCTGAAAGCCGAGGGCTTCCCTGAATCCTACAGAAAGAAGCTGCGCAAGCTCCACAAGGCTCATCCGAACTGGGTGTTCAAAGCCTATAAAACTAACATCTCCTGGAAAACAGCTCTTTCAAAGCAGACGAAAGGAGGCACTTCGCTGGTGTCGGCTGTTTATCCTAAATCATACAGGAGCGGAACAAAGCAGTATGAGAGGGGATGGTATAAAGCGAACAGCAAGGTCGTGGCGTATTACATGGATCCGCGCAACTTCCTCTATGAGAAGAGGATCTGCATGTTCGAGAATCTCTCATATAAGTCCAAATATCAGACGAAATCCGTAGTAAGCGCCATTCTTTCGCCTACAAAGCTGCCGGGATACGGATTCACTGCAGGGATATTCGTAAATGCCGGAAAGGCAAATAACGTGAGCCCTGTATTCCTTGCCTCAAGAGCAAGACAGGAGACGGGAAACGGAAGCGATGCAATCAAAGGCAAAAAGATCCTCGGCAAAAAGGTGTATAACCCATTTAATATAGGGGCATTCGGAGGATCCAATCCGCTGTACAACGGACTGCTGTATGCATACGGAAAGGGATGGACGACTCCGACGAAGGCTGTCAACGGCGGCGCAAAGGAACTGTCAAAGAACTACATCAATAAAGGACAGTACACCCTGTATTATCAGCGGTTCAACGTAAGGAACGGTGAAAGAAAAGCCGGGACCCATCAGTATATGACAAACATCATGGCCCCTTACAGCGAAGCGGGATCTACGAGGGACGCCTATTCCAAATACGGTATACTGAAGAAACCTCTGGTGTTCGAGATACCGGTATACACAGGAATGCCTGCTTCAACAAAATTACCGTAAAAAAGAAGGTCTCCGGAAGGAGACCTTTTATAATGCAGCGCCCTGGCGCGTATCCCTGGTTTTCAGTTCCCTGTTGATCATGTTGAGTATCGTACGCTTGCGGTAGCTCCATTCAGGTGATACGAGGATCTTACGCGGAACATCACCGGTGATCCTGTGTATCGTAACATCAGGCGGTATGACCTCGAGGCAGCGGACCACGAGATCCACATACTGTTCAATCGAATCAAACGGAACGTAATCCGGCATCGTTCTGTACAGCGGCGATGTTTTTACTATGTTCATGAGGTGCAGCTTCATGCCGAATACAGGCAGACTGCATACTTTTCTGACTGATTCTATCATCATCTCTTCAGTCTCGCCCGGAAGGCCCAGTATGAGGTGGGTGACCACGCGTATTCCGCGTGAGATCAGAGCCTTTGCTGCCTTTTCGTAATCCTCATAGGTATAGCAGGTGTTCATGGCGCTGAGAGTTTTGTTATAAGTGCTCTGAAGACCAAGCTCCACCCACATGTAATGGTCCCTGTTGATCTCTTCGAGAAGGGCGAGAACATCATCTCCGAGGCAGTCAGGCCTTGTAGCTATAGCGATGCCGCTGATGCGCGGATCGTCGAGAGCCGCATAGTAACGTGAACGCAGGACTTCGACCGGCGCATATGTATTGGTGAACGACTGGAAGTAGGCGAGGTATTCTGCATCAGGCCACTTCTCCGAAAGTCTGTCTATCTGTTCGCTTATGGATGCCGAATAATCAGTATCTGAAGATGAAGCGCGAGAGGCAAGCTCGCCCGATCCGCCTTCGGAACAGAATGCACAGCCGCCGTAACCCGCGGTACCGTCACGGTTAGGGCATGTGAAACCGGCGTCGATGCTGAGCTTTACAGTCTTGCGCCCGAACTCCGACTTCAGATGATCGCCAATTGAATTATATCTTTCACCGCCTTGCATGTATCACGGAACCTCCTTTTGTGATACAATATTATGAATTGTTGCGTACATCCGTGAACGCAGATAATGGAAAGGGAAGAGCGTTGAAGAAAACATCAGGCTGCATACCGCAGATAAACTGTGAAGAACTGAATCTTATTTCCGGAGAACTCTCCGGAGTGGCGCTTATGCCAAAAAAGCCTTCAGTCCTGCTGCATGCCTGCTGCGGACCGTGCTCCACATCATGTGTTGAGCGTACGGCTGCCGACTACGATCTGACCCTGTACTATTATAATCCAAACATCACCGACAGAGAAGAGTACTACCTGAGGCGCGATACCCTGCTGCACTTTCTCGATGCCTTCAATGAAGAGCACAAAGATATGTATACGGTCGGGTATATAGAAGGGGCATATGAGCCGGACAGGTTCATAATAAAAGCTTCACCTCTCGCGGATGAGCCCGAGGGAGGAAGAAGATGCGATGTCTGCTTTGCGATGAGACTTGCCCGGACGGCAAGGATGGCAAAGGAACTGGGCATGGATTACTTCACCACTACGATGTCGGTGAGCCCGCACAAAAACTATGACAAGATCAAAGCTCTCGGACTTGCGCTCGAGGAGGAGACAGGAGTCAGATTCCTTGATATCGACTTCAAGAAGAAGAACGGATTCGGCCGTAGCGTAGAGCTGTCAAAAAAATACGGGCTGTACAGACAGAACTTCTGCGGATGTGATTTCGCAAGATATGCTGCAAGATAACTAAAGGGGACTAAGATAAAAAGGAGAAAGAAAATGAGCAAACTATTCATTCCAAAAGACTACAAGCCGCTGCTTGACCCAACTGAAACGCAGAGAGCTATCAAAAGGATAAAGGATCACTTCCAGAAAGAGCTTGCACATGGCCTCAATCTCGGAAGAGTTTCAGCTCCTCTGTTTGTCATCCCTCAGACCGGACTCAACGATAACCTTAACGGTTACGAGAGAAGAGTTGAGTTCACCATCAAGGATATGAACGAACAGAACGTTGAAGTCGTACAGTCGCTTGCAAAGTGGAAGAGAATGGCGCTCGGAAGATACGGAGCTGAGCCGGGCCGCGGTCTCTACACCGATATGAACGCCATCAGGCGTGACGAGGAACTCGACAACATCCACTCTATCTATGTAGACCAGTGGGACTGGGAGAAGGTTATCACTGCTGATCAGAGAAATGATGAGTTCCTTGAGCATACAGTCAGAGTCATCTACTGGTGCCTGAAAGACCTTGGCGACTATGTTAACGACCATTATCCGGAAATAGGCATCGAACTTCCTGACAAGATCAAATTCATTGATTCCCAGGAACTTGAGAACTGGTATCCGGACAGCACATCAAAGGAAAGGGAGCGTTTCGCTGCCGAAGAATTCGGTGCTATTTTCGTAAAGCGCATCGGATGCAAGCTCAACTCGGGCAAGCCTCATGACGGAAGAGCTCCTGACTATGACGACTGGGAACTCAACGGAGACATCATCCTCTGGAACCCTGTGCTCGAAGACGCTTTCGAGATCAGCTCCATGGGTATCCGTGTCAACGCCGAGTCCATGATCCGTCAGCTTGAGATAGACGGCAAAGAGGACAGAAAAGAGATGAAATTCCATCAGGATATCATCAACAACAGGCTGCCTCTTACAGTCGGAGGCGGTATCGGACAGAGCAGACTCTGCATGTATTTCCTTAAGAAAGCACATATCGGAGAGGTTCAGGTCTCGGTATGGCCGGAAGAAATGTATGAGGAATGCGCTGCAAACAACATATTCCTTCTGTAAACATCTGTGAGATCATAAATGCAGTACATTGACGTAGTCATCGACAATAAAAGCGTAAATACCGACAGCTTCTACACCTATAAGGCACCCGATGAGGTGGGCGTGGGAGCAAAGCTGACGGTACCTTTCGCAAAAAGGAAGAAAAGCGTCGATGCTTACTGTGTGGACACCGGCGTGAGCTGTGCTCTCGATGATTCAAAGGTAAAGGAGATCGATACATATGAGCCTGAGCGCTCTCTCAACGGAGAGATGGTGCAGACGGCCATGTGGATGCGCAAGCGCTACGGGGTCAAATACATAGACGGACTGAAGATGTTCGCGGTGGAAGGCAAGCGTGAAAAAGCTCTGAGATCCGGAGCAGGCATAGAAGCCTCAGATCCGGAATATGAGCTTACGGCTGAGCAGACGGCTGCGGCAGAAAAGATCTGCGCTTCGGTGGAAAAACGCGAAGCAAAGGCTTATCTGATCAAAGGCGTGACCAACAGCGGCAAGACCGAGGTGTATATCCGGGCGGCAGAAAAAGCGCTTGAGACCGGCAGAACGGCAATAATCCTTCTTCCGGAGATAGCACTGGCTTCGCAGGTAGCGCAGCGATTTAGGGAACGCTTCGGAAGCGATATGATAGCCACGCTCCACAGCAGACTCAGGAAATCCGAGAGGCTTTCGGAATGGCTGAGGATAAGAAGAGGCGAGGCAAAGATCGTCATTGGAGCAAGGACATCGGTCTTTGCGCCTGTTGACAATATAGGAGTTATCGTCATTGACGAAGAACACGAGAGCACCTACAAGTCCGACCACAACCCGAAATACGAGACCGTGGATGTTGCATTCAAAAGAGCTTCTCTTTCAGATGCAGTACTGATACTGGGAAGCGCCACTCCGGGTGTAACGTCGTATTTCCGCGCAAAATCAGGCATTTACGAGCTCATAGAGATGAATGAGCGTATCGGTGAAAGCGAGATGCCGAAGCTGGAGATAGTTGACATGCGCAGGGAAGCCGCTGCCGGCAATACGAGCGTGATCTCCAGGGAACTCGCAAGGAGGATCGACAGAACTCTTTCACGGAAGGAACAGGTCATACTGTTCCTCAACAGGAGAGGCTTCTCAACAAGGATACTCTGCCCGGACTGCGGATTCGTCATGACATGTCCGGACTGCGGGATCTCACTGACGTATCATAAGTCGGTAAATGCAGCGGTATGCCATTACTGCGGACGCAAATTCCCGGTGCCGCAGACATGCCCGGACTGCGGAAGCAGGTTCATAAGGTATGCGGGTACCGGCACGGAGAAAGTCGAAGAAGAGGTAAGGCGCATATGGCCTGAAGCCGGCGTGGACAGGTTCGACATAGACACTGCTTCGGCAGCCGATGATCCGGTCAAGGTAATAAACGACTTCCAGAAAGGACGCACGGACATACTTGTGGGAACGCAGCTCCTTGCAAAAGGACTCGATTTCAGGAATGTAGGCCTCGTAGGCATCATAAACGCCGATGTCAGCCTCAATATACCTGACTACAGGTCATCGGAGCGCACATATCAGCTGATAACGCAGGTAGCCGGAAGAGCCGGAAGAGCGGGCGGCGAAAGCAGCGTGCTCATACAGACATACGAGCCTGACAGCGACGTGATCCGCGAAGCGGCTGCAGGCGATTATGAAAGCTTCTACGAATCAGAACTTCTTCACAGAAGTGTTATGAATTATCCGCCGTACTCTGATATAATCTCCGTCGGACTTGTCGCGGAAGACGATGAGACGGCGATGACCTACGCGAATGCATTCAGAAACAGGCTCACCGGACTGAGATCGGCTCCTGAGGGCGCGATGGTGATGATGCCGCGTCTCGATGAAAGACGCAGTGACGGGAAGTCAAGAGCGGTGTTCCTGATAAAGGCTCCGCAGGGATCACGTGCCGGATATGTGAACGAATACATGGCGTTCCGCGACCGCATGACAGAAAACCGGGCTCCGGCTTTTATAGAAATAGACATCAACCCTTACGGGTCAGTATAAATCACAGGAAAGAAGAACTATGGCACTCAGAAACATTACTATCAGAGGCGATGAGATACTCGCTAAAAAATGCAAACCGGTAAAGGCAATCACACCCCGCATAGCCGAGGCATGTGCAGACATGGTGGAGACCATGCTTGCCGCTGACGGAGTTGGCATCGCAGCCCCGCAGGTAGGCATCATGAAGAGATTCTTCATAGCCATGCCGCATGTGGATGCGGAAGACGAGGAGACAAGAGACAGGATCTACGTAATGATCAACCCTGAGATCACCTACAGGGAAGGAACTCAGGAATCAAGCGAAGGATGCCTGTCGGTACCGGGATATATGGGTCTTGTAGACAGACCTTATAAGATCAGGATAAAGGGCACAGACCTTCAGGGTGTTGAGCACGAGTACGAATTCGAGGGATTCGAAGCGACCGTATTCTGCCATGAGTACGACCACCTTGACGGCGTGCTGTACTCAGACATCGCAAAGGATATGATGACTGTTGAGGAGTATTCGGAGATCCTTCACGAGCTGCAGGAGCAGCACGCGAATGACGACGATGACTCTGATGCAGACAACACGGACATCTGGGAAAAGAAAAAGGAAAGAAGCAATCAGTAGATGAGAATAGTATTCATGGGAACGCCTGCTTTCGCAGCGCGTTCGCTGCAGAAGTTAATAGATGAGGGCTACGAGATACCTCTTGTTGTGACACAGCCTGACAGAAAGGGCAACCGCAATAAGATGGTCCTGTCCGAAGTCAGGAAGCTGGCTCTTGAGCATGGAATAGAAACCGCTCAGCCTGTCAGGATAAAGAAGGATCCGGAGCTGATAGAACGCATAAAAGAGATCGCACCTGACATGATAGTCGTGGCTGCTTTCGGACAGATCCTGCCTAAGTCAGTGCTCGATATACCAAGGCTCGGATGCATAAACGTACATGGCTCGCTGCTCCCGAAACTCAGGGGTGCTTCGCCTATGCAGGCAGCAGTCCTGGAGGGATTCGATGAGTCCGGGATCACCATAATGCGCATGGCTGAGGGCCTCGACACCGGAGACATGATAAGCAAGCGCGCCTGCGACATAAAGGGAAGGGACTTCACTGAAGTCTCGGAGATACTTGCTGAAGCGGGAGCTGAACTGCTTGCAGAGACAATCCCTCATATCGCTGACGGAAGCGCAGCATACGAGGTGCAGGATGACGCAGAAGCTACATATGCAGGCATGATCTCCAAGGCTGACGGTTATACCGACTTCAACGAGCCTGCGGAACGCATAGAGCGCAAGATAAGGGCGTTTATCGAATGGCCGGCCTGCTACAGCTATCTTGAAGGACAGCAGGTCAAATTTTACAAAGCTGAAGTTATTGATGAGGAACCCGACGGTGAGCCGGGAACAGTAAGCAGAACGGATAAGAAAAGTTATTTCATCAATTGCGGGAGCGGCAAGCTGAGAGTTCTTGAGCAGCAGCTTCAGGGCAAAAAGCGTATGAGCGCCGGCGATTTCATGAGAGGGCACAAGCTCTCTGCCGGAGACAGGTTCGGCGCAGAGGAGGAGAAATAATGTATTACTACTATGATTATTCGTGGTTTGTCCTTCTGCCTGCGATCATTCTGACAATGATCACCCAGGCAAGGATCAACAGAGCATACAGGACATATTCGCAGGTGCCTGTCAGCACAGGTGTTACGGGTGCTGAGGCAGCCAGAGCAATGATGGATGCCAACGGACTTTCCGGCATTGCCATCAACGTGCTGAACGGAGGAAATTCCCTTACGAATTACTATGATCCGAGGTCAAAGAGCCTCAATCTTTCAAGAGAGGTATATGCATCGCGATCCGTATCTGCTGTATGCATAGCCTGCCATGAAGTAGGACATGCCATTCAGGATGCAACAAATTACGCACCGCTCGCACTGAGAAACGGGATCGTCCCTGCAGTCAATCTTACACAGATGGTATCATGGCCGCTGATCTTCTTCGGCCTCGTGATGTCTTCGGCATCGCCTTACGGAAGCCTGATGTTCCTTGCAGGAGTCGTATGCTTTATCTTCGTGATCTTCTTCCATCTGATCACGCTGCCGGTCGAGTTCAACGCTTCGAACCGCGCACTGGCCAACCTCAGAGAACTGAGGCTCGTGAATGAAGAAGACTACATCGGATCCAGGACTGTACTCAAGGCCGCAGCAATGACTTATGTAGCTGCTCTTGCTACAGCGGTCGCCAGCCTGCTCAGAGTATTTTTGATCGCTGGCAGGAGGAGATAGTACCGGATGAACAGGGACTGGCTTGCGGTATTTGAGGCGCTTAAAGCCGTTTATACCGATGGAGCATATTCCAATATTTCAATCAACGAAGCTGTTTCGCATCACAAAGGGCTGCGGGAGAGCTTCGTTCGCTCGTTTGCTAAAGGCGTGATAAGGAGCAGCATAAGGATCGATCATGTGATCGACAGCCTTGCCGGCAAGGGTATCAGCAGCATAAAGCCAAGGCCTCTTATCATTCTGAGGATGGGCATTTATGCTATTGATGAACTCGGAAGCGTGCCCGACCACGCGGCCGTGAACGAAGCTGTTGAGCTTGCAAAAAAGACGGCAAAGGGGAGCGACCGCTTCGTGAACGGCATGCTCAGAAACTATCTGAGACGCAAGGATGACTTTGCCCCTGATAAGCTGGAGCCCCATGTCTGTTACTCGATGAGCAAGGAAGTATTTTCGCTTCTCAGCGAACAATACGGTGATGAGGCAATCTGCATAGCAGAAGCACTCAATGAGCCTTCACAGGTCTATTTAAGGGTGAATACGCTTAAGGCAGACAGGGATGAGATCATCAGAAAGCTGGCTGAGTATGGCATAGAGGGCCGCGGAGCGGAAGAAAACAGCGAAGCCATCCGTGCAAGCGGGAGCGGCATCGTAAGCTGCGAACTCTACAGACAGGGCTTTTATACAATACAGAGCCTGTCTTCGATGATAGCCGTAAAAGCCCTTAAGCCGGAACCGGGAAGCAGGGTGCTGGATCTTTGCGCCGCTCCCGGAGGAAAAACCGGCTACATGGCTGAGCTGATGAGGAACGAGGGCAGCATCACAGCCTGTGATGTCCACCCTCACAGGCTGATGCTCACGCAGGCCGCCATGAAGAGAATCGGCGTGAGCATCTGCGCTCTGGAGGAGCGCGATGCTGCCGTGCACGACGCCTCGCTGGACGAATCATTCGACTACGTCCTTGCGGACGTACCGTGCTCAGGGCTCGGCGTCATCGCCAGCAAACCTGAGATTAAACTGACTGCGGATCCATCGCAGTACGACAGCCTTACGGAGATCCAGAAGAGCATACTCTCGAACGCCATCCGCTACCTGAAACCTGGCGGAAAGCTTGAGTATTCAACGTGTACGCTCAACAAAAACGAGAACGAAGAGGTTGTTAAACAAGTATTAAGTAAAGAAGGCACTTCAGTACGCGTTATTGAAATGACCACACTTATGCCATATAATGGCAAAGTAGGATTTTACTACTGTATAATCGAAAAAAATGCAATTTGACAGGACGGAGAGCTTATAATCATGAAAACCGGTTACTTGACAGACAGAGGCAGACGCAGACCCACGAACGAAGACTCATTGAGAGTATGTGAAGATCTTAGCTTCTTCATGCTCGCAGACGGAGTTGGAGGCAACAGGTCGGGCGAGATCGCAAGCCAGTCGGCACTAGATGCTCTTGAAAAATTCGTGCGCCACAACCCGCCTGAATGGCTGGGATCACGCGACGAGGTATTCAGATATTTCAGAGCAGCTGTCAACTATGTCAATCAGTTCATTATCAAGCTGTCCGAGGCCAAGCCACAGTACGGCGGCATGGCAACAACTCTTACGTTTGCTTATATAAGAGGCGATGAGATGTACGTCGCCAACGTCGGCGACAGCAGGGTATACCTTGCTCACGGCGACATGATACAGCAGATCACTGACGACCACACATATGTCAATGATCTCGTAAAGATGGGTGCTATTACAAAGGACGAAGCCCATCTCCACGCACGCAAAAATGTCATCACAAGAGCTATCGGAGCAAACGCCAACAACGAACCTGACTGCTTCAGCGTTCCTGTTGAAAAAGGCGACCGCATACTGCTCTGCAGCGACGGACTCTATGATGAAGTCGATGATGACACTATACTTTCAATGCTCAACAGGTATGAAGATATGAAGGTCTGCGCAGAGGACCTGGTTTATATGGCTAACGAAAACGGCGGAAATGACAACATTTCCGTTATCTGCATCGATTTGGAGGATTAAGCATGGCAAGCAGGATACTATCCGGGCGATATGAACTCCTGGAGAAGATCGGCGACGGCGGTATGGCTGTCGTATATAAGGGTAAGGATAAGCTCCTTAACCGTTTTGTTGCTGTCAAGATCTTAAGACCGGAGTTTACAAAAGACGCGACGTTCGTTGAGAATTTCAAGAGAGAATCGCAGGCTGCTGCGGGTCTTTCCCATCCGAACATCGTGGGAGTTTATGATGTCGGCCGTGAAGGCAACATCAACTATATAGTAATGGAGCTCATCGACGGCGACACTCTCAACAAGATCATTGAGAAAGAGGCACCTATGGATTACCGCAAGGTGATCGATATCTCAAAGCAGGTCGCTTCCGCACTGAGAATAGCTCACAAAAATAAGATCATACACAGAGACGTAAAGCCTCACAACATAATGGTGACAAACGACGGAGTAGTCAAGCTGGCTGACTTCGGTATCGCAAGGGCAGTCAATGATGCGACTCTTTCCACAGGAAGCAAGATCGTAGGCTCCGTTCACTATTTCTCGCCTGAGCAGGCAAGGGGCAATTACGTAGACGAGCGTTCAGACATATATTCGCTCGGAATCGTCATGTATGAGATGCTTACAGGCAAGGTGCCGTTCGACGGCGACAACCCTGTAACAGTTGCTCTGAAGCATATCAATGAGGAGATCACACCTCCTAGAGAACTGGAACCAAGCATTCCGCCTGCGCTCGAAAGATGCGTAATGAAGGCTACAAGTAAGTTCCAGACCAACAGATATGCCAGCGCTGAAGAACTCATTCAGGATCTTGACAACATATCTTTTGTTACTAACATCGCGGCTGACTCTATCTTCGAGTCAACTGAAGTCGTCGAGAAGCGCAATAAGCGCAAGAAGGACCTCGAAAAAGACATCGAAGAAGTCGTTGAGGCCAGAGAGCGCGACAGAAAGAAAAAGCGCAGAAAAATAATGGCGATCGTTGCTGCCGTTGTATTAGTGCTCGGCGCAGCCGGCGGCGGATTTGCAGCTTGGAAGATGGGAGCGTTCTCATCCACGAAAGCCGCGCCTGACCTTCTCGACCTGACGTATGATCAGGCTGTAGAGAAAGCCGAAGCCGAGGGCTTCAAGGTAAAGAAGGGCAATGACATCTACTCATCCGAATATGCGGAAGGAAGGATCTGTCAGCAGGATCCACAGCCTGGTATCGAGATGCCGAAGGAGGGAACGATCACGGTCAATGTCTCCAAGGGCAACAAGGAGGGCCTTGTTCCAAGCGTCATAGGAATGCAGGAAGAAGACGTAGAGAACTTCCTCAAGAGCTACGGATATGTGCTCGGCAATGTCAAGACCATTACGTCATATGAAAAAGAAGGCATGGTCCTTGAACAGGATCCTGTAGCCGGCTCAACCCTCGATAAGGAGAGCGCGGTGAATATCGTAGTATCTGACGGAAAGGGAACTGAAAAAGCCATCGTTCCTTCAGTTACGAGAATGTCGCTCAAGGATGCCAAGAAGGCTATTGAAGCAGCAGGCTTCAAGGTCGGAAACATTACTTACGACTGGGATTCCTCGATCGGCAAGGGATACGTCATCTATCAGCAGTATCAGGCAAATTCACAGCTCGATAAGGGTACATCCATCGATCTGCAGGTAAGTTCAGGACCTGAGCCTGATCCTGAAGAACCGCCTGACACAGGAGATGACGACGACAATAAAGATAAAAACAAAGACAAAAATAAAGATCAAAATCAAAATCAGGATAATGTCGATGATGAAGAAGACAACGGCTAACGGAACGGATCGCGTATGACAGGAACTGTTGTCAAAGGTATAGGAGGATTCTACTTTGTTTATGACGGAGAGACTGTCGTCATGGGCAAAGCGCGCGGAAACCTTAAAAGAAACAAAGAGCTCATCTACGTAGGTGATGTCGTCGATTTTGATATAGACGAAAATGACAAGGACGGCGAGTGCGTCATCCATCGCGTTGTTGAGAGAAAAAACTATCTGACAAGACCACCGGTATCCAATCTGGATATCTTGGTGGTCGTGTTTTCATTAGTACAGCCGGCAGTCAATTATCCGGTAGTAGACAAGCTGATAGCAGGCTGCGAACTTGCCGGGATCAAACCTGTGATATGTATATCCAAGGCCGATCTTGCAGGAAGTGAAGCAGTTGAAGAAGCGCTTGCAATTTATTCACCTCTGTATCCGTCAGTCAGTGTAAACGGGATCAGCGGAGAGGGCATAGAAGCGCTGCGTGAAATGATCAGCGGTAAAAAAGTCGCCCTGGCAGGTCCGTCAGGAGTCGGCAAGTCAACTATCACGAACCTGCTTCACGCCGGAGAACCCGGGATCGAAGAGGCAGAAGAAGCGCTGCTAAAGGCTGCCACCGGACGCATAAGCAGCAAGACAGGACGCGGTAAACACACAACGAGACACGTTGAGATATTCCCTCTGTCTGACGGCACTATGCTCTACGATACGCCGGGATTTACATCACTGGACATGCCGGGTATGGAACCGCTGGCGGTAAGGGAACTTTTCCCGGAGTTCCGGGAGCTCAACAGGATCTGCAGGTATTCGGACTGTATGCATATCAACGAGCCGGAGTGCGCCGTCAAGGAAGCACTTCAGCAGGGAAGCATATCCGTTTCAAGATATGAGTCATATAAATCAATGACAGAGGAGGTAAAGAAATGGCAAAAATAGCACCTTCAATACTGGCTGCTGACTTCGCCAGACTCGGCGAGGACGTAAAAGACATATGCGACAGAGGTATCGATTACCTGCACATCGATGTTATGGACGGATCTTTTGTTCCCAACATCAGCTTCGGCGCGGGCGTGATGAAGAGCCTTAACAATATAACTACAGTACCTTACGACGTACATCTGATGATCTGGGATCCGGACAGATATATCGAAAACTTCATTACTCCTGTGACAGAGTTCATCACGGTGCATTATGAGGCGTGCGAAGACCTTGCTCATACTCTGGAGCATATAAAGTCCGCCGGAGCAAAGACGGGTGTCTCGATCAAGCCGGGAACAGCTCCTGAAGTGCTCGATGAGTATCTGAAGGACATCGATCAGATCCTCGTTATGTCAGTTGAGCCGGGATTCGGCGGCCAGAAATTCATGGACAGCAGTCTCCCTAAGATCGCTTACTACAAGGCAAAGCGTGAGGAACTCGGACTTGATTACGTGATATCCGTAGACGGAGGGATCGGATCAGGCAATGCACACCTTGTAAAGGATGCCGGAGCCGACATGATCGTTGCGGGATCAGCCGTGTTCAAAGCCGCGGACAGAACTGCCGAGATCAGAGCCATAAAAGCATAATACTTGCGAACAGGCGATAATAAGAATGCAAAATGCCGGAAATCCCACGGGATCCGGCATTTTTTACACCCTGAAATCTATACAGTATCGGGAATCACATCACGTTAGAATCAGCAGCAGGAGACAGCTGCCATGATGAGAAGAAGACTGACGGTATATACATTGTTTTACATAGCCGGTATCACTGCCGGCTTTTTTGCTTTTGAAAGATCGCGCATCATTGAGGCTGCAGGCTTCTGCGCGGCTGTTATTGCTGCAGTCTTTTTTACTGATACCGGGAAAGATGCCAATACGCAGAAAGCCGTAATAGCTATGATGTTTTTTACCGGATTTCTTATGTTTTCGTTCAGATCGTTGACTTACAACGCTGCACTGTCATACGTTCAGAACAATGAGTGCGTAAGAGGCAGAGTCATGTCTGTTTCCGTCAAAGACGAAAAAGTAAGGTTCATCATCAGAAACAGCGAAAAGGGTCCGGCAAGGATACTGGTAACGCTGGATGAGAAGGCTGCACAGAGGTCAGCAGAAAATGCGGGAACCGGGACGGCAGAGGCGTTCGTACGCTCCGGAGCATACGGATATACCGGTGAAATGATAGAAGCAAGAGGGGAATACACGGAGATCCCGTCTGCTGATGATCCGGGCTGCTTTGACTATAAGCTCTATATGAAAAGCAAGGGAGTAACCATAAGATTCAAGGCGTACATCCTTGAAGTGACTGATACAGAGGTGTCAGCGGCCACAAAAGTGAGGAGGTATCTGTACGGTGCAAGGGAATCCTTTATCAGCAGGTTCGATCCGGATACACAGGGATTTATCCGCGGTGTGATTTTCGGCGATAAATCAGAGATAGATGAAGACCTTCTTGAGGAATTCAATAACAACTCTACCGGACACATACTTGCGGTAAGCGGTCTTCATATAGGGTTCCTGTACGGTCTGCTGCGGTTTCTGACCGCACGCAGGAGAACACTGCCGGTATCCATACTGATAACAGCTGTCATATTGCTTTACGGAGAGATGACAATGTGGAGCCCTGCAACTGTCAGAGCGTGTATCGTAATGACCATCAGTCTGTGCGCATCACATCTTAGGAGATGCTCCGACCTGCTGACATCCGTAAGTCTGGCTGCGCTTATGATACTTGTGTTTCAGCCGTATCAGCTGTTCAATTCGGGATTCCAGCTTTCTTTTCTGGCTCTGTGCGGCATAGCATTCCTTACCCATCCACTATCAACAGTTACAGGAGATACGATAGCAGTGATGCTCGCAGTACAGATCGGCACCATTCCCGTGATAGCGTACTCATACTGCAGTATCAATCCGCTTTCCATACTGATCAACGTTCCTGTCATAATGCTTGCTTCGGTACTCGTACCGCTCTGTATACTCCTGCTGATGATGCAGGCAAGCATACTGAGTGTTCCGGCGGCCGGGATAGAGCTGGCAGAACTGATCTCCTACGCGGTCATGAAAGTCAATCATATTCTGAGTTTCGGAGGAAGCTTTTCTGTCAGGACAGCCGGTCCCGGAGCTGCCTTTATCATAGTGATATATATGATCGTGTTTGGGCTGTCGTCGGAATGGACGAGGGTAATGCTTCTGCGAAAAGATGCAAAAGCGGTACTGAAGCAGGGGATACTGCTGCTGATGCCTCTGGCAATGCTGTTCTCATGCCTTTTTGACACTTTATCCGACGATGAGATCATATTCGCCGCCGTCGGACAGGGGGACTGCGTACATATCAGGGCAGAAGGTAATGACGTTCTTATTGACGGCGGCGGACAGGCTGCATATGAAAAACACAGTAATAATGATGGATCCGGCAGCAATGATGACGAAGAGTATAACGTAGGCAAAAGCATACTGATGCCTTATCTGATGCACAGCGGCGCCGACGCGGTGGATATCGCTCTTGTAACTCATCTGCATGCAGATCATTACAAAGGAATAGAAGAATTGTCGGAAGTATTTCCGGTCGGCGCCATAGGCATACCTGTCGATTACAGAAGCACTGAAAGCGGTTCTGCGGATAGTCAAAGCACACAGTCAGACATACCTGTTGACTCATCAGAAATCTATTACATCGAACCTGATACAAAAATCGACATAACGGAAGATGTAAACATAGATGTTATATGGCCTGTACGGATCTCCGATGATACTGTAGCCGCAGATGATCCCAACGAACACAATACTGTCTATATGATCCACTACAAGGATGTAAAGATAATGGTGACCGGAGACCTCCTTGAAAAAGACGAACTCGAAATGGTCGAATATTACAAAGGAACAGACACATTGAAATGCGATATCCTCAAAGTCGCGCATCACGGAAGCAAATCAAGCTCCGCCGAAGCTTTCCTGGACGCCGCAAAACCGCGCCTAGCTGTGATACAGTGCGGACGCAATAACTTCTACGGACATCCGCACAAACAGACACTTGAACGACTGGAGGAACGCGGGATCCCTGTGTTCAGGACCGATTTATCCGGTGCAGTAGGCATCGACATCCGCGGCAGCCGCCTGTCCGTCGACCTGTATAAATAAGACCCGAAATACAACATTACCGTTCTACGGAGCTTGTCAAATGATTCTATAAACATGTGATTTTTCAAGATTTATGAGATGAAGCATTCGCTTTTAAGAAGAAATCTTGAATAAGTCCCGGTAACAGCACTGATTTGTCAAGATTTTCAAAAGGGAGTATTGACAAATGCTGTGTTTTAACAAGGCTAATACAAGATTTGGAGGAAAAAATGACTGTTTTAGACGAAAGAGTTAACGAAATCTTGACAATATATGAAGATTTACGAGATCGGTACAAGATGGAGATCGAACATAGTCCCAGTGGAAGTCTCATTCATCAGATGAAAGGCAACCAAACTCAGTTCATTCATAGTTTCTATGATAATGGCAAAAGGATCCGTAAGGGAATCAATAAAAATACAGATATGATAAGGGCTCTTGCAAGGAAGGAATTCAGCATTAAGGCGTATAAGATACTTTCGAATAATATTGATGCATTTAAGGAGGCGATCACAAAGCAGATACCTTTCGATCCTGAACGGATCCTTCATTCTATGACAAAAGCATATTCGTTTCTGCCGGAAGAGTTTTTCTTTGATCGTAATACGATTTTTGTTTCAGCAGAACTTGACAAAGAGATACTTGCAAAAGTAAAAAGGCATGAAGAATGGTGGAAGAAACCTTACAAGGAGTACTGGGGCTACCCTGAAAACAAGACAAGAATTACTTCGCGCGGACAGAAGGTAAGATCAATATCCGAACTTCTGATAGCAGAAGCAATGTACAAGTATTCAATACCTTTTCACTATGAGGAAGAACTTGAAGCCGATGGAAAAATCTTTGCACCGGATTTCACCTTTGAGGGCATGAATCAAAATATGTTTTATCTGGATTATTTCGGCATGATGGATAATCCGAAGTATGCAAAGAGGAACTTCATAAAGCTGGATGATTATTATGATATAGGATTGATACCCGGGGATAATCTTATAGTTGTATTTGATAGTAAAGGAATAATGAATGCCGGAATGATCGAGGCAATAATAAAGAATGAAATAATACCGAGACTATGAAATTGTTTCTGCAGCTCAGGGGTGTGGTATAATGTTTGCGTTGATCAAAGGTTGAGAATACATATGGCATATAAAGACTTTGTTAATGACAGGAAAAAAGGAATACTGAAGGATGTTCTGCTTTTCTACGGAGCGGAAGATTTTCT
>JBGULF010000006.1:0-72471 GCA_045115935.1 Anaerovoracaceae bacterium
TAGATCTCATTGTCATATCCGGCAATCGGATGGATCATATTCGGATCTGGATACTTCCCATTTTTCACTTTTCACGACCTCCACAAATCCCAATTTATATGCTTTTTTATCAGTATAATCGTTTAAGAGGATAAATACTATTGCCAAACTTATTACAGGACTTGACCAAGAAGCAAATTTCCCAGCTGATTGGGCACAAAGACCTCAGAACGACATTTAACTCGTATTGCTACGACGTTACTACTGACGCGGAGAGATACCGAGCAATTTCAGCATCACTGGCCTAGGTCATCCAACCAATGCTAAACTACAGACGCCCTCAAAACATTGATTTTTCAACGCTTTGGGGGTGTCGTGCGTAGGGGATTTCATCCAACCACTTCCAACCAAATCCAACCACTTCAAAAACTTAAAAAACCGTTGAAATTTCAACGGTTTGAATGGTGGAGCGTAGGGGGATCGAACCCCTGGCCTCAAGATTGCGAACCTTGCGCTCTCCCAGCTGAGCTAACGCCCCACAACAGATTTATTATAGTATGTGCATTTCAATTCTTCAAGATGCAAATTGATATGCCGCAGGTCGCATGAAAAAGCTTACAGCAGGCTCGGAGATCCGGCCTGCTGTAAATTGTTTTGCTGGTATTATGCTTTTGCTGATCTTTATCTCAGATCAGTCCATTTCGATCAGATCCCTGATAGTCTCCTCAAAGTTAACTCCGTACCATGGTTTCTTAGGATCGTTCATGGTGACCTTGATAGTATGAGCCGTGTAGTCTGCTGCTATCCTCATGGCGTCTTTCCAGTCCTTGCCGTGCATGATCTCTCCGATGACTGTGCTTGAGAAGAGATCGCCTGTACCGTGGAACATCGCACCGACCTTGTCATTCTGATATGAGTAGAACTCATCATTCTTTCTGTCGTATCCCATTATACCGGTCTTGCCCTCACTAAGCGAAACACCTGTGAGTACGCTGATACGCGCACCGAGATTGACTACTTTTGAAAGCAGCTCTTTGATATATTCCTCGTCATACTCCTCACGGTACTCAGTGCCTGTCATGATGCAGGCTTCCGTGATGTTCGGAACTATCATATCCGCGCATGAGCAAAGTTCGGTATTCTTCCGTGCATAATCCATGTCAAATGCAGGATAAAGCTTGCCGTTGTCAGCCATTACAGGATCGACAAATACGAGTTTGTCTTCACCGCTCCCGAAAGTTCTGAACAGGTCTTTCATCATGTCGATCTGCTCGATGGTCCCGAGATAACCTGTATAAATTGCATCAAATTCAACGCCTTCGTCCTGCCATCTTTCACTGATAGGCACTATCTGATCTGCCAGGTCTTTCACGGTAAAGCTCTTGAAAAGCGTATGGTTTGAAAGTACTGCTGTCGGCAGGATGACACACTCCACTCCAAGTGCCGAGATGACCGGAAGTGCAATGGTGATAGAGCACTTGCCAAGGCAGGAAATATCCTGAACTGTAAGTATCCTTTTCATTTTTATACTACCCCCTTTTATTATTCCGTCTTATTTTCTACGTCCCAAATAATACCGAGATTAACTATAACACATTCTATGAAATTGTGTTAAGATGCGGGACTAATAATTTATGCATAATGTAAGATAACAATGTACAAATATATACTGACGTAGTGTCAGGAGGTAAATTATGAAAAAAGAAAGAAGAAAGTTATTACTAGTGATGCTTCTCTGCATCACAATGATCGGAACTGCACTCCTTTCCGCATGCAGCGAACCGGATCCCGAAGAGCCGCCTGCACCTGCAGCAAACCCGCTGACGGGCGAAACCGCTGATCAGGGATACGATGAAGATTCGGCCAAGAGACGTGTTGCAGCTTTCGTAGTCGAGAACGCACCTGATGCCAGACCTCAGTGGGGAATGGACGATGAGAACTATTCGCCTGACATCATTCTTCAGGGCGAAGTCGAGGGCGGAATCACCAGAACACTCTGGTTATACGCAGACTATGAGAAACTTCCTGAGATCATCGGACCTACAAGAAGTGCACGTCCTCCTTTCATCAAGTTCTCCGAACTTTTCGACTCCATCTTTATTCACTGGGGCATGAGCCATTCAAAGGGAGACTATGTAGGAGCAAAAACAGTATTCAAGCGTGACAATGTAGATCATATCGATCAGATGTTCCTCGATGACCAGGAAGGAATGTACGGCAGAGATACCACAAGAGCAGTCAACGTTGAGCACCGCGGCATAATCTACGGTGAAAAGGTTCCTGCAACAATTAAGAATGAAGGCTTCAGAACAGAGCCTAAAGATTACACGAAGCTTTGCTTCAACAGAGTCACAGAACCTGTCAGCGAGACCTCTGCTACTCAGATCGGCGTAAAGTTCTCCGACAGAGCATTTGAGGACATCTACTGGACTTACAATGAAGAAGACGGCATGTATCACACAGATCACTTCGAGAATGATCTCAAGAGAGAGAATCTCCTGGTGCTCAGCGATGATACTGAATACATAACTAAGGAAGGTTATGAAGGTCCGGGAAGCGCCGGAAGCGTTACCTACTGCGACTATAAGCTCAAGGAAGGAACCGGCAAGCTCTTCAGCAAGGGAACAGTAAAGGACATCAAGTGGCAGGTAGTTGACGGCAAGTTCGAGCTTATCGATCCTTCAACAGATGCAGCTACTGCACAGACAACGAATGACGAGAACCTGGCTTCTGCGGTAGAGACCGTAAAGGCAGATGAAAATGCTGAATGGCCGGTTTACAACAAGTATGTCATAGTATCGCCTGAGGCCGAAGAAGGCGAAGAAATGTCTGAAGAAGATATCCTCGCAAACTCCTATGTACTGCAGAACCTCAACCCTGGTAAGACCTGGATCGGCTGGATCTCAGATAACAACGGCGGTAAGGTATCTTCCAACTAATAAGTAAACCATTCTGATATGAACTGACAGGACCCGCAGGTCGTACGACTTGCGGGTCTTTTTTTCGATATTCAATAATCAGATAAAACGCTTTATGACTATGCGTATCCGTCCTTTTCTTGACTCTCCTCCTGTCTCCTCCAGTACGGCTTTGCCTTTTCCCTTCAGAACCAGCGATGAGCCTTCATGAACGGGAGCATCCGGCTTCAGGCATTCAGCATGATCTACGGATACAAGCCCTTTTCTTATCGCTTCGGCAGCCTTTCCTCTCGACAGCCTGAAAGCAGATGAGACAACACTGTCGAGTCTCACCGAGCTCACACTGTCCTTTATATACTCTGCCCGGACTTCAGGTACCGTCAGCTCGTCCACCGGGACCGCTTCTGTCTTTACCTCGACTGATCCTATGCGATGCAGTTCATCAAGCAGGAACTTTTCGATGCCCGGAACTATCAGTATGTCTGCCCCGTCTGCCCTGACGAGTATGTCCCCGGTAAGTCTCCTCTCTATTCCCAGTCCAAGCAAAGAGCCCAGATAATCACGGTGGCTCAGTTCACGTGAGATGGCCGGGAGCTTTACCCGGAGCACCTCCAGAAGTCCGTCAACAGCCTCTTCATCGCTTATCGGGATATCTTTTGGCACACAGACCAGCATCCTTCTCTCAGCTTCATCATAACCGCCGTACATGAAAGTCCTGACACCCGCGGCGCGCCTTGATGCTGCAATTGCCAGCGCCTGCTCATGCGTGTCAAGGAATCCCGTGGAAGTCACATAATAACCGTCACGGCACTGTGTGATCTTGTCTTCTATTCTCGCTGTGATCAGTTCGTCTTTAGTCATACGCGTATTGTATCACAATACATTTGACTTTGCGGCTCCGTCATACTACGATATAAAGCATATTTATCATCTCGGCAAGCGCCGGAGGAGTTTCAATGAGAAGCGACAGATATAAAGATGAACCTGTTTTCAAAAAAAAGAAAAAGCGCGGGCATCTGAAAGCCCTGCTTATTCTCATAATCATACTTGCTGCAGCCATAGCCGGTACGACAGCTTATGTCTATAAGTCCGCTTATGACTCGCTGGCGGTCACTTTCACCGAGGAATCCCCTGTCGTGGAGTTCGGCGAAAGCCATCCTTCCATGGACTACGTGAAGGAGTCGGGAGGCGACGTCTACCCTGAAGCAGACTATCTCAACACAGAGGTCACCGGTAAGGCAGAGATGAAATTCACTGCTGAAAAGCCCCTGTTCGGAGGCTTGCTGACTCCATCAAAGGAATTCACGCTCAGCTATGCGGTGGTCGACAGCGTCCCTCCTCTCAAGATCTGGAGCGGAGACGGCACGGTCCTTCAGAGCGGTACGGAATTCAATATCGATGACGTGATAGCTTACGGTGACAATGCCGATCCTACACCGCTGGTCTCCGTTGACGGCGAGGTCGATATGACAAAGAGCGGCAAATACCCTCTCCATGTAAAAGTCACCGACTCATCGGGCAATTCGACTGAATGGGATCTTAAAGTAACTGTTGCCGATGAGATGCCGCGATACGAGGATACATCGGAGCACACGGACTTCGCCGATTTTGTCTCAGCAAACAAAGGCAAGGGAAGATCTTTCGGCATAGACGTTTCGGCATGGCAGGATGACATAGACTTCAAGGCGGTCAAGAAAGCCGGCTGTGAGTTTGTCATTATAAGGATCGGATACACTTACGACGGAGAGCTCAATATTGACAAGAACTTCTATCATAACATCCAGAGCGCGAGAGCTGCAGGTCTGAAGACCGGTGTCTATCTGTACTGCACCGATACGACGGATGAGCGGATCCGCTACGATGCAGACTGGGTGATCAATACCCTCGGGAGAGAGAATCTGGACCTGCCTGTAGCATTTGACTGGGAGGATTTCGGTAATTTCCAGGACTACGGCATAAGTTTTTATGAGCTCAACAAGCTCTATGACTCATTTGCCGATCAGCTGGCTCATGACGGGTACGGGTGCATGCTTTACAGCAGCAAAAACTACCTTGAAAATGTCTGGAGCAACACGGACTCGAGGCCTGTATGGCTTGCCCATTACACAGAAAAAACGGACTACGAAGGTCCGTATATGCTCTGGCAGGCAAGCTGCACGGGACGGATCGCCGGCATCAGCGGCAATGTCGACATGGATATTCTGTACAATGTGCAGCATTAACTGATTCAGTCCCCGGACGATACATCACAAAAGCGCAGAGAAGATAATCTCTGCGCTTTTTATTGCATTTATCTGCCGTTATTCTATACCCGTAAGGTCATACGCCGTGAGATATTCATCGGCCTTTTTACATACTTCTTTGATGGTTTCTTCATCGAACGGACTCGGCAGTCCGGCGTCCTCGATCAGTTTTGTGAATACCTCCGAGCCTCCCATTTTTGTGTACGCCATGTAATGCTTCCAGGCATCATCATAGTCGCTCTGTATCATTGCCCAGAAGCAGAGCGCCACGGTCTGTGCGAGGCAGTAATCGATATAGTAGAACGGCATGACATATATGTGATGCTGTCTCTGCCATCCCTCACCGTCTGAATAGAACGGTATCTCTCCGTCGAGCCTCAGCCAAGGCATGTAAACACCCAGGAGCCTCTTCCATTCAGCATGACGCTCAGCCGGAGTCATTTCAGGGTGCTCAAAAACGCTGTGCTGGAAGTGGTCCACCATGGTTCCGTATGGAATGAACATGAATGATTCGGCAAGGTGGCTGTAAAGGAACTTTCTGGTGTCAGCTCCGAAAAAATCTTCTGCTGCCTTCCATGCGAAGAACTCCATGCTCATCGAATGGACCTCGCAGCCTTCCATGCTCGGCCATACGGTTTCAACAGGAATACGGCTTCTGTTCATCCAGTCGGCGAATGCGTGGCCCGCTTCATGGGTCACTGTCTCGACATCGCCTCTCGTACCGTTGAAATTGGCAAAAATGAAAGGTACTTCATAATCATGTATGCTGGTGCAGTATCCTCCGCCTTCCTTGCCCTCCGTGGAGAGAAGGTCGAGAAGTTCACCGTCCATCATGGTTTTCCAGAACTCACCGGTCTCAGGCGAAAGCGCATCATAAAACCTGCTTGCTGCTCCGAGAATATCGTTCACGCCGCCTGCAGGCTTCGCATTTCCCGAGCGGAACATAAGAGCATTGTCGGCAAAGCTCAGAGGGTACTGCATACCCAGTCTTTCCGCCTGCCTTCTTCTTATGCTGTCCGCTACGGGCACTATATACTTGCGCACTGCTTCGCGGAATCTGTCAATGTCGTTCCTGTCGTAGCAGTTGCGTGTCATTCTGTAATATCCGAGCTCAACAAAATCGCTGAGTCCCAGCTTCTGACTCATCTCATGACGGATTTTGACCAGTCTGTCATAGAACCCGTCAAGCTTTGCCTGGTTGTCCTTATACCAGCCGCCTTCGGCCTTCCATGCCGCAAGTCTTGTCTCATCATCGGCATCGCTTTTAAAAGGTCCAAGCTGAGCTATAGTGTAGATTTTTCCGCGGAATGGTATCTGAGCACCGGCCAGGAGCTTCTCATACTCCGTAGTAAGATCGTTCTCTTCCTGGAGAAGAGGAATTATGGACGGATCGAATGTCTTTAATTCGATCTCTGCGTTGAGGAATACCACATCTCCGAATTCAGCTTCAAGTTCGCTGCGGAAAGGTGATGCCAGAAGAGCTTCCGTCCAGATCTGGAGATACTCCTGAAGTTCCGGGAATGTTCTGTTCCAGAAAAGTACCTCGCTGTCATAAAACTCGTCTCTGGTATCTATGGAGTGACGTATCTGCGCTACTGTGGACACCGACTCAAGATGACGCTCCAGGGCATCCTTGCGTACAAACAGGGCTCTTGCTTCTTCATAGGATGCAGCTGTCTTGAATTTTTCGGTAAGCTTCTGCATCTCAGACTTGACTTCTCCGATATCCGGTCTGGAATACGGGATCTCGCTAAACTTTATCATGGGTTCCTCTCTTCATAAAACAATATAATGCAAATTAATTTTATCATAATATACAGAACACAAAGCGGAAATCATCACAAGAAAAACGGCCGGGCAAAACCCGGCCGTTATCATCATTTTCCTGTTGCACCGTGTGCCTCAGATAAGTCTCAGATCGCTCTCAGACTATGCTGCAGGCTGTGCGTACTGCAGGAAGTAGTAGCCCATCGGTGTGTATCCGATGTTCTTCATTGTCTTGTTGCAGTACATGTTGGTGTAGTAGTAAACAGGGAGTACAGGGAATCCGCCTTCACCGAACAGAGCCTCTTCTGCTTCGTAGAGAGCCTTGTCACGCTCAGGACCTGCAGCAGTTGCCTTTGCAGTCTTGATAGCAGCGTCGAAGTCAGGATCGCTGTAGAGACCATAGTTGTAGGAGTTTCCTGTTACCATCAGCTCGAGGTAAGTGATAGGGTCATTGTAGTCTGCGATCCAGCCGAGACGTGCAACGCCGAACTTATGCTCGCCGAGTCCGTTGGTGTAAGTGTTCCACTCCTGGTTCTCCAGTGTGATGTTGATTCCGAGAACGTTGCTCCAGTCCTGACCGCATGCTTCTGCGATAGCCTTGTGAGCATCATCTGTGTTGAAGTTGTAAACGATTGTTGTGCTTGGATCCCATGCGCCGTCAGCAACAGCCTCATCATAGAGCTTCTTTGCGAGCTCGCACTTACCTTCGTAAGTTGTGAGGTCAGCATCCGGATATTCCTTAGCGAGCCATGCATACATAGCACCGAGGTCAGATGAACCGTATGCGAAGTCAGCGCCTGTGGAGTCAAGGATTCCGGAAGCTACAAAGCCTGTAGCAGGAGTCTGTCCGCCCTGAGCTACGTTTTCAACGATGTTGTCTCTGTCTACGCTGAGTACCATAGCAGCTCTTACTCTCCAATCCTTGATCTTGTCGCAGTTGAGGTAGAGGAAGTATGTACCAACGTATGGATCGATGAAGCAGTCACCGGAATCCTGCAGGGATGAGATCATGTCTGTCGGGAACGACTCGATGAATGCCCACTCGCCTGACTGATAAGCGGAAAGGATAGCTGTCTCGTCTGCGGACAGGTACCAGTCGATCTCGCTTGGTCCGAGGTTAGCTGCATCATAGTACTGATCGTTAGGAACCATCTTGATCACGGAGTCGTGAGTCCACTCGGAGAGCTTGTAAGGTCCGTTGCAAACGATCTTTTCAGGTGTTGTCCAGTCATCATTGCCTTCAACAACATCCTGTCTCAGAGGCATGAGCGAAGCGAATGCGCAGAGCTCGAGGAAGTAAGGAGTATCCTGGCAGAGTGTGATCTCGAGTGTTGAATCATCAACAGCCTTGATTGCGAGCTCGCTAGGGTCCTTCTCGCCTGCCTGGATCTCAGCAGCATTAACAACGATGCCGTCGAGGAAGTATCCATAGTCAGATGCTGTGTTAGGATCAACCAGTCTCTGCCATGAATATACCCAGTCCTGAGCCTTTACCGGCTCACCGTCAGACCACTTTGCATCTTCTCTGATCTTGAACGTATAAACGAGTCCGTCATCAGATACTTCATAGCTTGCGGCCTGACCTAAGTCAACCTTTGTCATCATCACGTTTCCGCTTTCGTCAGCCTTCTCGTCTGTCGGAACGTACTTCATGAGGTTCTCAAACATATGGTTTACATATGTGGAACCGTCAACAGAACTGATGAGACTTGGGTCGATGGTCTCAGGTTCAGAAGCGATGCATGCTGTAGCAACAAAAGCATCTCCTCCGTCGCTGCTTCCACCGCCTCCGCATGCTGTAAATGAAAGGACTACAGCAAGGCAGAGGATCAGAGTTAGAAATTTCTTCATAAAATTTTTCCTCCTTCAATAACTTATACATTACTGTATTATATTAAAGTAACTCAGTGTTACATTAATAACTCATCAATGCGCTTCTACCTGTCCAGCAGATGGCATGCCGCATAATGTCCGCCGCCGTGATCCTTGAACACAGGTACTTCCTGTTTGCAGCGCTCGGTTGCATACGGGCATCTTGTGTGGAACTTGCATCCCGAAGGCGGGTTGATCGGGCTTGGGATATCTCCCTCAAGGATCACCCTCTCCCTCGCGCGTGTGACCACAGGGTCAGGGATAGGGACAGCGCTCATCAATGTTTTAGTATACGGATGTATAGGGTTTCTGTAAAGCTCATACGATTCCGCAAGCTCTACAAGATTGCCGAGGTACATTACGCCGATACGGTTTGAGATATGGCGTACTACCGAAATATCATGAGCGATGAACAGGTACGTCAGTCCCAGCTCGTCCTGGAGGTCTTCCAGCATATTTACGACCTGTGACTGGATGGATACGTCGAGAGCCGAGATCGGCTCGTCGCATACGATGAACTCAGGCTCGACTGCCAGTGCTCTCGCGATCCCGATCCTCTGCTGCTGTCCGCCGGAGAACTCATGAGGGAAACGGTTGGAGTGCTCGGTATTGAGTCCTACCTCTTCAAGAAGCTGGTTGATCCTCGCTTCTCTTTCTCCCTTTCCGGTATACAGTTTATGGATATCAAGCGCTTCGCCTACGATCTCTCCGACCGTCATACGAGGGTCAAGGGATGCCGACGGATCCTGGAAGATGATCTGCATCTTGCGTCTGTACGGGAGCATCTTCTCCGCGATCTTCTGCTCTGAATCGTAGATCGGCTTTCGATCGTAAATTATGGATCCGGATGTAGGCTCGTAGAGTCTTATTATTGTACGTCCCAGCGTAGTCTTTCCGCAGCCGGATTCGCCTACGAGTCCGAGTGTCTCGCCCCTGAAGATGTCCATGCTGACACCGTCAACAGCCTTTACCATCTGATTCTTGTTGAATCCCGACTTCTTTACTGTGAAGTACTTCTTTAAATCCTTTATTTCCAGGAGTTTGGTCTGTTCAGCCATTATTTACTTACCTCCTGTTTGTTTTTTCCCATGAAATGCAGCCAGCATGCCGAAATGTGTCCGTCTCCGAGGTCAGCATAAGGCGGTTCCTTGGTGAGACAGATCTTCATACAGTGTTTGCATCTCGGACCGAAGTGGCAGCCCTGAGGCGGGTTCAGCAGGTCGACCGGTGTTCCCTCGATAGGTATCAGTCTCTCGTGCTCATCAGCATCGAGTCTAGGCATCGACTCCAGCAGGCCCATCGTGTATGGATGACCCGGTCTGTAGAAAATGTCCTCATCGGTGCCCTGCTCAACTATCTTGCCTGCGTACATTACCGATACTCTGTCGCACATCTCGGCTACTACACCGAGGTTGTGTGTGATAAAGATGATAGCAGTGCCGATCTTCTTCTGAATGCTCTTCATCAGGTCGAGGATCTGCGCCTGGATGGTAACGTCGAGAGCCGTAGTAGGCTCATCGGCTATCAGCAGCTTAGGGTCGCAGATGAGCGCCATGGCGATCATCGCACGCTGACGCATTCCGCCCGAGAACTCATGAGGATACTGATCCACACGTTTCTCAGCGTTGTTGATGCCTACGAGCTCGAGCATCTCGATGGCACGCTCTCTGGCCTTGTCTTTCGGATAATCCTTGTCGTGACAGGTAAGAGCCTCCATGAGCTGGTTTCCGATCGTGTAGACCGGGTTCAGGCAGGTCATAGGATTCTGGAAGATCATGCTTGCCTTGTTTCCTCTGAAGTCTCTCATCTGCTCTTCGTCATAAGCCAGCAGGTCTTCACCGTCAAACGTGATGGATCCGCCTACTACTTTGCCCGGGCTCTGGAGAAGCCCCATGATAGAGTATGCCTCTACGGACTTGCCGGAACCGGACTCGCCTACAACGCCCATTACCTCATGCTCCTTGAGGGTATAGCTTATGCCGTCAACGGCCTTTACCTCTCCTGCAGGAGTGAAGAATGATACCTTAAGGTCTTTTACTTCAAGCAGTGTTTTTCTTTCTTCTGACATCGTTCCACCTCCTACTTCTTAAGACGCGGGTCGAGAGCGTCTCTCAGTCCGTCGCCGACCAGGTTCAGGGTAAGAACTATTATTGTAAGTACTGCACCAGGGAACAGCAGCCTGTACGGGAAGATGGTGATCGTTCCAAGTGCGTCCGAACAGAGCGATCCGAGTGAAGCCATCGGTGCCGAAACTCCGAGTCCGAGGAAGGACAGGAAGGATTCGAGGAAGATGGCCGACGGGATCTGCAGGCAGGTCGTGATAACGAGCTGTCCTACGCAGTTAGGCAACAGGTGCCTTCTTATGATCCTGCCGTTCGAAGCTCCGAGAGCTGTTGCCGCAGTAACGTATTCCTGCTTCTTCAGCATGAGTACCTGTCCGCGTACGATACGCGACATGGTTACCCAATAGAGAAGAGCGAATGTTATAAAGATACTGACGATTCCTGCACCAAGCGTGGACAGCGCATTTGCGAACCACGAATTGGATGCATCGAACCATTTCTGAAGAGGATCCTTCAGAACTACCTGAAGCAGCAGTACGAGCAGTATCTCAGGTACTGAGTAGATAAGCTCTACTATTCTCATCATGACGAAGTCGACGACGCCGCCGCAGAGTCCGGAAATTGCTCCGTAAATGGAACCGATGACCAGAACGATGAGCGCAGCCACGATACCGATGATGATGGATACTCTCGCTCCGTACATGGTTCTTGCCAGCAGGTCACGGCCCTGAGAGTCCGTACCTACCATGTGAGGGAACACCTTTTTGGCAACTGTGAGCTCTTTTGCTCCATCAGTGACCTCGCTTGTAAACGCGAGAGGTGTCGACCTCTTTATCTCGCCGTTCATGATGTGAACTTCTCTTACAGTTGAAAGCTCGCCTTCCTTGAGAATGACCACGGAATCCGACAGCTTCTTATCAAGGTTGAAGCAATAGGTATTACCTTTAAATTTAAAGTAATAATCACCCGGATCCAGACCGGTCGAGGAACCCGGCTGGAGAGCAGTCGCAAACATGCAGTCCACCTTATCCTCTATGCTCTTGATCTTGGCTTCCTGATCGGAATACTCGAACGGACCAAGCTTCTGTGAGCTTCTGTACTGATTTGCGTAGTCATAAGGAATAAGCGATGGTCCCAGGAACGCGAAGAGCAGCACGATGATGAAGATCCCGAGGGCTACCATGGAAACGGTGTTATTCTTGAATCTTCTGGCTGCATCTCTCCAGTAGGAGACGCTCTTTCTTATTTCTACCATGCTCTCCTTCTCTGAATCCGTTGCCGGCTCAAAGTCGGAGGCGCTGATGTTATAGTCAGCCCAGACTTTATCAGGATTAACCTGGAACGGGCTGAATTCTTTGAATGCCTGTTTCATGATTCCTCCTTATTCGTCTGTTGAGCTGAGCGTGATCCTCGGGTCGATTACCTTATATACGATATCCACGACCAGGTTCATTCCGATTACCAGTATGGATACTACAAAGGTGGTCGCCATGATCACGGTGTAGTCACGGTTGATGACGCTCTCTACGAAGTACTTGCCGAGTCCCGGTATCGAGAATGTAGTCTCTACAACGAACGAACCTGTGATGATGAACGCGATCAGCGGTCCGAGGAATGTGACTACAGGGATCAGCGAATTCCTGAGAGCATGCTTTAGTACGATCCACTTGTTTTTTACACCCTTTGCCCTTGCGGTACGGATATAGTCCTGGTTGATCGCGTCAAGCATGGAAGTCCTTGTCAGCTTGGCAATATAGCAGACGTCATAGAACGAAAGCGATATTACCGGCATTATGTAAGCCTTCCAGTTTGTCAGGCTTCCCGAAAGTACAGGAAGCAGCTGCGCCTTGACTCCTAAATAGATCAGCAGTGTCGCGGCAAGTACAAATGTCGGAATGGCTACGCCGACAGTGGTAAGTACCCTTAGCAATCCGTCCACCCAGGTACCTCGTTTATACGCTGCCAGGCACCCCAACGGTATGCCCAGAACAACTGCGACAAGAACGGCAAGCAGACCCAGTCTCATTGACAGTCCGAATTTGCCCTGTCTGAACAGAATGTCCTTAACAGGAGTTCCTTCCTGCATCTTCAGTGAAACACCCAGGTCTCCCTTGCAATAGTTCACCAGATAATTCTTTAGCTGAACAATGAGAGGTTTGTCAAGACCATATTTCTGGTTCGCGAGTTCGATCTGCTGAGGGGTGGACTTCTCAGTCAGGAACGGGCTTCCCGGAATGGTGTTCATCAGGAAGAAAGTGATCGTCATGATAAGGAGCAGAGTTGCTACTGCTGCTGCCAGTCGCTTAGCTATGTAAATAAGCAAATTATCACGTCCTTTCTCGTGGTATAGTGCCTCATAGTATATGACACTAGCGTATTTTATCACATTTTCAACACAAAAGGAAAAAAGAGCGCCAAAAGCGCTCTATTTTTTAGTCATTCTTACATTTTTTAAAGAAAGCCGTTACCGCGCGGACATGATCACATTGAAGAAGAGCTCTGCTATCTGTCTGTGCCCTTTTTCAGTAAGATGCTCGCAGTCAGGCGAAACTTCTATGCTGACTGAAGCATCGGCAAACTTAACGCCGTGCCGCTCCGCGATCATCCTGTAAAGCGGTCCGGTTTCAAGCGAAGTCTTCACCGATAAATCCGTGATCTTGCCTGCAAACGGTGATTTTTCTATGTCTCCCTGTATCGCTGCCGGTGCAGCGATGATTATCTCCGGAACATAGCCCTGCAGAGCAGGTGTCTCTTCCTCTACCGTCCTCACGAGCGACTCCATTCCGTCCGCTATGTCTTCGGCTGATAGTCCGAGTTCGACATCACAGTCGTTGGTGCCCAGCATTATGATCACATAATCTACCGGCTTGTGAGTGCCCAGGCACGCTGTAAAGCTGCTCATGCCGTTTTTCCATGCTGCACCCGGTCTGTCGTAGGCTGTCGTCCTGCCGTTCAGTCCCTCTGAGATCACCTCATATCTGCTGCCCAGCATCTCCCCGAGCAGTGTTGTCCAGCGCTTCTCATACGGATATCTTCCGTGAGTAACCGGGTCGTATCCGTATGTGTTGGAGTCACCGTAGCAAAGCACTGTGATCCTGTCGTGGGTCGCATCCTTGGTAAGCGCCTTCTCAAGATCTGCAGTGAGCTGATCGTGATCTCTGAAGACTATGCCCTTCATGCCGAATTTCTTTCCCACGGCAATGTTTTCCCAGTGGTCATCAATGAAAAGGCACTCTTCAGGGACCAGACCGTATTTCTCAAACAGCAGCCTGTAAATTTCAGCATCCGGTTTTATCTCATGCACATCGCACGACCATATACCGCCGTCCATATGTTTGACAAAACCGAACGCATCAGTATTAGAGGCTTTCACGTGTTCAGACATGTTCGAAAGGAAATAGACCCCGTAGCCTTTTTCCTTCAGCGAGTCTATCAGCGGGACCGGCCAGTCGAGCTTAGTGACGCATTCGCCGATGCGGTCAAATGCCTCTTTTATTTCATCGCGGAGATCGGGTGCCGCGCTGTAGAACAGCTCAAGTATCTCCTCCACGCTGAGTCTTGCTATATCGAGTTCCTGCCAGTAGCCGGTACCGAACACAGCTTCTGCAACGCGCACGGCCTTTTCTTTGCCGAAGAGCGATACAAGATAGTCCATCGCATCGAATCCGATGAGCACGTTTCCTATGTCAAAAACAATATTGCGGATCATATCTTTGCTCCGTTCCCCTTATCCAGGCGGCCTGTCCTCTCAGCGAGAGATCTGAACCATTTCAGGCGGTCAGCCGCTTCAAGGAATGCCTCTTCGACAGTCTCGCCCGGCATCTTCCAGGTCCAGTTTCCTTCCGGCACTCCCGGAACGTTCATGCGGGCTTCTTCTCCGAGCATGAGCACGTCCTGCACCTGCAGCATGGCCAGCACTGCCGGGCTCTCGTAGATCCTGCGGATCACCGCCATAGCCTCAACGGTGCTTCCCACCTCGGATGAGTCGCCTTCCATGTACCTGATGTCCCCATTTGACCTTTCTTTCAGATAGCCGACAAGAGTGTTGTTGTCGTGAGTTCCCGTATAGAACGCTCTGTGCTTTGCCTTCTCAGGTTCTTCTTCGCACATTTTTCTCATGTGATCAGCAGTGAACTGCCAGATGTCCATTCCCGGCAGGCCGCTGAGTTTAAGCAGATTCTTTACTCCCGCATCGAGGAATCCCAGGTCCTCCACAAGTATCTTCATCCCGAGGCCTTCCTTTCTGAGCATCTTGTCGATGCCGTCAAGGAAACCAAGACCGGCGCTGTGCTGCCAGCAGCCTTCCTTAGGATCTCCGTCCTTTGGGATGGCGTAATACTCGGACAATCCTCTGAAATGGTCGATGCGCAGTATATCAAAGCGCTCCGCGCACTGGCGTATGCGTCTGAACCACCATTCGTAGTTTTCTTTCTTCAGAATATCCCAGTCATACAGCGGATTGCCCCAGTCCTGGCCTTCATTGCTGAAAGCATCAGGCGGGACTCCTGCATGCACGCTCTGAGCGCCCGTGTCATCCATCCTGAATATGTGCTGGTTTGCCCATACGTCTGCCGAATCCGCAGCCATGTACATAGGAAGATCGCCCATTATGCGCACACCTTTTGAATTCGCGTATTCCCTGAGATCGTTCCACTGGGCATAGAAACAGTACTGCTCACCGGCAAGACGGTTTGCCACCGCCTTCTGCTCATCAGTAAGCGTTCTTATGTATTCCTGTGTATCGATTTTCCTGTATTCTTCAGGCCACTCGTACCACGGCTTGCCTTCATTCATGCTCTTGATCAGATTGAAAGCTATGTAGTCATACAGCCAGTATGCATTGTCTTTTATGAATTCGTTGTAGCCTTCCGTATCGGGAAGCTCATCATAATCGATGAATGCCGGTTCTCCCGCGAACGCAGCAAAACTGCTGTACGGTGAATTGCCGACTCCCGCAGGATTGACCGGCAGCACCTGCCATATGGTGAATCCCGCCGAAGATATCCTGTCCACAAAGTCTCTGGCTCCCTTGCCTAGCCTGCCCTCCGGCAGCGAGCTTATATGGCAGATCACTCCCGCGCTTCTGCCGAGATCTTCAGCTTCAGGTTTTTTTGCCCTGAGACTTATGACCATTGCGGAGAGGCTGTCCATCCTTATGATGCCGAGACTTCCCTCTTCATCGACAGGAAGCTCCTCAGAAGCAAGAAGTTCCAGAGCATATCCGCATCTGAGCCCGTCTATGCCGCTCAGATCTATCTCTGCAGGTCCGTATCTTCTGTTTGCAAGGACCAGTATCGTCTCTTCCGTTCCCGTGATATCCTTTCCGGTACGCGTGAACGCAAGTATGTCCTCATCGATCCCGTATCTGCCGGAGAGGAAATCAAATCCGCCGTCCTTAAGGGACGGGTGCTCGTCATACATGAGTCCGAGCATCCTGTAATGATATCCGAGATCGAGGTTCTCAAATCCCCACGGATAACCACTCCTGTTTGCCGGATCGGTGCTGCCGAGCAGGCCTGCCTCATCACCGTAATAGATGCACGGAACTCCCGGCATGCAGTACTGCAGAGTCGATAGCACCTTCACTTTTTTGGTTGCCGATTTGTAGTCCTCCTCCGCAGCCATCATGGTCATGATGCGGGCTCTGTCGTGACTTCCCAGAAGGTTGAGCGTAGCGTAGAAGTTCTGCGGCGGATAGTTTTCCGCTATGTTCATGAGTCTGTCCGCGGCTGCTGATGAGCCTACGGTGTAGTTGATATAGTCGAGCAGGATGTCCCTGAGAGGATAATGCATCGTGGAATCGAGTTCATCCCCCATGAAATATTTGCGCCGTTCGCCGTAGCTTATCTTATTGCTGGCATCTTCCCACACCTCGCCGAGCAGAAGTCCGTCCGGGTCGGTCGCTTTGATCCTTGTGCGGGTCTCCGCAATAAACGAGTCAGGGAGCTCATCCGCAACATCGAGCCTCCATCCGGAAGCTCCTTTCTTCATCCAGTGGGCGACGACTCCGTCCTCTCCGAGGATGAATTTTCTGTAATCGCTGTTGTTTTCGTCTACCTCAGGCAGATCTTCAACACCCCACCAGCTGCTGTAACCGCAGCGCTCCTTCTCATCGAACTTGAACCACTTCCTGTACGGGGAATCCTCGTTGCCCCATGCTCCGGCCGGGTCAGTCTCATCCGGGCGCATCTCCGAGTAGTTGCCGATCTTGTCGAAGTAAATGCTGTCGGCTCCCGTGTGGCTGAATACGCCGTCAAGTATGATGCGTATGCCTCTTTCCTTTGCCGCAGCTGCCAGTTCTTCAAAATCCTCATCCGTTCCCAGAGCTCCGTCTATGTGCATGTAGTCTCCGGTATCGTAACGGTGATTAGACGCCGCCTCGAATACAGGATTCAGGTATATGCATGTGGCTCCGAGAGACTTGATGTAATCGAGTTTTTCCTCGATGCCTTTCAGGCTTCCTCCCATCATCGGCCACTCGACCACCTTGCCGGTCTCATCGCGCACATAGTAAGCCGGTTTTGTCCAGTCCTCCTGTATGACGCGCTTCATGTCGCTGCGTCTGTCATTGATCTTTTTATTTGCAGCTTCGGTCCTCTCGCGCCAGTCATCATCGCGGGCAAATCTGTCCGGGAATATCTGATAGACTATGCCGTTCCTGTACCATTCAGGCACTTCAGCTTCTTTATACACCGTGATCTGATAGCGGTGAGGGTCATCCAGATATGTCCTGCCCTCGCCTCCGAGATCCTCGGAGTTGTTTCCATAGTAAAAGACCAGTCTTCCTTCTTCACGCTCTGTTTCTATCTCGAACGCATACCAGACAAGGCAGCCTTCGTCAGGCAGCGGGAATGTTGCTGCATATCTTCCGTCCCCTTTTTCCGACATTTCCAGATAATGGGCAGCCGGATCGTCCCCGTGCCAGAGCATGAGTCTGACGCTTTCAGGAGCCGGATCTTTTATTTCAATAGTAAGAGAGACCTTCGTCCCGGTTTTCGCCGCTCCGAAGGGCTCTCTGTATTCTGCTTTTCTTGAATTGTGTATTATCTTCATGTTTTCTTATTTCAGCAGGCCTTTGTATAGCTCGCGGTATTTCTCAGCTGACTCCTCCCAGCCGAAGTGCATGGAGATCGCGTTGTTCTGCAGTTCCTTCCATGTGTCTTTCTGTTCGGACCACAGTCCGAGCGCAAGATCCACTGCGCTGCGGAGACCGTTAGCATCGAAATCCTTGAACGAGAATCCGTTAGCCATGTTGCCGTAATCCCAGTATCCTTTCACAGTATCTTTCAGGCCTCCGGTCTCTCTTACGAGAGGCAGCGTGCCGTAGCGCATGGATATCATCTGCGCGAGCCCGCAAGGTTCAAATGCCGAAGGCATCAGGAACACATCAGCTCCGGCATAGTATCTCCTGGAAAGTTTCTCGTCAAATGCAACTCTTGCCGCGATCCTTGACTGATTGTGGTAAGCAAAATCAGCTATTGCGTGCTCATACAGGTAGTCGCCTGTTCCGAGTACTGCAAGCTGCATGTTCCTTTCCCTGAATTCAGGAAGAAGTTCAGCTATGAGGTTTGCACCCTTCTGAGTTGTAAGGCGGCTGACCATTGCAAACAGAGGAACATCAGGATCCTCTTCGAGGCCGAGCTCTCTCTGAAGCGCCAGCTTGTTGGCGACCTTCTTTTCAAGGCTGTTACCATCGAAGTTGGCCGCGATTGCCTTGTCGGTCTTCGGATTGTAGTTAATGCGGTCTATGCCGTTGATAATGCCGCTGAGCTTATTATGGATCGACTGGAACAGATCCTCGAGTCCCTCGCCGTATGCGGCGGTGCATATCTCTTCAGCATAGGTAGGGCTTACCGTTGTAACGGCATCTGAGTATATGACAGCGCCCTTGAGGAAGTTGACTGCATCCGAGTGCTCCATCTGCTCCTCGGCAGGAGTGCCTCCCAGGCCGCAGACATCACCTGTAACATACTTGCTGTACATGCCCTGGAACTTCAGGTTGTGTATAGTGAACACTGTCTTGATAGGCTCAAACAGCGGATCATCCTTGTAAAGTTCTCTCAGATAGACCGGAACAAGTGCGGTGTGCCAGTCGTTGCAGTGTATGATTTCGGGTCTGAAGTTCTTTGCTATGTACTTCACAGTCTCGAGCACTGCCTTTGAGAAGAAAGAAACTCTCTCGGCATCATCGAATTCACCATAAACCTGGCCGCGCTTAAAGTAATACTCGTTATCGAGGAAGTAATACTTGACTCCCCCTTTCATGAGGGTAAAGAGCCCGCAGTACTGATTTCTCCATCCGAGCGGCACTTCATAGCTGGTCACGAATTTCATTTTGCTCTTATACTCTTCAGGTATAGAGCTTATAAGCGGCAGAATGACTCTGGCATCAAACTCATCATTTTTGAGATGGACAGGCAGAGCCCCGGATACATCTCCGAGGCCGCCGGTCTTGATGAAAGGTGATGCTTCAAATGCCGCGAAAAGTATGTTTTTCTTAGCCATGTCATACCCCGTTTTTTGGTTTTTATATCGTTTCGTTCTTTCCGATGATAACAGGTTCTCTCTCTCCGCCGTAGATCTTTACGCCAGGGTTGATCGTTACGTACTTGTCTGCGATCACGTTGTCGAGTACTGCGCCTTCACCGATGGTGCCGTGCATCATGATGACAGAATTACGTACCACTGCGCCCTTAGCGATGTGGCAGCTTCTGAAGATCACGCTGTTCTCTACTCTTCCCTCGATGATGCATCCTGTCGAGATGACGGAATTCCTGACATCTGCTTCAGGATAGTGGAATACAGGAGCCTCGTCCTGTGCCTTTGTAAAGATAGGTCTTACAGGGTTGCAGAACACCTCGTTACGGATGTCGTAATCTGTCATTCCCTGATTTACCTTGAGGAATTCCCAAGGGTTCTTGATCTTGCCGAGATAGCCTCTGAACTCGAAAGTGCCGATGTTCATGTTGCCCAGGTTATCGCGGATTATTTCGATCATGTCCATGTACTCGAGTACTTTGTACCATTTCAGGAAGTCGATCATATACGTCCTGTTGATGATGAAGCAGTCTGCGAAGTAGTTCGACCAGCCAAAGCTCTCGCTGTTGATACCTTTGACTTCGCCGTTCTCACCGATGTCGAGGAAGTAACCATGGAATTCTTCGCCTCTAGGGACCTTCTTGTACATCATGGTTACAGGTTTTCCGGATTCTGCATGGGCCTTGATGAACGGCTCAAAATCCATATTGCAGACATCAGTACTGCCTGACATTATCACATAGTCGGCATCATCCTTGTAGAAGAATCTGTCGCACTTCAGCAGGTCTCTCATGAGGAATCTGCTGCCGGATTTCTGCATGCCGTATACCGAGCCAGGCATTACGAAAAGTCCGCCTCTTTTACGGGCGAGTGACCACGGGTTGCCAACGCCGATATGGTCAATAAGCGAGCCCGAATCAGCAGGTGCTATGACGCCGACAGTAGTGATGCCTGCGTTCGCCATGTTTGAAAGTGCAAAATCGATGAGCCTGTATCTGCCACCATAAGGGAGCGATGCCAGGGTCCTGTTTTCGAGCAGTTCGCCGAATTCGCTGCTGCCATAGTTTGCGGAAATAAGTCCGATCGTTTTCATGTTCCTGTATCCTCCTTTCCTATATCGACAGATTGGTCTTGCCGTAAACCTGTACGTTGCCGTCCGGATCGCCTATAACTGCATTATCCTCAACGACAGCGCCTTCATTGATGATTGCCTTTGTGATGCGGCAGTTGCGGCCTACCCATGCGTTAGGAAGGACGATCGAGTCCTCGATCACCGCTCCGGCACTCACGACAGCGCCGGAACCCAGTATTGAGTGATTGACGCTTCCGTAAACCGTGCATCCGTTGCAGATGAGCGAATTATGAATATTTGCTTCGCGGCCGATATACTGCGGAGGATACATGTTTGCATTGGAGAATACCCTGTCTTCTCCGGTGAAGACGTTGATGCTGTCTACGTTGTCCATCAGGTCCATCTGGCTGTCATAGTAGCTCTGGACGGTTCCGACGTCTCTCCAGTATCCTGCGAATCTGTATACCGTGAGTTTCTTTCCTTCTCCAAGCAGCTTCGGTATGAGATCGTTTCCGAAGTCGTGCGATGAACCCTCTGTCTCGTGGTCTTCGAGCAGAGCCTTGCGCAGTACATCCCACTTGAAGATGTAGATACCCATCGAAGCAAGGTTGCTGTCCGGCTCTTTCGGCTTCTCTGAGAACTTCACGATATTGCCTTCCTCATCGGCTGTCATGATACCGAATCTGCTGGCATCTTCCCATGGTACCTCGATGACGGATACGGTGAGATCGGAATTGTTTTTCTCATGCTCCTCAAGCATGAGATTGTAATCCATCTTGTAGATATGGTCGCCCGAGAGGATCAGTACATTCTCAGGGTTATACATATCTATGAAATCGATGTTGTGGTAGATGGCATCTGCAGTTCCCTCATACCACTCTCCGCCGGTTGCTCCGGCATAAGGAGGCAGTATGTGTACGCCGCCGTCGTTGACCGCCATATCCCACGACTCGCCTGTTCCAACGTATCTGTTGAGAACGAGCGGCTTGTACTGTACGAGTATGCCAACTGTGTCAATTCCGGAATTGACACAGTTCGAGAGGCCGAAGTCGATTATTCGATACTTGCCTCCGAACGACACGGCCGGCTTGGCGATGCTGGTAGTCAGGTCATAGAGCCTGCTGCCCTGCCCTCCGGCCAGGAGCATAGCTAACATTTTTTTCTTTTTCATACTTCTCAGCCTCCTGTTGTTAAAAAATTATATATTCCAGATATCTTTTGCGTATTCAGATATGGTGCGGTCACTGGAGAAGAACGCAGAGTTGGCGATGTTGGCCAGCGACATGCGTGCCCATCTTTCCTTGTCCGAATAGATCCTGTCCATTTCTTCCCAGGTATTCACATATGAGTCGAAATCTCCGAGCACGAAGTATTCATCGTTGCTCCTCAGCAGAGCGTCATGGATTCCCCAGAAGTTATAGTCACTGCGGCTGAAAGTGCCGTCAATGAGCTGGTTCGTCATGCGCTGGAGTCTCGGATCCTCACTGATCACATACTGTGAGAAATATCCGCCGTGCTTGTAGTAGCTCTCTGTCTCTTCTGAAGAGTATCCGAAGATGCAGATATTGTCCAATCCGGCAAGCTGGCTGATCTCAACATTTGCACCGTCCATCGTACCGAGGGTGACTGCTCCGTTCATCATGAACTTCATGTTTCCTGTTCCGCTGGCTTCCTTGCCTGCTGTCGAGATCTGCTCGCTTATGTCAGCTGCAGGATAGATCAGCTGCGCGTTGGATACGCAGAAGTTCTCGATGAATACAACTTTGATCCTCTTGCTGACTACAGGATCGGAATTGACCATGTCTGCCAGGCTGTTGATGAACTTGATCACTTCCTTTGCAAAGGCATATCCCTGGGCAGCCTTTCCGGCAAAGATGAAGGTATAGTTGTTGATAGGAAGATCAGGGTTTTCCTTCAGTCTGTTATAGAGGTCGAGGATCTTGAATCCATTGAGAAGCTGTCTCTTGTAGGCATGGATCCTCTTTACCTGTACGTCGAATACCGAATCAGGATCGACTTCTATTTCCATGCGGTCAGCAATATAGTCCGCAAGTCTGACCTTGTTCTGTCTCTTTACAGCCATGAGCTCTTCAAGGAATGCGCTGTCCTGTGCGTACTCTTCGAGCCTTTTGATCTGTTCAAAGTCTGTCTGCCAGTCTGTGCCGATAGTGTTGTCGATCAGATTTGCCAGACCCGGGTTGGCCTGCATCATGAATCTGCGGTGGCTTATTCCGTTGGTCTTGTTATTGAACTTATTCGGCTGCAGCTCATAGAACTTGCTGAATATGGTCTTGGTAAGGATATCGCTGTGCAGAGCAGATACTCCGTTTACCGAATGGCTTCCGACTACCGACAGATTTGCCATCTTCACTTCATTGTCCCAGAGAGGCGAAGTTTCACGGCTCAGTGTATGCCAGTCATCAGCTTCCAGAGGAAGTCCTTCCTGCCAGCGCTTGTTTATCTCATCGATGATCATGTAGATCCTAGGCAGGAGCTGCTGGAAATGAGGAATCGACCACTTTTCGAGCGCTTCAGGCAGAACAGTGTGGTTCGTGAACGAAGTCGTTGCCCTTACTATTCTCCATGCATCTTTCCACTCAAGACCTTCCTCGTCGATGAATACTCTCATGAGCTCAGGGATGCACATAGTCGGGTGTGTATCGTTGATGTGGATCTGGATCCTGTCAGCGAACTTATCCCATTCCTTTGTTCCGTAGCGGGATTTGTACTCTCTGATGATCATGCCGATTCCGGCAGCTACCAGGAAATACTCCTGTCTGAGACGGAGCTGCTTTCCGATACCGTTTGTATCATCCGGATACAGGATGCTTGTAAGAGCTTCGATCTCACTGCGCTCCTTCATGGCTGCGCTGTAGTTACCGGCGTTGAATTCCTTCATGTCGATGGTATCGTGCACCGGCTGAGCGTCCCAGAGGTGGAGCGTATTTACGGTACGGCCGCCAAAACCGAGGATAGGCACATCGTAAGGCACCGCTCTTACTGTCGTATAGTCGACGTGCTTATACTCCATCTGGCCGTCCTTTAAGGATCTCTCGACCTTTCCTCCGAATTTTACGATCACGGAATCGTAAGGCTTTGCTCTCTCCCAAATATATCCTTCGTCGAGCCATGCATCCGGTACTTCGATCTGGTGACCGCTGACTATTCTCTGCTTAAAGAGGCCGAATTTATATCTGAGGCCCATGCCGTCGCCCTTGATGCCGAGTGCTGCCATCGAATCGAGGAAGCATGCGGCAAGTCTTCCGAGGCCGCCGTTTCCGAGACCCGGATCAGGCTCTACTGCGAGCAGATCGTCAATATATGTGCCCATTTCTGCGAGACCTTCAGCTGCGTAATCGCGGATGCCGAGGTTGAGCAGATAGTTTTCCATCAGTTTTCCGATGAGGAACTCCATCGAAAAGTAATAAACTTTCTTGTCTTCTCCCTTCTTGTTTCCTGACAGTATCTCTACCGCGCCCGTTCTTTCCTGAGCTTCGCGCTCAACCAGTCTTGCGAGAACGGCAAATTTGTCCTTGTCATCAAGATGTTCCGGATCTCTTCTGAACATCTGGTTTGAAATACGTTTGTACTCTGTTTTGAAATCGTCTTTGTTTCTAATCATCTGAATCCTTTTTAATGACCCTTTCTGTTATAGTTTTTTCTGAAAATTGCAGCTCCGACAACAGGCATCTTTATCCTGATCGAATACGGCATGCCGTGCATCGGCTTTTTCCTCGCACGTACCTGACGTGTATTCACCCTGCCGCTTCCGGCATATTTCACATTGTCGGAGTTGATTATCTCTTTATAGTAACCCGGTTCCGGGACACCTATCTCAAATTCATCGAACGCTTCTACACCCATGTTGAGTGCACAGATGAGAAGTTCTCCCGGATCGTCCTTGGAGGTGCCTCTGGCGCGTCTGTAATATGTGAGCACCTTCTGCCTCCTGTCATCCGGATCGATCCACCTGAATCCTTCCCAGCTGTTATCGTCCGACCACAGAGCCGGATGCTCTGTGTAAATATGGTTGAGATCCTTTATGAATCTCTGATGTTTTTCATGGTTCTCATAGCCGAGCAGGAACCATTCCAGGCCCTCGTACTCGCGCCACTCAATGAACTGCGCTATCTCATGTCCCATGAAGTTGAGCTTCTTGCCCGGATGTGTCATCTGATACATGGCCAGAAGCCTTGTGCCTGCGAACTGTCTCCAGATGTCTCCAGGCATGCGCCCTATGAGACTCTTCTTGCCGTGCACGACTTCATCGTGCGAAAGCGGCAGTACGTAGTTTTCGCTGTAGGCATATGTCATGGAGAAAGTCAGTTTGTTATGGGCTCCTTCTCTCCATGGGAAGTCTGTGGACATGTACTCAAGTGTATCATTCATCCAGCCCATATTCCACTTATAATGGAATCCCAGTCCGCCGTTTGAAGGCGGCTGTGTGACCATAGGCCATGCGGTGCTTTCTTCTGCGACAGTAAAGGCTCCCTTTACATTAGTGCCTATCATACAGTTGAATTCCTTGAGGAATTCAACTGCGTCCAGATCGGTATCGCCGCCGTACTTGTTGAAGCGCATTTTCGATTTGTCGCTTATGCCGAAGTTCAGGTACAGCATGCTGGTGACCCCGTCAACGCGCAGGCCGTCTGCATGGTACTCTTCGAGCCAGTACATGGCATTCGACAGCAGGAAGCTCCTCACCTGCGGTCTGCTGAAATCGAACTTGTATGTGCCCCAGTCAGGGTGAACGATGCTCTCGTACAGCTTGTCTCCGTTGAAATCCCTCAGACCGTGATCATCAGGACAGAAGTGTCCCGGTACCCAGTCGAGAATTACACCTATTCCTTCTTTGTGGAAGGTTTCGATGAGGTGCTTCAGGCCGTGAGCTGAACCATACCTTGAGGTCGGCGCATAGAATCCCGTTACCTGATAGCCCCACGAAGCATCGAGAGGATGCTCCATTACAGGCAGGAACTCAACATGAGTGTAGCCCATTTCTTTTACATAAGGCACGAGCATGTCGGCAAGTTCCCGGTATGTATAGAAGGTTTCCTTGCCCTCAGGACCTTCAGGGCGTTTCCATGAACCCAGATGGCATTCATAGATATTCATCGGAGAAGTGAAGCTGTTCTTCGACTCTCTCTCTTTCATCCATTCCTGATCATGCCACTCATACCAGAGTTCGGTAACGATCGAGTCCGTTCCCGGTCTTTTCACGGACATGAATGCGAACGGATCGGCTTTGGATATCCGGTCGCCTTTTGCCGTTTCGATCTCGTATTTGTAATGATCACCGGCCTTGGCTCCCGGCACGAAGCAGGTCCATACACCCGTATCACCTATGTGCTCCATCACATCTGACGCGTTCCAGCCGTTGAAATCACCGGTGACTCTGACAGATCTGACATCCGGAGCCCACAAAGTGAACTGAACTCCTCCGTCCGCTATATGCGCTCCAAAAGACCTGTAAGCATGATACAGCTTTCCGGTGTTATACAGATACAGGAGTTCGTTGGTGAGTTTATCTCTTGTACTACTCATTTGTTCCGCCTTTCCTGTCAATATCAAATATCGACGCTGTAATCGATGTTGCGTGCACGCGGGTAGAATCCCGCTCTGTAGTCAGCTGCAGACATTTTCCTGATAGTTGTGATCGCTGATACATAAAGAATAACTACGAAGATGAGCAGCTGGATCGTTCCGTTCTCTCCGAGGAACGCGAATGTATCATATGTGCCGTGGATCAGCATAGGCACCAGAAGAGCCAGTAAAGTGTATCCTGCTGATGCTCCCTTATTGCCGAGTATGCTCGCCTTCTTTGAGTATGAATAGAATACTCCCATGAAGACTCCGCAGAACGCATGGAGCGGAATAGCCGTGAATGCTCTTACGACGGCTGTCTGCAGACCGTACATTGCGACATAGTTTATGTTCTCATATATGGCAAAGCCGACCGCAGCCGAAACGCCGTAAACGATGCCGTCAAATCTGTAGTTGAAACCCGGATATCTCCAGGATCCGATCTTCATGGCAAGGAACTTCACGGTCTCTTCCACAAGTGCCGCCATGCAGAACGATGTAGTCAGAGCGTACTCCAGAGACCCCTTCGGGTACTGCGGGAGATACTGGCTCTCGAACATCTCAAGATATGCAGCGGCAAAGCACGAGAGAACTCCAAGGAACATGATCTTTATGATCAGTCCCAGCGGCTCCTTTTCGACCGTGTCCTTTCTATATACATATATGATAAGCAGCAGGCCCGGGATTATCGCCAGAGCCATAAGATTACTGTTCATTAGCTTACGTCCCCTTTTTCCTTATAAAATAAATACTGTTTTCTGACTTTTTCAGAGTTTATCCCTGTTGTTTTTATACAGCAGGAGTATGTACCATACACAGCAGGCAAGCAGCACACCCCCGAGTATCTTTAAAATGACCGCCATATATTACCGCCTTTCGTATCAATAGATTTCTCTTATGCCGCCGCCGACGAACTGGTCGTAAAGAGCCTCGAGCGTGGCGATCTGTTCACGGATCTCCGCACCGTTGTCAGTGTCCCTGATCCTCAGTCTGACAGGTTCGGTGTGTACCAGATGCATTATCGGTCTGTGGAAGGTTTGTGTGCCGTCTTCCTGCATCGGCTCGTAAGGCTGATGCTCGGCCAGGTACATGTGCTTCGAAGTCATTATGGCTGTGTAGCCGGCGATACCTGTTGTCTTATGATATGCCTTCGATATGCCTCCGTCGATAATGAAGAGCTTGCCGTTTGCCTTGATCGGCGTCTCTCCCTTGACCAGTTTTACCGGAACGTGTCCGTTCAGTATGATGCCGTGATCAGGATCAAGACCGAAGTCCTTGAGTATTTTTACTGCGATCTCTTCCTTGTCGATCAGCTTGTAGTAAGGGATCTTGTTCTCTTTATGTGTTGACTTGTCTTCGATGAAGTATCTCTCAAAGGTCGTCATCTTGTCCTTGCCGAAGAGCGGTGAATCCTCAGACAGCCACAGATACCACATGATGGATGCGGCTTCTGCGGAAGTTCTGCCGTCAGACTGCTTGCCGCGGGCATCTCTGATCATCTGGTCGAGCTTGCGCATGTAAGCGGCACCTTTGTATTTCTTTCCGTCGATTTCTACAGGCTTGAAATTGCCGCGCTCGTTCAGGATCATGCATCCGTGATACAGAAGATTGCCGTTCTTTACCTTGAAGAGCGATCCGTGTGTGAACATGTAGTTGATGTGTCTCTGAAGCTTCTCCGAGTTGAGTATCGAAGACTCGAGAGCGACCATGACCTCTTCTTCCTGATCGGTAAGTCTATAAGGATCCTTAGGATCTACCGTCGGAAGATTCATGTCTCTCATCGGCCACTCAACACCGTCTACCATTACCGTTCCCTTTTCGAAATCGATAGTCTCGAGGAGATTCCTGTGTTCGAGATGGTATTCAGGGTGTGCCTGGATCTCCTGTCCCTCCAGTTTGAACTGGATGATCGAGATCATCTTGTGCATTTTTGCAGCAAGTGATGGCGGGATAGGATCGTATTTATTTGTTTCAAGCACGTTAGGCTTGAAGAATTCGCAAGGATCGTCCTTGTAAATATGCTGAGCCAGCGATGCAAGCGGACGCAGGTTGAATCCGTAGCCTACTTCGAGCATGTCGAAATTGTTGTAACGGACGTTGATACGGATCATGGTTGCTATGCATGCTCTGTTTCCGCATGCGGCACCCATCCACAGGATATCGTGGTTTCCCCACTGGATATCAACACCGCGGTTTGCCATGAGATAGTCCAGTACGACATGTGACTTAGGGCCTCTGTCGAAAATGTCTCCGATTATGTGGAGCCTGTCGACGACCATGTTGGCTATGGTCTCTGTGATATCGATTATGAACTCTCTTGCCGCATCGTACTCTATTATGGTATCGATGATCTCGTCATAGTATTTATGCCTGTCCAGGACGTTATCGGCAAAGAGAAGTTCGTCCATGATATACGACGAGAATACAGGCAGACGTTTCTTTACCTTTGATCTGGTGTACTTGTTTGATACAACACGGCAGATCGCGATAAGTCTCCTTATCGACACCTTGCACCAGGCGTCAAAGTCTTTCTCACTCTTCTCCCTTCTGGCCATTTCAGCCTCAGGATTATAGATGAGGGAGGCAAGTGCATCGCACTCGCTTTCTGTCAGGATGTTGCCGAAAACCTCGTCTATCCTCATGCGGATCATTCCGGAACCGCTCCTTACGAAGTGGTGGAATGCATCGTACTCACCGTGGATGTCGCTGAGGAAAAATTCCGTAGCCTTAGGAAGAGCAAGGATCGCTCTTAGGTTGATGATCTCGGTCCTTACACTTCTGCGGTTTGGGTACTTCTCTGCTAGAAGCTTGAGATAATTGATATCAGGCATGACGTCCTCCGTTTCACTCTTTTTAGTCGTTAGAAATCTTCATGATGTCGGCTCCGAGAGCCTTGAATTTGCCTACAAAATCCTCGTAGCCTCTTTCAATGTGATATATCTCGCTTATCTCCGTAGTCCCTGTTGCTGAAAGGCCGGCGAGCACCATGGCAGCTCCGGCTCTGAGGTCGGTAGCTCTTACCTTTGCACCTTTAAGATGCTTGCCTCCCGGCACAAGAGCTTCTCTGTTTTCTATCATGATATCGGCACCCATGCGGTTGAGCTCGACAACGTGCATGAATCTGTTCTCAAACACGGTCTCTCTTACGACGCTGCTTCCGCTGACAGTTGTCAGGAATGCCATGAACGGCGACTGGATGTCTGTCGGGAATCCCGGATACGGGAGCGTCTTGATATCAGTCGCGATGAGATCCCTGTCTCTTGCATCTACATATATGCCGTCAGGAGTGACTTCAACGTCTACGCCGCACTCCTTGAGTTTTGCCATTATCGGTCTGACATGACCCGGAAGGGCATTTCTTATCAGGATGTCGCCGCGCGTGATGGCTGCAGCGAGCATGAAGGTTCCGGTCTCGATCCTGTCAGGAATAGCCGCATGAATACAGCCTGAGAGTTCCTGAACGCCCTCGATGCGGATCATGTCCGTTCCGGCGTATTTGATCCTTGCACCCATCTTGTTCAGCTGGTTTGCAAGGTCGATGATCTCAGGTTCCTTGGCAGCGTTTTCAATGATCGTTGTGCCTCTTGCGGTCGTAGCCGCCATGAGAATGTTTTCTGTCGCTCCGACGCTCGGGAAGTCGAGATAGATGACGTCGCCCTTAAGCCCGTCCGGACCGGCTGATACTGTTACCAGCTCGTTCTCATCATCTTCTATGACTTCAGCGCCGAGGGCTCTGAATCCCTTCAGATGAAGGTCTATAGGTCTTCTTCCGATGGTGCATCCGCCCGGCATCGGCATCACGATCTTGCCGTGTCTGGCGAGCATCGGTCCCATAGTAAAAAGAGACGCCCTCATCTCCTGTACAAGTTCTCTGTCGCCTTCACAGGAAATGATTTCAGGCGTACTTATTCTGATGGTGCCTTCTTCGGCATCATCGATTTGAGCTCCGTACTTAGAGAGCATCTTCTTCATAACGCTGACATCTGCGAGATCGGGAACGTCCTCGATCACGCAGGTGTCTGATGTCATTATTGTTGCAGCAAGAAGCGGGAGCACTGAATTCTTTGCTCCGCTTATCCACACTTCACCGTGAAGCGGTCCGCTGTTGTTAACGAGGATTTTTGCCATTAATGGCCTCCTGTGAGATAGTATTTTTTATTCCGCCGCTGCTTTTTTAGCTGCCTTCCTGGCAGCTCTTTTTGCGGCGTGTTTTGTGTGAACTTTTTTCACCAGTTTTCCGGCTTCTTTTGCAGCCTTCGAAACGATCTTCGCTTCGGTTTTTACGGCAACAGCAGCGACTTTGGCACCCGTCCTGGCCAGCTTCAGTTTACGCTGTTTCTTCTCTATAGGCTTTGCGGCCTTGCGAAGCTTCTTCTCCGCCTTATGGCCCGCTTTTTTGACTGCTTTCTCAGCCTTTCTGGCGTTTTCCTTTAAAGCTTTTCCGTCAATTTTTGCTGCAAGCTGAGCTGCGCTCCTCTCGGCTTTTGCTGCAGTTCTGACTGCCTGTTTCTCAGCCTTCGCCGCTTTAAGAGCGATAGCCTTTTCAGTCCTGGCTGCTCTGTCAGCCACAGCCTTCTCGACTCTGGCTGCTTTTACTGCTGCCTTCTTCTCTGCCTTGGCTATTCTTGCGCTCATAGCAGCTGCAGCCTTTGCTGCCTTCAGAGCTTTCTTTTTCTCATCTTTCTCTCTCTTCAGCATCAGAGCTGCTGTGACAGCAGCTGCTTTTGCGGCAGCGGCAGCTTCCTTCTTATCGATCTTCGCCTGTTTCTTCGATGCTGCTTTTTCTTTCTTTGCAGCCTTTGCAGCAGCCTTTGCATCGATCTTTTCGTACTTTTTTGTCTTCTTTGCTGCTTTTTTGCGCGCCTTTTTTTCGAGTTCCGCCTGTCTGTTGAGATCCTTTATGGTCTGATTTGAAAGCCTGATCTCTTTCCTTGCTTTTTTGCGTTCCTTTGCAGCCGCCATCATGGAGAAGACTCCTGTACCCGTGAACATTCCGGCCACGATCTTCAAAAGTCCCCATGCTGTCAGTCCGACTCCTGCGAAAGTAAGAGCCTTGACAGCACCGGATGTGTCAGCAGCAACCGCGCTGACTGCTTCGATGGCATCATCGCTCAGCCTGTCAAATCTGCCCTTGACATCATCTACGGCTTCGTTGCTCTTGTCGGCAAGTGTCTTTGTCTTCTTGAGCAGCTCTACTGCGTGTTTTGCCATGACTGCCAGACAAACAAGGAATCCTATAAGTACAGCTACAAGGCAGAATGCAATACCCTGATTGATAGTCATTTTGATTCTCCTTATTTCCTACTTGACAACCTTATCGATTACCTTGCCTGCTACCTGAGTTCCTACGGATACTACACCTGATGCCGCACCCGTTACTTTTGAAACTCCTTCCTTTACAGCATTGGAAGCATTGTCGATCTTTTCCTTTGCGCCTGCAGCGGCACTGGTGCCTCCATCGATTATGGCGTTTGCCTTCTTGATAGTGTCTGTAAGATTCGAGACCATAACGATCAGGAATACCACAAGTACTATCAAAGCAATCAGAAGCACGCCGATCAGCACACCTTGCACACTTACTGAAATCATATGCATTCTCCTTCTCTACTTATATCGCAAGCCATCCGAAAAAAGCCCGCACTAATTGATAATATTATATAGATAAGCGCCTCTCTATTCAAGCAAAGCGCCTTTCGCAACGCAAAAAGAGACACAAAAAACCCCGATTTGGTTTCCACTTTCAGCGGGGTCACCTCCTCGGGCGTTTAGATTCTCTCATAGTATCTGAGTATCTCGTCAGTATAGCCTCCGTCTTCCGTATGCACCGCTATCTGCGGCAGCAGGCGGAGCTCCGGTCCTGCCCCTTTTACACCGTGGACAAGCACTATGTTTGCGGCCTTGCCTGCCTTCGGAACTACAAGCTGCATCTCCTTCGGCTCTATGCCTGCCGCCCTCATTTCAGTGATTATATCCGCCAGTCTGTCAGGTCTGTGGACCATGTACAGATGGCCGCCGTCTCTGAGCAGCCGCGCCGATACAGATGCGAAATCCGAGATGTCCGCAGTAGTCTCGTGTCTGGCGATATATCTTTCATCCGGGTCAGCCGCTCCGGGCTCATCAGGCGTCCTCCTGAAGTACGGAGGGTTGGTGATCACCGCATCGAGCCCTGCTGCCGGATCTATATCCTTTATATCAGTACAGATAAAACCTATGTCTTCAGCCAGTCCGTTCATGAGACAGGCCCGCTGAGCCCTGTCTATGGCATTCTCATTGATGTCATAACCGGTCATGAGCGCTCTGCCGAGCTTGTGATACAGTATGAAAGCCGCAATGCCGCAACCCGTGCCGAGATCCGCTATCCTGAGCGGTTTCCCCGGATTCACAGGCAGCCCCTTTGCGCCCGTATCGCCTGCCGCGAAAGCAGCAAGCAGCACGGCATCCACTCCGTAGCCCGAGCCCTTGTTCTGTATGACCCTTATGCCTCCGAACCCCGTGTCGTCTATCCGTTCCATCAGAACTCTCTCATGAGCTCTTCGAGCTCGCGTATCTCCTCTTCATCGACCTCGGAGTCGAACATTACCTCAAGCTGGACATCATCCGAACGTTCCCTGCCCGCATTCTTTCCGATGCGTCTGATCTCTTCCTTTTTGAAGGAGTGTATCTCAGGAGAGAATACTTCCTCTCCCGTTTCAGGATCCTTTTCGATGGCGCGCGTATTGACCTTTCCGTTGAAGTAGTCAACATTGACTACCTTTGCGAGACCGTCAGGCGTTTCGACTCTCTCGTTGTCTTTCGGCATCCCCTTACGCAGTTCCTTGTAAGTCTTGTCCTCAAAATTGAGGCAGCACATAAGCCTTCCGCATGTGCCGGAGATCTTCGACGGATTGAGCGAGAGATTCTGCTGCTTTGCCATTTTGATCGATACCGGATGGAAATCCGAAAGCCACTTGCTGCAGCAAAGAGGTCTTCCGCATATGCCGATGCCGCCGAGCATCCTCGCCTCGTCCCTCACGCCGATCTGCCTGAGTTCTATCCTGTTTTTGAAGTACCCTGCGAGATCCTTAGCAAGCTCCCTGAAATCGACCCTGCCGTCTGCAGAGAAGTAGAATACTATCTTAGAGCCGTCGATCATGAATTCAACGTCGATAAGCTTCATCTCAAGCCCGTGCTTTTTGATCTTTTCGGCACAGACTTTGAGAGCGTCCTCTCTCTTCGCCAGATTCTCGTGGTATTTTTTAAGATCTTCAGCTGTCGCCTTTCTTTCGACCGGCTTCAGTTCTGCCACAAGCTCAGACTCGTCGATATATTTGTTTGCAATAAGAATATGACCGAGCTCCATGCCTCTTGCCGTTTCGACGATCACCATGTCTCCGAGTTCATATGTCTTCCCCACAGGGTCAAAATAATATGTTTTGCCGGTCTTCATGAAACCGACGCCGACTATCTCAACCATTGATTTATTTCCTCCTGTTTCAATGCCCCGTGAGCTCCAGGCGGAGCCTCTTCAGGGCTTTGTTCCTGTCCATATCCCTTTCAATGTCAGCGCGTGCCTTTTCGCACAGTTCGAGCCTGTCTGCCATCGCCGCGGGCATGTCGCCTGACCTCATCCTCTCGCGGAGCCCCTCTTCCGCCTGATCTATAAGCATAAGCGCGTCACCGCGCGTTTTGACGCTTTTTTCCAGGGCTTCCCTGAATTCACAGAAAGCTCCCTCACCGCCGAGCAAAGAGGCAGCAGCTTTCAGGGCCTCTGTCTTTTCATTTTCGGTTCCGTCTGCATCCTCCTGTGATGTCTGCAGCCTGATGGTGCTGCATCTCGACCTGACCGTGCTGAGAAGATGGTCCGGATTGGAATTGCCGAGAAGCAGTATGACATCGGGACGCGGTTCCTCGAGTGTCTTGAGGAGCTTGTTCTGTACGGTCTCACTAAGGCTGTCGGCATCGTCGATTATGCCGATGAGATACCTGCCGTAAGCTCCCATGTCGAGCCTGCTGCTGAAAGCGTTTGCGTCTTCAGTCTTATACCCGGTCTTTCCGCTCATCTGCATGCGGACTATGTCCATGGATGAGCCTGCTGCGACCTGCCTGCACGCATCACAGCTTCCGCAAGGTCTTGCGGAAACGTCATCGCATCTGCACTCAAGGCCCATAGACAGCTTCTTTATGAACTCATCTCTTCCGCTGCCGGCCCTGCCTTCAACTATGTACGCATGGGCTGAATTCGTTCCGCCCGCGATGCTTTTTATGATGGCGTTCAGATGCATCTTTCCCTGCAGAGCTCCTCCAGACAGCTGTAGATCTTTCCCTTTATCTCCTCTATTGAGCCGGCTGCATCGATCCTCTTGAATCTGTCCGGTTCAGCCTTTGCAATGGCTTTGTATCCTTCGCGGACTCTTTCGTGGAAATCCGAAGTCTCCAGATCGAGCCTGTCAGGCCCCTTGTCGCCGGATGCCCTAGCCTTGCCTGTCTCGGGATCTATATCGAGCCATATCGTAAGATCAGGGCTCAGTCCTCCCGTGGCGTGCCTGTTGACTTCTGCCACCATGTCTCCGAGGCATCTGCCGTATGCCTGATATGCGATCGAGGAATCCACGAATCTGTCGCAGATGACTATCTCGCCGCGCTCCAGGGCCGGGATCACCGTCTCTCTGACATGCTGCGCTCTTGCTGCAGCATAGATGAACATCTCCGTCACGGCTTCCATCTCGGTGTTTCCGGTATCCAGGAGAATCTCTCTGAGCTTCTCGCTTATGCGCGGGCCGCCCGGTTCTCTGGTATGCAGCACAACACGGCCCTTCTCAGTGAAGAACTTCTCAATATTCCTTATCTGTGTTGACTTGCCGGAACCGTCACCGCCCTCAAGCGTAATGAACAAGCCTCTCATTTCTGCTTCTCCTTCTTTCTGCGCTTCTTTCTGCTCTTTTTATCGTTTTTCTCTTCAGCAGCGCTCTGTCTGATCGCTTCGTTCTCGATCCTGTTTTTGATCTTGATGTAATTGAGCATCTGAGAATAGAAATATGACGCAAGCGCGATTACCGGCAGTGCTATCAGTATTATCAGTAAAATCTTAAAAATGAACATGTCTGTATTCTATCACTCCGTGAATCTCTTGTTGAAGAGTCCTACCACTCTGATGTTGTCGCTGATTATCATGAAGGCGTTTTCATCGTGCTTCGCGATGATCTCCCTGAGATGCGGTTCCTCGTACTTGCTTATCACGGTCACCAGCACGTGCATGTCATCACCGGTGTAAGCCCCCTGGCCTTCCCAGATCGTAGCGCCTCTGTTGAGATCATGCAGGATCGCTTCCTGAAGATCAGGTTTCTTTGTGAAGATCATGCATTCCTGTTTTATGTTCTGTACGTGCACGCGGTCGATCGCAAGGCCGGTAACTACAGCGAAAATGATCGAGTACATCACTGTCGGTATGTCATAAATAAACAGACAGATCGTATAGATGCAGATGCTGATGATGATGCCTATCGTGCCAACCTTGAAATTCGGGTGTGTCTTCGCAAGGCAGACGCCTATTACATCCTGGCCGCCCTGGGAGCTGCCTGCTCTCAGGACCAGACCTGCTCCGACACCGCTGCCGAGGCCTCCGACGACTGATGCGAGTATGCGGTCGTCGACTATAGGGACTGCAGGTACCGGTATGAACGCCAGAAAAGCCGAAGCCATGGCGATCGATATGAGCGTGGTGATGCAGAACTTGCGTCCCATCACCCTGTAGGCCATGAAGAACAGAGGGATATTGATGGCAAAGTAAATGATTCCCATGTAATCAAGGCCCGGGATCTCCGGAATATGCAGAAAGCCTGTAAGGAACAGCCTTATGAGCTGGGTTATACCGGTAAACCCGCCGCTGTAAAGGTGTATCGGGTTGATCATGAGGTTCACGCCGCAGGCATAAAGCACGTTCCCGATCACCGTCATAAGAATGCGGTCTATCTTCTTTTTGTTCAGTTCCATTTCTGCGCCTTCCGGATAATAAAGTTTCTAACTGATTAATTTTATTAGAAACAGAATCAATCTTCAACAAATAATGTATAATTGCTTCACTATGGAACAGAAACCTATGTCAACAAAATATCTTCTCAAACGGTTCTACCCGTACTTTAAGCCATACTGGCATATACTGGTTTTCGATCTTTTATGCGCATCGCTTACGAGTGTGTGCGATCTTGTGCTGCCTGTGATCGTAAGGTACATTACCAACACCGTAACGACCACGCCTTCAGATCTGACGGTCGGGCTCGTGGTACGCATCACCGTGCTGTACATAGCGCTCAGAATAATAGATGTGGCAGCCAACTACTACATGCAGAACCGCGGCCATATCATGGGCGCTCAGATCGAAAAGGATATGCGAAAGGATCTTTTCGCTAAATTCCAGGAACTCTCATACGGATACTACAACAGCAACAAGACCGGCCAGCTGATATCGCGCATAACGACCGATCTGTTCGATATCACCGAATTCGCCCACCACTGCCCTGAAGAATACTTTATCGCAGCAGTCAAGATAGTCGTTGCCTTCACCGTCCTGATACAGGTGAACGTACCCCTTACCCTGCTGCTCTTCGCGCTGATACCGCTCATGCTGGTATGCGCGATGAAGTTCAGGGTGAGGATGCGCAATGCGTTCAAATGGCAGCGCTCCGAGCTGGGAGAGATCAACTCCCACGTTGAGGACAGTCTTCTGGGCATCAGGGTATCCAAGTCGTTCGCCAACGAAGACGTGGAAGAAAAGCGTTTTGAGGAAGGCAACGAGAGATTCCTCACGACAAAGAAAGTGGGCTACAGAAACATGGCCGGATTCAGAGGCGTGACCCGCCTCTTTGACGGACTCATGTATATCTCAATAGTTTTCTTCGGATCGCTCGCTCTCATCCGGGGACTCATCACAGCCGGCGATTTCATCGCATATCTGATGTATGTAGCAGTACTGCTTGAATCCGTACGGCGTGTAGTCGAATTCACCGAGCAGTTCCAGCGCGGCATTACCGGCATCGAGAGATTCGTTGAGATCATGGATACAGAGATCGAGATCGAAGATGCCCCGGGAGCAGTCGACATGCCGGAAGATGTGCGCGGAGACATAGAGTTCCGCGATGTCTCATTCGCCTATGAAGCAGGCCGGGACGCAGACGGACACAGCACTCCGGCCGGCACGCAGGTGCTGAGCCATATAAACATCAGCATCGCAAGCGGCGAGAATGTCGCAGTCGTAGGTCCGAGCGGTGCAGGCAAAACGACATTCTGCAATCTGATCCCGCGTTTCTACGACGTCAGCGACGGAGCCGTGCTTATCGACGGCAGGGATATACGTGAATACAAGGTGCGCTCGCTACGCACTAAGATAGGCATGATGCAGCAGGATGTATACCTGTTCTCAGACACGGTCGCAGGCAACATAGAATACGGCAGACCGGGCGCGACCCGCGAAGAGATCATCGAAGCTGCGAAGCTCGCCGGAGCCGACGAATTCATCAACGATCTTTCTGACGGCTACGACACATATGTGGGCGAACGCGGCGCAAGGCTCTCGGGAGGCCAGAAACAGCGGATCAGCATAGCCAGGGTATTCCTGAAAAACCCGCCCGTCCTGATCCTCGACGAGGCCACATCATCGCTCGATAACGAAAGCGAGCGCTATGTGCAGGAATCGCTGGCTGAGCTCGCTAAAGGCCGCACCACCATAACCATTGCCCACAGGCTGTCGACCGTAAAGAACGCCGACCGCATCGTAGTTCTGACAGAGGACGGCATAGCCGAGGAGGGCTCGCACGATGATCTTCTGAAAAAAGGCGGCATATACGCGGACATGTACAATCTCACGATATAAACGAAAGAGCCCGGGAGACCGGGCTCTTAAAATGCTTATATTTGCTTCACGAAGCAGCGTCTGCGCTTGTGAGGCTCGATATTGAACATCTTCCACTGATGATGCACGTTTGTGTTCCACTCAAGCTGAGGGCCTGTCTCAGCCTTGCGGATACCGTTTTTGTTGCATCCGGTGAACAGATGCTCCATGATGACTCCGTTGAGTCCGGTCTTCTGGTACTCAGGTCTTACGGCTATAAGCAGAAGGTCAAGAGTATCCTTTTTCTGCAGAAGCGCTTTAAGAAGACCTATCCATCCGGTCGGCATCAGATGCCCTCCGCATTTGCGCATCGCATCGGCCGTCGACGGTGCTCCGACTCCGAATCCCATGAGCTTATCGTTGTCGTCTACTATCAGGCAGACAAAGTCCGGATCCACAAGAGGGAGAAATTTGTTTGTATACTTCTTTATCTGTCTCTCGTTCAGCTCCACCACACCGTAGAGATGCGAGTAAGCGACATTGACAAGTTCAAATACCTGCCTGATATACGGCTTATACTGGGACTTGTGCTTTACCTCAACTTTATGGAATCCCGTCCTTTTGAGCATGGCATCGGAGATGCGCTTAAGCCTTTTGTAATTCGGATCATCCCATCCTTTAAGAGGTATGAGGTGCTCGATCCAGTCTGTATCCTTTACATAGCCGAGCGCTTCAAGATGATCGATATAGTATGGGTCGTTGTAGTAAGTGTAGAACATGCTGCGCTTGTCAAAGCCTTCTACCAGCATGCCCTCTCTGTCCAGATCGCAGAATCCGAGCGGTCCGTGCACTTCGTTCATGCCCTTTTCTTTAGCCCAGTTTTCCACTTCATCAAAGAGAGCCTTTGACACTTCCCTGTCGTCTATGAAATCGACCTGTGAAAAACGCATACGCTTAGTGCCCCATTTCTCATTGGCAGCGTGGCTGAGGATGGCGCCTATACGGCCGACCACTTCTCCGTCCCTGTAAGCAAGCCAGGACTTTGCCTCGCAATACTCGAATGCCGGATTCTTTTTCTCATCCCAGTCATCTATATCATCGCCGTAAAATGCCGGCACAAAATTTTCGTGGTCACGATAAAGGCGGTTAGGAAAGTCAACAAAGACTCTCCTCTCCGCCTTAGTCTTCACTTCTCTGATCTCTAAGTTTGCCAAATAAAACTCCGTTCGTTATTTATGGTTTCTCTTCTTTGTCATTGTCAGATGGATCGGAAGTCCGCCTGCTGTATACGGTGCAACGCGGCCGATGATGAACGGTCTTGCGTACTTGAGATACTCGTCGCTGACATATGTACCGTCGTTGGTTATCCAGTCAAGCGGCACCTTGCGCTCAACGTTAGCAACTTCGTGAATATCGAACATATCATATGTTTCTACATACGGTTCTCTGCTGTCGACCTTGATGGTTACCATCTTGCCGGTATTGCCTTCGAAAGCAGCCTTTGCTGCAAAGTATCCTACATTGTATGCCTCATCGGAGTCGCTTCTCGAAGCAAGGTGAGCAGCGCATCTCTGGAGCGATGAGAACTCGATGTAACGGGACTTGAGTCCTGTCTGCTGAGTTACGAGGCTTGCAAGATATGCCGCAGTACCTGCGAGCTGCTTGTGTCCGAAAGCATCTACGTGATCATTTACTGTTCCGAGCTCGCAAACAAACTTGCCGTCTGCAGTCTTGAGTCCTTCGGATACAGCGATAACGACCGACTTCTTTGTCTTTGCGAGTTTCTTGATTCTCTCGATAAAGTCATTGATATCAAAAGTTACCTCAGGCAGGTAGATCAGGTCAGGACCTGAGCAGTCGATGTCTTTCGAAAGTGCAGCAGCAGCTGTGAGCCAGCCTGCGTGACGTCCCATGATCTCAACGATGCAGATGGTCGGCTTGGATACGCCGTAGCTCTCGTTATCTCTGATGATCTCTTTCATCGAAGTTGCGATATACTTCGCAGCTGAACCGTAACCAGGGCAGTGGTCGGTCATCGGAAGGTCATTGTCGATGGTCTTCGGGATGCCCATGAACTTCTGCTTCTTCTGATGGGTTTCAGCATAATCAGCAAGCATCTTTATGGTATCCATCGAATCGTTTCCTCCGTTGTAAAGGAAATACTCGATGTTCTTCTTGTCGAGAATGTCGAAGATCTTCTCGTAAAGTTTCTCATTACCTTCGATTGGAGGCAGTTTGTAGCGGCATGTGCCGAGGAATGAAGACGGTGTTCTCTTGAGCAGGGAAAGATCCTGTCCGCTTGTGATATAGTCTTCGATGTCTACGATGTCCTCGTTCAGGAATCCTTCGATGCCGTAATGCATTCCATAGATGCGTCTGATGCCATGTTTCCAGCATGCCTTGATAACTCCTGCAAGGCTGGAATTGATAACAGCGGTCGGTCCGCCGGACTGTCCAATGATTAAATTACCTTTCATTTGTTTTCCCTTCTTCTTTTGGTCTCTGGTCCGCCGTGCTTAAGCGGTCAACGACCTTCTCTTACTTGATTTTTCAATATGTTTGCTAAACAAAAATCATTACGATTATAATCTCATCCCCTTTTTCAGTCAATGCTGCAAGTGCTTGTTTTTTGCGTTTTTTGGCGTCCCAAACAAGCAAAATCAAAAAAAGATGGCGCGATCAACAATGATCGCGCCTCAATCATACATATTTGGCCTGATTCCCTTATTTCCAGAGCTCCACCGGATATGTACCGTCGGCCTTGAGCGATGCAAATTTTGCTACCACATCAGGCTTGTCCTCTTTATATGTGACACCGAACCACTTGTCGGAAGATGTCAGCACCTCATATGTGGCGCTTCCGTCTGCTATCTGCTGGTTGATCGGCGTCTGGATATAGTACTCGCCCTTCATCGGGTTCTCGTCCATGATGCGTACGAGTGCTGTTCTGAATCCGTCCTCGAGTACTTTCATGTATTCGAGACCGAATCCCCAGAGGTTCATTGAAACAGGCGAATCCGGCGATATGACCTCTTTGCTGCCGTCCTCTTTGGTATCTGTCACGGTTCCGTCAGCTTCTCTTCCCACTTTCAGGTGCTCAACGATATCTGTCAGCAGGCCGTCCTTAGCCTGGCAGATGCCTCTCGACACCGTGCCGTTCTCCGAAAGCGTCTTCTCAACTTCAAAGCCCACCATGCAGTTGTGGGAAGCATCAGCCTTTGTTGTAAGGAATCCATAGATTTTTTTGAAGCCTTCCTTGCCATAGTAGTCGTCAGCATTGATGACCGCAAACGGAGCATCGATGATGTCGCGCGCCGAAAGAACGGCCTGGCCTGTTCCCCATGGTTTTGTGCGGCCTTCAGGAAGGGTGAATCCCTCAGGAAGGTCGTCCGCTTCCTGGAACGCATAGTGAACTTCATACTTTTTACCGGCTCCGTTTTCGATATGCTCTCTGAAGACCTCTTCAAAGTCATGCTTGATGATAAAGCACACTCTGCGGAAGCCCGCCTCATAAGCATCATACAGGCTGAAATCCATAATGATATCGCCCTGTTCCGTTATCTTGTCGAGCTGCTTGTTGCCGCCGTATCTGCTGCCCATTCCGGCAGCCATAATTACTAAAATCGGTTCCATAGGTATTCTCCTGACTATGCGTTTAATGCTGCTCCGATGCGTGCGCGCACCATTTCTTCGCCCATGATCTGCTGGATGGCCCAGACATCAGGCGACTGCGCGCGCCCCATCAGCGCTATCCTTATCACGGTACTTACATGTCCCACATGCCCCTTGTAATCTTCAGGGTGTTTCTTGAAATCCTTCGGCTTTGCCGCATATCCCATGGATACGGCGATCTCTCTTATCTTGTCGAACCATTGTCCGTTGTCATCGGAGTGATCGTAAGAACCGAGATATGCGCTGAGGATCTCCTTAGCGTCTGCCGCTGCCTCTGCAGGATATTCATCCTTTATCTCAAATGACTCATCGAAGAAGTATCCGATGAATTCCATTATCTGCTTTGCGTAGACAAGGTCTGCTCTCGGACGTGCGTCGTGCCTGCCGAGGTCGAGTATCTCTGCGAGATGATCCATGTCTGCAAACATATATCCGTATTCCGGTGCGAATTCGTCGGACCATGACTTCAGCCATGCGGCAAGCTCGTGCGCATCGATGTGCAGCAGGGTGTTCTTGCTGACGTCGTTGAGCTTATCGAGATCGAACAGGGCTCCGCTGCTCGACATCTTTTCGGTAGTAAACCTGAATTCCTCAGCCGGAGCGTCCGGATTCTCTATGCGCCACTCCTCGTAATTCGAGTTGAGTATCGTGAGCAGGTATTCTCTTACTGCCGCAGGATGATAGCCCTCGTTGCGGTAGAAGTCGAGCGAGAGTTCAGGGTCTTTGCGCTTCGAGAGCTTGCGCTTGTTGCCGTCCTCGCCTATCTTCATGAGCTGTGCAGTGTGGCAGTATACCGGAAGATCCCAGCCGAGGTCTTCGAACAGCTCTACGTGTATAGGCAGCGAAGGCAGCCACTCCTCGCCTCTCACGACATGAGTCGTGCGCATCAGATGATCATCTACTACATGTGCGAAATGATATGTAGGGATGCCCGTCTGCTTTATTATGACTACATCAAGGAAGTTGTCAGGCACGGAGAGCGCACCGCGTATCGCGTCATTAACTGTGTGCCTTGCAGTCTCTTCGGCAGAAGCATTAGGCACGCCGCGCGATTTCAGTCTGATGACGAAAGGCTCGCCGGCCTTTATCTTCGAAACGACTTCAGCCTCAACAGCTTCGTCTTTATCCCAGTCCCTGTACTTTGACCATCCGGCATAGATTCCCGGAGCGATCTTCCCGCTCTCCTGCTTTTCCCTTATTGCCGAGATCTCTTCTTCGGTAAGGAAGCACGGATAAGCAAGGCCTTCTTCAAGAAGGCGCTTTGCGAAGGTGCGGTAGATCTCGCCGCGGTGGCTCTGCGTGTAGTCACCGTAGTTGCCGGTATCCCCGTTTTCAGTCACTCCCTCATCAAAGCGTATGCCGAAAAAGTCGAGAGAACCTATTATCGTCTCAACTGCGTTCTCAACGTAACGCTTATCGTCGGTGTCCTCTATTCTCAGAAAGAACACTCCGCCGCTCTGGTGTGCCAGTCTCTCATCTACGAATGCTCCGTAGAGATTTCCGAGATGTATGAATCCCGTAGGGCTCGGTCCGAGCCTTGTGACCATCGCGCCCTCAGGCAGATCCCTCTGCGGATACATCGCTTCGTAATCCTCAGGAGTGTGCTCAAGTGACGGGTATATGAGTTCGCTTAATTCTTTATAATTCATATCTTAATCTTTTTCCTTCAATCAATTTAACCTACGCTTTTCATTCTAACATACATGGCACCCTCAGTTAACATAAAAAAACGGATCCCGCAGGATCCGTTTTGTGCCGTGATTTTATTTTCCGGTTGTATAGTTGTCGAAGTATCCCTGGATGTAGACGACCGGTGTACCCTTGTCTCCCGAGCCGGATGTGAGGTCGCAGAGCGATCCGATCAGGTCGGTAAGGCGTCTTGGTGTCGTACCTTCGGATACCATGTTTCCTACCAGACTCTCCTGCGGCTTGTCAGCGATAGCCTTGGAGATCGCCTCTCTGAGTTCCTCGCCCGTGAGGTTCGCAAAGTCGTTGTCTGCGAGGTACTTGAGCTTGAGCTCATTCGGTGTTCCCTCTAGTCCCGGTGTATAGAACGGCGATACTACAGGGTCAGCAAGCTCCCAGATCTTTCCGACAGGATCCTTGAAAGCTCCGTCTCCGTAGATCATTACCTCTACGCACTTTCCGGTCTTCTCAAGCATCTTTGCCTGGATGTCGTTAACGATGTGCTGAGCGTCTCTCGGGAAGAGCTTGACTGTATTCTCAGTAGCCTTGTTTGAACCGAGCAGTCCGTAATCCTCATTGTATCCGCTGCCGTTAACAGGTGCGTTAAGAATATCATCGAGTCCGTATACATTGGCGCCCTTTGCCTTGAGTATCCTCTTTGTGCGGGCACGTGTGTGTATGTCGCAGTTGATGACGTTATCTGTGTAGTTGAGGATCTCCTCAGCATGATTTGCGAAAATGATCTCTGCTTCCGCGCCGGCAGCCTTAATAAGGTCGCCGTAATACGACACATAGTCAACGCCTGTGAACTGGTGCTTGTTCTCGCCGAAAAGCTCTCTGTACTTTTCTTCAGTGAGAACGTCGCTGTACGGATTGACTCCGGACTCATCTATCTGATCCATGGTGAGAAGTGCATTGCCTACTTCGTCAGAAGGATAGCTGAGCATGAGAACGACTTTTTCTGCTCCCATTGAAATTCCTCTCAGACAAATGGCAAATCTGTTTCTCGAAAGGATAGGCCAGATAACGCCGACAGTCTTGCCGCCGAGCTTTGCCTTGACGTCTGCTGCGATGTCTTCAACTCCTGCATAGTTGCCCTGGCATCTTGCCACGACTGATTCCGTGATGCAGACTACGTCTCTGTCTCTTACATCAAAGCCGTCATCGGAAGCTGCCGCTTCGAGAACGCTGTCTACGACCATCTGCGCCAGGTCATCTCCCTCACGGAATATCGGGCATCTTATGCCGCGCGAAACTGTACCCACTCTTCTTTCTGTACTCATTGTTTTTTCCCTTCTCAACCTTTGCTGTATTTTTACAAAATTGCTGACTTTATGATTTTATCACCAGCGACAAACCACTTCAATAATACAGCCGCCCTTTTTAGGCGGCTGTATCATACTTATTTTATATCTCTATTATTTTCATTGTGTTGGTCTCAGACCTCTGGTAGCTGTGTCTTCCTCTTACTACGCCTGCGATGAACACCATGATGTCTCCTCTTGCAGACAGTCCGTTCTCCTTCATGATATCGAGGCAGTCCTCCATGAGCTCATCAGTGGAATGCGCTCTTTCAGACAGCATCGGCTTTACTCCCCAGAGAAGGTTCATCTGTCTTACTACCATAGGTTCAGGTGAGAACGCATATATGTCGGAATCCGGTCTGCACTTCGAAACCTGTACTACAGTCGATCCCGATGAAGTAGGAGCCAGGATAGCTCTTGCCCTGAGTTCTTTTGCAGCGGTCACCGCAGCCATGCAGGTAGTGCTCGAGATGGAGATTTTGTCCGAATCCTTGAGGATGTGATGGTTCACCGCAAACTGCTCTGTATATTCAGTAATGGAAACCATCATCTTGAGAGCCTCGACAGGGTACTCTCCGCTTGCTGTCTCACCGGAAAGCATTACAGCGTCAGAACCGTCGTATACGGCATTGGCAACGTCTGTTACCTCAGCTCTTGTAGGACGAGGGTTGCGCATCATGGAATCGAGCATCTGTGTCGCAGTTATTACTATCTTGCCCTTCTCGTTGCATCTGGCGATCATCTCACGCTGCAGCTGAGGGATCATCCTTGCTTCTACCTCGACGCCGAGGTCTCCTCTTGCAACCATGACACCGTCCGCAGCATCTATGATCTCTTCAAGGTTATCGATTCCTTCGCCGGACTCGATCTTGGCTATGATCTTGATGCGTGAGCCGTATTCCTCTGCAAGTTTGCGGATCTTATTGATAGTGCCCGCGTTTCTTACGAAAGAAGCAGCGATAAAGTCATATTCATTTTCAAGGCCGAACTTGATATCTTCGTAATCCTTCTCCGTAAGATCAGGAAGACCGACTTTGATGCCCGGCAGATTTACACCCTTTCTCTCGGAAACGACTCCGCCGTTGATTATTTTGCATTTCAGCTCGCCGCCTTCAATGGACTCAACCTTGAGTTCAATAGCTCCGTCATCTATCAGCACTGTATCTCCCGGTGAAAGATCATCCGCGATGCCTTTATAGGTGACATATAGATGATCGGCATTACCCTCTGCAGCCGGGTCCTCAGCATATGAAATAACAACTTCATCACCCTTGACAAGCTTTACGCTCTGGTGATCTTCAAGCAGTCCGGTACGGATCTCCGGTCCTTTGGTATCAAGAAGCATGGCTATAGGTCTGCCTGCTTTCTTTGCGGCTTTTCTGACTCTGGTCAGCATTTCGAGATGGCTCTCGTGAGTTCCATGCGAAAAGTTGAATCTGGCAACATCCATTTCTTTCGCAAGTTCAGCGAGGATATTCTCATCGGACTCCCTAGGGCCCATGGTACAAACGATCTTAGTCTTTCTCATAACTGATTCCCCTTATGTTGTCGCAGTCAATCTTACCGAAATTATTATACCATAAAAAAAGCCCGGCACATCTATGGCAATATAACCATTTCCGTGCCGGCCCATATTATTTTTTATCTTTTTTCGATTACGTCTCCGCCGTTCTTGCAGATGCTGTTTTCAGGAATGACTCCTCTTACGCATGACGTCGGATATACGTTTGAATTGCGGCCGATGACAGTGCCCGGATTGAGCACGGCGTTGCAGCCTACTTCAACGTGGTCGCCGAGCATGGCGCCGAATTTCTTGATTCCTGTCTCGATCTGCTCTGTTCCGTTGTGCACAACAACGAGCTTCTTATCGGCTTTCACGTTCGATGTGATCGATCCCGCACCCATGTGGCTGTAATGACCCAGTATAGAGTCGCCTACATAGTTGTAATGCGGAGTCTGTACGTTATCGAACAGAATGACGTTCTTGAGCTCAACAGAATTTCCCACAACGCACTTGCGGCCTACGAGAGCTGAGCCTCTTACGAACGCACAGTGTCTGACCTCTGTCTCAGGTCCGATGATGCAAGGTGCGCCGAGATAAGCGCTCGGGAACACCTTGGCAGTCTTGTGGACCCATACATTTTCGCTGACCTCTTCATACTCCTCAGGGTCGAGTGTAGGACCGAGCTCAAGGATGAAATCCTTGATTCCCTTCAGCGCTTCCCACGGATATGTGAACTGGCTGAGATAGTCCTTCGCGAGCGTATGGTCGAGATCGTAAAGATCATTGATTGTATACATATATGCCTCCTAATCTACCAGATGTCCCTTGGCGCGTATGACATCGATGATCTGATCGACGTACTTCTCGCACTCTTCCTCGGACGGAGCTTCAGCCATTACGCGGACTACAGGCTCTGTGCCCGACTCGCGCAGCAGCGTACGGCCCTTATCGCCGAGAGCTTTCTTTGCAGCCTGATCGGCAGCCAGTACATCAGGGTCATTCATGCACTCTTCCTTGCTCTTTACTCTTACGTTCTTCAGTACCTGCGGATAGAACACTACAGGAGCTGCGAGCTCGCTCATCTTCTTCTTTCTTGCCAGCATGGCCTCCATCAGTTTGAGTGATGTGAGGATGCCGTCGCCTGTTGTAGCGTACTTTGTGAAAATGATGTGTCCGCTCTGCTCTCCGCCGATGCGGTGGCCGTTCTGGACCATGTTCTCATAAACGTATTTGTCGCCGACCTTTGTCTGCTCATAATCGATGCCGGCTTTGTCGAGAGCCTTGTAGAGGCCGAAGTTCGACATTACGGTGGTGACTACCTTGTTGTTGAGGAGCTTGCCTCTGTCCTTCATGTATGATCCATATATGTAGAGGATGTGGTCTCCGGTCACGACATTGCCCTTTTCGTCTACGCAGAGGCATCTGTCAGCATCGCCGTCATAAGCGAATCCGACATCGAGTCCCTTGTCCACTACGAACTTCTGCAGATGCTCGATATGTGTTGATCCGCAATTGGTGTTGATGTTGTAGCCGTCCGGCTCATCATTGATCACGTAAGTCTTTGCGCCGAGTGCATCAAATACACCCTTTGCGATCGACCATGCCGCACCGTTGGCAACATCAAGACCGACCTTGACGTCCTTGAAGCTGAACTTGGACATCGAGATCAGGTATCCGATGTAGCGGTTACGTCCGGATACGTAGTCTACCGTGCGTCCGATCTCGTCGCGCTCTGCCATAGGGACTTCCATTTCGCCGTCGAGGTAATCCTCGATCTTGAGCAAGGTCTCCTCGTCCATCTTCTCGCCGTTGTTGTTGACGATCTTGATGCCGTTGTCATAGTACGGGTTGTGAGAAGCCGAGATCATGATGCCGCAGTCGAAGTCGTCAACTCTTGCGATATACGATACCGAAGGTGTGGTGGTTACGTGCATGATGTAAGCGTCAGCACCGGATGCCATGAGGCCCGTGCAGAGCGCATACTCAAACATGTAGCTTGATCTTCTGGTGTCCTTGCCGATAACGACCTTTGCCTTGCGGTCGAGTCTCTTGCCGTAATACCAGCCGAGATAGCGGCCGATCTTTATTGCATGATCGAATGTCAGAGTCTTATTGGCCTCGCCGCGGAAGCCGTCTGTTCCGAAATATTTACCCATTACAGTCTCTCCTTTTTCTCGATGTCGAGGAAGTACTTGTATGTATCTACCATAAGTTCGCCGCAGGCTTCTTCATCACAGGCGATGATAGCGCCGTTGTGCAGCTGAAGTGCTGAGCATGTCCACTTCTGGCTGACTCCGCCCTCTACTACTGCAGCCATGGCTCTTGCCTTGTTGTGGCCGCTGATGAGAACGAGGACTTCCTTTGCGTCAGTAACCGTGCCGATTCCTACCGACAGAGCCTGTGCCGGTACAGCCTCAGGATCGTTTCCGAAGAATCTCGAGTTGACTATTCTTGTATCTGTTGTGAGGTCTCTAACACCTGTACGCGATGTGAGCGATGTGAACGGCTCGTTGAATGCGAGGTGTCCGTCTACTCCGATGCCTCCCATGAAGAGGTCGATACCGCCGTAGGAAGCGATCTTCTCTTCGTATCTTGCGCACTCTCCTTCAGGGTCATCAGTCATTCCGTCGAGGATGTTGATGTTTGCAGGATCCATGTCTACGAGATGATCAAAGAAATTGTCATGCATGAAGTACCAGTAACTCTGGTCGTGCTCATGAGGAAGTCCGAGATACTCGTCCATGTTGAATGTAACTACATTCCTGAACGAAACTTCGCCGGCCTTGTTCTTAGCGATAAGGTTTTTGTATACGCCGATCGGGGACGATCCCGTTGGCAGTCCGAGTACGAACGGTCTGTCTTCTTTGTGGTTATTGATCTTGTCTGCAATGTAATCCGCAGCCCACTTGCTCATCTTCTCATAATCGTCCTGGATGACTACTCTCATTATTTATTTCTCCTTTCGGTCAATACTCTTTATTATTACGGCAACGCCGTTACAATCTGGAGATCAATGCTCTCTACATTACGGCAACGCCGTTACGATCTGGAGAGCATTATAACATCCGCATCCTGTGCAGTAAATGCGGCGGACACAAATACTTTGAAATTATACTCCCACGGGAGTATATTATAAACAAAGCATAAGATAACACTTCAGGCGGGGCTTTATGGAAAAGAAGATCTATCACGGAGGCGAAAGAATAGTAAGAACTCCATCGTTCGGAACAGGGCGGCCGTACAACGATTTCGGCCTGGGTTTTTACTGCACTGAAAGCCCTCAGTATGCTGCCGAATGGGCTGTCAGATCCGGAAGGAACGGGTTCGTATCAGCCTATACCATCGACAGCGACGGACTCCGTGTCATCAATCTGTGCGGTTCACAGTACAACCCTCTCCACTGGCTCGGGCTTCTCTTCAACTACCGTGAATTCGACCTGTCCTCGGATACCGCATACAGAGCCAGGGATTACATAAACAAGTATTTTTCCGTCGACCATCAGGCCTGCGACTGCATCATCGGCTATCGTGCAGATAACAGATGCTTCATGTTCGCGCAGGATTTCCTCGACGCAAAACTTTCATACATGAGTTTCAGAAGCGCCATCACGGGTGACGATTCCAACAGACAGTTTGTACTGAAGAGCAACAGAGCCTTCGACAGGATCTTCTTCGCGGGATACGAGCCGGCTTTGCACGAATCGTCTTTCCCCGCCGGCCGCAGCCGCGAGCTCAAGGCAATGAAAAGCATAAAACCGTCCGCAGGAAGAAACGATTTCTTCATCACCGATCTGATCGAAGAGGAGGTGCGTCCGTATGACACACGCCTGCGATAGGATCTGTCTCGAAAGAGCCGCGGACACTCTGGGCCGCATGCTGGATTACTCGGTATACACCCTTCACTATGATATATCTGCAATGCTCGATCTGTTCATTGCGTCCGGTACCGCCTCGTTTTTTGAGCGCGGGGATATCAGAATAACGGCCGGCATGTCAGGAGCAGAGCTGTCATATGAAGTGCTCGAAAAGAGCGGGATCGCATTCGAAAGGATACAGCCCCGCTATACAAAGAGCCTGAGCCCTGAATACTGGTGCGGCCAGGCGCTTGCCCGCATTCAGTGGGAGACCGCTTTGCCGTTCGACCGGATAACGCGTATTTTCTCTCCTTCCGCCTTTATCTCAGGATACGGAAAGAGCAGGCTTTCATTTCTAGACAGCCTTCCCCTCGACCTGCGTGAAGATGAACGGTCCGCGAAGGCAAAAGCCTTTGGCATGCAGTTCGCATCTGATGCGGTATCTGAGTTTATTTCAGAGGCGGGCAAAGGCGGATCGGAAAAAAGCGAGGAGACCGCTCTTAAAAAAATGCGCATAAAAAACGGCCTCAGCCAGAGTGGCCTGGCTAAGGCCAGTGGCGTTCCTCTCAGAACGATCCAGCAGTATGAACAGCGTCAGAAAGATCTCGCGAAAGCCCGCGCTGAATACCTTATATCGCTTTCCCGTGCATTGGGCTGCGATCCGTCAAGGCTCATTTAAGAGTTTTCCGTTTCTTCCTCTTCTTCCTTTTCGACTACCTTAAGTTTCAGTACCATCTGGTCTTCCTGTCCGTCGACAAGGAAGACTCCTTCAGGGAAATCAAACTCTATAGGTATCTCGCTGTCTTCATAGTAGTTTGCTATATTTATTTCATTTGCAGTTATTCCCGAGAAAGAGTCGATCGTACTCTTTCTGCCCTTTATAACCACAGTCTCCGGAACAGTATACGTTCTCTCGTATGAGTCCTCAGACTCATCCTTTACAGGCACTACCAGTCTGACTTCCTTTGTGTGACCCGCAGCAGCTCTGAATGATACGGTCTCCGGATAAACAACGACGTTGATGACTTCTTCGCCTTCTTTATCCAGTGCTGCTATCTCAAGAGTCATGGCCTTGAACTGCTCATCAAGATCCTCCGGATCAATGACAGCCGCTACCCTGTCTATATTTGCAAGCTCCTCTTCAGTTGCGACCACCGTAGCCGTGGCTACTGACATGTTCTCAACGAGAGGCACTGCGTCTTCATCATGATCTCCTGCATACTCAACGCTTATCGGGATCTCCTGGCTCGTAGCGCTGTCGATATTGACCGTGACACTTTTTACGGATGTGTCCAGCACCTGGGTGCCTTCAGGCCCCGATACGCGAAGAGCAACGGTATTCTCTCCGGTGGAAAGGCCGCTCACATCAGCAGTAACGGATATATCTTCAGACGATATGTTTGCAGTATCTATCCTTCTCTGCTCGAGTGTGACCTCGATATTCTTGTAGTTGGCCTCTGCTACCGCGTAGCCCCTGTTGGCAAGAGTGTCAAGGCCCGTGTATGTGATAGGCACGCCCGAATACCTTGCATTAGTCATCGGATCATAGTTATACACAACAAAGAACCATGCTGCCGTGGAAACGAGCAGAGCAAGTATAATGTTGAACATCTTACGCCCGTTATCAGTCATCGCGCCTGCCTCCTTTCAGTATACCGAGCCTTGCAAGCAGATCGCGTTCTTCAGACGACGGCAGATATATGTCGAGCAGCATCTTCTCAAGAGTCTTCAGATCAAGGAAGCGCTTGAATTCGCCGTTCTGTGCGACTGATATGGCTCCGGTCTCCTCGGAGACAACTATGACGAAAGCATCCGATACTTCACTGAGGCCCAACGCAGCTCTGTGTCTGGTGCCGAGATTCTTGCCTATGTTCTGTCTTTCCGTAAGCGGCAGAACACAGCTGGCGGCATATACCCTGTCTCCCCTGATGATCACGGCTCCGTCGTGGAGAGGCGACCCTTCGTAAAACAGGTTGCCGAGAAGCCTGACTGAGATCTCCGCATCGACGATAACGCCCGATTCGCAGATGTCACTGAGCATGGTCTCACGTTCGATCGCCATAAGGGCTCCCGTCTGTGTGGAGGAGAAATCGTCTACGGCATCTACGATCTTGTGGACCGTCGCGTATATGTCCTCTTTGCCTATATCCCTGAACTGCCTGCTCAGGACACCTCTTCTGCCGATCTGTTCGAGCCCTCGTCTGATCTCAGGCTGGAACAGTATAACGACCGCGATGAGACCGACTGTGATAAGCCTTGTCAGCAGCCAGTTCAGCAGGCTGAGGTTGAATATCTCTGAGATAAGGAAAAAACCGACAATCAAAAGGACTCCTCTGAACAGCTGCTGCGCGCGGGTCTCTCTTATGAACCCGAGCAGCTCGTACAGCAGGTACGAAACGATAACGATGTCGATGACATCAGTTACCTTTATACTCATTAGGATTCCCATTAAATTATCGATCATTTTTTACCTTTCATATGTTTTTATTCTCCGGCAGCCACGGTCACGACGCCGTCCTCATCCGTCTGAAGATCCTTACCTTCAAGCACGGCATTAATAAGTGTCTTGGCATTCTCTATGCTTACAGGGTCCTGAGTCATAACGTAAGCATATTCTCCGCCGGTGGAGTATGTAGGCAGCATGCCGTCTCCACCTACAACGGTGTTTTTGAATATCTTCCAGTCAGGATCCTTGGCAAGCTGGAACTTGACCAGTTTTCTGACCTCACGCGAGTTGAAGCTCATCTCAACGTAATTACGCAGGCTTGAGAGAACCTTGCTGTAGCTGAGGATCATTGTGCGGCTGCTCGTCGCCTTCTTTAAGAGAGCTTCGAATACCAGCTGCTGGTTCTTGATCCTCTGGTGGTCTCCCGTAGGGAACGCCTTACGTTCTCTGGCGAACGCAAGAGCCTGCTTTCCGTTCATGTGGTTGACGCCTTCCTTGACGGTCCAGTCCTTCATTTTGACAGGATTGAACTCATACTCGGATTCAACATCGATCCCGCCGATGGCATCTATGAACCTTTCTACCGTAGTGAAGTTGACCTTCACGTAGTAGTTGACCTTTGTATCAAACAGCTGCTCCTCAGCATCTATGGTGTTCTTCACTCCGTAAAAGCCTGTATGAGTGAGTTTATCCATCGCGTTGTCGAATTCAGACATGTATATCTCATAGTCACGCGGGATCGAAGTCATCAGTATCTGATGAGTCTTCGGATTCACCGTAACTACCATGTTCACGTCGCTTCTGCCCTCTGAATCGATGGTGCCGTCTACATCTATGCCCGTAATTATGAAATTGAACGGATGCTTTGTCACATCCGCCACAGCGCTGTCATTCTTGACGGAAGTGCCGCTGAGGAACGAAAGCGTGCCGAGGGAGTAGACAGTGCCCACCCCGTAGAACACAATGAGCAGCAAAGTAGCCAATGTAGCAAGCACCTTGCCCCAGTTTTTACTCTTCCTGCTTCGTATCTGTATGAAGATGACCAGACTGAGAAGAGCCAGAACTCCGAACATCGCAATACTTATGCCGAACGGCAGCACGTTCATTATTATCATGGACGCTGCAAAAATGCCGAAGGCGATGATGTAGATCAGAGTCAGTACCCTGTGGAAGCCGTTTACTCTTCTGCGACCGGAGCTTTTCTTATCCTTCTTTTTCTTATTCTTGGTGTAATTGCTCCTGTATCTGTCGTACGCTTCCTGAGACGCCTGCTTAATCGCTTCGATCTCCTTGATGTTGTGATGAGGATGCTCATCCACCTCTTCTACAGGAGCCTTGTCAGGCGTCCGTGAAAAAGCGTGTTCCCTGTCATACTGCGCAAAAATGTCTTTGTCGCTGTCTTCGTCACCGATCCACTTGTGGTTGCTGATCGGCTCAGGCACATCAAAAGCGGGGGCACTGCTGCCCTTGCTTTCTTTTCTGAGCTCCTCATAGAGCTTCCTGTCATTTTCTTTGTTGTCGATCTTATTGCTTTTATCCGGGACCTCGCTGTCAAAGTGGAAATCCAGAAGATCGTCGAGGTCCCAGTCATTTTTTGCCATGCTTTATTATCCTATCTTTTTGTTTCAATCAGTCCGTAGGCGTTGCCTTTGCGCTTATATACTACACTGACGTCATTTGTATCCATATCAAGGAATACGAAGAAGTCATGTCCGAGCATCTCCATCTGGAGAATCGCTTCCTCTGCGACCATAGGAGTAAGCTCTACCTGCTTTCTCCTTACGATGGTCATCTCTTCTTCGAAATCCTCATCCTCAGGTTCAGGAACGAATTCGAGCTTGAGGGCCTTGTTTTCTTTATATCTCGACTCAAGTTTTCCCTTGAGCTTGCTCATCTGGTATTCAAGTTTATCTGTAACCAGGTCGACTGCATCATAAATGCTGTCGTTTGCCATCTCGGCTCTGAGCACTGCCTGTTTGGCGTTGATCGTCGCTTCGAACTTCGGTGTTTCTCTGAGCTTCGAGACTACAATGTTTGCAGTTGTGTCTTCGTCAAAGTACTTGCCGATCTTGTTGAGCTTCTTTTCGATGTAGTTGCTGAGCTTCTCGCTCATTGGATAGTTTTTCGATGAAATGTTTATCTTCATAACACTTATCCTCCTGATGTCATAGTTTCCTAACTTATTTTACCACAAGATAGGCAAAAAATGTGTGCTCCTTCTGTGAAGAAGCACACAATATATAGATTATTTTTTGACAGGTTATTACCAGAGCTTCTCTACAGCGTCTGCAATCTTCTTTCCTTCAACAGGACCGAGCTTGCATCTGAACTGTCTTTTGACTTCACCCATAGGGTTGATGAAGTCCTTTGCCCTCCCCTCCTCTATGCGGGCGAGGATGGCCTTCTCTGCTTCTTCGCTGATCGTTCCGTCATCGGAAATACCGGCAAGAATAAGTTCCAGTTCTTCCATCGGGATATTCATCGTAGGATCTATCATTATACTCATTATGTTCTCCCCCTTGATTGTTGTTAATGATTAGCACCGCGGCCACTCGACCTGGTCTTTGACCCCACACTCGCCTTTACCCGCTTTGCGGAGGACTTACTTCTAAGATACGCCATGATCACAGCCGCCTCTTGCTTGCTGCTTACGTGGGTCCCTTTGCCCGTATCTGGCATGGACTTGCAACCACGAACATGACCGCGGACTATTCACTTAACTGAGCAAATCTCTATTTCTTCTTGCTCGCCTTGACTTCCTGCTCGAGCATCTTTCCGAGCCTTTCCTTTGCCTTTGCGTCGAGAGCATCATCATCGCCCGCAAGGAAAGCTTCAAGATTCGGAAGACGGACGCCGGCCTTATAGTTCATTTTGAACAGCTCGACGTTGAGCGCTTTTACGACATCGCGCATTTCATTATTTGTCATTATTGCCTCCTTAATAAACAGGTAGTGATCACTGAGGTTTATACTCACCGGACGCCCCGAGATCCCCGGCGTTTTCTTCACCGGTCTCATCAGTATCGTACACCTCGATCGACTTGATCCTCATCTCATTGCCGCGCAGCAGCCACGTGCGGCCGCTTCCGCAGTGAGGACAGGTCTTGCCGTACGTTACTGTAGAGTACTGGATCTTGCAGTTATCGCACCATGTTACGGCCGGTATCTCTTCGCAATAAAGCGTGGATCCCTCAAACATCGGGAACTTCTTCGAATACCATTTCCAGTAATCGTACAGGTACGATGTAACGATCCCGGAGACTTCACCGAATTCCAGCGTCACGGATTTGATCTTCGTGACGTTGTGTTCTTCAGCGATCTTGCTTACCTCTTTAACTGCATAATTTACAAGTCCTAATTCGTGCATTAGTTCTTTATCTTCCTTTTATCTGCCGGCGATTTTCTTCTTGATGATGCCTGCTACTCTGGTCGGCATGTATTTGCCGATTCCGACGAACTTCTTTTCTGCAGGGATCATGTTGGAGAACTTGTCTCCATCAGGCAGACGGAAGAGGTGGATAGCGTCGAACTTGCACTGTACGGTGCACATTCCGCAGCCGATGCACTTGTTGGTGTCAACTACGCTGCGTCCGCACTTGAGGCATCTCTCAGCTTCTTTCTTGATCTGCTCTTCGCTGAACTGCTTGATCTCATAATCCATTGTGAGCTTCTTGCTCTCATCGATCTCTCTTATCTGACGAGGAGGCTTTCTGAAGTCAGCTGCAGGGATAACGACATCGTCCTTGTTGAGAGGAGTGAACTGACGTGTATTTCTGTGGATCATCAGGTGCTGTCCCTTGTTCACGAATCTGTGGAGTGATACAGCGCCTTCACGGCCCATTGCCAGTGCGTCTACAACGAACTTCTGTCCGCTTACGGAGTCGCCGCCTGCGAAAATGTCAGGCTCTGCTGTCTGCAGTGTGACAGGATCCGCAACGATCATGCCTCTTGGGCTCAGCTCTACCTTTGTGCCTTCGAACAGTTTGCCGTAATCAGGCTTCTGGCCGATGCTGAAGAGTACTGTTGAGCAAGCCTGCTCTGTTGTCTCGTTGTCGTCGAATGTAGGAGCGAATCTGCCCTCTGCGTTCTTGACAGACAGGCACTTTCTGAACTTGATGCCTGCTACCTTGCCGTTCTTTGTAACGACTTCTGTCTGACCCCATCCGTCGTGGATGATGATGCCTTCGTTCTTGAGGAATTCCTGATCCTCTTCACCCATTGGCATCTCGTCATATGACTCGAGGCAGTACAGGTCTACGCTCTTAGCGCCCTGACGGATAGCTGTACGTGCAACATCAGCACCGATGTTTCCGCCGCCGATGACTACTACGTTTCCGCTGAGCTTCTTTGCCTTGCCGAGTGTTACGCTCTTTACATAGTCAACACCGCCGATAACGCCCTCTGCGTCGTCGCCAGGGATTCCCAGCTTACCGCAGGCCTGGAGTCCTGTTCCGACGAAGAATCCCTTGAATCCTTCCTCACGGAGGGACTGGAATGTAACGTCCTTACCGACTTCAACGCCGCATCTGATCTCAACACCCATCTCCTTGAGGATCTCGATCTCAGCATTTACGACCTTCTTGTCGAGTCTGAAGTTAGGAATACCGAGTGTCATCATTCCGCCAGGCATCTCCTGCTTCTCGAATACTACAGGCTTGTAGCCTTCTATAGCCAGGAAGTATGCGCAGCTGAGTCCTGCAGGGCCGGATCCTACGATACCGATTTTCTGCTCGAATGGTTCTCTTGTTGTGGAGACCATTGGCGGTATGTATTTATGCTCATCTTCGAGGTCCTTGGCAGCGATGAATGCCTTGATATCATCGATAGCAAGCGCTTCATCAACACTGCCTCTTGTACATTCGAGCTCGCAGTACTTGTGGCAGATAGCGCCGCAGACTGCAGGGAACGGGTTGTCTCTCTTGATCAGTTCGAGGGCAGCTCTGTAGTCGCCTCTCGATGCCATGTCGATGTAACCCTGGATAGCGATATGGAGCGGGCATGCAGCCTTACATGGTGCTGTTCCTGTAGGCCATGTCTGGATGACGCCGTTCTCGTTCTTGTAGTTCCAGTTCCACTTATCTTCAGGCCAGAAGTTGCTGTCAGGCAGCTCCTGCTTAGGATATTCGATCTCGCCGTGCTTTGTGCAGAGCTTCTGTCCGAGTCTGACTGCGCCTGCAGGGCAGACCTCTACGCACTTGCCGCATGCTACGCACTTCTCAGCATCGACTTCTGAACGATATGGGGAAGCTGAAAGGTTCGGTGTATTGAAGAGCTGCGATGTTCTCAGAGCGTTGCAGACACCTACAGCGCAGTTGCAGATAGCGAAGATCTTGTTGGCACCGTCGATGTTTGTGACCTGGTGCACATAGCCCTTCTCTTCAGCCTTTTCGAGTACTTCGAGAGCTTCTTCATATGTGATGTCATAGCCCATGCCGGTCTCTTTGCAGTAGTCAGCGAAGTCACCGAGGCCCATGCACCAGTACTGCATGATGTCTCCGGAACCCTCACCGCGCTCTGTCTGCTGCTTACGGCAGGAGCAGATTCCGAGGCCGATCTGGCCTTCGTATTTCTTGAGCCAATACGAGATGTGCTCGATGTCGAGCGACTCGCACTCTGCAGGAATAGCCTTCTCTACAGGGATGACGTGCATTCCGATGCCGGATCCGCCAGGAGCAACCATCTGAGTGATGCCTGCGAGCGGAAGATAAGTCATACGCTCAAAGAAGTCAGCGATCTCAGGAGTCTCGCACATGATCTGGTCTCTCATGACCATGATCTCTGCGGAGCCCGGTACAAACTGGTCAAGGATGTAACGTCTCTCGTGCTGAGGATTCTTTCCGTCCTCGTTCTCGTTGTTCCATTCAACAAGACCAAACTGTCCGAGAGCTTCAAGAACTGTCTTCAGGTGATCATCGTCATATCCTGTCAGCTCTTTCATCTTTGCGAATGTTCTAGGCTTACGCTTGCCCATCACAAGAGCTGTGTCGAGACATTCTTCAGCGATTTCCTTGCCATATCTCCTGACAATGTACTGATATCCGCAATCAAATCCCCAGTACTCAGGAGAATCCTTGGAAGGCTTCTCGAGTCCGATGAGGATCTCTTTACGGTCAGTAATGATCTTCGTAAGTTTGAAGATCTTCTCGTCGTGGCTCAGCTGTTTAGCCTTTTTTGCCATACTTTTCCCTCTCTTTCTCTTACAATATCTTACTTTTTTATCTACTGATCTATAAAATGCCTTATTTCAAGGCTTCTTATCTTTAGCCCGGCAAAGCATGAATACATTACTTAACTATGATCCCGTTCACCAGGATGTCAGCGACCTGAGACAGAGCTTCTCTGTACGGGATGTGGTTCTTCACGAGCACGTCCTTCTGGAAAAACTGTTCAACAGTCGCCTGGAACATGGTCTTGAGGATCGGCATAGATACCGGCCTGATCGCTCCTTCCTTAACGCCCTTTTCGAGCAGCATGGCAACGCCTTCCCAGTAGTTTTCGCGGCAGATCTTCCAGTGTCTGTAGACCGAAGGATATTTTTCCTTAAGTACATACAGCTGAGTCAGATCGTTCTGCGTGTAACGGTCAGGCACCCTGCCTATTATCGCCCTGAGCTGTTCAGGGATCGTCAGGCTTTCATCATTGAGGATCATTTCCTCTTCGATCAGCGCGTCGTCAAAGAAGCGGTCGATCGTCTGGGTCATGATGGACCTTTTGTCCTCAAAGACTGTATAGATGGTCTTTTTGCTCATGCCCAAAGCGTGAGCAAGATCGTCCATGGTAAATTTGATTCCTTTTTTGTCAAACTGCTTTGCCGCTTCATCAAGGATACGGTCACGCAGTTCCTGTGATGTATCTGTTTTCATGACTTTAGCCCCTTATAACCGGGATTTGGAAACTTTTAAAAAGAATTCCGTTTCCCACTCATAGTGATTTTACCATTGAAATAATCGGGCCGCAATAAAAAGGCCCCTAATTTATGTGCTTTTCCATGTATTTTTGTCAACCCCCGGGGAGGGTTGCAGAAAGCTGGATTTTCAGTCTATTCCTTTACTACATCAAGTCCGAATTCGGCAGGTCTGAACCTCGGGCAGACATTCTCATCGGTAACGATAACCGAGTTTGCCAGTCTGGTTCCGATCGCGCATGATTCTCCCATATTCTTGCCGTAAGTGAGACCGGTCACAACTCCCGCAAAGAACGCATCGCCCGCTCCGGTAGTATCCCTGACCTCTGTTTTCGGTGCCGGACAGTGTCCGTACTCGCCGTTCAGCGAAGCGTAAACAGCTCCCGCTCCGCCCATGGTCACTACCATCGAAGGGATCTCCGCCTGTGAGATCTTGTTGAACAGGATCTCACTCATCTCAGCGGGTTCCTTGCCTTCATACTCTTCCGAGAAAAGCAGTCCGGCTTCTTCAAGATTGCACACCAGACAATTGATGTGCTGAAGCAGATCCCTGCGTTCCATCGCGATCGACATGTTGGAGACCGGAGCGTACAGTTTTTTGCCGTGCTTCTCCGCCAACGCGATGACTTTCTTAAGAACAGGCACATCCACATCGAATTCCACGGCTATGCTGTCTGCGTATTTGAATATCTCATCGCCCTTGTCGTCCAGTATGTCCGCGATCCTGGAAAGATCAGGCCGCTTGGATATGGACGCCACTACATCACCGCTGTTGTCGAAGATTGCCAGCCACGTTCCCAGTCCGCCTTCGCTGCGTTTGATGTATTCAGTGTTTACTTTATGTTTTGCGAGCTTGTCCTCTACATCGTTGCTTATGCCTTTCGGCTCGAGCACCGTTACGAATGTCGGCCTGAGCTCAACGTTTGCTATGTCCTCAACGATGTTGCGCGCAACTCCGCCGTGTACTTCGACCACCTTGCCGGAATTCCTTCCTCCCGGGATGTACTGGGCGTAAGGATATCCCTTGATATCCACGAACGCTGCGCCTATCACGACTATTCCGTTATCTTTCTTTTTTGCCATTGCAGGACCTCCGCTTTCTGTTTCGATTTTACACCAAATCAGGGCATTAAAAAAGGTGTCAGAGTTTCCTGTGACACCTTATGAAATGCGGTTAATTTGAAAGCTGTGTCTTGAGATTCTCAAACATCTTCTTTACGGCAGGGATGTTGATGACGATGATCGTCATTACTCCTTCTACAGCCAGATAAGTGATGTTGTACCACAGAGACCATGTAAGAGCGTTGAAGTTCTCAGGCGCGTACTCTGCAAAGAATACGACTCCGCTGAGCACTGCGCAGATATATCTGCAGGCAACTCCGAGCAGATAGCCTTTTGTAAGGCCGTTCTTTTTGTTTCTCACGACTCCCGAAAGTCCCATGACTGCAAACGCGATGACATAGTCGAGGATCATCTGGACCGGATGGATCACATATCCTCCGAAGATGAGATTGAGCAGTCCGGTAACAGCTCCGCCCAGCAGGCCCCATCTGGTTCCGAGCAGATATCCCAGAGCTATGATAGGCAGTGTTCCGAAAAGTGTTACGGATCCGCCCTGAGGCATCGAGAACAGCTTGATCTGGTCGAGAATCATGGCCAGAGCTATCAGAAGCGCTGTCGTAGTAAGTTTTACCGTGTAATTTCTTCCCTTGTTATTTTCCATAAAAAACCTCCTTAACGGTCAATTAAGGAGAGCGCTGACAACTATGCCCTTAACGGGCAATGCAAGATATTTCTACCTCCCTACGCCGGCATTATCCGGATCAGGTGTAAGGGTCATCCCTTTCGGGACCTCTCAGCATTCGCTCCCCCGGTGTTTTATTGTAATAATTATAAGTCTGTATCCTCTCATTTTCAATACGTGTCACCGCATGTTGCAAATATGATACAATCATCCTGAAAGATAATGATCGTCTGAAAAGAGGTCCGCATGAGGCTCGATAAGTATCTGTCCGACATGGGTGCCGGCACAAGAAGCGAACTGAAAAAAGAGATCCGCAAGGGCGGAGCAGCAGTTGACGGTAAGGTCGTCAAGGACCCGGGCTGCAGCGTCAGCCCGTCTTCTCATGTAGTATTCCGCGGCGCAGTCGTTGAGTACGAGGAGTTCGTCTACTACATGCTCAATAAGCCTGCCGGCATAATCAGCGCGAGCGAAGATGACCGCGAACCTACAGTAGTCGACCTCATTGACGAGCCTAAGCGCAGGGATCTGTTCCCGGTCGGGCGCCTTGACCGTGATACCGAAGGGCTTCTCCTCATAACAAATGACGGTGCGCTTTCGCACCGCCTCCTGTCGCCTAAGCATCATGTCGACAAAGTTTATTATGTCAAAGTATCGGGCATACTGTCTGAAAGCGACATCGAGCTGTTCAGGGACGGTCTTGTTCTGACCGACGGTCTTGAATGCCTTCCGGCAGATCTGGAGATACTGTCCGTTTCAGACGATGAATATGCATCTGAAGCCCTGATAACCATACGCGAAGGAAAATTCCATCAGGTAAAGCGCATGTTCAGCTCCATCGGCGCTGAAGTCAGCTATCTCAAGCGGCTCTCGATGGGACCGCTGGTCCTCGATCCGGATCTGGCTCCCGGAGAATACCGGCGCCTTGCGCCTGATGAGCTGGCTTCTCTGGAGCTTTAACTCACTATATCACCATGTCTCCGGCTGCGGAGAATGCGATAAAATCGACCCGCAATGCTCCGTGGCACTTCAGGAGCGAAGCTATCTCATCAATGGTTGAACCCGTCGTGAATATGTCATCTGTCAGCAGGATCCTCGCGCCTTCTATCTGCGGGAGCCTGCTGTTTCTTATGTCGAAAGCTCCGCGGATGTTCGCTCTCCTTTCCTCCGGACCGAGGCCCTTCATCGGAACAGTTCCTCTTGTCCTGACCATCATTCCCGGATCGAACCGGAGCCCTGCTCTATTTGCAAAGCCTCTCCCTATCAGCTCTGCGTGATTGAAGCCTCTTTTCTTCAGTTTGTCCGCATGTACGGGAACGGGTGTCACGATGTCGTACATAGCCGTCAGCCCGTCCGCTCCGTATTCGGAGATCATCATGTCATAAAGTATCTCCCCCAGCGTATCGCCGATGTCCGCACGGCCTCCGTATTTTAGCGCAAATATCACCGACTGCGCGCATGCGCCGTAACCGGTACATGCATGGCCCCTGTCAAAACCGTTTTCCCTGCCGGCCGCCTCTTTCTGAGCGCAGCCGAAGCATTTTTCTCCCGGATCGGTATCAGCGAGAGGACGTCCGCACCTGCTGCAGCACCTGCCGGTGTTCCAGTTCATCGATCTCATGCAGTCATTGCACAGCCTGTATGTGCGGCTGTCATCGATTATCTTTCCGCAGCATATGCAATAAAGACCCGGCGGGTACACCAGGTCGAGCATTTCATTTCCTATCCTTTTCAGCCATGATTCCATTGACATTTCAGAGCCTCCGTCCGAACGGATCCGCGTCAAGAGCGAGCAGCCTCCATCTGAGGCCGGTATATCTGCCGTCCGCGCGGTTATTATCTATCATGGAGCGGACACGCACCGGATCACCTACGATAATGACCAGCTTTTTGCCCCTCGTCACAGCTGTGTAGAGCAGGTTGCGCGTCATGAGCATCGGCGGGAAGTTCAGGACCGGTATCACCACAGCCGGAAACTCCGAACCCTGGCTCTTGTGCACTGTAACAGCGTACGCGAGGTCTATCTCCTCGAGCATCTCTCCTGCATATTCTATGATGCGGTCATCCATCCTGACCGTCATCGTCTTGTCTTCAGGGTCGATTCCCTCAACGATGCCCATGTCTCCATTGAACACGCCCTCACCCTCAGATGAGAAGTAATCAGTACGCCACTCGGCACCGTAATTGTTTCGCAGCTGCATCACCTTGTCGCCTTCGCGGAATGTGGTGCTGCCTATCTTAAGCTCCGCCTTGTCTTCTGCCGGCGGATTGATCACCTCCTGAAGCACGGCATTCAGGCTCGGCGCTCCGAGCATTCCGCGCTTGGTAGGAGTCAGTATCTGGATGTCATCCGCTGAGTGTATGAAATCAAAGCCGGCTTCTATGCGTCCGCCTACGAGCTCTCTTATGGTATCGCTTACGGACGTCTCGCTGGTCTTGCTTATTATGTAAAAGTCATTGCCGCTCTGCTGTTCAGGGTACTCGCCGCTGTTTATGAGATGCGAATTTGTCACTATACCGCTTCCCTCAGCCTGTCTGAATATCTCCCTGAGTCTTATGACAGGTATGCACTCGCTGGCTATCATGTCGCGAAGCACATTTCCCGCACCTACCGGAGGGAGCTGATCCGCATCTCCCGTAAATATGATGCGTGTCCCCTCTTTCACGGCATTCAGGAGTCCGTCCATCAGCATCAGATCTATCATCGATGCCTCATCTACTATGATCACGTCTTCTTCGAGCGGGTTCTCTTCATTTCTGCCGAAATTGAGGATGTCTTCCTCTTCGGACCACACGAATTCAAGCATGCGGTGTATGGTCATCGCCGGCTTGCCCGATGCTTCCTCCATGCGCTTTGCCGCCCTTCCCGTCGGAGCTGCAAGAGCTACCGTAAAGCCCGCCGAGTCAAACAGCTTCACGAGGGTATTTATTATGGTTGTCTTTCCCGTGCCCGGTCCGCCGGTGATTATCGTTATGTTATTTGTGAGGCATTCAAGGATGGCACGCTTCTGCTCAACGGAAAGCTCAATCCCCTCTCCGAAAGGATCATCGGATGCCATTCTTACAGCGTCAAGGAAGTTTTCAGCCTGGAGCGGTATCGGCTTGAGCGCGGCGTTTCTGATCTTCATGAGCTCGTGCGCCACTCTCTGTTCGGCGTGATAATACCCGTACAGATAAATCACCGCCGTGTCATTGATGCTGTCCTCCTCGAGTTCGCCCGCGAACACCATGTCCCTGAGCGATTCCCTCACATTGTCCATCATCACGTCAAGGAATTCGGCCGTCTTTTCAACGAGATAATTCTCCGGCATCAGGGTGCTTCCGCTTGCCGCCCACGATCTGAGCATGTAGCGTATGCCGCTCTCTATCCTGACGCTGCTTTCCGGCTCCATTCCGAGCTTTGCCGCAATGGCATCCGCCCTGTGGAAATTGATGCCACGTATGTCCTCTGCAAGTATGTACGGATTCTCGCTTACTATCCTCACCGAATCCTTGCCGTAGATCTTGTAGACTCTTACGGCTTCGTTCATCTCTATCCCGAGCTCCCTGAGCTCGATCGACGTGTTGGCGAACTCCCGCGATTCGCCGAATGATTCGGTGATCTTCGCAAGCGTTTTAGCTCCTATCCCGCTTATCATCAGGAGCTTTTCAGGAGTCTCCTCGATCACTGTCAGCGCCTCATCTCCGAACACATCGACTATCTGAGAAGCGGTTTTAGGACCTATCCCGCGGATGTTTCCGGCTGAAAGGAACTCGAGTATGGCGTCGGCTCCTTCGGGCATCATCTCCTCATACGATGATACGCTGAACTGCTCGCCGTACCTCGGATGAATGGTGAACCTTCCTTCAAGCCTGTACTTTGCCCCGCTTTTAGGCTCAGCAAAAGAACCGGCTATACGGATCGCGCCTGCTTCTGTGTCGAAGACCGCTACGGTATAGCCGTTCTCAGGATTGTTGAATATTATCTTTCCGAGTTTGCCTTCCTGCTGCATTTACTAAAATGTACGCTTGTAGAGCTTTCTGTTGTCGAGCGTGAACACTCTCTCGCTGAATCCGCCCGGATCCACGTTGCTCAGCGCTTCTTCCATGTCGAACATCTTCGCATCTGTCATGTCGAGATAGTGGAGCATCTCAGCCTCAGGGAACAGCGGCTTTTTAGGGCTGCCGAACTCAGGCTCGTAGTGATGCGTCAGCGACATGTGCTGCATGAGCAGGCATTTCTCATGGTCGATGCCGAGTTCCCTGCAGCGCTCGCCTATCGCTTCAACTCCCATCACCAGATGTCCGAGCATCTTTCCTTCGAGAGTGTACTCAGGAACGACGCCGTTCTCATCGGATGCAAGTTCATTGAGCTTTTCTATGTCGTGAAGAGCGACTCCGGCCAGCAGCAGATCCTTGTTCAGATATGTATAGACCTCGCAGGCGCGCTCGCCCATCATCATCATTCTTTTTACGTGATAAAGAAGTCCCGCGTACTCAGCGTGATGATTGCTCATTGCTGCCGGGAAGTACATTATGCGGTCCTTGTCTCCCTCATAGAAACTGAGGCAGAGGCGCTTAAGGTCTTCATCCCCGAACGCCTTGATCCTGCCGACGATGTAGTCATACATGTCTTCAGGTTTCTCCGGAGCAGCCTTGTACAGATCTGCTCTCTCATATGTGCCCTCTCTGGCTTCTCCCTTTATCGCGTCAAGGATCAGCTGGTTCTGTCCTCTGTAGTCGCGGCATTTTCCGACCACGCTTATTACCATGCCGGACTGTATCCTGGCATAAGCCTTCACCTCGTCAGGTGTGAGGTTCCATTTTACGGACTGTATGTCTCCTGTCGCGTCTGCGAGACTCATATAAAGATGTCTCTTTCCGTTGTTTCCGTCGCGTATGTCAACGGTCTTCACGAGATACCTGTCCTCTATGCGATGCCCTTCATCAGGCCTGAGATCTTTGATGTAATATGGTTTCATGCGGTTATCAGTCTCCGTTCGATTATTTGTTATAGTATAACACAAGGCCATGCTATGTTATAATTCTTTCAAATGATCATAAATCGCAACAAACGGCCTGGCCGTAGGATTGAAAGCAAAGGAGAATGATATGGGATTTGATGCTGAAAAAGCTGTAGAGGCTACAGTCAAATGGATCAGGGACTGGTTTGAAATCAACGGACCGGGATGCAATGCAATAGTCGGTATCAGCGGAGGAAAGGACAGCTCCATAGCTGCAGCGCTCTGCTGCGAGGCTCTCGGAAGTGACAGAGTAGTAGGTGTGCTCATGCCTAACGGTGAGCAGTCTGACATAGATATGGCCAAGCTTCTGGTCAGCCACCTCGGTATAGAACACTATATTATAAATATCGGCAGTGCATTCGACGGACTTACAGAGCAGATCAGGCATGCCGGAATAGAGATAAGCAAGGATTCGATAATCAACCTCCCTCCTCGCCTCCGCATGTCAACATTATATGCTGTCGGACAGAGCAAAAACGGCAGAGTAGTGAACACCTGCAATCTTTCTGAGGACTGGGTCGGGTATTCGACAAGATACGGTGACTCCGTAGGTGATTTCAGTCCTATGTCGTGCTTCACCACAGCTGAGATCAGAGCCATGGGAAGAGTTCTCGGACTTCCGTCGGTACTGATCGATAAAGTGCCGAGCGATGGTCTCTCCGGAATGTCAGACGAGGACAAGCTCGGATTCACCTACGCGGTTCTCGACCGCTACATCCGCACGGGTGAGATCGATGATCCTGCAACCAAGGAGCGCATAGATTCACTGCACAAAAAGAACCTCTTCAAGCTGAGGTTCATGGACTGCTTCAAATATGACGGTGTGGAAGTAAAGGCCGAATTTTAAAAACTATTAAAATCGCCCCCTCCTCGGGGGCATTTTTTAGTCTTCTTTGATGCGGTCAATGACCGTTTTATATCCGCCTTCTCCATATGTGAGGCATTTATTGACACGGCTTATCGTTGCGGAGCTGGCTCCGGTCTCCCTGCTGATCTCGCTGAATACCGCGCCGCTGTCAAGCATGCGGGCTACCTCAAATCTCGCGGAAAGATCGATCAGTTCTTTTATGGTTGCCACATCATCAAAGAATCTGCGGCATTCCTCTTCACTCTCAAGGGCCAGAACTGCCCTGTAGAACTGATACATGTTTTTCTTCTCTTTATCCGTGATCATCGTGCTCCGCCTTCCCCATGCCGCCGTACAGCCGCATCTGTCGTTTCTGCAATTACCATGCATGTAGTATACACCTTTCGTGCTTTAAAGTGTTAAAGTGGAGTGTATTAATTTGTACTTTTTGAGCGACAGCGTGCTATTATATACAACATGAAGAGCATATACAGATCCACGATCACACATAATATAGCCGCTTTTATATGCGGACTCTGCCTGCTGTTCGTCATGCTGACTGTCTCGCTGCAGGCTGTTTGCTACTGGATACCTGACTGGTGGCGCAATGAGTACGCAAAATACGATACTCCGTCAAATGTCAGAGGCGAGATGTCACTCGATGATGCCGTACATGTCACCGAGGACATGCTCGAATACTGCATCGGCAGACTTGATACGCTCGACGACACCGAAGCGACAATAGACGGAGTGACTGCCCCGTTCTTTACCGACCGCGAGAAGGCTCATCTTGCCGACTGCAGGGAGCTCTTCCTCAAGGGGATCCGGGCACGCGTCATAGCATGTCTCCTGCTGGCTGCTTTCGCCGTATTTATTTACGTGCACAACGGGAAGCAAAAGACCTCAGTCCTTCTTGCGAAAGGATATCTGAGGTCTCTGGGTTTCGTTGCCGTTATGTCGGCAGTTATCGCCGTGCTTTGTGTTATCGACTTCACACAGGTATTCACTGTGTTCCATCATATATTCTTTGATAACGATCTCTGGATCCTCTATCCGGACAGGGACAACCTCATCAACATAATGCAGGAGGATGTCTTCTCCGATGCCGCAATGTGGATCGCGGGGATATGGCTTGCTGCATCTGCACTGATCGCGGCGGCCTGCGTGATCGTTATCAGGAAGGACCGCTATTCAGTGAACAGCGCTGTCGAGTAGTATCTGTCTCCGCTGTCAGGAAGCAGTGCTACTATGGTCTTTCCTTTGTTTTCAGGCTTCTTCGCATATTCGATGGCTGCAAAGAGTGCAGCTCCCGAAGAGATTCCTACGGAGATGCCTTCTTTTTTTGCAAGCAGCTTTGCTGCACTGAATGCTTTTTCGCCGTCAGCTTTGTACACTTCATCATAAACTGCAGTATTGAGTACATCAGGAACGAATCCTGCGCCGATGCCCTGGATCTTGTGGGCTCCCGATCTGCCTTCCGAGAGGACAGGAGAGTCAGCCGGCTCGAGTGCTACGATCGTCACCTCAGGCTTCTGCTCCTTGAGATACTCAGCCACTCCCGTAAGCGTACCGCCGGTACCTACTCCAGCGATGAAGATGTCCACTGCGCCGTCTGTGTCTGCCCAGATCTCAGGACCGGTCGTAGCCTTGTGCACTGCAGGGTTTGCCGGATTAACGAACTGTCCCGGAATGAATCCGCCGTCTATCTCTTTTGCAAGTTCCTCCGCCTTTTCGATCGCACCTTTCATGCCTTTTGCGCCTTCAGTCAGTACGATCTCAGCGCCATATGCCTTGAGGATGTTTCTTCTCTCAACGCTCATTGTCTCAGGCATGGTCAGTATTGCTCTGTATCCCTTTGCAGCAGCTATTGACGCCAGTCCGATACCGGTGTTGCCCGATGTAGGCTCGATGATTACAGAGCCTTCTTTGAGCAGTCCCTTTTCCTCTGCGTCCTCGATCATCGCCTTTGCGATCCTGTCTTTTACGCTTCCTGCCGGATTGAAGTACTCGAGCTTGACGAGTACGGTTGCCTCGAGTCCAAGCTCCTTTTCAATGTTGATCACTTCTACGAGCGGTGTGTTTCCGATAAGTCCCAGTGTACCCTTGTAAATATTAGCCATTTTTATGTCCTCACTTTCTTCTGTGCTGCTTTTGTCATTCATTCGCTTTTGACTCCCTTATCCCCCGGCTGCAAACAAAATGCCCGGGGCTTTTGTAAGCTCCCGGGCGTATCACTCAATTTCAGGGATCAGAGTCTGATGTTTAACGAGGTGCGTGCCATCTTAAGACAAGACCCCGGTCATACATCGAGCCCGCGAGCTTTGCATCAGACAACAACACATCCAGTGTCTTTTATTAAGTTGAGAGGAAAATCTGTTTTTCATTCTCTGACCTATCCAAATGATTTAAGTGCTTTCTGATTGTCGCAATTGTAACTCTAATAACCTACCAAGTCAATAGGTATTTAAGTACATCGATTGTATCTTATTCAGTACCAAAAGAAGCATGGTCTCCGCGGGCAACTACCGTCTCATAGCCAACCGAGGAAATACGCATGGCCATGCATCGGATGCATTCAGCCGCTTCATCGCCGGTGCATATCTTGTTGTCATAAAGAAGGTACTTTCCTCTTACATCCGAAGGTGAAAGGTTCGGCATTACTACGTTTGCGCCTGCCAGTATGCCCTTCTCCCGTCCGCGCGGGTCGATAGTGCCGAGCGCAGTCGTAGCCGGAAGCAGCACATCAGGCAGAAGCAGGCGTATGACGGACAGCAGCCTTATGGTCATGTCGACAGTTCCCGCCTTGCGGTCTGCAAAGCAGGTGTCGTGATGAGGAATGAACGGTCCGATGCCCACCATCTCAGGCCTGAACTCCTGCAGAAACCTCAGGTCTTTTATCAGATGTTCCGTCGTCTGATACGGCGATCCCACCATCATTCCGCAGCCGACCTGATATCCGATATCCTTGAGATCTCTCAGGCACTGCATCCTGTGATCAAAGGACATCTCTGCCGGATGAAGCATCTCATAATGCTCTTTGTCAGCTGTCTCGTGCCTCAGCAGATAGCGGTCGGCACCTGCATCAAAGAATTTCTGATAGCTCTCCTTATCGAACTCGCCCAGTGACAGCGTGACGGCACAGTCAGGATGTCTTTCTTTTATAGCGCTTACGATCGAAACTATAAGCTCGTCCGTGTAATACGGATCCTCGCCTCCCTGCAGCACAAAAGTGCGGAATCCAAGATCGTAGCCTGCATCACTGCATGCGAGGATCTGCTCCTTATTGAGGCGGTAGCGCTCTGCATTGGCATTGTCTCTTCTGATACCGCAGTACAGACAATTGTTTTTACATATATTTGAGATCTCGATAAGTCCGCGCAGGTAAACGCTTTTGCCGTAGTACTTTTCCCTGACAGTCCTTGCCTTTTCGGCAAGATACTCACTGAATCCCGGGTAGTCGCACAGCAATACAGCTGCAAACTCCTCGTCTGTCAGATCTCTTTCGGCTTCCAGTTTATCTGCCAGTTCGAAATTTAATGGTCTTTCAAATGTTTCTTCCATTGTCAGGATCTCCTAAAACATAAAATCCGCTGTTGTTGCAAAGAATACCATAAACGGCGGGTATAATCCACGCGCCAGTGCATCAGAAGAAACAAAAAAGCTGCTTCAGAAGCAGCATTTTTGTGTGTAGATATAGATATTGTAAGAGGGATGAAAGTATTATGGTTAGTTAGTTTTCTTTAACTTTTCCTTTCATGCACATAATAGCACTCTCATTTCCTATTGTCAAGGTAGGAATTAAATATTTTTAAAAAAAATTGACGCCTTTCAGAGCGTAATGCCTGATAAGCGTCAACTTTAATTATTTCTGTTTTCAGTTCAGACTACAGGTGCTGGTTCCTTGGGATCCTGTCGTACCACTTGAGAAGGAGCGGCTCGATCATCGAGGTCAGCTTCATGTCGAGGTTAAAGAAGTAGACCGTGAATGTGACTACGAAGAATGCAAGTCCTCCGGTCATAAGATAAAGTAAAGCTTTTGCTAATTTCCTTTTCATTATTTATACCTCCTGTGTTCTACCATGCATTCTCATCGTCAAGTATCTCGAGTGTAGGATCAAGCGGCTCTTCCTGCATGACTGTTCTCATGTACTGGTTGACCTGGTCTCTTACGCCCTGCCTCGAAATGACACGAGGGTCGAAGAGCTGATGATCTACCCAGATCAGAGGAATTCCGCGTTCTCTTGCCTTGTCTTCGAAGAGTCCGTGCATGCCGTCCAGAGCCTTGCACGTGATGTGCTCCCAAAGGATGATCATGTCTGCGTTGAACTCCTCAACGAACTCGAAGAGGTCGTCGAGCAGCACTTTGTATCCGCCGTGTGTACGGTTACGCATGATCATCTCTTCAGTCAGCATGGCCATGTCGTAGTAAGCCTGCTCTCTGTTTTCAGGAGTATCCTCTTCTGCGATCATCTCTGTGTTGATGCAGGAGAGCATGTCTGTCAGAGGCACGATGCCCCAGCAGTTGAGCAGCCATACCAGGAAGTCCATGTAGTAATGCGACTGAACGCCCCAGACGATCGCTCTGTGGCGGTACTCAGGAGCTGCCATCTTTCTCTTCTTGTATGCCTTCTCGGCCAGCTTCATGAGGCGTCTGTCAGCTACTTCGAATTCAGGCACCTTGCCGCAGATGGCCATGTATGTGGTCTCTGTATAAAGAGCGAGGTTTCCGCCGAAGATCTGCGGATAATCCGTCTTGTTCATGTCGAGCCACTCGTTGCGGCACTTTGTAGCAAAGTTGACTCTCTTTGCGCATTCGAAGTAGTAATCCCAGTCCCACTTATGGCCTGTATGCTCTTCGATGAACTTGATAGCTCTTCTGACTTCCTCTGCAGCGTATTCCTGAACATCATCCTCCTTGTGGCGGAGAGGTGCAGGGAGCTGGAATACAGGAATGCCGTCTTCCTTCTCAAGTCGCTCTGAGATAACTCCGTTGCCGAGCAGCGAACCGTCGCATGTGGTGTTGCACTGTACAGCGCAGGCACCGAGGATAGGCGCGTCGTCGTCAATGGATACTCCTGCCTCAGCCTCAGGCATCGGGCAGACATCTCCAGGGAGTCCGTACTCCTGAGCTACATCGATGTAATGCTCCATGGCATGCTGGTTGAGCAGTACGGATACGTATGTTGAAGGAGTCTCACGGGATGTGCACTTCAGGTTAGGGAAGCCCATCATGACTGCCGTCATTTCGTTCTCGTCTACGAGGACATTGATCTTTGAGAACTCTTCGTCATTGCCAGTCCTGCGGTCGCCGCGTGCCAGAGTATTAAGAAGCTTCGCAACGTCGATGATGATCAGGTCCTGCTCCTCATGAGCCATTCTGAGGTATTCGCCTCTGAGGCCCTGTGTGAATCTGTCTACCATCATCGGTACTGCCAGATAGTTTGCCATCCAGCGGTATCTGAAGAAGAATTTTATGTTGCGCGGTTTTGCCATGAATTTTCCGAGTGTGAGCATGATGCCCAGCCATCTCGAATAATCATAGAGCGTGTCTCCCACTCCGCGCCATTCACGGCGTTTTCTGACCTTGCCATGCGGTATGTAAAGGTCGCCGTATTTTGTGTCGCCCTTTATCTTTTCAGGGTTGACCATGGTCTTGAATTTTCTGACTGCCAT
>JBGULF010000007.1:0-1764 GCA_045115935.1 Anaerovoracaceae bacterium
TTTTCAGGATCGCCTGCGCCTGCTCCCACATCTCTTCTGAAATGATCGGCTCATGATGATCCTTCATCAGATACTGGTCAACCTCTCCCAGGTTCCCAAGCCTGCGTTTTGTGATCGGATCGACTGTGAATGTCTTTCCCTGCAGCAAATCCCCTTTATACTTTTCATTCTTGATGATCCCGAGAACGGTTGAATCGTACCAGCTCTTGTTGCCGCGATTGGTGAGCGCTCCCATCTGCTCCAGCTCCCTGGCGATTACATGCGCTCCCATTCCTTCGATATAGCGTTTGAAGATATACCGGACTACCTTCGCCTCTTCCTCATTCACTGAGATGGTCTTTGTCTCCGGATCATAGTCATATCCAAGCGCTCCGGCAAAGCCCACGATCTCGCCACGGGACATCTTCATTGCCAGTCCCTTCTTGACGTTGGAAGAGATATTCTCAACTTCCTGCTGCGCTACAGAGCTGAGCACGACCAGAAGCAGCTCTCCGTCCATGGAAAGCGTATTGATATTCTCATCTTCGAAGAAGACGGCGATATCCTTCTCCTTCAGCATCCGGACATACTTCAGTGTGTCCAATGTATTGCGGGCAAAGCGCGAGATTGACTTCGTGATGACCATATCAATCTGACCGCTCATGCAGTCATTGATCATTTTCTGGAAGCCTTCTCTCTTTGCCACCTGGGTGCCGGTAATCGCTTCATCCGCATAGATTCCGGCCATCATCCAGTCCACGTTTTCGCTGATCTTATCTGTATAATACTGAACCTGCGATCTGTAGCTGTTCAGCTGATCCTCACTGTCCGTGCTGACCCGGCAGTATGCCGCAACGCGCTTTCGTTCTATGGATTTGCTGCGTCTTCTGCGGTCAGTCACAGATACCTGAGCCTTGATTACATCGACTTTTGCCATCTGCCTCGCCTCCTTTGCCTCACCTTACATCACGCGATTCAAAATCAGCAAGGATGTCAGACGGTACTTTATAATCTTTCTGCAATTTCTTTTTGATCCGGGAATACTCACTCTCGGTGATCAGCTTTGCAGAGAGCAGCGTATGCAGATAAGCCAGCTGCATGGAATAGCGAAGCAGTTTCTCATTCTTCTCCATCTGAGCATTCCCTCCTTTCCTTCGTTCTCATGTTTATGGAGCCTCGATACAGTCCGGGATATCGAAGCCGAAATGATTCCTCATGGCTTCTTCGATTCCGGATATATCTCTTGGATCCAGATGACCGATCCGCCGGATGATGCGGTTCTTGTCAATGGTCTGGATCTGTTCTGCCTCCACCATCGACCGGTAACGGATACAGTCCGAATACCGGAGAATGTAGTGGGACTTCTGGAAAGGTTTCTTGATCGCCGTCGTCATCGGCACCATCGTGACAGTTGGAGAATATACACAGCCGTCATCGTTCTGGATGATCACGACCGGGCGGCGGCCGCCCTGCTCTGAGCCATGAGGAATACCAAGATCCGCAAGGAATACATCACCCTTGCGGTAGATAAACTCTTTCATTGGCAATTCCTCTCTACAGAAATGTCTGTATATGTATCACCGCCGGTCGTAATAAAACCGGCGGCGTAACGTTCATTTCCTTTTCACTTATTTGTCCTCGACACCCCAGTGACCGGGAAGTCATCAGACGGCTGAATGCTTTCAGCTCCATGGGCCTCTCACCCCCGCGGGGATCTCCCGCAGCTGCCCCCATTGCGTGATCCCGGTTCCACCCGGGGCTGTGGCTGGACAGAAGTACCATTGT
>JBGULF010000008.1:0-2817 GCA_045115935.1 Anaerovoracaceae bacterium
GGCAAGAAGGTCGTTGTTATCGGCGCCGGCGCCGTAGGACTCGATGTAGTGGAATTCTTCGCGCCTAGAGGAGCGGACACCACGGTAATCGAGATGCTACCGTATATCGTCGGACCGGCACTCGATCCTATCACAAAGGTCAGCATCGTTGATCTGATGAATAAGTACAACGTACACCAGAGACCGTCCACAGCTCTTCAGGAAGTAAAGCCTGACTGCTTCGTGGTCAAGAATCCGGACGGAAGCATGGAAGAAGTTGAGTTCGATTACGGATGCATCTGCATGGGACTCAAGTCCAACAACCCGGTACTTGACATGCTGAAAGAAGAGTTTGCTGATGTTGAGCTCATGAACATCGGTGACTCCAAGAGACAGAGAAGGATCATCGAAGGTACTGAAGAAGGACGTGCCATCATCAAGGTTCTTGAGAAGAAAGGATTCTTCTGCTAATACATTTCAAATGTCCAAGCAAAACAAAAAAAGCTCAATGCATCAGGCATTGAGCTTTTTTGGCTTTACTTTTCTATGCCGTGGTATGGTTCCCGGTTTTCTTCACCGGTCTGCAGGACAGGATATTCATGCACTCCGGTCTTCTTGTACTTCATGATTTTCTTTATCCTCTTTGCCTGATACTTCAGAGCAAGTCCGATCGTCTCTTCGGCGGTGTACATATCTGCGCCGTGAGTCATATCTCTGGTGAGATGAATCGCGTCGAATTCACATCTCGTTGTGCAGAGTCCGCAGCCGATGCACATGTTGGTATCAACTGTAGTCGCGCCGCACTTGAGACAGCGCGAAGTTTCCGCCTTGACCTGCTCCTCTGTGAGAGGCAGTCTCAGGTCATCCATCGTCTTCGCAGGATCACCTGCCTTTTTGCCGGGTACCTGTCTGCTCGTATCATCATACCATGCAGGTTTGCTGATATCATCTCTGTCGAGCTCGATGAACTCTCTCAGATCTCTTCCGATCGTAAGCGACTGACCAGGGTGTACATAACGATTGATGGAAACCGCGCCCTGACGGCCGGCAGCGACTGCGTCGATGATGAATTTCTGTCCTGTGTAAACGTCTCCTCCGACGAAGATGTCAGGCTCAGCTGTCTGATATGTAACAGGATCGGCCTTGATTGTCCTGTTCCTGTTGAATTCAACCTTTGTCCCCTTGAGGAGAGCCTCGTGGTCGGCTTTCTGTCCGATACAGAATACGACATATTCGCACTCAACAGACTCAGTCGTGGAATCATCGAACTTAGGATCGAATCCTCCTTCGCTGTTTTTGACGCTCAGGCACTTTCTGAAGTTTATGCCGCAGACCTTGCCTTTTTTATCCCTGAGGATCTCGGTCTGGCCCCAGCCGCTGTGGATCTTGATGCCGTCACTCTCGCAGAGTTCCTGATCCTCGCCGCCCATAGGCATTTCTTCGTAGGATTCAAGGCAGTAGAGATCAACGGACTCAGCGCCCTGTCTTACGATGGTACGGGCGATATCCGAAGCGATATTTCCTCCGCCGATTACAACGACCCTGCCGTCAAGCCTGTTAGGCCCGTGGAGGTTGATGTCCTTGACATAGTCTATACCGGCAATCACGCCTTCAGCGTCTTCGCCCGGGATACCGAGTGAACCAGGTGACTGAAGTCCCGGTGCTACGTAGAATGCTTTGTATCCCTGCTTACGCAGATCCTCGATAGTAACATCCTTACCGACTTCTACACCGCACTTGATCTCAGCGCCCATTTTTGTGATGATGTCGATCTCGTTCTGTACGATATCTTTTTCTACGCGGAAATTAGGGATTCCGTTCATCATCATTCCGCCCGGTTTAGCTTCCTTTTCAAAGACAGTTACCGGATATCCTTCTTTGCGGAGATAATAAGCGCAGCTGAGACCTGCCGGACCCGAACCGATAACGGCGATCGGATACTCTGTCCACTGCTTTCCGTCCATGTTATAGCAATCGTCCGGAACGAATTCTTCCGGATGGGCTTTCTCATACTGGCAGAGGAATTTCTTGATCTCGTCGATAGCTATAGGCTTATCGATCGTTCCTCTCGTGCATCTGTCCTCGCAGCGGCGGTTGCATACAGCTCCGCAGACTGCAGGGAACGGGTTGTCCTGACGGATCAGGCGTACGGCTTCGGCGTATCTTCCCTCGCTCGCCATCTGGATATAGCCCTGTACCGCTATATGAGCCGGACATGCTGTCTTGCAAGGCGAAGTTCCGGACTCGTAGCAGTTGATCTTGTTGTCTTCTCTGTAAGTCTTGCTCCACTTGTCTTCGCCCCATGGAGTATCGTCAGGCAGGAGGCGCATTGGATACAGAGTCTTGCTTCCGTCTTTGCGGCAGAGCTTCTGACCCAGCTTTGCTGCGCCTGCAGGACAGACCTCTACGCACTTGCCGCACGCTACGCACTTTTCATGATCGACATGAGCGCGCCACGCGGAAGCGGACATGTTCGGAGTATTAAAGAGCTGTGATGTTCTCAGTCCGTAGCAGCTTCCAGGTGAACAGTTGCATATGCCTACGATCCTGTTCGGACCGTCAACGTTTACGATCTGGTGTACATAGCCCTTCTTTTCAGCTCTCATTATGATTTCAAGAGCTTCTTCTCTTGTTATATAGTGGGCGTCCTTTCCCGTTTCTACGAGGAATTCCGCTATATCGTCGATACCGATGCACATGTAGCCTTCGATATCACCGACGCCTTCCCCTCTGAAGCGCTGAGCTTTACGACAGGCGCATACCATGGTGCAGAATTTGTCGTACTTCTGGAGCCAGTGTGAAAGGTACTCAACGCTCACGGTCTGAGGCGCAGCCCCG
>JBGULF010000009.1:0-37506 GCA_045115935.1 Anaerovoracaceae bacterium
CATCGGCTCTCGCCTTGCCTATTATGGCGAAATCACCGTAATGTCCGGAAGGGAGCTGGTGGCAGAAGCCTAGCCAGATCAGTCAAGCTCTTTGAATCAATGGAATCTCCAATCTAGTGCAATAGCTTTGGTAATCCATCCTCCTGCCTCCCCAGAGATGGGGAGGCTGAGAGCTGACAAGTGAGGATGGTAGGCAGAAGGGAGTGAGAGCGGTGGTCTACTGGGGCGGTAATGCGAACAACGGTGCGAACTGCGGTCTCGCCTATGCGAACTCGAATAACGCCTGGTCGAACTCGAATGCGAACATCGGCTCTCGCCATACAATGAGAAGAAAAATGACACTCCCTGCGCCTCGACCTTGCACCAGTGTAGTGCAAAGTAGGAGCCGATGTCCGGCTCCGATGTCGGAACACTTCAATCGGAAAGGCAATGCCGGCAACGGCAAAGCAAGCAGTGCGAGTAGGGCCTCTTGGAGAGGTCTCGGAAGCTCTGGGCATCGAGTCATTGCAAGCGGACTCGACTATTGAGGGCCTGAAAGATGGCCAGTATGGTGAAATCAATGAAACTATGCCAAAGCGAATAGGACATATCTATGAGCAGATTGTGGACATGGACAATCTGAGAGCTGCCGACAAGGAAGCTCAAGCCGGAAAGGTGAAGAAGAATCGGCACATCCGGAGGCATAATCTCCATGCCGAGCAGGATCTGCAGGATATCCAGCAGATGATGCTGACCTTCGACTTCCCAGATCCGGACTATGAAGATATGGAGGTGCACAATGACAATGGGAAGGACCGGAAGATAGCCAGGCAGAAGTATGTCCCTTGGAGGATAGTGCATCATGCCATCATGAGGATTGTCGGTCCGACTCTATACAAGAATCTCATAGCAGATACCTTTGCCTGTGTACCGGGCAAGGGTATCCACTATGGGGTGAAGAGGCTGAAGATGTTTCTCCGGAGGTATCCGGAGTACAAGTTCTTCTGGAAGGCCGATTACAAGAAATACTACCAGAGCATTCCTCATGATGTGGCCATGCAGGTATTCCGGAGGAAGTTCAAAGATGAGAGATTCCTGAAGCTGATGGAGATTGCTATCTTCAACTATGATTCAGGGCAAGTGATAATTGACATGCTGGAAGATGAGCAAAGGAAGCGGAGTGCGTGGAATGCCCATCGGAGGGTATCCAAGCCAGATCATCGGTAATTTCACAGCTAGCCGGGTAGATCACCACCTGAAGGAAGTGATGCACTGCAAGTGCTATCTCCGGTACTGTGATGATACAGTGGGCCTGGCCAGGACAAAAGGAGAGGCCTGGGCCATGCTGAATGAGTATGACCGGGAATCCTCCAGGCTTGGTCTTGTGGTGAAGGCTTCCTACATCGTGGCACCTATTGCTCACAAGGCCTATGGAAAGAAAAGACGGAAGAGGCAGAGAGGTGCAGGCCATAGCCGGGAGAAGCATTGATTTCCTCGGCTATGTCTTTTCGAGAGAAAATGTCCGACTTCGGAAATCTGTGAAGCATAACTTTGCAGTAAAAGTAAAGAGGACCAAGAGCGAGAATCGATTGAAGCAGGTGAAGGCCTCCTACTGGGGTTGGTGCAAATGGGGAAAGTGCATGCACCTGTGGAATGTAATAACCGACAACGATATGAGTTTTGCTGAAAAAGGCATCAAAGCCAACAAACGGACCAAGGATGGAAAGAAATACTTCTCGGTCAAAAGCATGTCTATCTCGGATGTGCTCAATGTGCCGGTGACCATCCTGGACTTCGAGACCGGTATCCGGACATCCAAGGGTGATGACCGGTATGCCGTGCTCTTCATCAAGGATGGGGAGCAGTGTAAATTTGTCACCAGTGCTTTTGAAATCAAGAATGTGCTGGATCAGGCCAGGGAGGCCGAGAAGGCCGGCCAGAAGATATTTCCGGTGGAGAATGTCATCATCCGGAAGAGATCCTTCGGTGATGGGAAATCCTCCTACTACTTCGATGAATAAATCAATACAATCTGCTATATGAAAACACAGAAGCAAATCACCACCATCCCTGAGAGTGGGGTGGAAGTTATCCTGGAAGGTGTCCTCACCAGACTGTACTTCGACTTCAGAGATCCGGATCCGACCGAGGACGGAGTGATGGCCGAGGATATCAAGGTCTGTGAGTCCATCGATGTGGACAGCCGGCAGTATGATAGAATCGTGGCTGCCATCGTGACCGACCGGTATTCCTCCGATGCCTATCAGGCCATCCTTGCCAACTATGAGACGGCAAAGGACAAGGATTCCGAGATCACCGAGGACAAGAGAGAGGAATACATCAAGGAGTATTCCGACTTCCAGGCCTGGAGAGTCCATGCCAAGGAGATTGCTCACATAGCCGTGACTGAAATCGAGAGCATGTAATGCCGAGCGCAAGAGGACATATTTTGGTCCGAAGGAAGGCCAAGGATGGGAATGATGGCAATGGGATCCTCTTTGTCACCATTTCCTATGCCGTGTCCGATTCTTATACCAGGACTCCGACCGAGGGATGGCAATCTGTCATCCCTGAGGTCCTGGACAATTACTATCTCTGGACCAGGACTGTCACCACCTACACCAATGGCACTACTTCCACCAGCTATTCTGTAAGCCGGAGCGGTAAAGGCATCTCCCAGGTGGTGGTCATGTATGCAGTGTCCTCTCAAGGGAGCACTCCTCCTTCCGATGGCTGGCAGTTCAATATCCCTCAGGTGGCAGAGGGACAGTATCTCTGGACCAGGACAGTCACCACCTACACTGATGGGACATCATCCACCAGCCACTCTGTCTCACACTTCGGAGAGAAGGGAGATAAAGGAGACAAGGGAGATCCGGGCCGAGGTATCTCTTCTGTCACAGAGTACTACCTGGCATCAGCCAGCAGCTCCGGAGTGACCACTTCGACATCCGGCTGGACCACATCGATCCAGACGGTGACTGCCAGCAAGAGGTATCTCTGGAACTATGAGAGAGTGACCTACTCCGATGGCACTAGCGAGAACACCACTCCGGTAATCATTGGCACCTATGGTGACACTGGATCTGCCGGCAAGGGCATATCTTCCATCACAGAGTATTATCTGGCTTCCGATAAGGTTACCGGCATCTCCAGGAATACATCCGGCTGGACCACATCGGTGCAGACGGTGACTGCCACAAATAAGTATCTCTGGAACTACGAGAAGATCACCTACACCGATGGATCCACTACATTCACCACTCCGGTGATTATCGGAGCTTACGGTGACAAGGGAGACAAGGGTGACAAAGGAGATACCGGTGTGGGCATCTCTTCCATTACAGAGTACTACCTGGCTTCGGCAAGCAGCTCCGGAGTGACCACATCGACATCCGGCTGGACCACATCGGTACAGACAATCTCTGCCAGCAAGAAGTATCTCTGGAACTATGAGAAGGTCACCTATACCGATGGATCCACCAGCACCACCACTCCTGCCATCATCGGTGTCTTTGGTGTGTCCGGTACTGATGGCAAGGGGATTTCCTCCATCACCGAGTATTACCTGGCATCGGCCAGCAGCTCCGGAGTGACCACTTCTACATCCGGCTGGACCACATCGGTGCAGACAATCTCTGCCAGCAAGAAGTATCTCTGGAACTATGAGAAGGTCACCTATACCGATGGATCCACAACAGTCACCACTCCGGTGATTATCGGCACCTATGGTGACAAGGGAGACAAAGGTGACAAGGGAGATAAAGGAGATACCGGCAAGGGCATCTCTTCTGTCACAGAGTACTATCTGGCTTCGGCAAGCAGCTCCGGAGTGACCACTTCGACATCTGGCTGGACCACATCAATCCAGACGGTGACTGCCAGCAAGAAGTATCTCTGGAACTATGAGAAGATCACCTACACCGATGGAACTAGCGAGACCAGCCTGCCGGTGATCATCGGCACTTATGGTGACAAGGGAGCTACCGGTGTCGGCATATCTTCCATCACAGAGTACTATCTTGCCTCGGCCAGTGTTACCGGAGTCACCAGATCCACATCCGGCTGGACCACATCGGTGCAGACGGTGACTGCCACCAAGAAGTATCTCTGGAACTATGAGAAGATCACCTACACCGATGGCAGTGTGGTGTACACTGATCCGGTAGTCATCGGAGCCTATGGTGACAAAGGAGACAAAGGTGACAAGGGTGACAAAGGAGACCAGGGAGACAAGGGTGATGATGGAGCAAGAGGATATGCCGGCTGCGTGTACCGTGTCACAGTCTGGGAATCCGGGAAGCAATATCGGAATGACCAGTATCTGGAGACGGAAGATGTCCGGTATATCGACATCTGTGTCGATGTGCCTATAGCCATTGTCGGCCAGACTACCGTGAATGCCTACATGTGTAAGGTCACTCACACATCCTCATCCAGCAGGCCTCTTGGGAATACCACCTACTGGACCAAGATGGAGACCTTTGCTCCGATGATGACTCCTCTGCTGCTTGCTGGAGCCATCTCTGCCGACTATATTGCCTGTGCGGAGATAGCTGCCAATTCTGCCTTCATCCAGTCTCTTGTGGCTCAGCAGGCCTTCATTGATAGCCTTGTGGTCAAGACTCTCGACACCAGGCCTTCTCAGAGTGGGAATAAGATCCGGATAGATGGAGATGGATTCAGCCTCTTCGACAGCAACGCACTGCGGAAGCTCAAGATTGACAATAATACCGTAGGCATATATGATGACCTGTTCTTCCAGACCAATATCAATTACCTGAGCTCAGGCTTATCGAGGACCAGGAGCAATAGTGTGTATGTCTATACAGTCGGCCAGAATGTCTATTTCCCTGATGAGCTCATAGGCCATCTGAATTTGGGATACTGCGATAAGGGGAGTGTGATCAGGCTCGATTCCGTTTCGTGCGTTATCGCTCCGACCAGCACCAACGGCAATATCCGAATGTACATGAGTGCTCCTCAGCTTGATGTGGCCGTGTATAAGGATGGTACCAGGGTTGCAAGCGGTACGGTTGCTGTGTCCTCCGTGAATTGTGCGATGGGAGGATCCGTCCAGATATCCGGCACTCTCAATATCAATTACACAGTCACAGAGGACGGAATGTACACTCTTCGGATCTACACCTGGAGGAACTCCGGTCCGGTCACTGCTACATCCACTTGCTACATGTACTCATCCTCCGGAAGCGGTGCTGTGAGTATCTCCACCACTACCACCTGGAAATTCTCTGTGACCAGGAGTAATTATGAGTACACACACATCGGTAATGATGGAATAATGCAGGTATTCGGCAATGGCTTCCTGTACAATTCCTCTCAGGAATTCGTGGTACGAAAGTCCAATTACATGCTCCGAGTTTCATCCGCTGGGATACAGAAGAGCATCAACGGAGGCAGCACATGGACATCATTGTAGAACTATATTAAATCATAAGCTATGGGACAGAAACAACTCTCTCCGGCCATGATCGCAAGCAGAATTGCTTCTCATGGCATCGTAAATGGCCACACTGATGATGAAGGCATCTTCTCCCTGGGAGGCCTGCCTTTCAGCATCTACCTGAGGCCAAAGACATCGGTGGCAGACATCGATGTGGTTATGGAGGCAAAGCTCTTCCAGGAGGATGATCAGGATCGGAGCAATGCTCCTTTCCCGGTCTATGACTGGACACCGATGGCCATCACCGAGCTGAAGGTGCCGGCCAGTGTCAGCTCTGCCTTCGACATCTACTGGGGATCTGGCTACTATGTAGAGAAGGAGGACTAGCTATGGCTCTCACTCTCTCCATCGGCAGGGGCCTGATCAGGTCGGCCTATGATCCTGCCACTCTCCCAACTCTGGCCGAGATCCTTTCCAAGCTGAAGTCCGACTTCGTGACACAGTTTGGGAATCTCGACCTTTCCACCGGCTCCCTCTCTGACTTTGCGACCTTCGTGGCTGCAGCTGCCGAGAGAGGCAGGCAGGGTGACTTCGAGACTTATGCTCCTTACAAGGGATCGATGGTCCGTGTGTATGTCAATCAGAATTCCTCCAATGTCATCACCTGGTGCTTTGGAGGGGAGCTGTATGGCCTCACCGAGAATGGCCTCATCCACTTCGGCCTGGAGGTCCTGAAGGAGTATGATGCTGCAACTATTGCGACCATGTAAAAAATCGGAAGCCTTATGAAAAAGACTACTGCATTCTGGGTGTGCCTCATTGTGTCGGTTGGTCTCTTCATAGGTGGATTCTTTGTCCCCCCGATGGGTGTCATCGATGGCTCGGTGCTCAAAGCTGTGGGAATGCTCCTCGGCTTTGGCACCTTAGGCCAGGCACCTGTACTTATCGAATCTCTGGAAAGAGCGAAATTCACCAAAGGAGACATGACCATTGAGGTGTCCAAGGGGAATCAACCTAATCACCATCAATATCAAGAGGAAAATGAAAATACTGATTGACAACGGTCATGGCTCGGATACTCCGGGCAAGAGGTCTCCTGATGGATCCTTCCGGGAATACCGGTACACCAGGGAGATTGCTGCCACCATCGTGGAAGAGCTCCAGATGGCCGGCTTCGATGCCGAAAGGATTGTGCCGGAGGATACTGATATCTCGCTCAAGGAAAGATGCCGGAGAGTGAATGAGTGGTGCCGGAAGCTCGGCTCCCAGAATGTGCTCCTGGTGTCCATCCACAATAATGCTGCCGGCTCCGATGGCCAGTGGCATAATGCCAGAGGGTGGAGTGTACATGTGAGCCTCAATGCCTCCGACCAGAGCAAAGAGCTGGCAAGATGCCTGATCTCTGCATGTCATCGGCAGGGGATCACCGTCCGGAAACACAGCTCCTCGGAGCCTTGGTGGCCTCAGAATCTGGCCATCTGCAGGGACACTCTGTGTCCTGCCGTGCTTACCGAGAATCTCTTCCAGGACAATAGGTCCGATGTCACCTATCTCTTCTCCACTGCCGGCAGGAATGCCATTGTCCAGGCACATTTGGACGGTATCATCAACTACATTTTGCTCCGATGAAAAAACTCCTCTGCATCCTCCTTCCGGCACTCCTCGGCCTCTCAGGCTGTGGAGTGCTCAGGTGTCCGAAGCCGGAGCTCCAGGTGAGGGACTCTCTGGTCCTCCATATCAAGGACTCTCTGGCCATCCGATACATCCCTGTGGAAGTGCCGGTGCCTGTGGAAGTGATGCGAGAGATCATTCCCTCCTCAGACTCCTCCCATCTGGAGACCAGTGTGGCAAGAAGTGACGCATTCATCGACTCTACAGGCCATCTCCATCACACTTTGGAGAATAAGGCCGGCAGCTCACTCCATGTCGATGTGCCGGTGGAAGAGCACTTTCACTCCGAGCAGCAGCAGGCAAGCCATGCAGAGAAGGAGACGGTGGTCAAGGAAGTGGAGAAGCCTCTTTCCTGGTGGCAGAAGTTCTGGCAGGTTTCCGGGATTGTCCTATGGAGCCTTCTCGGAGCAGGGTTGGTGGTGCTGATCCTAAAAATAAAGCACTAACACCAGTTATGTGAACTGATTTTCATAAAGGAAGGAATGCCGGATGTCGTGATGATATCCGGCATTCTGTTAGAAGTCGGCCTTCCTGGTCTTGATGACATCATTGGCTTCCTCGATATCATGAGGAGTGTAGATGTCAGTCATCAGCAAGCTGTGGTGCCGTGCTTGATTCCGGACGGAGAGCAGGTCGGCATTGTCCCTGATCAGGTCGGTGATGCCGGTATCCTTGAGGCTGTAGAATTTCCACTTGTCAGGGAAATTCAGAGCTTTCCGGACATAGTGGCTCCAGTAGTCGGTGAATTGCTTCGGAGAGTGCCTTTCAGGGCCTGGCCGGAGCTGGTGGCTGAAGAGATAGTCCGTGTCCGGATGAGTGAATATCTCCAGGTCAATCATGAGCTTTACCACCACATCCGGGAGAGTCACCGTCCCATCCTTCCCATTTTTCGAGCTGTAGTCCGGTATGAAGATGGTGCCTCGCTTGACGGATATGTGCTTGAGCTGGATGTAGGACATCTCATTGGGCCGGATGAAGCAGTAGTACAGGATGTAGCATGCCAGCAGGAAGTGCCGATTCTGCTGCAGGCAGAATTCCTTCAGCCGGAGCATGGCCTCCTTCGGTATTACTGACCGATTCTTCTTGCCGGAGCCTTGACTTCCCAGAGTCTGGAGGTGGGCCGATGGATCCGTATCCACAAAGCTGTGAGAGAGCAGCCATTTGCTGAAGGTCCGGAGCCATCCGACATAGTTATCCCTGGTCCGGACCGACAGGCCTTTGTCGAGCCATAGCCAGTCCACAAACCGGCCAAGGATCCTGCAGTCGAATTGGTAGATGTAGTGGATCGGTGCCGGCTGCTTCTCATTCCACTGATTGAAATTGTCCAGGTAGGAGGTGTATCCCTTCCAGGTCTTGGGCCGGAGGATGGCCTCGGCCTTGCACTTGGCCAGGTATGCTCGATATTTGTCACACACATCCTGCCAGGTGGAATACTGCTCTGGAGCAGCATAGTTCACCCAGGGATTCCAGCCTTGCTGCAGCTCCAGTGTGATTCGCTCCAGCAGGTCATTGGCATACTTCCTCCGGTCGGAGACTTTGGCGATCTTTGGTGATATCCGGATCCTCTTCCTCCGGAGCTTTCCGATGGTGGGATCAAAGGCATTGAAGGAGATGTACCAGTAGCACTTGGCACATGAGAGCTGTGGCATGGTGTACGATCTAACCGATGCAGGCAGGGGATTTCTCTGGGAATTTTGCATTTTTTTTCTTTCAGGCACTTCTGATACCTGAAAGAAACTTGTCTCGATGTTGTCTCGGCTCCTAGCAGCTTCGGCCTTGTAAGTCCTTGACTTTGTTAGGCTTGAGCCGATTTTTGTAGCGGGAGTGGGTTTCGACACTCCCGGATTCGCTCTTGTAAGTGATTGACTATCAGATGTGGCTTCTTCACATTTTGGTATCTTCTGTCTCATTTCTGTCTCGTTTACAATAGGTGTAGCTGGCTGATGGCCAGCTATTTTGTTGATAGCTGGTGGATGGTGTCGATGAGTATTCCCATCTGTCGCTGGCTTTCCTTCATCTGCGACTGCTGCTCCTTGATGATGCCGATGAGCTCATGATTGACCGTGCCGGCCTCATAGGAGAAATTCTTTGAATTCACCACACTATTGATGTTTCCTGCCGGTGGATCCTCCTGGAGCATGGACACATCCCAGCCTTGCTCGTTTTGTAAAATTTTAATCAAGTGCTCTTTCGGAAGTCCGACTTCTCCGGACTCGATTCTAGAGACAAAACTGTCTCCAATTCCAAGATACTCAGCTAGCTTCTTTTGAGTCAGTCCATTGACCGCTCGAAATGTCTTTAGGGTTGTCATATCAAATTTCTTTACAAAATTTTTGGAACTTTAATCAAGGTTGATTAAATTTGCATCGTTATTTAGTTATTTATTTAGTCAAATATACAACAAAAGATGGCAACAAAAAAGAAATCGGTCAGATCCAGGATCTCCGGCATGAAGGTCGGAGCCAGCCTGAGAATCTCCCTGAAGGACATCAAGTACCAGTCTCTGCAGTCCACTCTCTATCAGATGAGAAGAGAAGGCCTGCAGCTCACCAGCAGCCTCAATGCTGACAAATCCTCTGTAATCATCACAAGACAGCTTTAACACATTCAAAAAAAATGATCGAGTATGGAACACAATCCCGACAAAATGACCGGATGGATCTGGGTAGGATTCACCGGCCTGGTGGCAGTCTCACTGGCTGTCAATGGAGTCCAGGCACTGGCCGGCTCCGCAAAATTCGCCTACTGGCACCTTGGCACTCTGGCCATCGGCTTCCTCTTCTCCTGGGAGTATCTCTCGGAGTATCTGACAGCCGTGCAGAAGGCCTGGATCAGAGGCATCATTCACAGATTATGGATATCGAGCAAGAAGGTGGCAAAGACCATACTCGATCATTCCAGGGACCGCTTGGCCACCTTCCGGTCCCTCTTGACTAACAACCATCCCAAAATACAGACAGAGCCATGAAGAAAGATGATTTTTTCGCTGCAATCCAGATTATCATGAAGCATCCGGATACTCACCTGGCCATCAATCAGCCGGTGAATGATTTCGTGGGGCCTCTCGGATCCACCGAGTGGTCCATCCACATCCAGAAGTGCACTCCGAAGGTGATTTCCGAGCTGACCGGAGCCGGCTTCTCCCTGAGCATGAGCGAGCTTGGTATCAATGTCATCAAGATCTGAGCTATGAATACCAGGAAAATGAGAGAGTATGTGTGGCATCTGAAGGAGATCATCCGGCTCGGAAAGGAGCTCGGTGGATCTCCTCAGATGATTGCCAATGACATCATCTGTATCGCATCCGAGTCACCGGATGTGACTGTAAAGGAGGAATTCCGTGAACTGCTTGACAATAGGAGGCCAGCTTCTGGTCATCGAGACCGTCCGACAGAAGCTCAGAGAGCTTAAAGAGGACTGGACGGTAGGCAACTACTTTGAGAGAGTGGATGAGATTAACCGACTGCAGGAGATTCTGGATGGTTACCTACATCACTGACAATGGCCGAGCGGAGGTGGAGTCCTCCGGAGAGGACTTCTGGCTTGTGAGCCTGCTGCCGGATTCCGGATTCCCTCATGAGCTTTATGTGGCTGCTCGGTCTCCGGTCCAGGCTGTTCAAAAGGCCTATCAATTTTGGTTTAGAAAACATACCGAAACACTTTATTTGTTATGAAAGAAAAATTTGATTTCCGGTCTATCAAGACCATCAATGATGCCTGTGAGAAAGCCGGCATCGACTTCAATGCCTTTATGGCCATCATAGATCCTCTTCCGGAGCATCTCCGGGCCTTGGCTGCTATGGAGGTTATCATCAAAGCTCTGAATGATGGCTGGGAGAATCCTCTCGATGGGGAGACTTGGTGCTACTATCCTTGGATTTATGTGTATGACAATATCGAGATGGCAGAGGTGCTCCGGGAGACTCCTGGCAGGGAGGATCTGATCCGATTCAAAAGACCGGATGGAAGCTGCGGTCTCGCCTTTGCGCACTCGCATCTCGCCTGGTCGCGCTCGTCTGCGATCATCGGCTCTCGCCTTGCTTGCAAGGACCGTGAGACCTGCCTGTATCTGGTGCAAAACTTCAAGGATCTCCTGGCCATGTACTACCTGCCGATGGAAGGCAGCAATGTCATCGAGAGGTACATCCGATGATGCAGAATTTCCTTTTCCGGAGTGCGGTCCAGCAGGCTGCGCTCCGGAAAACTCTTCTCCGACTCAAGGAGCCAGAGAAACAGCCTGAGAGGCTGCTCATATTTTTCGATGATGGGAAAAGGATTAAGAATGTTCTGAGATGATGTATGCCGATGTGGACAAGGCTGGCAGGATATCCCTGATGGAGATGTCGGCCATAGATAGGGAGACTTTGCTGGATGCGCTTGCCGGCCACCTTGAAGGCCTGCAGGCCACCATTGACTTGATCCAGGGCAATGAATACACATTCCAGCAGAAGGAGTCAGCCGAGAGGCTGATCCATGTACTCCGACATGTTAGCGACCAGTAGCTATGGACAATTACAGGATAACAAAGGAAGATATCTGGCAGGCCACCGAAGGAGGCCGGTCAGTAATCATCGATATATACCCACAGTCGGAGGCCTGTTTTGCCTCCAATGGCCGGAAGAATTTCAAGATCCGACCGGATGACAAGAATCCCTCCTGTGCCGTGTGGCTCAAGGATGGAGTCTGGTTTATCCAGGACAAGGGTGGCTCCGACAATCGAGCCATGACTGCCATCCAGCTTGTGATGAGGGAGCAGGGCCTTGACTTCGGCCAGGCTATTCAGTTCATTGCCGAGCACTATGCTCCCCAGCTCCTGGAGGGCCAGAGCTACATGCCGGTGAAGCCGAAGCCGACTCTGCAGGAGGTCCCTGCTCAGGATCACTACAGCTTGGTGCTCCGTCCGGATGGCCAGTTCACCCAGGCCGAGCTGGACATGCTCGGCTATCAGATCACTCAGAGCCGGTGTGAGGAATTCGGCCTCAAGCCTCTTGATGCCTATATCACTCCCCGGAATAAGTCCGGGAAGAGCTTCAGGATCTCGGCAAACGAGAATTATCCGATGTACTTCTATGACTATGGGAAGGCCGGCAAGCCGGAGGATGGCCATGCCTGGGGAAAGATCTACCAGCCTCTGGGTGATCTCCGCTTCATGTACTACGGTGACAAGCCGGAGAATTTCATTTTCGGAGACCTTGAATTCATCGATCAATTCCAGAAGGCCAAGGCCAATCCGGACTACAAGATGACCACCACCGAGGTGGATGATGAGGGCGAGGTCCAGACAAAAGACACCAAGTGGGACAATCTCATCATCTGCTCCGGACCTTCAGATGCTCTCAATGTCCGGAATGCTTCGACCGAGAGGAATGACTACCATATCTGCTGGCTCAATTCTGAAACTGCCGACCTGACCGAGTACGAATTCTCGGTACTGCAGAGGCTGGCCAAGAATATCTTCATCCTCTATGATATCGATGACACCGGCATCGCCAATATGTACAGGATTGCTCTCCGGTATCTTGATATCCGGATCATCCTGCTCCCTTCAGAGCTTGCCAGATTCAAGGATAGAAAGGGGAAGCCGTGCAAGGATGCCAAGGACTTCTTCATGAGATTCAGGAGGCCGGAGAATCAGAATCCTCGGAGGCTCTTTGATGACCTGGTGAAGCTCTCCGGATCTCTCCGCTTCTGGGAGGAGAAGTACACCAAGGCCGGAAGGACCTATGATGTGAACAATGAGCAGCTCTATGCCTTCCTCCGGGCATCCGGCTACTACAGGATTGCATCCGACTCCGAGAAGAAAGGGTACACCTTCTGCCATATCCGGGACAATGTGGTCACTCTCATCGATGAGGATGCCATTTCCACTCACTGCTCAGGATATCTCCTGGAATACATCAAGACTCATCCGAAATACTACAATCAGCAACTGGCCAACACCATTCACCGGTCGAATCAGATCCGGCTGGCCTCCCTGGAGAAGCTGGCCATCATTGAGCCGAACTTCAAGAGCTGGAATGATACCGATGACCATTTCTTCTTTAGGAATGGCATCTTCAAGGTCACAAAGGACGGTATCACCAATGTCAAGCCTGCAGACTGTCCTTGCATGGTCTATGCCGACAAGATCCTTCCTTTCGACTTCGTGCCGATGGAGAAAACTCCCGGCAAGATGCCTTTTTTCGATATCGACTATTCTGAAGAATATCAGCAACTGCTCAGCCAGCTCAATGCTGCGTCCCCCAATTCCCCCGAATTTTCTTACTTGAAGAAGGAAATTGACACTTTAGGGGATTCAAGGAGGTACCGGCTGACCATCCACCGGACCGGCTTCTCTTTCATGCAGTACATCATGAACACTGGCCGGACATACTGGAGGAAGGAGGAGCTCGGCATCCCTTTGTCCGAAGAGGAGAGAGCCGAGCATGAACTGAACTTCATCAATAAAGTCATGGCTCTCGGCTACATGCTGGCCAAGCACAAAGCTGCCGGCCAGCCTTATGCTGTGTACTGCATCGAGACCGAGCAGTCGGATGAGGGGACTCACCTGGGCGGTACCGGCAAGTCCCTCTTCGCCTCCAGCCTGGAGAGCCTCAGGAAGCAGCTCTTCATCGATGGCCAGAATCTGGATCCAAAGAAGGGAGACTTCATGCTGCAGGGTGTCGAGAGGGGAATCACAGACTGCATCTTCATCGATGACTTGAATTCCCAGGTGGACCTGCACAAGTTCATGCCGATGATCACCGGCAAGATGGTGGTGAATCCGAAGTATGTGGCAGCTTTCACCATCGACTTCAAGGATTCTCCGAAGGTGATCTTCACATCAAATCATGCCATCAAGGGATTCGATGCCTCCCTCCGGAGGAGGACATGGTACACAGCCTTCAGCGACTACTACCATGCCGATGACATGCAGCGAGGTCTGAAGGAAAGGAGTCCTTACACAGAATTCGGCAAGAATCTCATCTCCGACTACAGTCCTGATGAGATGAATGAATTCTACAATTTCATGATGAACTGTCTTGCCGTGTGGCAGAAGATCCACACCAGGATCCAGCCTCCGATGAAGTCCATCGAGAAGAGAACTCTCCAGCGAGCTCTCTCCGATGAATTCCTATTCTGGGCCGAGGAGTACTTCACCGAGGACAAGCTCAATACTCTTGTGGACAAGCAGCAGACCTTCGAGGATTACAAGGCCACCTTGAATCCGAAATTCGCTGCCATGATCAAGATGAAAACCTTCAAGCAGAAGCTGATCCAGTACTGCACCTACCGAGATTGGAAATTCAATCCGATGCACCTAAAGACCACACCTTCCGATATCGAGAGGAATGACATCCATCGGAAGGTAGATGGGAAGGACATCTACTACTTCTATATCGACACCACCGGAGAGTCAGATCCTATTCCGGTACCATCCTTGGGAGGAGAGGGAAGCCAAGATGATGACATGCCATTATTCTAGTCCGAAAGTGTCAGAAATCTGTAGGAAAGAGCCTGCTCTGCAATGGCTCTTTTCTTTGGTCTCCGGTGTCGGTGGTTTTGCTCTATGTATATTTTTCTTGTTTTTTACTGACCTTCTGACACCGGAGAGAGTTAATAAATTGATAGAAAAAGAGTTAAGCAGTGTCAGATTGCGGTGTCAGATTGGTGTCATTTGGTTTTGGCTGACACCGAGGCCTCTATATTTGTCCATTTTTCAGAAACTTCTGACACCATTGATATTCAATGAGTTAAGCGGTTTTGGTGTCAGAAGGTGTCAGATTGCAAAATCATCATCTGACACCGAGCAACACACTGAGTATCAAAGTTTTGTCCTCTGCGGTGTCAGAAGTGTCAGATGTTTTGAGGAAAAAAGTATAGTGAAACAGTAGCGACTATGGAAGAAGGCAAAAAATTTCCTTATAAACTCGAATTCGGAGTATGGTGGAATGGAAGATCACATCCCATCTGGGTGTATGACAAGGTGCCGGATGGAATGCGACCGGCCAAGAGCCTCCGAGAGCTGTGGTATGGTAGGCCGGTCTTGTCTGTGTGCATGCTCGGACCTGACAAGGGCCTCTATTATACGGACTATGTGAGAGAGTCCACCATCGAGGCCTACAAGTGCCGGCTGGAGATGGGGATACCTGTATATGTCAAAGATTCAAAATAGATATCAACTTAATTTTGCAGAGTATGAAGAAAGCATACAACACTGTGGATGTGAAGGTGGGATCCTTCCTTCGGAAATGGGTGGTGGCTACCTATGAATCGGACATCATCCGACTGGACAAGACCAGCAATCTCTGGGGCATCATCAAGCAGAGCCTGGAGCTCCTTCCGACCGACTATCACTCCCTTGAGGACAGGTCCGAGTACATCAGCTTTGTGCTGCTCCGTGACTCATCCAGCACCAAGGCCTATGATGTGGAGAGGGATCTGGTGTACCGTGTGAATACCTTGTACCGATGCTACATCTCCGAGCAGGGGTGCTACCGGATCCGGAGGTATCTGGAGAAATCCTTCAAGGCTGCTTTCCACATCTACATGGTCGGCTCTGTCGGCAACAATCCTGAGATGACTATCCTGGAAGGGATTACACAATTCCTCCTGGATTACAATCTCGAAGAGTTTATTGACCAGAAGATGCTGTCAAGACTGATGAAAGACTGGTACCGGTACCGGCAGAATAATCCGGAGAAGCACCAGATTCCTATCTTTTTCTGACGGCTTTCAGGTCTCTAATTTTTCGGCATAGAAATGACTGTAAATAACAAAATTAGGAGGCTTTACCGTCTCAAAAAATTGAAGTAATTATGCACCTTGGAATCCGCAAAATCGAGTACATTGACTCGACATCGCTCCATGACTACAGCATGCTTCCTCCAGGGAGCCGGCTGGATATCTCCGACTTCATCAAGAGTGGATTCGGTTTTTCAGAGCTTCCATTCACTCCGGAGACCGGAAACCTGGAAGAGCAGTGGATTGATGATGATAATGGGAAGCACTCCCAGGTCAGCTTCTCAGCTTCCATCAGGAAGGGGAAGGACTCTCACAAGAGCCTGCTCCAGTCCCTGGTCGGAAGGAAGTGTGTTTGGAAGCTGACACTGATCTCCGGCCTGGTGTACATCATAGGATCCAGAGAATATGTGCCGAAATTCACCTATTCGGATGGTGTGTCAGGACTCTCCAGCTCTGAATTCAATATCAACATCGACAATGAGAGCCTGCATGGCCTCCTGGTGAATTCGGCCTCCTAAGTGGTCCGAGAATCATTTCAGAGCCGGGCATAAATTTGCATCCACTAAATTCCAGCAATATGAATCTCTCACTCTTCGCTCAAAATCTGAGAGGTCCCTGGATGATACATCCCCAGCAGGCAGCAGCCATGCTGCCTATTGTGCAGGGTGTATTGGCCGGGAATCTCATCGAGTTTGATGGCTCCGAGAAGCAGGAGCCTCGGAAGGTGAGCTGTGCTGATTACTGGACCGGAGACAAGAAGCAGGTCAATCCTTATACCGACAAGTCGGTCTATGTCACCTATCTGGATGGCACCATGACCAAGTACGGCACTTGCGCTTCCTACGGTACCAGGGAGATTGCTCAAGAGCTTCTGCAGGCCGACAAGGATCCTGAGGTGATTGGCCATATCATCGTGGCCGATTCCGGTGGTGGATCTGCCGATGCTGTGCCGGAGCTGGCCGATGCAATCAAGCAGCTCTCCAAGCCGATTGTCTCCTTCGTGGATGGCATGGCAGCTTCTGCCTGCATCTATGCCATCTCCTACACTCAGCAGATCATAGCTCACCAGCCGACCGACCAGGTAGGCTGCATCGGCACCATGATCACTGTCTCCGGCTGGCCGAAGGTCCGGAGAGACTCTGATGGCTATGTCCAGGTGAGAATCTATGCTGACCAGTCCTCCGAGAAGAATGCCGACTATGAGGCTGCTCTGGAGGGGAATACTCAGATCATCAAGGAAGAGGTGCTCAATCCGCTCTGTGAGATCTTCATCAATGACATGAAGGCAAACCGGCCTGCTGCCACTGATGACCAGCTCACCGGCAAGACATACTTTGCCAAGGATGTGGTCGGCACTCTCATTGACCGAATCGGCACTTTCGATGATGCCATCCAGGCTGTAATCGATCTCGCTGAGCAGCAGGAAAATCAAAATTCATCTCAGATGGCAAAATATCCAAGACTTGAGGCCATACCGGAGCTCTCCGAGCAGGTGTATGACCAGGACGGATCCACCGTCCTCCAGGAGTGCCAGCTTGAAGCAATCGAGCAGGCACTGAATTCCCCCAGGGCCGAGGAGGCTGATCTCCAGAGCCAGATTGAGAATCTTCGCACTGAGCATGCTGCCGAAGTCACCGGCCTCCAGGAGCAGATCCAGGAGCGCAATGACATCATCGAGCAGAGGGATTCCAGAATCTCTGAGCTCGAAGCAGCTCTCTCTGCAGCTATCGAGCGCAATGATGGTGAAGGGCATGCAGTGGTCAAGACCGATGCAGATCCTTCCTTCCAGGTCGATGGAGCTGCTCCTGCAAAGAATTTCACCGAGGCTCAGCAGGCCTGCCGGGAATTCCTGAATCGTGGTAAATAATCCTAATCCATTTTCGTACTATGCAACTTGATGCAATTCTTGTGAACTCCGGTGCGAAGTATCGCAGGGAGATCCTCGCAATGCCGGTAGTGGCATTGGAGAAAACTCTCAAGCACATGACCATCCGCAAGGGTGTTCGTGGAGATGAGACTGTCGGAGGCTATGACAATGATGCCGAGCTCCGTCCTTACCGCTCTTCCAAAGATGCCACTGACAAGGGCAAGTTCTTTGGTCGTACTCTCACCACCTATCTGGGTGACATCGTTGAAGAATTTGATCCTTACCGTCTCTTCTCGACCGTGTACGGAGAGAGCTTCAGCTCCCTGACCGACAGGAAGGAAGCCGACATCGTGAAGGACATGGCTCTCACTCTCGCCAAGAAGGTCTCCGCCAAGCTCGGAAAGGCTCTCTTCAAGGCAGTCCGGAACAAGGATGGCAATACCACTCTTGATCTCTTCAACGGTTTCGACACCATCGCTGCCAAGGAAATCAATGAGGGCACCATCACTGTGGCCAATGGCAACCTGTATATCTATGACACCATCACGGATGCCAATGCCGGTGATGTGCTGAAGGCCATCTACTCTGCAGCTTCCGATGAACTCCGTGACCAGGAGAATCTGAAGATGTTCCTGCCGAAGTCCGTGCTGGATGCCTATGAGGTATGGTGCCTCTCGACTCTCGGATCCGTGGTGTACAATCAGACCTATGCTCAGAGCCGTCTGCACTGTGACCGCAATGTCGAGCTTGTGCCTCTTGTCGGCCTGAAGAATTCCGAGTACATCTACATCTCCACCCAGGCCAATATGCTTGTCGGTATGGACCAGCTCTCCGATGCCGAGCAGGCCAAGATCCGTGAGTGTGACAATCCGAAGGCTCTGCAGTTCTTCATGTGCATGTACTGGGGTGTCCAGTTCGAGAGCATCCTCCCGGAATTCCTCCTGGTCGCTCGCCACACTGCAGCTCCTTCTCCTACTCCTGAGGTCCCTGGTGCTGTCAAGGGTGCTGCTACCATTGAGGTGCCTGCCACATCCGGCAACAGCAATCGCACCTATGCGACAGTGACCGGCTCCGAGGTCGATGCCGAGGTGATCACCGAGGGTGCTGACTGGCTCACTGTGGCCGTGAATGGAAACAAGGTGACCTTCACTCGCACTGCCTATGCCAAGACTGATGCTGGCGAGGATCCTCGCACTGCCACTGTGCGTGTCTCCGCTCAGGATGGCTCCGGCTATCTCGATGTGACGGTCTCCCAGGCCAAGGCTACGGCCTAAGCTCATCTCTGGAAATTCCTAAATCATACCTGTTATGAATCTCGGAAATCTGGACTTCAATATCGGTGGCATCAATCCCAGTGGGATTGGTGCTACCATCTATCGCATCGCAAAGAGTGCCATCCTCTCCTGGCCGACCATCGTGAATGATCCTTCGGCTGAAGAGGGAGCAGCCTCTTCGCTGGCCACCTATGATGGGAATTTCTCCCTGGCCACCGGTGCTCACTGGGACAAGCTCTATTCCACCCAGGGCAAGGGCAAGATCACCTTTGAGGTCACCGGTGAGGTGGACTGTAAGATGTACACCAACCATGCCTCTCTCTCCTTCCCTGATCTGACTGCCGAAGCTCTTGCCTTCAGCAAGGCTGCAGCCAATGGGGACTTCGTTTTCATCGTGAAAGCTGCCGGTCGCTTCCATGTCATCGGCTCTCCTGACTACCGTGCAGTCCTCTCTCCTTCCGGAGACTCCGGTGATGCAGCCGGATCTGCCAAGGGTGTCACCTTCGATGTGGAGTGTCCGGATGTGACTCCTCTGCCGATCTATGAGGGGACACTGCTGCTTTCGGATGGCACTCTCAACTGTGCCACCGGAGCCTTCACTCCTTCCGGTAGCTAGTGAACAGAGAGATTCTATCGTATCTGGAAAGAGCAGAGCATGATTTCGATCAGGGCTTTGCTCTTTTTTGCAGATACAGCCGGAGTGAGCCTTTGAAGAGCTGGATTTCCAGGAGACATGACATGCCAAAGCTCCTCTATGAGCTGGAAAAGCTCTCGAAGGTAGCTCCTAGTGTCCAGCCAAATGAGTCCACCAGTCTGGCCAGGTATGCTGTCAAGCCGGCTCCGAAGGCCGAGCCTACCAGGGAGGAGAAGCAGGAGCAGCAGCCGGTCTCGGTCCAGCAGCAGGTCATCTGGAGGACCTATGATGAAAGGAGGACCAGGAGAGCGGATCTCCCTCCTGAACTGCAGCAGCTCTATGACACCATATCCGAGGACTACAAGCTCCGGAGAGGACTCCATGAGAAAATGAAAATGGCTCAGTCCAACAAAGACCGGGCGCACTACAGGGCACTGGTGCTTGAAACGGATGGCCGGATCCGAGGGAAATATGCTCAGATCGATGGCTTCCTGGAAAGGCGGGCCGAAGAGCAGGCCAAGGATGGCTTCAATGAGAGCACCTGCCGTGCCTATATCTCCAAAGCTCTGAAGAGGGAGCAGAATTCCTCACTGCAGGTGGCCACCTGTAAGGCAAGAGTCAAGGCTCTCCTCGATCATGGCTGTACCATCAATCCTGAAACACTCGCAAACCTTAAAACCAAAGGACTATCATGAAAAAGATCTGGAATTGGTTTGTCGGCCTCCTGGCAAAGATCCGGAGAGACCGTCTGTATCACTTCATCTGTGGCCTCATCATCGGAGCCTTCTGCTGCATCGTGCTGAAGATGGGATTCTGGTGCTGGTGGCCGGTGCTCTGCGTGGCCTTCATCAAGGAATTCATCGACAAGTGGCAGGATGGCAATTTCGACTGGATTGACCTGCTTGCCACTGTAGCCGGTGGCCTCATCCCTGGCCTGTTTGCTCTGATCGCTTAATTCTGAGCCGATTGCCATTGTCCTAAGTAGCCAGATTCAATCTGGCTACTTTTGTATTGCCATGCTGAGAGAAATCACCATACTCAAACAGGAGGATCTCAAGAATATCGAGCACTGGGCCGAATTGAAATTCTCCCTCTCCGAGATTGCCACCATGCTGATGGTCGATGTCGGCCAGCTCCGGCTTGCCTTGCAGACTCCTCAGAGCGACATTGCCATAGCTTATAATGCAGGGAAACTGAAGAGCGTGGTCCAGAGGAGGGAGACTATCCTGAAGGCAGCAAACAAGGGTGCTGAGTGGGCCATCGAGCTGCTGGACAAATATGAGATACATCAAAGGGAAGATGAATTGATGCCATGAGGAAACTCTCACCCAATCCAGAATTGCTGGATCTTATTTTCGCCAAGATGGAGGATGACTCCATCCAGCTCACAGTGCAGCAGCAGCAGAGATTTGACCGGCTCAATGATGCCTACACTCATTGGCTGAGCAATCCCATGCTTCCGGACAACAGGATCCGGGACTATATCATGGCCAGGCATAATGTGACCAGCCGGATCGCTTACCAAGACATTGCCATCATCAAGATGCTCTATGGCCGGGTGCCTCTCGCCAATAAAGAGCAGATGAGGCACAAAGCCAATCATCTCTTCGACATGGCTACTGCAGCAGCTCTTGCCGGTGATGATAAAAAAGCCAAGGCTCTCACCAAGATTGCCGAGGGCATTGTCAAGAATAACCGTCTTGAAGATTCTGATGGAGAGGACTTTCCCTGGGATGATATCATCCCCAAGGACATCTCGCTGTCTGTGGATCCGTCTGTGATAGGTATCGAGCCGGTGCCGAATATCCATCAGAAGGCTGCCAAGCTGCTGAAGCAGTACACAGCAGATATCGATGGTCCAGAGAAGATAGACATCCAGGATGGAGACCAGTCCTAAATATCTCAACCGAGCGCAACAGGAGGCACTTGCCATCTCGGCCCACACAGAGATTGACATCTGTGGCCGAAGATTCGGCAAGTCTTTCGGTATCGTATCCCTCCGGATCAAGCGGAATGTGGAATTCATGCCTGGATCCACCGGATGCTTTGTGGCATCATCCTACAAGCAGGCTCATCTGAGGACATTGCCTGCAGCTCTCTCCGGACTCTCCGAATTCGGATGGATAGAGGGCATCCACTATGTGGTCGGAAAAAGGCCTTCCCAGAAGCTGGGATATGCCAAGCCGATCATCCCTCTTCAGACCTTCGATGATGTGGTCTCCTTCTACAATGGGGCCCAGATGGTGATTGTCTCTCAGGATGTGAGGATGTCATCCAACTCCATGACCTTCGACTGGGTGATCGGTGATGAAGCCAAGGGCCTCTCCTTCGACAAGCTCAAGGATGAGACCTTCCCGGCCAATGGTGGCACCAAACGGTATTTCTCCGATTGTCCCTGGCACCATTCCATCCTGTTTGTTTCGGACATGCCGGTGCTCAAGAGTGGCCGGTGGCTGCTCAATTACAGGGAGAAAGCGACTCCGGAAGTCATCGACATGATCAAGGGCCTGCTCTATCAGAGATGGCAGGTGGTGCATACCTGGAAGGATAGCCAGGAGAAAAGGGATGAGCTCAGCCGGCTCGACTCGCTTCTCTCACAGCTCAGGAGGATAGCTGTCTTGTACAGGGAATGGAGCTCCTTCGAGAATGTAGATGTCATCGGCCTGGAGTACATCCGGCAGATGAAGAGAGACTTGCCTCCTCTGGTATTCCAGACCAGCATCCTGTCAAAACGCATCGAAAGGCTGAAGGATGGATTCTATCCGAACTTCCGAGAGAGTCTCCACACATACATCGATAACAATAATACACCACTCATGGATGAAGGTCTTGGCCACCAGTCCAAGACCGACTATGGATGTCTCCTGGATGGTGATGTGGATCTGAAGGCACCGATATCCATTGCCTTTGACTTCAATGCCAATATCAATTGGCTGGTAGCCGGCCAAAGGGACGGTATCCGGCTGAAGGTCATCAAGAGCTTCTTTGTGAAGTATGAGAGGAAACTCAGGGAGCTGGTGGATGACTTCTGCCACTACTACCGTGCACATCTTACCAAGGAAGTGGTATTCTACTATGACAGCACTGCTCTCGGCTCCAATTATGCCGTGAGTGATCAGGACTTTCACTCGGTGATCATCGAGCAATTCAATAAGCATGGCTGGCAGGTGGAAGAGAGCTTCATCGGCAAGCCTATGAAGCACACCGAGAAGTACACACTCATTGATCAGGGATTCACAGGAGCCAAGGGCCTCATCCCGGTATTCAACAAGGAGAACAATGAAGCACTGCTCATTGCCATCAGTATGGCCGAGGTGAGCATCACTCCTGGTGTCGGCTGGCACAAGGCCAAAGGAGGTGAGAAGCTGGCAGAGACTGAGGAAGATCTCCTGGAGCACCGTACCGATGGCACTGATGCCTTCGACACTCTCTACATCGGCAACACACTTTATCCATACTCGACAGGAGGATTCGGAATCGGATCATCGGTCTAGCCGGAAGTGTCGGCATATAACGCAAATCGACCGGCAATTTCCGAGCCGGCCAGAGGACAAGGCTTGGGAGCAGCCGTGCCGATGCCTCTCACCTTCGCTCATTCCGGTACCATCTCTAGCTTGAAATTGAGCCGATTGGGATGCAAAAACTTTCTTTTTGCCGGAGAAATCGGTGTCCTATCTTGCCGGAGGCTCCATGTGTAACTTTGCTCCACTATGATTCATGCCTCAAGAATTCATGTGCTGGTCCAGCAGATGCAGGACTTCTCCATCTCATGGGTGGCAGAAGATGGATCCATTGTCCGTGTGCCTCACTGCCGGTGCACTTCGTTTCATGGATCCGGAGAGACACTGAATATCCTCATTCCGGTCAGTGGCCAGGTGAGGACGGTGAATCGGAATACTATCATCGAATTTAATGGTGAAGAAGTAATACTATGAGTACTGAAAAAATCAATGCTGGCCTGCAGATCATCGAGGGAGTCCAGTTCTTCCCGGAGATCCAGGCCTTGCTTGTGACCAATGATTCCTCCGATGAATTCAAGAGGGACCATGACCTGCAGCCGGTGAGCATCGGAAGCTACAAGATTGCTCCCTGGGGACCTGACAATCACCTTCCTGAGCATCTTCTGAAGAAGGTGGAGAAGAGTGATGTGGTAGGTGCGAATCTCCGATTCAACCGAGATGTATCTTTCGGCCTTGGACCGAAGTTGGTCCGGGCCGTGAAGAGGGATGAGTATGGCCGTGTGCTCGATTGGGCACCTGTGGAAGATGGTCCTATCTTCGATTGGTTTGAAGCCAATGACATCCCTCTATTCGTGCAGCAGCAGCTCACCGATGTGGCCTACTTCTACAATGCTTTCCCGGAGATCCTTCTGAGCAAGGACTTCCAGAGCATCCAGTCCATCCGGCACAAGGAGGCTGTCTTTTCAAGGTGGGCTCAGGCAGACCGGAAAGGTGACATCAATTGGCACTACTATGCCGACTGGTCCAAGAATCAGGTGACAGCCAAGGACATCACAGCTACCAGGGTGCTGGATGAATTTGACACAATGACCGATTTGAAGATCTTTGCTGCAGAGGGAAAGACCAGGAGGTATATTTATCCGGTCTATATGCCTTCTCCGGGCCATCCGTACTACTCTGAGCCGGAATGGTACTCAATCTTCCGCTCCGGATGGTATGACCACTCTGTGCTTGTGCCGGAGCTCAAGAAGGCTATCCTCAAGAATCAGCTCGGTGTCAAGTTCATCATCTATGTGGCCCAGGAGTACTTCGACAACATCTGCAAGATGGAAGGCATCTCCAAGACCGACTTGAAGGCATATCAGGAGAGGATTGACCAGGAGAAGCAGGCCTTCAATGACTTCCTGGCCGGAGAGAAGAATGCCAACAAGGCAATCATGGCCATGAAGCAGAGAGTGCCTACCGCTCAGGGCACTCAAGAGACCAAGTGGATCGAGATAGTGCCGATTGAGAATAAGATCACCGGTGGTGAGTATATCGATGACACCGAGAGCACTGCGAATATCATCTGCTATGCAATGGGTGTGCACTCTTCGCTCATTGGCGCGACTCCTGGAAAGAGCAGCTCCACTCTCGGTGGCACTCAGGCCAGGGAGCTCTATATGATGAAACAGGCCTGCATGAAGCCTATTGTGGACCGAGTGCTGAGGCCTCTTCGCTTCATCAAGCAATTCAACAAATGGGAGAAGGATATCTACATCAACATCCCTGAGTACATCTTCACAACTTTGGACCAGAATAAGTCCGGGAAACAGGAATCCACCAACACAGAAGTATAAGCCATGCTAGTATCCGGATATGCTGAAATGAAGCCTTTCCTCCCTGCAGTGGAGATGAAAGGAGAGCCGACAATCTTCAATGATGCGCTCGAAGTCGCTCAGGAGAGCCTGGTGACTGACATCATCGGCTCCGATATAGAATCCATCCTGGAAGGGAGAGCTGCCGAGCACTCCAAGCTCCTCCGGCTCTGCCAGAGGGTGATATCACAGCAGGCCTTCCTTCGGAGCATTCCAGACATGGATCTGGTGCTCACTGATGCCGGCTTTGCTGTAGTGAACAATGAGCAGATGACTATGGCCTCCAGGGAAAGGGTTGCTGCTTTGTCTGCCAATCTTCAGCTCAAGCTGGATGAGAGCAAGGATAAGCTGGTGCTCTACCTGCTCCGGACATCTGCCTATGACTCCTGGAGAGGCACCGAGGAATTTGCCAGGCTGTCGGATGGCCTCATTCTCACTTATGGTGAATTCAAGGATGTGGCCGTGCTGAACAACATCACAGCTCAGGCATATCCGAAGAGCTGGAGTGAATTCCTGGATCTGAATTCAGCTCTGAATGTAGCCTTGATGACCGATGCAGCCAGCTATATCTCCAAGGATTATGCTGAGGAAATCATCGAGAAGGTCAGAGACAAGGAGCACTTCCTTCCTATCGAAGTGAAGGTGATTAAGCTCATCAAGATTGCTATCGCTGCCTTTGCTATGGGAGACCGGGCACTCGGTCTGGACCAGACTCTGAAGGCTGTGGCCATCATGAGGGCGAATTCTGATGACTTCCCGGCCTGGTCCGCTTCCGATGAGTCCAAAGCTGTGGACATCTCCCATTCTGATACACCAATCTTTTCGATGTTTTGATATGAAAAAAATCCTGACATTCCTGAAGCAGTTCTTCCATCTCCAGAGGGGTGAGAAGATTGACATTGCCTATCCTGTCTCCTGGGAGACCATGAGCCAGGAGGACTTCCGCAATGTATGCACCATTCTGGCCAAGCCTCATGGCCGGAAAGAGACTCTTTTCCTGTGCCTGTGCGCCTTGGCTCACATCCGTCCTGACAATCCGATCAAGTATGATCCGAAAGCAATCAAGGACAATGTGGTCTTTCTGATCAACGGCAAGAGCTATGTCATCTCTCCGAAGGTGATACAGGCTGCTTGCTCACAGCTTTCCTATATCCTCGATGATATTGGCCTGGCTCCGTGTCCTCTCCCCAGGATCGACAGGAAGCTGTACGGTGTGAGCTTTATGCAGTATTACAATGCCGATGCCTATATGCTCCGGTACCAGGCCGACACCAGCAATGAGGCTTGGCTGAAGGAGGCTGCTAAGAGTCTCACCAATGGCCGGGTGAGGAAGCTCATGGACTGGCAGAGGAAAGGCCTTGTCATCTGGTGGGCCGGAGTGAAGAAATACATGCTGGCCAAGTATCCTTATGTCCTCCAGGAAGGAGGCTCTGTCACCGATGCCACTCCGGCAGAGATCCTGCAGGAGCTGCTCTCTACTGTCAATGATGACAGGCCTCAGGACAATGACAAGATCCTGCAGTCCGATGTGCACTCCGTGCTTTTCACTCTGAATAAGATCTACGAGAGAAATGCTAAGCATTGAATACCTTAAACCGACACTCTTTCCATTGAAGGAGTTTGTATCCCTGGATACTCAGATTCTGCAGGGCAATGGCTATGATGGAGTCATAGACATCCTGCAGAATATGAGGTCCATCACTTTTCCTTGTGTCATCCTGGAGACAGGCTCCTCTGGCACCGTCCAGAATGTGGAAGGGCCGGTGGATACCTACACTCAGTCCCTATGGGTGATGGGCCAGCTCGGCAGAGGTGAAGATGAAGCTGCTCTCTATTCGGCCATGAAGAAGCTGGCCATGAAGATTGTGTCCAGGCTCCTCCTGGATATCGGCACTGCTCCGGAGCTGGAAGGCTTCGACTTTCAGAGATTCACCTATATGCAGAGGTGGGGTGGCAACAATGCCAGAGGCTGGGAGCTCATGTTCACCTTCCGGAAGAATTTTGCTCTCCAATTGACAGATGATGACTTGAAGAATGAATGATCTGGACTATAAGGAGATGGCCGAGAGGTGGGCCGATATTGTCATTGAGAGATGGATCCGGAAAATCCAGTCTCTCAATATCGGCTCTACAGGTGAGCTTGTGAAATCACTCCAGGCTCATGTGGCTGTCGATGCCAATGGCAATCCAGCAAAGATCACCTTCCTCTATCTGTACTATGGCATCTTCACCGACATGGGTGTGGGCCGGAGTGTGAAGATTGGTGAGGCCGGCATCGGAAACAGACGGCAGAAGAAACCTTGGTACTCATCTGTCTTTCTGAAAGAAGTCAATACTCTCGGCAGGCTCATGGCAGATCGGTATGGCTATGATGCTGCCACTCTTCCTCTCAGAGCTTTCGAGAGACTCAGTGAGGCCTCCTACAATGATGCAGCCTATTTGAATCTAATGCAGAAGAAATAATGGCAAATACTGTCTATACCGAGAGTGTAGTCACTCTTAATGCCTCCCAGGCCGAGGCCACCATGAATGCTCTCAAGTCATCTGCAGATGACCTGAGGAAGAAGATGATTGAGGCCACAAAGCTCGGCAACACCGAGGATGCTGCCAAGTATCAGAAGCAGCTCGATCAGGTCACCAAGTCGATGAAGAGCATCAAGAAGGAGACAAAGGACTACTCTGATTTGATGAAGAATCTCAATGGAGCGAATCTGAACACTCTTGCCAAGGCCTATTCCAATCTGAATAAGCAGATCAAGAATCTGGCACCGGGCACTCAGGAATTCATCGAGAAGAGCAAGCAGCTCCGGCAGGTGAAGTCCAGGATGGATGAGATCAATCAGTCTGTCAAGGGTACCAATAAGACCTTGGATTCCCTGAAAGGGATGCTGCCGAAGCTCGGTCTTGCCACCTTCTTTGCTGCTGCCGGTAAGGCCGTGATTCAGTTCGGCAAGGATGCCATCTCCCAGACACAGCTCATCGGTGACCGGTGGGGCCAGTTCACCAGTGGCCTCCGGTCAGCATACAATACCTTCGTGGCCGATCTCTCCTCCGGCAAGGGATGGAGGGAACTCATTCAGAATATGCGAGACTCCTACCAGGTCGGCAAGGAAGTGGCTGCAATGCTGGATGAGATCTTCGAGAGACAGAATTCCCTCTCCTTGAAGGAAGCGGAGTACAATGTCGAGATTGAGAAGAATAAGCAGCTCATGAAGGACACTTCCAAGTCCGATGAGGAGAGGCTTGCTGCAGCAGAGGAGGCCATGAGACTGGAGAGGGAGCTTGCCGAGGAGCGGAAGGAGATAGCCAAGCAGGAGGCAGATGCTCGGAAGCTGGAACTGCAGGACCGGACAAAGCTCTCCGATGCTGACCTGGAATTCTACATCAAGGAGTACAATCAGAATAGGGACATTCTGCTGCAGGCTCAGGCCTACAATGCTGAGCTCCGGAAGAGGGAGAATGCGGTCAAGGCTGCTCAAAGCTCTGCCATGTGGGCGAGGGATGCCTATTCTGCAGCAATGGCCGGTCAGCGAATCTCGGAGGCGCAAAAGGCTCTCCGGGATTATATCGACACTGCCGATGCCGGCCTCAAGAGAGTGGCCGAGATGGATGCCAAGTATCAGCTCTCCAATGATGAGCTGGTCGATAATTATGTCAAGGCAACCGTCAAGATGAGTAATGCCGATGCAGATTACTACCGGAGCACTACTCGGACGGTATCCACCATCAACTCTCTCAAGAAGGACATCTCAAGCAGCCGGCAGAAGGCAGCAGATGATGCCTTCAAGAAAGAGCTGGCTGATGTAGATAAGCACCAGAAGGAGATGGAGGTCAAGGCCAAGGAGGCCTATGCCAGTGGGGAGATATCTGAGAGGGAGTATCAGAGCCGGCTCATCACTATCCAGGAGACTGCTCTCAAGAGCAAGAAGGCAATAGCTGAGCGATACAAGAAGGAGACCATCGAGTATCAGTCACAGCTCCTGGATCTCACCATCAAGCAGCAGGCCGAGCTCAAGAAAACACTCGAAGAGGCCGAGAAGGATGCCATGAAGGTATTCGATGAGATGGCCAAGGAAGCGGATGAAGAGCTGAAGGCAGTCATGGCCGAGATCGATGCGGATCTGCAGAAGGAGATCGACCACATGCTGGAGCTTGCCGGCAAGGCTCAGGAAGTGAAGGATGCTCTGGATCCGAGCTCTGCACTAGGCCGACAACTGCAGGAAGAGATCACCAGCCTGCAGGAAATGTATGACCAGAGATTGCTGACCGAAGAGGAATTCCAGAAGGCCAAGCAGGATCTGGTGAAGCGATACATGAAGGAGAATCTCCAGATCGAGCTCGATGCCTGGCAGAGTGGGATGACTAAGGCCTCCTCCATAATAGAGCAGGCCTCTCAATCAGTCACTGCTCTCCAGGATGCGGAGCTGGCTCACCTTGATGCTCGAATGCAGGCAGAATTGACTGCTGCCGGAGACAATGCGGAAGCCAAGGAGGAGATCGAGGCAAAGTATGAGCAGAAAAAGCTGGAGACTCAGAAGAAGTATGCGGTGGCCGATATGGTCATCAACATAGCCAAGACCATTGCTGCCGGAGCTCTTGCTGTGATGCAGGCCTTCGCTCAGCTGGGACCTATTGCCGGTGCCGTTTCTGCTGCGCTCATCGGAGTGACCACTGCTGCCGAAATTGCAACCATCGTGGCCCAGAAGAATGCCATCATGAACACTTCTGCATCTTCGACTGGATCCAATTCTCAAATCGGTGCCAGAGTGGCCACCGGCTACTCTTCCGGAGGATACACCACCGAGGCCAGCAATGATTACAAGCCGGTCGGAGTGGTGCATGCCAATGAGTGGGTGGCTCCTGCTTCGATGGTCCGTGCCAATCCTGTCATCTTCCGGAGGCTTGAGCAGGCCAGGAAGAGTGGTAAGTCAGTGTCTGGAGTCTCCGGCTTTGCCGATGGAGGTATGACTTCCGCTCCGTCCGGCCAAATCCTTCCGGGCCAGTCACTCTCCTTGGATCCGGCTCTGCTCTCCCAGCTTGTGGCGGTGCTCCAGTACATCATCGACAATGGCATTCCGGCCTATGTGCTGCTCTCTGAAATCAACAGCAAGCAGGAACTCCAGGCCAATATGAAGAAACTCACCGGAAAGAAATGAAACTAGTCACCGACAAAGGGGAGCTCACTCTCCCTACAGATTTTTCCTTTGAAGTCGAGCAGAATTCTGCCTTCTTCTCGGAGGATGGAGCTGCATCCATTGCAGCCACCATCCCTGCCACATCATCCGATCAGGCCAAGCTGGGATTCCCAAACAGAATGGCCAGGAAGAATCGATTCGTGAACTCTTTCCCGGCCAGCATCCAGAAGGGAGTATTCCAGAAGCAGGGAGTGCTGGTAGTGTCCTCTGCCAATGATGACAGCATCACCTGCTCAATGGCTCTGGAGGATTCTTCTTTCTATAGCCAATTTAAGGACAAGAATCTCAAGGAGCTATTCTCCGCAAAGGTCCTCAGGACCTATTCAACTCCCCAGGAGTGGTACTCCTGGCTGTGGCAGGTGTACAAGAATCAGGTCTCTTCTGACTTCCGGCTCTTCCCTGTAGCGGTCGCTCTGCAAGATGGGAAATACCAGATGAACAATGAGCCGGTATATGCCAATGAGACATATCATGAAATCTGGCCACTGGCACACTCTCCAAGGATTGTCATGGAAGGAGGAGACAAGGTGTCTGTGCCGGAGGGGTATGGCATTGCTCCCTTCCTGAAGCTCTACCGATTCCTGCAGCTACTCTTCGAGCTGTGTGGGTACACCATCGGCAGATCCTGCTTCCAGGAGGATGAATTCCTGAGCAATCTGGTCCTTGTACATAACTGCTCCGATGTCATTTGCAATGGCAAGATAGACTATTCTGACCTTGTGCCGAATAAGACCATCTCTGAGATCCTGGAATGGCTCCGTATGAAGTTCCATGCTCAGATCGTGGTGACACCGGCATCGAAGGTGGTGGATATCGTACTTTTGGAGGACATCCTTTCTGCCGGCTATGACAAGGATCTCACTGCAACTCTCCTGGGAGGAGTGACCAAGGAATTCTCTCAGTCGAGCAGGGTGGTCATGACTCCGGACACCAGCCTGGAGGGTGCAGCAGCAGCTTCAGATACCATCGAGTCTCTCATCAAGAAGTACGGCTATGTGAAGCATGTTGATGAGTCCTCCTTCTTTGGAATCACTACTCCCTGTCTGGCTCTTCGGCTGGCCACTGGTGACTACTATGAGGTGAGGGTGTCTTTTGTCTATTACGGAGGCCGGGGTAACCGTCAGACCGGGACATCCTATGCCAAGGTGAAGGTCGGCACCAATCAATTCAAGTATGACCGGGCCAATGCCGACACTTCCGAGTCTTTCTCTCCGGAGGATATTGTGCCTCCCATCGTGGTAGCAGATGCGTATGGTACTAAGGCTCCTTACATCGGAGACCGGTGCCATCGGAATACCAGCTATAATGACTCGGAAAAGGATGAGGACCAGGAGATCATTGTGGTGTACTACTATGGTCTCACAGAGGAGATATCCTACTCAAGCAGTGATCATGGCCGAGTCGCTCTCTCTTCCGATGGCCGATACTATGCTGGCACCACTCAGAAGTATAACAACAGAGGGACTCTCATTCCGGGAGCCATCAACCTGACTCCGGATGATCTTGTGCAAAGATTCTTCTCGAAGTATAATAAGCACCTGAGGAATAATGCCGTAATAGTCTCCGGCAGATTCGACCTTCCGATAGAGTCTCTCATGAAGTATGACATGTATGCGCTGAAACTCTTACAAGGGCAGAAGCTGCTGCCGGTGAGCCTTAAATATGAGGTCGGGAAGCATATCCGGTGCCTTGAAGCGAAATTCCGTCTCATCAAGGACTTTTCCGATGGTCAGGAGGATGCTCCTGTCATAGCTCCTGAGCCAATTTACCAGTGGCAGCTCAATCAGAGCGAGATCACCAGTAAGCAGGCCGAGCTCCAGGCTTCTGTCTCCGGGACGGTACTTTGGAAGTATGCCGAGGATGATCCATACATCGAAGATGAGTCGGATATCTTCATACCTTCGCCTGTGTCCCTGGGCGAAGAGACCAGCCATATTGAGCGGAGGATCTATTTCTTCCGGAGAGTGCCAGGTCCGAGAGGCACTTCTTATGATTATGGAATCGACACCTTCACTCTCCATGAATGGTTTGTGTCGGTCCAAATTGTGTCCTAAAGCATAGAAAGATGGCTCGTTAAATTTGCAGCAATTATCACCGATATGGCAACTGTAATCCAAAGTCCTGAAACTCTCAGCCTTCTCAGAAACCTGAGGAGCTTCAGGATCAATACTTCCACCACCGTGTCCTTCCGTCTGGAAAAGGACTCGGCCACTGTCATCGAGGAGACCTATGATCCGAATGGGAGCACAATGGTAGAGATCGATGTGCAGGAGGTTGTAGCGCAATACCTGGATATCACTCTCCCTGCTGCCAATGTGCATCACCAGAATACCGGCTCAGCCACCTTCAAGGCTTATGTGGATGGATCCCTGGTCAAGACTTTCAAGGTGATTGCCGGTGGTGTCAGGAAGCTCTCCGATACTGCCAGCAACTGGCTCAAGGCAAATTGGCTCACATGGCAGCCTCAGACCAAGAGAGTGAGATGGAATCAGCCGGAGTACCTGAGCTATTACCATGAGACTGCCGGTATTGTGAAGGCAAAATTCTATCCGGTTTCCGGATCCACCGAGACAGTGACCATCCATTCTGCTGCTGCCGGGGAGTATAACTCCTACAATATGGAGCTGCAGCATCTCTTCTCACTGAGCAGCCACAATGCCGAGGACCTGAATGGTCTGGTGGATGTATGGGTGGAGAGCTCTTCCGGCACCAGGCTCAGCTATATCCAGCGATATGTCTTTGCTCCGGTGACCAGGGATGAGCACTATTTCCTCTGTGTAAACTCCCTCGGAGGAGTGGACACCTTCTGCTTCACAGGTCGGCAGGCACTCTCTCCTTCCATCACTCATGAGGTGGCAGAGAAGGCCGGCCAGAAGATCACCATCACCGATGATCCTGCCAGATCCTGGACACAAAATACCGGCTCGGTCGGCAAGACGGAAGCTGTGTGGCTATGGGAATTCTTTGCCTCGGCCAAACAGTGGGTCATTCTGGAGTCGAATATCGAAGAGATAGTACTCGATTCCTCCAGTATCCAAGCCTCCGACAAGGCCAATCTGAACTCCAGCGATTTCAATTTCTCGCTGGCAGAAGAGGGGACACTGATGAAGATCAACCGGTCCAATGAGGACTTCCCGGCCATCCAGGTGCCTTCTCCGTCCGGTGAGCTTTTTTTTTTGATACCTAGAGTGGTGGATTTTCCGGATGCTAATCTGGAAAATTCGCTGCTGTTTCTGGTGCAGTCACCGTATGTCCAGGAATGGAAGAAGATCAGCCTCGGCACCATCAAGGAATGGATCAAGGAGCTCTTCACTCCTTTCTCAGAGCTTCCGCTCAGACTGGAAATAGACACCAATGGTGATTCCTTCATCGCCTGGGGAGAAGTGCTGCACCTTTCCTGCCGAGTGTGGAAGGGGATGTATGAGGAAGTGACAGAGCAGGTGACCACCTGGAGGATCGAAAGAGACTCTGGAGAGCCGGTCGAAGATGCTGCCTGGAACATGACAAGTAAGGCCAGGCTCTTCGATGGGGAGATTGACATTGAATTCTCATCCAATCTCAATGACCTTGGGAATGCTGATGCCACTACCTTCACCATCACTGCGACCATCGATGAGAACTTTGCTGCTGTAGGCAGTTTGACTATATGATATGGAAACCGGAAGAAAACGAATCAGAAGAGAATTTGCACCACTGACAGTATCGGTGGCCATCTCCTGCGAATCTGCATACAGTCCACTGATGCAGGTCTATAATGCTGCCAGCCAGGAGTATGAGCCGAATCGGCTTGTGACTCCTACTATCATCCGACCTATAGTGAATGCTCATGCTGCCGATGGCACATGGCCGATACCGACAGCCAATGGCTCCCTGGCCAATATGCACTGGTATGTCAATGGGGTGGATATCTCCCTGCTGGATGACTGGGTGAATCTATATGACATCGATGGAGCCGGAGCCACCAGAGGATCCTTGACGGTCCGAAGGAATGTGACTCCCCAGGAGAGACTCTCCCTGCACTTTGAAGCCGACCTGGTGGACCAGCGACTTGGAGTGACCATCCACATCAAGACCGATCCGGTGATCCTTTCCACCGTTGATAAGAGTGAGGACCTGTATGGCATTTCCATAGGAGAGGACCGGAATATCCGATACTCTCCCTTCGATGACAAGCTGCTGCTCTATGAGTACAAGGTGGCACATGGCATCATCCCGGAATCATCCACTGCAGAGTCCCAGGCCAGAGATGGGAATGAGTACTACAGGACCATCCCCATCCAGGTGTATCTGGCCGACACATTGCTTTCTACCGGCTACACTGTCAAGCTCTTCAAGATCGGAGCGAATCTCAGCCTGACAGAAGTCTCCGAGACCGACTATGAGGTGGTCTCTGTCTCTGCAGCTTCCATCATCCTGGATCTCCGGCTCATCGAGAAAGCCGACTACATGATCAAGGCCTATGTGGATGATGTCGAGAAGGCCAAAGTGCAGATCTCCATCGAGCGGATCTACCGGAATTTCACCTGCACTCCGACCAATGAGACCGGAATCCATCCCGGCCAGACTGCCAGATTCGACATGGCTCTGGTCAATTGTGATGGCAAGGCTGTGGAGTATCCAGGAAGTATCATCAAGATTATCTGGCATACCGATACTGCCAAGAGGATCAATGTGGTGCACAATGAGGGTGGCACTACTGTTTTCCAGCTCAAAGATACCGGTGTGGGTGAGAATGATGGAGACAACTGGATTGATGTCTATGTCGAAGCCATCCAGAAAGAAATCCACTCAGTGGCCATCGATGAGGAAGGGAACATCTTTGCCGATGCCGATGACAACATCTATATTTTCAACTGACATGAGGTACATTCTTGCAGATATGGTCAAGGCCAAGGAGCATGGAATCAACTTGGCCGGCCACCGGATCAAGGGAGCCAAGGTCGCTCTCAATGAAAAAGAGGTGATGTGCTCTCCTGGCCTCTCCGGAGCATCAACCTTCGAGGACAAGCTGCAGCTCCTGGATGGCCAGTCCTACAGTGCTGCACAAATCATTGACATACTAAATAGGACCGATAATGAGTAATTATTCCGCACAAGGATCCATCACCATCCGGAGGCTCCGGAATGGTGACTCCATCTTCCTCACTCTGGAGCTCAATGGCAAGCCACTCTATCAGGCTGTCGATGAAAATTCCGGAGGAGTGGTACCGGACTGGACGGTCGAAGCGAATAGGCCGGTGATTACACCGGTGTGCAACACCACCAGAGGCCAGGCCGTGTACCTGAGCAATCATTCCTGGCAGTATAACGGTGTAGCACTGATCTTCAATGGAGCTGCATCCGGAGACTATGTGATGGACAGCACCGGCAAATTCGGTCTCAACACCACCACCGGGGCCTTGAAGATCTTCGACAATCTGGCCTCGGCCATCAATATGGCCAATGACACACTGCTCTACTCCTGTCAGGCAACTGTGGCCGGAGTGGAGTACAATCTCTCCAAATCCATCGACATCCAGATCACCAAGGGTGCCGGATCTTCGTACTTCGGCTTCATCAATGCCACCACCACACAGCTCGACATCAATCATGACTCGGCCACACTGGCCACCGAGCTTTGGCTGGCTGCTACTCAGGTCTCCTCATACCATGTCAAGTGGTACAGGGATAATGTAGAGTGGACCGAGAAGGCCGGCAGCAAGACCATCACTGTGACCAGGGATGACATCGATGGCTCCCAGCTCTTTGTGGCAGAATTCTACAAGGCATCCGGTGATGCCGAATACATCTACCGGTATGGCATCTGCATCATTGACACTCTCGATGAAATCATCCTGGTGCCATTCATTTACTCCTCGAATAAAGAGGTCTCCGACAATCTGCCGGTAGTGGTGAAGGCCAGAGTGGTCAGGACTTCTACCGGAGCCGAGCTGACTCCGGTGAATCCATCCTGGCAATTCACCATCTATGATGGGGACACCTGGGAAATCAAAGGATCCTCGGTGACAGACAGCATCTCTGTCACCACCGAGCATACAGATCAGGAAGATGGCTCCAGCCATGATGTAGAAGTCATTGCTGAAGTGTCCTTCGATTCTTTAACTTCATAATTTCATAAAGTCATGCTTAAAAATCTTGCAACTGCTGCTCAGGTCCAGAGCATTCTCAAGACCAACAGCATCCTGGTCGAAGTCGATGGCTCCATCCGGAGGATCACTCTCGACAAGCTCATTGACTCCATCAATGCCGGGAATGAACAGCTTCTCCGGTCAGTGGCATGGGGTGTCCCTATCAAGCAGGCCACTCAGACATCCTCGGAGTGGGGCCGAGTCGGGAATCTCGACATGTGGGCTCTCTTCAAGTCTCAGTGTGGCCGGTATCTGGTCAAAAACAATGGCCATGCAGCCAAGCTCAGTGTGAGCAATTCCGGAGTCTATGCAGATGGTACTGCTCTGGATGAGACCATCGGTCATGTCCTCTTCCATGCTCCGAAGCTCTACTACCGTGTCCTTGAGGATGCGACAACCGGCATCCCTTATCTCTGGATGAGCCTCATTCCCATCGGTGGCCACTTCATCCCGGAGACCAACATCGGTGCCTACAAGGCCTCGATGGCCGGCACTGCTCTGACTTCCAGGAGCGGAGTCAAGCCTGCCGGCAGCAAGACCATCACAGCTTTCTGGAATGCTGCTCAGGTGAATGGTGCTCAGTGGGGCATCATCAACTATGAGCACAAGAAGCTCATGATGATGCTGCTTCTCTCCGAGTACGGCAATCCCAATGCTCAGCAGGTCCTCGGCAACGGTGTGACCGGCACCAACAACAGCTCCGACTATTCCACTCCTCTTCAGTGGGATCTCGGAGAGACCAAGAGCCTCGGTGATGCCTGTGGCAAGATTGACTTCTCCTGGACCAACTCCGGTGATACGGTGGTGGCCGGTGCCAGCCATGTCAGCCTCTTCGGCATCGAAGATCCCTATGCACTGCAGTGGGAATTCACTCAGGGCATCTATTGTGGCAATTCCGCAAATGAGGAGCAGGATGGCTCCGAGGTGTTCATCTATGAGGGCAATAGGCTTCCTTCTGCTGCAGAGCTCGCTTCTCATCCTGTCGGTGACTACAGACAGCTTACAAGGCTCACCACCAGTGGCTATGTCCGCAATGAGACTGTCGGAGAATTCTTCGACCTGGTGCCGAGCCTGCATGGTGGCGGTGGCACTCAGTACTGGGGTGACTACCACTATGCGAATGCCACTGGTCAGGTGGTCTTCTGGGGCGGGCATGCGTACAACGGTGCGCACTGCGGTCTCGCCTGTGCGTACTCGTATAACGCCTGGTCGGACTCGTCTGCGAGCATCGGCTCTCGCCTTGCCTATTATGGCGAAATCACCGTAATGTCCGGAAGGGAGCTGGTGGCAGAAGCCTAGCCAGATCAGTCAAG
>JBGULF010000010.1:0-2692 GCA_045115935.1 Anaerovoracaceae bacterium
GGAAGAATGTACCGTTCTGGCGACCTTGCAAGATGGCTGCCTGACGGAAATATCGAGTATCTGGGACGTATAGACGAGCAGGTAAAGATCAGAGGATTCCGAATCGAGCTTGGCGAAATTGAGAGCCGTATCCGTGAGATCGAAAACATCAAGGATTGTGCAGTAATAGCAAGAGCTGACAGCAGCGGAGACAAGGCAATTTATGCTTACTATACAAGCGACGAAGAGGTGAGTGTATCCGAGATAAGGGATACCCTCAGCGCAAGCCTGCCCGAATATATGGTGCCTGCATACATGATGCAGATAGAATCCATACCAGTAACAAGAAATGGAAAGCTTGACAAGAGAGCACTTCCCGAGATCGAAGCAAAGGCAGCGAGAGAGTACGTCGCTCCGAGAAATGAGATCGAAGAGAAGATCTGCGCAATATTCAGCGAGATCCTGAACGTTGAACAGGTCGGCGTAAAGGACGGATTCTTCGAGCTTGGCGGACACTCACTGAGAGCAACACGTCTCGTGAATAGGATCGAAGCCGAAACAGGTACAAGGATCGCACTGAAAGACGTATTCAGCCACCCGACAGTAGAGCAGCTTGCAGTCCTCGCAGGAGCAGCAAGCGAGGAATATATTCCGATACCAAGAGCAGAGGAGAAGGAATATTATCCAATGTCCTCAGCCCAGAAGAGAACATATCTGATCCAGCAGATGCAGCCAGAAGCTGTGACATATAATATGCCGCAGAACATGAAGCTCACAGGCGAGGTATATCCTGAAAAGATAAAATCTGCATTACAGGAAATGGTAAACAGACATGAGATATTAAGAACACAGTTCCTCATGGTAGACGGCGAGCCTGTACAGAAGATACTTGACCATATCGACGTAGATTATGAATATATTGAAAGTAACGAATCAGATGGAGACCTGATGAGCAGCTTTATGAAGCCATTTGACCTTGGCAGCGGAAAAACGATCCGTGCAAAGCTTGTAAATAAGGGTGAATACCACCTGCTGATGCTTGATATGCACCACATAGTAGGCGACGGAATGAGCATGGGAACATTTACCCGCGAACTTATGGCACTGTACAACGGTGAGAAGCTCGAACCGCTGACACACCAGTTCAAGGACTACAGCGAGTGGATGAGAAGCAGAGATCTGAGCGGACAGGCAGAGTATTGGAAGAGTCAGTTTGATGATGAAATACCTGTACTTGATATGCCTACGGACTACCCGAGACCGCAGGAGCAGAGCTATGCAGGAACAATGATAGGAGCAATGCTTGACGACGAACTCAGCCAAAGTGTCAAGAAGCTTATAAATAAGAGCGGAGCAACGGATTACATGGTATTCCTTGCAGCAGCGATGGTCACACTGAGTAAATACAGCCGTCAGGAGGACATAGTTATCGGTTCACCGATAAGCGGAAGAACTCACAAAGACACCGAAAATATGCTCGGAATGTTCGTCAACACCCTCGCAATGAGAGGCAAACCTGAGAAAAATAAGACATTTAACGAATTCCTCAAGGAGGTCAAGGAGACATGTCTTAAGGCATACGAGAATCAGGAATATCCGTTTGAAGAGCTTGTTGAGGCAGTTGATGTTCAGCGAGATATGTCGAGAAATCCGCTGTTTGACGTAATGCTGGTAATGCAGAACAACGAGTCAGAAGATTTCAAGCTTAATGGAAGTGACGCTGAAAGCACAGGAATATCAAGCACGATCGCAAAGTTTGATTTAACATTCAGTATAGCTGAAATTAATGGAAAGTACGTCATCGTTCTCGAATACTGCACTGACCTTTTCAAGGATGAAACAGCAAAGAGACTGCTTGAGCATTTCATTGAAATAGTGAAAAATGCATCAGGAAACGCAGGTCAGAAGCTCAGTGAGATTGAGATGACAACAGATGAGGAACGTTCACTCATCCTCAACGATTTCAACGCAACAGAGACGGAATATCCGAGAGATAAGACAGTAGTAGAGCTGTTTGAAGAGCAGGTAGCCAAGACACCGGATAACATCGCCCTTGTATTCGAGGATGAGAAACTGACATACTCAGAACTCAACGCAAGAGCAAACAGTCTTGCACACAAACTCCGTGAAATAGGCGTAAAGCCGGATGACTTCGTTGCAATAATCGCCGACAGAAGTATAGAAATGATAGCCGGAATCTACGGAATCATCAAGGCAGGCGGAGCATATGTACCGATCGACCCGACATATCCGGAGGACAGAATAAGCTTTATGCTGGAGGACTGTCAGCCCAAGGCAGTGCTTAAATTTACAACAGAGAGTATAAATATCAGCGACGAAATACCTGTAATAGACCTCAGAAACAGTGAGGTCTGGGAAGGTGCGTCCGAAGATCCCGAGCACGTAAATACTCCGAACGACTTGATCTATTGTATCTATACATCGGGTACAACTGGTCAGCCGAAGGGAGTAATCGTAGAGCACTATGGAGTTGCAAATTTAAGAGAATATTTCATTCAGAAGCATGGTGTTTGCGAAAAGGACAATGTTATTCAGTTTGCCAGCATTTCATTTGATGCAGCCGTGTCAGAAATGACAATGGGACTTTTATGTGGTGCAACAATGTATATTATTCCAACTGACATTAAGAAAGATACAAAGGCATTTGAGACCTTTATTTCAGATAATAAAATAAGCATCGCAATTCTACCTC
>JBGULF010000011.1:0-103714 GCA_045115935.1 Anaerovoracaceae bacterium
TAACTGTAGGGAAAGTGCAACAGAAACATTCCGCCGAAACGGGTAATGCCGTGGCAAGGTTGAAATGGTGAGGTAAGAGCTCACCGGGGCTGTGGAGACACAGCTGCCGTGTAAACCCCATCCGGAGCAAGACAAAATGGGCATTCAGTGGTGCGGCCCGTACCCGCCCAGAGGTATGTCGCATGAGACTGCAGGCAACTGCAGTCCTAGATGGATGATCGTCAGATACAGAACCCGGCTTACGGTCTGCCCGAATTTAATATTTTATTTCAATTGAATCGTATACATCTGCTTCGATTATGTCAGCATATTGATATTTTATAGGGTAAAAATGGTAAGACTGGGAATAGATGTAGGATCAACAACAGTAAAGCTCGTATTGCTTGATGACGATAATAAGATCGTATATTCAAAGTACGAGCGGCATATGTCAAATGTCTTTGAAAAGGCCGGTGAACTCCTTAGAGAACTCAGGGAACTCAAAGGCAATATTTCCGTCAGACCGGTGATCACCGGATCCGGCGGTCTTTCGCTTGCCGATCTTTTCGGCATAAGGTTTGAACAGGAAGTCATAGCGTGCAGCAAGGCAGTTGAAGAACTGATACCTGAAACCGATGTTGCAATAGAACTCGGCGGTGAGGATGCGAAGATAACATTCTACGGCTCAACTGTTGAGCAGAGGATGAACGGAACCTGCGCAGGCGGCACCGGAGCTTTTATCGATCAGATGGCCGTGCTGCTCAATACCGATGCTTCAGGTCTCAATGAGGCAGCAAAGGATCACAAAATAATATATCCTATAGCTTCAAGATGCGGAGTTTTTGCGAAGACTGATATTCAGCCTCTCATAAATGACGGTGCAAAGACAGCGGATATAGCCGCGTCTATCTTCCAGGCTGTCGTAAACCAGATGATATCCGGCCTGGCATGCGGTCATTCGATAAAAGGAAAAGTGGCATTCCTTGGCGGTCCTCTTGAATACCTTTCAGAACTCAGGAAGAGGTTCATTGAGACGCCCAATCTTAAAGACGAGGACGTTGTCTTCCCAGACAACGCAAAGTTCTTTGTTGCGCTGGGAGCTGCATATCTTGCCGGTAATGAAGAAACTGTTGATCTCAACACTTTGATATCTAAACTTGAGAATGCATCGCCTGACGATATTTCAGACACAAAGTATCTGAGACCTCTTTTCAATAACGATGAAGAGCTGGCTGAGTTCAGAGCGCGCCATGCGAAAGACACCATAAAAAGAGGAGATCTGTCCAAAGCCGAGGGAGCTGTTTTCCTGGGCATCGATGCCGGATCGACCACTACTAAAGCCGCTGTCATCAACAAGGACAAGGAACTCCTTTATGAGCACTACAGCAACAACGAGGGAGATCCTCTGGCTGTCGTAAAACAGGTGCTTACAGAAGTGTATACATCTCTTCCGGAGAAGGCATTCATCGGAAGGTCTGTAGTCACGGGATACGGAGAAGGCCTTATCCAGGCTGCATATAAAATAGATGCCGGCGAGATCGAAACGATGGCTCACTACAAGGCTGCAAGGCAGTTCCTTCCTGAAGTGAGCTTCATACTGGACATCGGCGGGCAGGACATGAAGTGCATGCAGATACATGACGGAGCCATCAGCAGCATAATGCTGAATGAAGCCTGCTCATCAGGCTGCGGATCGTTCATTGAAACCTATGCAAAGTCCGTAAACATGAGCGTACCGGAGTTCGCAGCAGAAGCACTCAAGAGCCGCAAACCTGTCGATCTCGGTACCAGATGCACTGTTTTCATGAACTCCAAGGTCAAGCAGGCTCAGAAAGAAGGCTCTTCAATAGCCGATATCTCTGCAGGCCTTTCATATTCAGTCATCAAGAACGCGCTTTATAAGGTCATAAAGCTCAGAAATACATCCGATACAGGAGACCATGTCGTTGTTCAGGGAGGTACATTCCTGAATGAGGCAGTCCTCAGAAGCCTTGAGATCATCCTTGAAAAGGATGTAGTAAGACCTGATATCTCCGGACTCATGGGAGCATACGGATGTGCAATAATAGCGAGTGACGACTACGTTGAAGGCGAACGTTCAGGCGTGCTTCCGCTTGAAGAAGTAGACAGCTTCAGTGTAAAGACCTCAAATGCAAGATGCGGAGGATGCGGAAACAACTGTCTCCTCACCATCTCTAAATTTGCTGACGGCAGCAGATATATAACAGGAAACCGCTGTGAAAAGGGCGCAGGAGGCGGCAATAAGAAATCAAAGCTTCCTAACCTGTATAAGATCAAGGCCAAGCTGCTCTTCGACCGTCCGGTACTTGATGAAGAAGACGCCAAGAGAGGCGTGATAGGCATCCCGAGAGTACTTAACATGTATGAGAACTATCCGTTCTGGCATGCCTTTTTCACAAAACTCGGATTCAGAGTCGTGCTGAGCCCTTCAACAAATAAAGAAATGTATCAGAGCGGCATGGATACCATATCGTCAGATACAGCGTGCTATCCGGCTAAAGTGGTCCACGGACACATAAAATGGCTCGTAGAGAATGGCGTCAAGCGCATCTTCTATCCTTCGATCAACTACGAGGCTGTAGAAGACAGGACTGCGCCGAATCACTTTAACTGCCCGGTAGTTGCTACATATCCGGAAGTGATCGACAAAAATATGGCTGATTACTTCTTTGAGAACGACGTGGAGTTCTATCATCCGTTCGTTCCTTATGATGACGACCTCAGATTCATCCGCGAGATGACGGCCTTTTTCTCAGGAAGCCGCCACGTCGATACCGAAGCAAGTGAAAACATCGTTAAGAGCTACGGGCTCGGCAGGGATAAACGCGAATACTCGCTTTACGGCATCAATACCGATATCCTTGAGATAGAACATGCTCTGCATGCAGGCAGAACAGCTCAGAGGGCATATAAGAGAAGAGTAGCCGAAGCCGGCGCCAATGCACTCGAATACATGAGAGAGCACGGCAAGAAGGGAATCATCCTTTCAGGCAGACCGTATCATATTGACCCTGAGATAAATCACGGCATAGATGAACTCGTAACTCAGCAGGACATGGTAGTTCTTTCTGAGGACTCGGTAAGCTGGAAGGTGAATGCCGCAAGACCTGTACGAATTCTCGACCAGTGGGTATATCACTCAAGGCTTTACAAAGCCGCAATATATGCAGGACAGCACGATGACATCGAGATCATCCAGCTCAATTCATTCGGCTGCGGTCTGGATGCGGTAACGACTGATGAGGTCGACGAGCTGCTTCAGCAGAACAACAAGCTTTACACGGTCCTGAAAATAGACGAGGGAGCCAATCTCGGAGCAGCAAGGATCAGGATAAGATCGCTCAAGGCAGCTCTGGATGAGAGAGAGAAACTCGGAACAAAAGCACGCAGACGCAATGATCCGTATAAACGCAAGCTCTTCACAAAGGAAATGCGAAACGACGGATATACGCTGCTCGTTCCTCAGATGTCTCCTATACACTTCCAGTACTTCGAGCCTGTCATGAGAGCAGCCGGATACAATGCGGTCCTTCTGCCTGCAGTTACAAAGGAATCTGAAGAAGAAGGCCTCAGATATGTCAATAATGACGCCTGCTATCCGACTATAGTCACTCTCGGACAGATCATTTATGCTCTTAAGTCGGGTGAATATGATCTCAGCAAGACAGGTGTGTTCATGTCACAGACCGGAGGAGGATGCAGGGCAAGCAATTATGTGGCGCTGCTCAGAAAAGCCCTCAAGGATCTCGGAATGGAACAGATACCGGTCATTTCGTTCAACATGGTCGGACTGGAAAGGAACCCGGGCTTCTCTATCACACCGAGACTCGCACTTTCGCTCGTATACGGCGCTCTCTACGGCGATCTCATGATGAAGTGCGTTTACAGGATCAGACCTTATGAAATCGAAAAGGGATCTGCAGAAGCGGTAATGAACTCCTGGTTCGAAAAGATCTCAAAAAACTGCATGGATCTGAAAAAGAAGACCTTCAGAAAGAATCTGGAGCTGATCGTAAAAGACTTTGACAGCATTCCTATCCATGAGGACATGGTAAAACCGAAAGTCGGCATCGTAGGAGAGATCCTTGTAAAGTATCATCCTAACGCTAACAATAACCTTGTTGAGACTATCGAAGCTGAGGGCGGTGAGGCAGTTGTGCCTTCGTTCATCGATTTCTTCGAATACGGATTCATCAACAAGGTATTCAACTACAACAACCTTTCAGGTACATGGAAGGACATGGCGCTGAACAAGGCTCTGCTCAGCTTTATTGAATCCTACAGGAAGTATTCGAGGGAAGCCTGCAGAAAGAGCAAACGTTTCGAGCCTGACTGCCGTATAGAAGATACTGCTAAAAACGCAGAGAGATTCATTTCGATCGGAAATCAGTGCGGAGAAGGATGGCTCCTGACGGGAGAAATGGTTGACCTTATCGACAGCGGAGTAAAGAACATCCTCTGCCTTCAGCCGTTCGCATGCCTGCCTAATCACGTAGCCGGCAAGGGAATGCTGAAAGCATTGAGGCAATATGACGAAAAGGCAAATATCGTTGCCATCGACTACGATCCGGGCGCTTCAACAGTGAATCAGCTGAACAGGATCAAGCTCATGATGTCAACAGCATTTAAGAATCTTGAAGATGAAAAGGCCTGAGCGTATAATAAAAGTCAGAAAAGAATAATCAATGAATAAGGAGGCGACTACCCATGGGTAGACACGGGACAATAGCAAACAGAAAATCAGCACAGGACTCAAAGCGTTCTGCAATGTTCACAAAGTATTCAAGACAGATCATCGTTGCGGCAAAGGCAGGAGGAGATCCTGACTTCAATCCGTCGCTCAGAGTTGCGATCGATAAAGCTAAATCGATCGGAATGCCTAACGACAACATAAACAGGGCGATCAAGAAGGGTACCGGAGAACTCGGCGGAGAGCAGTACGAAGAGCTTCAGTTTGAAGGTTATGGCCCAAGCGGTGTCGCTGTGATCGTTGAGGCGCTGACAGACAACAAAAACAGAACCGCATCTTTTGTCAGATCCGTATTTGATAAAAACGGCGGAAATCTCGGAACACCGGGATGCGTATCATACATGTTCAGCCGCAAGGGCGTTGTTATCATCGACTCAGAAGACCTCGATGAGGATGAAGTAATGATGGTAGCGCTCGATGCAGGTGCCGATGATATGGTCGTCAATGAGGACAACTTCGAGATCCTGACAGATCCTGCTGCATTCAATGATGTTCATCAGGCCATCAAGGAAGCAGGCTACGAGATCTTCGAAGCAGAGATAGAGCAGATCCCTTCGATGGAAGCAAATGTTTCCGATGAGAGTGCGATCAAGTCTCTCACAAAGCTCATCACATCTCTTGAAGACAATGATGATGTTCAGAAGGTCTATTTCAACTGCGACCTCGATCTTGAATAAAAATCAATAACAAATAAAATTCCTGGGATATGCGTTAAAGTCTTCATAATTGAACCTACACATACTTAAAGGGATTCCGATGCGGAAGCATTATGTAAAGCCTCCTCAGAGAGGACTACAGAAGCCAGGCTCAGGAAGTACCCACCTTATCATTGAACGATAGGGCGTCAATTAAAGGCTTAACGGTATTCCGGGTTTTTTATTGCTTTGTTTTTCTTTGTTTTTGTGTTACATTACATGTGACGGATGGTATTCCGCATGGAAACTATACCGGGCACAACCCGATAATGATAACCACGCCACCCGTTTTTGGGTGGATTTCTCTTTTTTTCGGGTACAGTGCCGCACAGAAAGGAGAAACAGAAAATGAAATCGTTAATGACAAGAGAGCAGAAGGAAAAACAGATCAGAAGGGAGGCGAAAGCCACACTGATACTGTTCGCGATCTGCTTCGTATGGAACGTCGGCTTTGCTTACGGCCTGTCTGGTACGGGTGCGAGATTGTTCGGGCTGCCTGTATGGTGGCTTATCAGCACACCGGGTATGTTTGTTGTAGCCGTAATTGGTGTCGTCATTCTGCTCAAAAAAGTATTCGTAAATTTCGACCTTGAAGATAATGAGGAAGGAGGCGATCTCAATGCTGAGTAAAAAAGCGATCGTACTGATCATCCTCGTTCTGTATCTTTTCATCAATCTCTGGCTTGGAATACGTACGAGCAGAAAATCGGCAAAAGAGAACGCCGATAAGGGATTCCTTTCCAACTACTTTGCAGGATCCCGCAGCATGGGCGGAGTCGTTCTTGCAATGACACTCGTCGCAACATATACAAGTGCGAGCTCATTCCTCGGAGGACCTGGACTCGCATCAAGCTTCGGCATGTCATGGTCATGGGTAGCCGGCGTACAGATAGGCGCTGCTTTCCTTACCCTCGGAGTTCTCGGTAAAAAGTTCGCCATGATCGCCAGAAGAACAAATTCTGTAACTATAAACGATTATCTGCGCGCAAGATATGATTCACCGGCAGTGGTCATCGTCTGCGGCATCGCAATGGTCGTGTTCTTTATAACTCAGATGATCGCTCAGTTTATCGGTGGAGCAACGCTGCTTCAGACCGTTACAGGGTTACCTTACTGGGCCGGTCTGCTTCTGTTCGGAGCAGTCGTCATTATATATACTTCCGTAGGTGGATTCAAAGCTGTCGTTACTACTGATACGATACAGGGAATAGTAATGACATTCGGTACGTTCCTGCTGCTCTTCTTTGTTATAAAAGAAGCCGGCGGAATGGATAGTATTATCAGCACTCTCGATGCCTCAAATCCGGGCTGGGATCTGATGGGAAAAGGTGAATACGGAGCCGAGATAGCTGCCCTGAGACCCGGCGCTCTCATCTCGTTCTGGGTCCTGGTAGGTATCGCGGTTCTCGGACTTCCGCAGACTGCCGTAAGATGCATGGGATTCAAAGATACGGAATCCATGCACAAGGCCATGATCTACGGAACCGTGGTCATAGGTATTCTTATGATAGGCATGCATCTTGCAGGCACATTTGCCTTCCCGCTGCTGCCTGAGGAGGGCCTTGAAAGCACCGATCAGGTTATACCTTATGTCGTTATGCAGTACATGCCTGCATGGGCGGCAGGATTCTTCCTGGCTGCACCGCTTGCTGCCGTAATGTCTACAATAGATTCACTCCTGATTCTGGCATCGGCTACTATAATCAAAGACATCTACGTGCATTACATCAAAAAAGTGCCTTTCGATGCGAAGGAAGCAGCTAAGCCGGAATATGAGGATTCTTACAAAAAAGTTCCGCAGTACAGCTTTGCTCTTACAGCTGGTATCGGAATAATCGCATGCCTTCTGGCTCTGAATCCGCCTGATGTCATCGTATGGATCAACCTGTTCGCGTTCGGAGGCCTCGAGGCTACATTCTTCTGGCCTGTAATAGGCGGACTTTACTGGAAGAAAGGAAACAGCAAGGCATGTCTTGCATCCGTGATATGCGGTCTTGCAGTATTCATTTTCTTCAACAGAGTCAAGATCCTTCCTTTGGGGATCCATGAAATAATCGCAGGTCTTATTGTCAGCGGCATTGCTTACTTTGTTGTCGGAATGATCTGTAATGAAGAGCCTGACGCCGAAATGATTAAAAAATGCTTCTGATTATGATATAGTTAACAAAATAGGCCGTTGTAAAGAAGCAAAGGATAACATATGGCTATGAAAATAATCAGTGTTACCGATATTGGGGACTTTAAAATCGGTAACGCGGAGGACAGTGAAAAGGGTACAGGCTGCACAGTCGTCATCTGCGAAAAAGGCGCTGTAGGGGGCGTAGATGTAAGAGGCGGAGGTCCGGCTACAAGAGAGACGGATCTTCTCAGAAGTGAAAACACAGTTAACGCAGTCAATGCAGTCGTTCTGAGCGGAGGCTCTGCATTCGGACTTGAAGCGGCTTCGGGTGTAATGAGGGAGCTTTCCGAAAGAAAGATAGGTTTTGATGTCGGAGACGACATTGTGGTACCTATCGTCTGCGGAGCGTCTCTGTACGATCTGCCTGTAGGAGATCCTAAAGCTTTTCCTGATGTCAGTATGGGTATACGGGCTGTTGAGAACGCTTATGAAGGTGTTTTTTCCAACGGCAACCACGGCGCAGGAACAGGGGCTACTGTCGGCAAGCTGAAAGGCTATGAAAGAGCCATGAAGACAGGGCTCGGGACTTTTGCCTGCGGAGACGGTGTTGTAGAGGTCGGTGCGATCGCTGCGGTCAATGCTGTCGGCGATATTTACAATGGTGCCGGCAATATTGTTGCCGGTCTGAGATCCAAAGACGGAAAGTCGATCTACGGCACTATCAAGACTCTTAAAGGCATGGTGCACGACGGCATCAAACCTGTCGAAGAGAAGAGCACCGCTTTTATCAACAAGTCCGATATATCCAATATAAAGGAAGCCCTGGCAGCTGCAGCAAGACAATTCGAAGAGGAAAAAGCAGCGGCGCACGAACAGGCAGCTGAGCTCCCTGAAGAAGAGATCATCGATGTTCCGGAGGCAGAACTTCCTGAAGAACCTGTAGCAGAGATTTCTGAAGAACCGGAAGCTGTAGAAACAGAGGAAGTCTTCGAGGAGATCCCTGAGGAAACAGCACCGGAAGAGCAGCCTGAAGAAACTGCAGCAGAAGTAACTGAGACAGCAGAGGCACAGGAAGAGACACAGGAGCCGGTCGAAGAATACTTTGAGGAACCTGTGGAAGAAGTTCCTGAAGAGCCTGAGATCATCGAAACTGAAGAAGTCTTCGAGGAGAGCCCTGAGGAAACAGTACCGGAAGAGCAGCCTGAAGAGATCGCTGAAGCGCCTGTTGAAGAGCCTGTCGAAGAGACAGCTGAGGAGCCCGTCGTGGAGACAGCTGAAGAAACAGTCGAGGAGGTCGTCGAAGAACCTGTTGCTCTTACACGCGAGGAGATGGGCTATGACATCGTATTCAATACTACGATCTCGTGCCTCATTACCAATGCGGAACTGACAAAGTCACAGGCTAACAAGCTTGCGTCGATCCTGCATGATGCTTATGCCAGAGCTATCAAACCTGTTCACGGCACACTGGACGGAGACACCGTATTCGTTCTCGCGACCGGAGAACAGAAAGTCAACTTCGACGCTTTCGCTGCGCTTGCAACGGATGTAATGCAATACGCAATAATCGATGGCGCGATGTCGGCAGAAGGCGCATTCGGCCTGCCGGCAGCCGTAGATATGCAATAAACCGGAGATCAGAACATGAAAAAACTCATTCTCATTGACGGCAACAGTCTGCTTTTCAGAGCATACTTTGCGATGAGACCAATGGTAACTTCCAAAGGCATGCACACCCAGGGTGTGTTTGCCTTTGTTAATATGCTCGGAAAGATACTGAATGACTACGAGCCTTCCCATATGGCTGTTGCATTCGATCTCAAGGGCGGCACGTTCAGACACGATGTCTATCAGGAGTATAAGGCGGGCAGACTGAAAACTCCGCCTGAACTCCTTTCACAGATCCCAATGCTTCATGATGTACTGGATGCAATGAATATTGCCGTTCTTGAAGTACCTAAGTATGAAGCTGATGATATTATCGGAACTGTAGCTGCCAGAGCCGAGAAAGACGGGCTGGATACGCTTGTTATTTCAGGTGACAAGGACGAACTTCAGCTGATCGGTCCGCATGTCAATGTGCTCATAAACAAGCGTGGAATGAGCGATTTCGACCTTTACGACATGGATGCCATGCGTGAGAGATATAATCTTACACCGCAGCAGTTTATAGACCTGAAAGGCCTTATGGGCGACAGCTCCGACAATATACCGGGCGTACCGGGCATCGGTGAGAAGAAAGGAGTTGCTCTTCTTGAACAGTACGGTTCGCTTGAGAACCTTATTGACCATGCCGATGAGGTCAAGGGCAAGATGGGCGAAAACCTGCGAAATAATATAGAGCTTGCCCGCATGTCAAAATGGCTGGCTACGATCAACACTCAGGCGCCTGTTGAATTCGAATGGAAAGACCTTGAACTCACCGGCCCGGATGTTGAAAAACTCATAGCAATATATACTGATCTTGAATTCAATTCGTTCATAAAAAAGCTGCAGGCCGGCATGAGTACAGGAGAAGGTACAAACGAAGTGCCAGCCGATTCAGGATTTTCTGATGAATTCGAAGAAGTAAAAAGAACCGATCTCGAAGGCTTTCTCCGTGAAGTAGGAGAGGGCAGTGAGGTCTATATCGAAGCAGCAGCTGATGCCTGCCATACAGCTGAACCTGAGATAAGATATATCTGCCTCTACAGCGAAGACAAAAAGCTTGCATGCATAAAGGAACTTACTCCTATGGACTGCTCCATAGTGACGGATCAGATCGCAGAAAAAGAGTATAAGCTGCTGGGCTGCGGTCTCAAGCGTATCCTGTATTCAATGCTTGCAAAGTCAGATGCGGACCTTGTGCCTGGTTATGATGCGATGATCGCTGAATATCTTCTTGATGCCAACAGGCAGAAGTATACCCTCGACAAGATGCTCCTGAGGTATGCCGGATATGCGGCAAAAGAAGATGAATCTGCGATAATGGCAGATAATGTTTCATATGACTCCCTTGAGATGCCGCCTGAGGACCTTTTAAAGAGAGCATTCTATGTTTCGAAAGTAAGACCGGGCCAGCAGAAAGCGATGGAGGAGAACGGGCTAAAACAGCTCTTCGATGAATGCGAGATGCCTCTTATACTGACGCTTGCAAGGATGGAACTCGAGGGTATCAGGTGCGAACATTCCATACTGACAGACATAGGTGAAGAGCTTGCGGAAAGCATTGAAAAGCTTGAAAAAGAGATTTACTCCGAAGCCGGCACCACTTTCAATATCAACTCGCCGAAACAGCTTGGCGTAGTTCTGTTCGAGAACATGGGTATCCCTTATCCGAAATCCGGAAAGAGCAAGAGCGGGTCATATTCGACCGCAGCCGATATCCTGGATAAGCTGAAAGACGATCACAGGATAGTTGCTGACGTCCTAGGATACAGAAAACTAGCCAAGCTCAAGAGTACATACGTTGACGGCCTACTCCCACTTATAGGCCCTGACAGCAGGGTAAGGCCTCATTTCATGCAGACAGTTGCCGCAACCGGAAGGCTGAGCTGCACGGAGCCGAACCTCCAGAACATACCTATACGCGACGATTACGGCAGACTTATCAGAAAAGCATTTGTATCTGAGAGCGGTAAACTGTTCACGGGATCTGACTATTCACAGATAGAGCTGCGCATTCTGGCGGCGCTGAGCGGTGATGAATCGCTTATATCTGACTTCCGCGCCGGTAAGGATATCCACCGCGCAACAGCTTCAAGAGTTTTTGACATCCCTGAAGATGAAGTTACCCCGCTCGACAGAACGAGAGCAAAAGCAGTCAACTTCGGAGTCGTATACGGAATGAGCGGCTTCGGGCTGGGAGAGAGTCTTAACATCACAAGAAGCGATGCTCAGAGATATATAAACGAGTATTTCGCAAAGCATACAGCGGTAAAAGAATATCTGGACAGACAGATTGAGACAGGCGAGGAGTCACGTGAAGTAAGGACGTATTTCGGAAGAGTGCGCAAACTTCCTGAATTCGCTTCGCGCAAATTCATGGAAAGAGAACTCGCAAAAAGGCTGGCAATGAATACACCTATACAGGGCACGGCTGCTGACATAATAAAGATAGCCATGAATTCCGTGTCCACTGAACTGCGCAGAAAAGGACTCGAGTCAAAGCTCATACTTCAGATACACGACGAACTGATAGTAGAAGGTCCGGACGGCGAAGCCGATGAAGTCAGAGAGATACTTGAAAGATGCATGATGAGCGCGGCAGATCTTGCCGTAGATCTTGTCTGCGACATACATACGGGAAAAACCTGGTACGAACTGAAATAACGGAGAAAAGACATGATAACTATTGCAGTGACCGGCGGAATAGGTTCCGGCAAAACACAAGTAACTAATTACCTGATAAGCAAGGGCTTTACGGTCATCGATGCCGACAGGATGTCGCGCGAGATGACGTCAGCAGGAGGAAAGGCCATTCCATATATTATCGAGCATTTCGGAGAGTCATTCATTCTCGAAGACGGAAGTCTTGACCGTGCAGCCATGAGAGATCTCGTGTTCAGGAATCCGGCAATGAAAAAGATCCTCGAGGAAGGGACTACAAAAGTGGTGCTTGAAGATATCGAGGCAATTAAAAGGGAAAAAGCGGCAGACGATGAAAAGGCCCTGTTCTTTGACATTCCGCTTCTTTTTGAGACCGGAAGTGAAGACGATTACGATGCTGTATGGGTAGTTACTGCAGATTATGAAGTGCGTAAAAACAGAGTAATGGCAAGGGACGGCATCGATCCTTCCATCATCGATCTTATTATGGATTCACAGGACGGAGAAGAGAAAAAGGTGCAGCTTGCTGATCAGGTGATTTACAACAACGGCACCCTCGATGAGCTCAGAGAATCTGTTGATAAGACGCTCAAATCATATGATCTGATCTGATTTCAAAAATCTTTTTGAAAAAAATTTGATTATAGGCTTGCAAAATGGTCAGAAGGTGTTTATAATCCATAAGTGCCGTGTGGATGTGGCGGAATTGGTAGACGCGCATGGTTGAGGGCCATGTGGGTGAAACCGTGCTGGTTCGAGTCCAGTCATCCACACCATTTTTTTAGCCAAAATTGCCATGTGCCGGCGTGGCGGAATTGGCAGACGCGCGGGATTCAAAATCCCGTGATAGTGATATCGTGTGGGTTCGACCCCCACCGCCGGCACCAGATCAACAAGACAACGTTTATTAGGAGGGTATTATGAATCCAAGCAGTCCTGCATTCAGTTTAGTGCTGATGGTACTCCTGATCGCTATGATCTACTTTATGATGATCAGGCCTCAGAGAAAGAAAGAAAAAGCCGACAAGGAAATGAGAGATGCTCTCAGAGTCGGAGATGAAGTCATCACTATCGGCGGAATCGTCGGAAAAGTAGAGAAGATCAACGAGAAGTCCGTAATCATCTCCACAGGCGCCGGCAAAAACAAGATCGAGTTCCTTAAATCTGCTATCGCAAGTGTCAGTGCAAAGGATCCTGGCGCTGCTGCAAAGCCTGCTGCAAAGGAAACTGCTAAGGAGGCAGAGGAGGAGAAAGCTCCATCCAGAGACAAGAAAGTCACTCCTAAAAAGCTCAGCAGAAAAAGCGACGACGCTGAATAAAAACTCAAAAATAAGAACTGAAATAAGTACATCCGAAAGCGTTTCGGATGTGCTTTTTTCATTGAAAAATAAAGCTTAAACGAGTACAATAGATTGAATAATTATTTAATGTCGTATTTTGCGCTTTTTTAGAAATGCGACAAATAATTGAAAGGTATTTAGGAGTTATGAAATCAAAGAAAACAGGTAGAAGAAAAGTATTTGCGGTATTGATCGTCCTGTTGCTAGTGGCATCCTGGCTGATATCCGTTTTCGGCCTCGGCAAGGATTTCGGCAACCTCGGAAAGCAGCTCAAATACGGACTCGACATCAACGGCGGTGTCTACGTATTGCTCGAAGCTGACACAAAGGAAACCGGCACTGAGCTTGCAGGAATAATGAATCAGACTAAGAGCGTGCTCGAAAACAGAGTTAACGCTATGGGTATAAGTGAAGCCCAGGTCTCCATCGAAGGAGAAAGACGTATCAGAGTCGAGATGCCGGGTGTTGAAGACGCTGAAGAAGCGATCTCGCAGATCGGCCGTACTGCACAGCTGCAGTTTTTCCTTGCAGATGGTACGCTCGCTCTTACAGGTGAAGGCGTAAGCGATTCACAGATGGCAAACGATACAGAGAACGGCGGTTACAAGATCACCATCGACTTTACTTCTGAAGGAAGCAAGGCGTTTGCAGACGCTACTGAAAAGGCTTATCAGGGTGGAGTAGAGGCTACGATGACTGACGAGGAGGGCAATCTCGTAAATAATACTGCTATCGTTATTGCCCTCGACGATGAAGTTATTTCCGCACCGCTCGTTCACGAAAAGATCAATTCAAGGACATGCGAGATCACAAGACAGGGCGGATTCAGTGAAACAGAAGCTTCACAGCTCTCGGCACTCATCAGAGGCGGTGCTCTTCCGGCTAATCTTGAAGAAATCAATTCATCGGTACAGACAGCAACTATCGGAGCCAATGCTCTCACACTTTCGGTAAAAGCCGGAGCCATCGGACTTGCACTCGTGCTCATCCTGATGGTCATTGCATACGGAATGCTCGGTGTCATTGCTGACCTTGCACTTCTTCTTTACATACAGCTTGTACTCTGGATCATGGTCGGAATGGGTTCCGTACTCACACTTCCGGGAATCGCAGGTATCATCCTGTCCATAGGTATGGCTGTTGACTCCAACGTAATCATCTTCACAAGAATCAGGGAAGAGATACAGAAGGGCAAATCCGTAAGAGTAGCTGTAGACATGGGTTACCGTGCAGCTCTTTCAACGGTAGTTGACTCGCAGACAACTACACTCGTAGCGGCGTTCGTTCTTTACATGTTCGGTACAACATCCGTAAAGGGCTTCGCACTCACACTGATGATCGGTACTGTAGTATCTGTAATCACAGCTGTATTCATTACACAGCTCTTCGTAAATCTGCTCGCAGAGAGCAAAAAGTTCGGAACGAATGCTATGTTCGGAGTAAAGGAAGACGGAACTCCGAGGTTCAGCTGGAACTTCAACATCAAGTTCATAGAGAACAGAAAGAAGTTCTACGCACTCAGCCTTGCAGTCATCCTTATCGGTGTTGCAGCATTTGCATTCAAGGGCTTCAACTACGGTATCGACTTCACAGGCGGTACAATGATGCAGATCGAGATGGGTCAGAAGGTCGACATCGATGAAGTTAAGGAAACGATAGCCGACTTCGATCTTAACCCGACAATCGTTTATGCAGGTGAAGGAAACACACAGATCGTTATCAGAACGATCAAGGACCTCAAGTCTGCCGAGCGTTCTGAAGTAATCGACAAAATTGCTGAAAAATACGGAATCAAAGATGATAACGTGCTCGCATCTGAAGAGTTCGGACCTACAGTAGGAAAGGACCTCAGAGCCAATGCTACAAAGTCGATCCTGCTTGCTGCACTGTGCATGCTGATATATATCAGATTCAGATTCAAGAACTGGCAGTACGGACTTGCAGCTGTAGCAGGACTTGCTCACGACGTTCTCGTAGCACTTTCGTTCTACGCTATATTCCGCATCACGATCAACAACCCGTTCATCGCAGGTATCCTCACCGTAGTAGGTTACTCGATAAACGATACCATCGTAGTATTCGACCGTATCAGAGAGAACACAAAGTTCTTCAAACGCAAACAGGGCGTACAGCTCATCGATACGAGCATCAATCAGACTCTGTCAAGATCTCTCATGACATCGCTTACTACACTGCTCGTAATGATCCCGCTGTTCATCATGGCATCATCGGAACTCAGATCGTTCCTCATTCCTCTGATGATCGGTGTATTCACGGGTACATATTCATCGATATTCCTCTGCAGCCCTATACTCTATGAGCTGACAAAGAAAGAGGGAATATCAAAGTACGAAGCAAACAAAGCTAAGACTGACAAGCAGAGAAAGAAATCAGCAAAGAGAAGAGACGACGAAGGAATAAGACTCTAATTCCAAAGATCGTTAATCAGGAGACGGAATGGCCGCACCAGCAGTAATTGACCTGTCAACTGAAAAGTTCATAAGGGATATGACCGAGATCAATCCGAAATACGATGATTCAGTCATTATCAAAGCATACGAGATTGCCCGTAAATTACACGACGGGCAATTTCGTAAGAGCGGAGAACCTTATATCATCCATCCGGTAGCTGTAGCAAAGATACTGGCTCAGTTTGGCATGGACAATGAAACGGTCATAGCAGGTCTCCTTCACGACGTTGTAGAAGATACACGTTATACAAGGGAACAGCTGGCAGAGGACTTCGATGAAAAGATAGCCGATCTTGTCGAAGGCGTCACAAAGCTCACAAACATCAGCTATGATTCGAGCGAAGCTGCTCAGGCTGAAAACTTCAGGAAGATGTTCCTGGCAATGTCAAAAGACATAAGAGTTCTTATCGTCAAGCTGGCAGACAGACTTCACAACATGCGTACCCTCGAGTATATGCCGACGGAGAAACGCATTTCTAAGGCCATGGAGACACTTGAGATATACGCTCCTCTGGCCGGAAGACTGGGTATATTCAACATAAAGTTCGAGCTCGAAGATCTTGCTCTTAAATACCTGCATCCGCTCGAATATAAAAAACTTGTAGCGGCTGTAGACCGCAGGAAGTCTGAGTATGCCAGGAACCTCAAAGTTCTTACCGGAACAATTTCCAACATACTTGACGAAGCAGGCATCCAGCATGATGTCAAGGGAAGATCGAAACATCTGTACAGCATATACCGCAAGATGGTAATGCAGCAGAAGCAGATCGATGAGATCTTCGATATCCTTGCTGTCAGGATCCTCGTGTCAAGCGTAAAGGACTGCTATGCTGCACTCGGTCTCGTCCACAACAGATGGAAGCCTATCCCGGGCAGATTCAAGGACTATATAGCGATGCCGAAGCCGAACATGTATCAGTCGATACATACTACGGTGCTCGGAGATAACGGAGAGCCTTTTGAGATCCAGATAAGGACCTATGAGATGCACCGCATAGCCGAGTACGGTATCGCAGCACACTGGAAATACAAAGAAGGCAAGGTATCAGGGTCTGTAGATGACAGCGAGAAGAAGCTTGCATGGCTCAGACAGGCTCTTGAGTGGCAGAAGGAAGCAGACGATTCCGTAGAATTCCTGAATACCGTAAAGGTCGACCTGTTCGACAACCAGGTATTCGTATTCACTCCGGGCGGAGACGTGATCGAACTTCCGGCCGAGAGCACACCGCTTGACTTCGCGTTCAAGATCCATACTGACGTAGGAATCAGGTGCGTCGGAGCCAAGGTAAACGGAAAGATGGTAACGATAGATCATCCGCTGCAGAACGGAGATATCGTTGAGATCGTTACTTCGGCTAACTCATCCGGTCCAAGCGTTGAATGGCTCAAGAAGTGCAAGACGTCAGGAGCCAAAAACAAGATCCGCAACTGGCTGCGCAAGGCAGACAAGGATTCTGACGTAAGCAAAGGCCGTACAAATATCAATAATTACATCAAAAAGAAAGGTTATGATCCTGCAGCGGTCACAAAGAATGCGTACATTCTCAGGGCTGTAAAGGATTTTAACTGCTCGAACGTAAACGAGCTCTTCCTGCAGATCTCGAGAGGCGGAAGCACTGTTTCGAGGCTCGGTCAGAAGCTGATCGAATACTACGAAGCTGACAACCAGATAAAGGAGAAAGAAGAAGAGCACATCGAGGTCAAGAAGAAACCTCCAACAAGGCCGTCCGGCAATTCGGAAAACGGCATTGTGGTAAAGGGTGCAGACAATCTCCTGATAAGACGTGCGACTTGCTGCAATCCTGTTCCTGGAGATCCTATCATAGGATACATTTCCAAAGGTAAGGGAATAACGGTACACAGGACAGACTGCTCAAATATCCGCAATATCAGAGAAGCTGACCGCGGAAGGCTCATTGAGGTGAACTGGGATTCACCGAACGAAAATAGAAAATACTATGCAGACATCCAGGTCGTTTCAGAAGAAAGAAAAGGCCTGTTCAAAGATATATCAAAGGTTTGTGACGACTACGATCTTGAAGTAGTAGGTCTGAACCTCACACCGGGAGAACCCGGAACCACCAACACACTGCTCACTGTCGAGATCACAGACATGCATCAGATACAGAGACTGCTGACAGCGCTCAGACAGGTAGAAGGAGTTATCAAGGTCTTCAGACCAAGATAAGGAGGATCTCATGGGAATTGATATCATTTGCTATCCGGATGGGATGTATGGAGAAAACACATATCTGATCACAGACCAGGCAACAGGCTTCAAGGCTATCATCGATCCCGGCTACTACGGTGTGGACGTGAGGATGGACATACAGAATAACGCTTATCTGAAGTACGTTCTCCTTACACACGGTCATCATGACCACTTCCTCGAAGCAAAGGAATACGTCGATGAATACAGCGCAGTCAGGTTCGCCGCTCCTGAGAAAGACATCGCTCTTATCCACGATCATCCGTATCCATGTCCGGAACCGACAATGGTTCTCCATGATGGCGATGTTATCACGCTTGGTGAAACAAAGCTGCGTGTGATCGAGACACCGGGACATACCGGAGGCGGCGTATGCTTCGCTACCGACAAGGAAATATTTACAGGAGACACTCTGTTCAGACTGAGTGTGGGCAGAACAGATCTCCCGACAGGAGACTGGTATACTCTTGTAGATTCGATAAAAAACAAGCTTTACACGCTGGACGACGAAATGGTCGTCTATCCGGGACACGGCGGTCCTACAACAATAGGCTACGAAAAGAGGGCAAATCCGTTTGTATAGGTTCTATATCAATAACATAGATGATGACTATCACTATATGGAGCTCGCCAGGGTATTTCTTCCCGATGACGGCTTTGAGACCATAGCCTATAACGGCAGGCCGGTAGCCCATCTTCTCGGCGCAGACAGCTTCTTTGTAAACGAAAATGGAAGCGATGACCGTGAAGAGATAAAGCGAGAGTTCTATGAGCTCCTTTCCGGAATCACCGGTATGAGACCTCCATGGGGGACTCTTACAGGCGTCAGACCTTTGAAACCTGCTCTGGATATCTGCAGGGCGAGTTCAGTAGCTGAGATGGAAAAGACCATAAGAGACAGGTATCTTCTCAGCGATTCCAAAGCTTCACTCCTCGCTGACATCGCCGATTATCAGCTCAGCCATGTAACAGGTACACCATGGGAAAAAGCTTCGATGTATATCGGGATCCCGTTCTGTCCTACAAGATGCGCATACTGCAGCTTTGCTTCAAATGTGGCTCCTGCTGAAGATCATGAAGCATATCTCGTGAATCTTCTCAAAGAGGTTGAATATGCAGGAAAGCTTGCCGAAGAAAACGGGACTGAGCTCGAAAGCATATATATCGGCGGAGGAACCCCGACTACACTCAGCAGCGGGCAGCTTGAAAGACTTATCGGAAAAGTTTCCGAAGCATATCATGTAGATCCTGCCGGACTTGAATTCACGGTAGAAGCAGGAAGGCCGGATACGATAACCAAAGAAAAACTGGACACCCTGAAAAGACTCGGCATATCGCGCATAAGCATAAATCCTCAGTCGATGAAGGATAAGACTTTAAGACTGATAGGACGCGATCATAATGCTGATGATATCCGCAAAGGATTCGGAACAGCGCGTGAGACGGGCTTCGATGTAATAAATGCCGATCTTATCGCTGGTCTTCCGGAGGAGGATCTCAGTGATTTTGAGGCAAGCCTCAGAGAGATCATTGAGCTCGGTGCAGAGAACATCACCATACACACTCTTTCGGTGAAAAGAGGTTCCAGACTCAGGGACAATGATCCGGGATATTACAGACACAATGCTGAGACGGTGAGTGAAATGCTCGATCTTTCGAGAAGCATGCTGAGCTCTGCAGGATACAGACCGTATTACATATACAGGCAGAAACATCAGATAGGCGCTCTCGAGAACGTCGGCTGGTGTCTGCCAGGGAAACATTCCATATACAACATACGTATCATGGAAGACAAACAGACTGTGCTTGGCCTCGGAGCAGGGGCGGTCGGGAAAGTATACTATCCTGATGCGGACAGGCTCGAGCGCATAGCTAACGTAAGCAATTACAAAATATACAGCGAGAGATTCGAGGAAATGATCTCCCGCAAGAATGACTACTATAAATGATCCGTACGAAAGGACGTAAAAGATGGCAATGAAAGCGCCTAAAGGCACTAAAGACATGCTGCCGAAGGATGCACATAAGTGGCAGTACATAGAAGAAGAATGGGCAAAAATCTGCTCGGAATATGGTTTTAAGGAAATAAGGACCCCGGTTTTTGAATCGACAGATCTCTTCAACAGGGGAGTAGGCGATACGACCGATATCGTGCAGAAGGAAATGTATACCTTCGAGGATATGGGCAGACGCAGCATTACTCTCAAGCCTGAAGGAACCTCTCCGGCTGTAAGAGCTTTTATCGAAAGCAATCTCTATGCTGAGACTCAGCCGACAAAGATCTTCTACGACACTCCGTGCTACAGATATGAGAATCCGCAGGCGGGAAGACTCAGAGAGTTCCACCAGTTCGGAATAGAAAACTTCGGCACACCGTCAATGATGGCTGATGCTGAGATCATTACTCTCGGACACGACTTCCTTAAACGTATGGGAATTGAGGACGTAGTGCTCCACATTTCAAGCGTCGGATGCAGGAAGTGCAGGCCGGTATACAGAAAAGTGCTGCAGGACTTTCTCAGACCGAAGTATGACTGCCTCTGTGATACATGCAAATCGAGATTTGACAAAAACCCTATGAGGATACTCGACTGCAAGTCGGCAGAGGATAAGGAAGCCGTAAAGGACGCTCCGAAGATGATCGACTATCTGTGCGATGACTGCCGCAAGGATTTCGAGGACCTCAAGTCATATCTGGATGCGATGGGAATCGAGTATGTAGTTGACCCTTCGATCGTCAGAGGACTCGACTACTACACCAAGACAGCTTTCGAGTTTATAACGACAAAAATCGGAGCTCAGGGAACCGTCTGCGGAGGCGGCAGGTACGATCACCTTATTGAAGAAGTAGGCGGACCTGATATGCCTGGAGTAGGCTTCGGTCTCGGAAAAGAGAGACTGCTGATGCTCATGGACGCATGCGGCCACGATTTCGGAGCAGCGCCGGCACCGCAGCTATTCCTTGCCTGGATAGGCGACGATGCAAAACTCTATGCCCTCACACTTCTCCACGAACTCAGAGAGAAAGGCATACGAGCAGAAATGGATACCAGAGAGAGAAATCTCAAAGGCCAGATGAAATACGCCAATAAACTGGGAGCCGCATATACGGCTATAATAGGCGGCGATGAAGTCGCAAGCGGAGAGATAACTCTCAAAAATATGTCAACATCAGAACAAACCAAAGTCAGTAGGGGGGATCTTGCAAATGCTTTATAAAAGAACGCATATGTGCGGTGAGCTCAGACTCGCCGATGAAGGAAAGAACGTAGTGCTCAACGGCTGGGTAGCCAAGGCAAGGAGCCTAGGCAGTCTCGTGTTCGTTGATATCAGAGACAAAACCGGCATCACTCAGATCACTTTCAATGAAGATGCTCCTGCTGAAGTACTCGAAGCCGCTAAAGGACTGAGCCGTGAATACTGCATAGGAGTAAAGGGAGTCGTAAGGGAAAGAAGTTCCAAAAACCCTAACATCCCTACAGGAGATATCGAAGTCTTCGCAAGCGACCTGACAGTTTACTCAACATCTGATACACCGCCGATCTATATCAAGGACGACGACAACGTAAACGATGATCTGAGACTGAAGTACCGATACCTCGATCTCAGAAAAAACAAGATGCAGAGAAACCTGACTTTCAGACACAAGATCGTTAAGTGCACACGCGATTACTTCGATGAGCAGGGCTTCACTGAAGTAGAGACACCTGTACTTATCAAGCCGACTCCGGAAGGCGCAAGAGACTACATCGTACCGAGCAGAGTGCACAACGGATACTTCTACGCTCTGCCTCAGTCACCTCAGATGTTCAAGCAGCTTCTGATGGTAGGCGGTACAGACAGATACATCCAGATCGCTAAATGCTTCAGAGACGAGGACCTCAGAGCTGACAGACAGCCTGAATTCACACAGATCGACCTTGAGATGTCGTTCGCAGGAGTAGACGATGTCATCGAAGTCCAGGAAGGTTTCATCAAGAGAGTAATGAAGGAAGTAAAGGGCGTCGATGTTGTGACTCCTTTCCCTAGACTCACTTATGACGAAGCAATGGAGAGATACGGTTCAGACAAGCCTGACACAAGATTCGCCATCGAGCTCATTAAGCTCAACGATGTCTTTGAAGGATGCGGATTCGAACTGTTCACAAAGAATCTTGCAGAAGGCGGAGATATCAGAGGTATCTGCGTACCTGGCGGAGCAGCTGAATTCTCCCGCAAGAAGATCGACAAGATCACAAACGAGGTTAAGCACTACGGTGCGCACGGCCTCATCTGGATCAAGAACGACGGAAATGCGATCTCGTCGTCGATCGGAAAATACTTCAGCGAAGATGAGCTGAAGGCTGTTCTGGATAAATGCGGAGCAGGAAGCGGAGATATCGTATTCATCGTAAGCGGAACTCCGAAAGTCACATACGATTCGCTCGGATTCCTCAGACGCAGGATCGCAGGCCTCATGGGACTTCTCGACGATAATCAGTTCAACTTCCTCTGGGTCGTGGACTTTCCGATGTTCGAGGAGGACGAAGAAGGAAATCTCAAGGCGATGCATCATCCGTTCACACAGCCGAAGCTCGAAGAACTCGACAAGCTGGATAACGACATCCTCGGACTCAAGGCAAACGCATATGACATCGTTCTCAACGGTGTAGAGCTCGGAGGCGGAAGCGTAAGAATCCACGACAAGGATCTTCAGGCCCGCATGTTCAAGGCTCTCGGCCTTACAGACGAAGAATGCCAGGAGAAGTTCGGCTTCCTGATCGAAGCATTCAAATACGGAGCACCTCCTCACGCAGGACTTGCTTACGGACTGGACAGACTCGTAATGCTCCTCCTCGGAGAAAAGAGCATCAGAGAGGTAATAGCGTTCCCTAAGAATCAGAACGCTGAATGCCCGGTATGCGAGGCACCGGCTCCTGCAGGCACGGGACAGCTTGAAGAACTCGGTATTGAGCTCATCGAAGAATAATGGAAAAAGGAAAGAAATACGGTATATACGGCGGCAGCTTTGACCCCATACATATAGGACATGTCGCTCTTGCCGAAAGTGCGGTCAGAGAATGCGGACTTGATAAGCTTATATTCATGCCCGCATACATCTCTCCGTTCAAGCTGGACAGACATGTATCCGCAGGAACAGACAGATGCGGCATGATAGAAACCGTTCTCGGCTTAAACAGTGCTTTCTGCCTTTCGCGCTATGAGCTGAACAGGGAAGGTCCGTCGTATACTATCGAGACGCTTAGACACTGGGATGACCTGCTCGGCGGAGAACTGTACTTCGTGCTGGGATTCGACTCTGCAGTACAGGTCGATAAATGGTATAAGGGAGAAGAAATACTTTCGAATTACCATCTGGTCACGGCCAGACGTCCGGATACCGACTATACGGAGGGCATGAAGATAATAGAGTCTTTCCGCGAAAAATACGGTGCAAAGATAACTGTAATGGAGATGGCTCCTGTTGATGCTTCATCGACAAAGGTCAGAAATCTCGTAAAAGCCGGCATGCCGATAACGGGACTCGTACCGCCGGGAGTAGAGGAATACATAATTGAGCATAAACTGTACAAATAGAGAGTCGCTGGACTGTTTTATCAGCGATAACCTCAAGGAGAGCCGGTACAGGCATTCGATGGGTGTCGAAGAAATGGCTGTCAGACTTGCCGGACTGCATGGCGCGGATAAAGAAAAAGCTGCCTTTGCAGGAAGGTACCATGATATCGCAAAGAACTTCGACACGGAGACCATGGATGCATATATCAGAAAGTACGGCCTTCCCGAAAACCTTATAGGCAATAACGCTCTTGCCCATTCAAAGGTAGGAGCTGCAATACTCGAACACGAATTCGGGGTCACGGATAAAGAGATCCTTGATTCTGTCCGGTATCACACCACTGCGCGAAAGGATATGACTCTTCTTGATGAGCTGATATTCGTTGCAGATGTTGTGGAAGACAACAGGACATACAGCGACCTGGATTATTATCAGGATCTTGCATACAGGGATCTCGACAGAGCGTGTCTCGAGATACTTGAATACACGATCGGTGACCTTACGGCAAAGGGCAGAGAAATTGACCGCGACACGCTCGAAGCAAGGGATTGGGTCTTAAACAAGATAAAGGAGACAAAGAATGGAAAGTAAGGAAGTAGCTCAGGCAATAGCTGAACTGCTGAGCAGAAAAAAAGCAAAAGACGTTGTAATGATCGATATAGCTGAGAAATCATCATTTGCTGATTTCTTTGTTATAGCAACGGGTACATCCGACAGACAGCTCGGAGCCCTTGCAGATGATGTTGAAGACAAATTCGCAGAACTCGGCATCGATCCTAAGAGCAAGGACGGCAGACCGGACACCGGCTGGATACTTGTTGACGGAGGAGATGTTATTGTAAATATATTCACAAATGATACCAGAGACAAGTATACGCTCGAAAAGATCTGGAGCGATTGCGAATCCATACTGGTAGACTGATCAAGGAGTTACATAATGCGCAACGACAGATATGATTTCACAGCAATAGAGTCAAAATGGCAGAAAATCTGGGCCGAAGAAGATGCTTTCAGAACGGTCGAGGACGATTCAAAGGAAAAGTATTACGTACTTGAGATGTTCCCGTATCCTTCCGGCAAGCTTCACATGGGCCATGTAAGGAATTATTCGATCGGAGATGTCATAGCCAGATACAAGAAGATGGCCGGATATAACGTGCTTCATCCTATGGGTTATGACTCGTTCGGACTTCCTGCAGAAAACGCTGCCATCCAGCACAATGCTGAGCCTGCTAAATGGACATACGACAACATGGACGAGATGGACAGACAGCTGGCAAGCATGGGGCTTTCGTATGACTGGGACCGCAGGGTCGCTACCTGCACTCCGGAGTATTACAGGTGGACACAGTGGCTCTTCATCCAGTTCTATAAAAAAGGTCTTGCATACAAAAAGGACAATCCGGTCAACTGGTGTCCGAGCTGCCAGACTGTACTTGCAAATGAGCAGGTAGTTGATGGAAAATGCGAAAGATGCAAAACTGAAGTCACAAAGAAAAATCTGTCGCAGTGGTATCTCAAGATAACTGATTACGCCGACAGGCTGCTCGCTAACCTCGACAAGCTCGAGGGATGGCCGGACAAGGTAAAGACCATGCAGCGCAACTGGATCGGCAAGAGCTACGGCGCAAACATCAACTTCGAGATCAAGGATTCCGACAAGACTCTTGAAGTTTTCACAACAAGAGCAGACACTCTCTTCGGTGCAACATATATGGTAATGTCGCCGGAGCATCCTTTCGTTAATGAGCTCGTAGCAGGCCGTCCTGAAGAAGCTGCTGTAGAGGCTTATCAGGAAAAAGCACGCCGCATGAGCGATATCGAAAGAACATCGACAAGCAATGAGAAGACAGGCGTATTTATCGGAAGATACGCCGTAAATCCGGTAAACGGCAAAGAGATCCCGATTTACATATCGGATTATGTACTCATGGGATACGGTACCGGAGCTATCATGGCTGTTCCTGCCCACGACCAGAGAGACTTTGATTTCGCAAAGGCTTTCGGTCTGGACATCATTCCTGTTGTAGACCCTGAAGACCCTTCGATCGATCTTTACGATCTCAAGGAAGCTTTTGTAGCTGAAGGAAAGATGATCAATTCCGGACAGTTTGACGGAATGAACAACAGGGAAGCCATTCCGGCCATGATCGAATGGCTCAATGAAAAGGGAATCGGCGACAAGACAGTCAACTTCAGACTCAGAGACTGGCTCATTTCCAGACAGAGATACTGGGGAGCACCTATCCCTATGATCTGGTGTGATGAGTGCGGCTGGGTGCCTGAAAAGGAAGAAAACCTGCCGGTCCTGCTCCCTACAGACGTTGAGTTCACAGGCAAGGGCGAATCTCCTATAACTACGAGCAAGACATTCGTAGACACAGTATGCCCATGCTGCGGAAGACCTGCAAAGAGAGAGGTCGACACGATGGATACATTCGTGGATTCCTCATGGTACTTCCTCAGATACTGCGATCCGCACAATGACAAGGCGCCGTTCAGCAGGGAAAAGGCTGATTACTGGATGAATGTAGACCAGTATATCGGCGGAGTTGAGCATGCTATACTTCACCTCATGTACGCAAGATTCTTCCAGATGTTCCTGCACGACATCGGACTCAGCAAGGAAGAGGAGCCGTTCAAAAACCTGCTGACTCAGGGAATGGTCATCAAGGACGGAGCCAAGATGAGCAAGTCTCTCGGCAACGTTGTAAGCCCGGCTGAGATCCAGGCCAGATACGGTTCGGATACTGCAAGACTGTTCATTCTCTTCGCAGCACCGCCTGAAAAGGAACTCGACTGGTCTGACGAGGGTGTTGAGGGAAGTTACAGATTCCTCAACCGTGTATACAGACTGGTATATGAATACATAAATGATATAAGGGGAGATGCTGATGTTCCTGCAGAATACAAGGCTGCAAACGCGGCAGACAAGTCCCTCGACTTCATGATGAACACCTGTATCAAGAAGGTAACAGAAGATGCCGGCGGAAGGTTCAACTTCAACACAGCCATCGCATCCATCATGGAACTCGTAAATGAAATGTATAAATACAAGAACGGCGACATCAACATGCCGCTGTTCAACAAAGCGATAGAGACTCTGCTGACTCTTCTCAACCCGTTCTCTCCGCATATCACGGAAGAACTCTGGAGTCAGCTCGGCCATGAGGACAGGCTCTATAACAGAGCATGGCCGGTCTGCGATGAATCAGCTCTCGTTAAAGACGAGATGCAGATCATCCTGCAGATCAACGGCAAATTAAAAGACAAACTCATGCTGCCGAATAATTCAGATAAGGAGGTAGTAGAAGGAGCCGCAAGAGCTTCAGAAAGATTTAAGGAAGCTACCGAAGGACGCGAAGTAGTAAAGGTGATCTATGTACCTAAGAAGATCATCAACTTCGTTGTCAGATAGCGGCTTCGCCATTATGACAAGGTATAAGAATAATAATAAGAGGAGGGCGAAAGCCCCCGCTAAGGCGATACAAAAGAATAAAGAAAAGGTCAGGCCGCCATTCAGGATCATCCCTCTTGGCGGAATGAAAGAAATAGGAAAGAACTGCACACTCATTGAGTGTAACGATGAGATACTCATCATAGACTGCGGTTTTGCGTTCCCTGAGTATGAGATGTTCGGAATCGATATCGTGATACCGGATTTCACATATCTCAAGGAAAACATGGAAAAAGTAAAGGGACTTATCATCACGCACGGACACGAGGACCATATCGGAGGTATCCCGTATCTCCTTCAGGAACTCAGCGTGCCGGTATACGCTTCACCGCTTGCGATGGGCATGATAGACCACAAGCTGGAGGAATATTATCTCTCCTGCGAGAGACATGTCATTAAATCCGGAGACAGGTTCGATATCGGATGCTTCACTGTTGAGGCTATCCAGACGAACCACAGCATCGCGGATTCACTGGCATATTCGATCAAGTTCCCGGGAGGCCATGTAGTCCATACGGGAGACTTCAAGATCGATTACTCACCGCTCGACGGCAAGGTGATCGACCTCAACAGGTTCTCACAGCTCGGTGATCAGGGCGTTGACGTTCTGCTCTGCGACAGCACAAATGTTATGAGGAAGGGTTATACACCTTCAGAAGCTGTTGTAAGAAGATCGATCGATGAGATATTCGACAATACTGAAAAGAGAATAATCATCGCGACGTTCGCTTCCAACGTACACAGGATCAAATATTTCATCGAGGCTTCAATGAAGCATCACAGAAGGATCGCTGTATCGGGAAGATCGATGGAGAACGTGCTGGCGCTTTCGAAGAGCCTGGGCTACCTGGATGATATCCCTGATTCCGTATTCGTGAACGTAAACGAAGCAAAGAACCTTGCAGACAACAAGATCACGATAATCACTACCGGAAGCCAGGGAGAGCCTATGAGCGCACTGACGCGAATGGCTTACGACAACCACAAATCAGTAAAGCTCAAAAAGAACGATGTAGTCGTATTCTCATCTTCACCGATCCCGGGCAACGAAAAGGTCATATCGCAGGTAGTCAACAGACTGTATGAGAAGGAAGTCGATGTCGTGCTTGCATCCGCCATGGACGTACACGTATCAGGCCACGCTTCTTCGGAAGAGCTCAAGCTCATACATACGCTTATAAGGCCTAAGTACTTTATTCCTGCACACGGTGAATACAGGCATCTGGTGGAGCACTCAAAGCTTTCGCAGGCTCTCGGACATTCCAAGGACAATATCTTCATCCTCGGCAACGGTGATGCCCTGGAGATCAACGGCAGGGACCCGCATCTGATCAGAGGCTTTACTTCCGGCGAAGATGTGATGGTTGACGGATACGGAATAGGTGATGTAGGCAGCGTTGTCCTCAAGGAAAGAAGAAGGCTGTCCCAGGGCGGACTTATCACTATATCCGTTGCGCTTGATTCGGCGACAGGTTCGCTTATGGCAGAGCCTAGCCTCAACACAAGGGGATTCATATTCGTGGAAGAGCACATGGATCTTATCCGGGAGGCAATAAACGTCGTATATAATACGATCGGAAAGAGCACTTCGAAAGGCGCTCTTGATGAAGCTTCACTGTCAAGGGCTATCAAGTCTGATATGAAGACCTTCATATATAACACGACAAAGAAAAGCCCTATGATAATACCTGTGATACTTTATGTTTAGAGGAGGTAACAGTTATGAATGTTTATGACGAGGCTCACAGCCTTGCTAAAGCAATAAAGGAATCCAACGAGTTCAAAGAATTCGACAGGATCAGAAAAGAAGTTGACAAAGATAAGGAATGTTCTGATATGCTCAAGGAGCTTACTGAGCTTCAGGTACAGCTTCAGACAACACAGCTCACAGGCCAGCAGCCTGACAAGGACGTGTTTGCACGTTTCCAGAGCCTGAGCGCAATGGTCATGACAAAACCTCTTGCTGCACAGTACCTTCAGGCACAGATGGCAATAGCGACCATGATGAATGATGTGTTCGGCATCGTGGGCGAAGCCATCAGATAATAACCAACTTAGTCTATTAAAAAAATTATCAATATAAAGGAGAAACACCAATGATCTATGCAAGTGACTTCAGAAAAGGTATTACTTTCGAGATGAACGGCGAGCCTCATGTTGTACTCGATTTCCAGCATGTTAAGCCGGGCAAGGGAGCTGCTTTCGTAAGAACAAAGTACAGAAACATCCTCACAGGCGCTACACGCGAGGAAGCTTTCAACCCTAACGACAAGTTCCCTAAAGCTCATATCGAGACAAAGCAGATGCAGTACCTCTACAACGACGGAGAGCTCTACTATTTCATGGATCAGGAGACTTATGATCAGGTCCCTCTGACTTACGAACTGGTTGAGGATGCTATCAAGTACATCCGTGAGAATGATGTTGCTACAGTAAAGTTCTACAAGGAAAATGCATTCACAGTTGAAGCTCCTAACTTCGTAGATCTCGAAGTAGTCGAGACTGAGCCAGGCGTAAAGGGCGATACAGCAACAAACGTTACAAAGGCTGCTACTGTTGAGACAGGTGCTGTTATCCAGGTTCCTATCTTCATCAATGAAGGCGAGAGGATCCAGATCGACACAAGATCCGGCGAGTATCTCGGAAGATCCAAATAGGAGACTCATTTGAAAGAAGATCAGAAGAGCATCAAGCGTTTCCACAGACCGCTGAGGATCATAACGGTGCTCATAATACTGGCAGCACTGGCCCTCTGGTCTGTTTACATGATGTCCAAGCCTTACGACAGAACGCGTACGACCTACGCGGATTTTGTCGTAGAAGAAGGTGACGATCTGAACGCTATCGCTGAGCGTCTCGATGAGATGAGATTCATAAAGAGCTCATCAAGCTTCGAGATGCTTGGCAGGCTTACCTTCTCAAAGGACTTCAAACCGGGTACATACTATCTGTCGCCGTCAATGGATTCACTCAGCATACTGGAAACACTTCAGAGCGGACTTACTACTCAGAAGGGGTTCACCATTCCGGCAGGATATACCGTAGAACAGCTTGCATCCGCGCTCGACAGAGACGGACTTGCGGACAAGAAAAAGTTCCTCAAGGCAGCTTCTTCTGCGGACCTTGCGCAGCTGGAAGTCTTGGGTGAAAACAAAGAGGGACTAAAGGGAGCGGATCTTATCGAAGGATTCATGCTTCCGGGTGAATATATTCTTTCTGCGGATGCGGATGAATCCATGATGATAATCATGATCCTTGATGCGTTCGACAATTTCTACAACGACGATTTCAAGGCAAGAGCTGATGAACTGGGTATCACAACCAGACAGCTTCTTGTTCTTGCCTCGATGATCGAGAAAGAAACAAACGTAGATAAGGAAAGAGCTGCCGTTTCAGGCGTGATCCATAACAGGATCAACATGGAACTCACGGACATAGAGGACCTTCCTGAGAAGCCGCTTTGTTCGCCATCAGAAGAATCCATCATTGCAGCCCTGTATCCGGAAGAACATGAGTATACACATTACGTGCTGAACAGTACTCTTGACGGCACCCACAGATTCACAGCCGACGAAGAAGAATATGAAGAATGGCTCGAAGAGTACGAGGATGCTGTAAAAGCCGCTGAAGAGCCTGAAGAGGAAGAGGCTGAAGAAGCAGAAGACGAAGACGCAAGCGAAAGTGAAGGCGAAGACGAATGAAGTATGTAAGGGATATTCCTTTCAAAGAGTTTGTCGACAGCCATCACAGAGCCGTTGATGAGGATCTGGCAGAACTCAGACGTTCAAATGAAGATGAAAGCGTTCCTCTCATCTTTACTGAAACCGAAGAGATACTCAGCCTTCTGATCGGCCTTACGCATCCTGATAAAATACTCGAGATAGGAACTGCGCACGGATATTCAGCGCTGTTTTTTGCCAAAAAACTGCCTGATGCCCGTATTGTTACGATAGAGCGTAATCCTGTCATGATAGAAGCCGCCGCAGCTGAGTTCGCTTCAAGAAAAGAAGGGAAGCGTATAGACTTCCGTACCGGTGATGCGTCTGAAATACTGAACGGACTCGTCTGTGATCTTGCAGATGCAGATGAATCAGAGAAGTTCGATTTCGTATTCATAGATGCAGCCAAGAGCCATTACCGGGAATTTTTTGAAGCAGCTGAAAAGATCTGCACAAAAGATGCGCTCATAGTATGTGACAACATTCTCCTGAGCGGATGGATCCTGGAGGCTGAAGGCAAGGATGCGAAGCGTCACAGAACGAGCATCAAATACATGAAGAAGTTTCTTGAATACATCCGTCAGCGTGAAGACCTGGAAGTATCCGTTCTTACCGGCGCGGACGGACTTGCGATCATAAGATTTGTAAATGAAAACTAACGATAATAAACCAAAACTGGAGTTGCTTGCTCCTGCAGGCGACATGGAAAAACTGAAAACAGCCGTCAGGTTCGGAGCTGATGCCGTTTATTTCGGCGGAGAGATGTTCAGTCTCAGAGCCGGTGCCGGCAATTTTTCAGTGCCTGAGATCGAAGAGGCCATGGAATGGCTGCATGCCAATAATGCCAAGGGTTATATGACAATAAACATATACCCTCACAACGGCGATATTTCGCCTCTCAGGGATTATATCGGCAAAATCAGGCATATTCCCGTAGATGCATTTCTTGTTTCCGATCCGGGAGTTATGGGCCTTATAAAGGAACAGATCCCGGATGCTGAGATCCATCTTTCCACTCAGGCGAATACAACCAATTACCTGACAGCACGCTTCTGGGCTTCACAGGGAGTCAAGAGGATCGTATGCGCACGTGAAATGAGTCTTGAAGAGATCAGGATCATGAGAGCTGAGCTTCCGGAGGAGATTGAGATAGAATCCTTCGTTCACGGTGCGATGTGCATTTCATATTCAGGAAGATGTCTCCTAAGCAATTTCATGGCAGGAAGAGATGCCAACCGCGGAGCATGCACACATCCGTGCAGATGGAAATACGCACTGGTTGAGGAGCAGAGACCCGGACAGTATTATCCGATCGAAGAAGATCAGTACGGAAGCTACATTCTGAATTCACGCGATCTGTGCATGATCGACAGGATCCCTGATCTTGCCGAAGCAGGAGTCTATTCTCTCAAGATAGAAGGCCGCATGAAATCCATGTATTACGTGGCTACTGTAGTAACAGCTTACAGGGCGGCCATAGATGCATATCTGAGTGATCCTGAAAACTATGTGTTCGACACAAAGTATTACGATGAACTCTGCAAGGCCAGCCACAGGGAATTCACCCACGGATTCTATTACAACAAACCGACGGATAAGGATCAGAACTATATCACAAGCGATTATATAAGAGATTATTCATTCATTGGTCTTGTTAGAGAAACGGATGAGACTACGGGGCTTACAACGGTAGAACAGAGAAACAAGTTCTCGGTAGGAGATACTGTTGAAGTGTTCGGCCCGTTCACGCCGTATTACGAAGAAACGATACGCGAGATGTACGATGAGGAGGGCAATGCTATAGAAAGCGCACCGCATCCTCAGCAGATACTGCGCATCCGCTTTGAAAGAACACCTGAAGAAGGTTTCATTTTAAGAAAGAAGAAATAAGGAGCACAAAATGGAAGACGGCAGTTTACCCTCTTATTTGTTTATTGTATTGATCGTTCTGATCATGGTCTTCAACGGCCTTGTGGTTGCATGTAAGCGCGCTCTCGACTACATCGACCGCAATGTCATCAAGGAAAGACTTGAGGATGAGCCTGAAAACAAAAAACTTCAGACAGTTACTGAATTCCTGGCTAAACCGTCCAAATATCATTACGCCGATCACGCGGCAAGCTTTATAAGCATCATCGTCTGTTTCGTTCTGTTCAACTGTCTGATGCTGATCATCGATGCTTCAGGCAGCATGCCGGATGACTTCGGATTCTACAGGGACGGATTGGGGATTTTCGTACTGGTATTGTGCAACCTTGGGTTCTATATAGTTTACACAGCTCTCTCCGATATCCTACCGAAGAAGCTCGCAGCACAGTCAAGTGAAGCTGTCGGCGTCGGACTTATAGGATTTCAGAAGTTCATCTATATAATAACGCTCCCTCTGGTATGGGTCTGCAAGGGCATAGCCAATCTGTTCCTAATGATAATGGGCAAGGATGTAAACGTAGACGATTCTTATTTTTCCGAAGATAAGGTCATGTCCATGCTCGACAGAGGACAGGAGACAGGCGAGATCAATGAAGAAGGCCGCAAGATGATCGACTCGATATTCGAGTTTGACGATCTGCTTGCATATGAGATCATGACTCCGCGTACCGACGTGTTCATGTTCGACCTTGATGATGACAGAAGTGAGTATTTTGAAGAACTCATGGAACTGACTCATTCAAGGATCCCGGTCTATAAAGGCGATCCTGACAATATCGTCGGAATACTGCATATCAAGGATTATCTGTATAATGCCACCAAGAAAGGCTTTGATAATGTTGATATAAAAAAGCTTCTCAGACCGGCTTACTTTGTACCTGAAACAAAGAATATCGATTCACTGTTCAGGGAACTGCAGAAAGAGAAGCAGCATCTTGCTATCCTTATAGATGAATACGGCGGTTTCAGCGGTATCGTGTCTGTAGAAGACATCATCGAGCAGATAGTGGGAGATATCGACGACGAATTTGACGAAGAAGACCGCATAATCGAGCAAGTTAACGATACTGCATTTATTGTTGACGGCAATGTTTATCTCGATGATCTTGAAGAAGAAACAGGAGTGGAACTCGAATCTGAAACGAGTGAAACAATCGGCGGATTCATCATCGATCTCATGGGCGAGATACCGAGAGAAAAAGTCAAATATAAGCCTATATCTTACGAGGATTACGACTTTACGATACTGTCGGTCAAAGACCGCAGGATAGAAAAGATCCGCATAGAGAAAGTAGAGAGAGAGGAAGACCCCGATGAATGATGATATTGACATAATCGATCTGATCGAAAAAGATATCATCGCATTCGACGCTGTCAGCAGATTTCCGGACCTGGGATTCAGTGAAAACATCCAGAAAGCCATAGGCATGGATGTACATAGTTCCGGGATAAAGATAAGCGAAGACGACGGCGCCCTTACGATCAACTGCGATATAATCGTATATTTCGGGGTAAACATACCTCAGCTTTGCTATGACATACAGTCTAAAATCAAAAGAGACATCGAAGAGAAGACGGATTACAGCGTCAAAGCGGTGAATATACGGGTCGAAGGCCTGGATAAGAAGGAGACAAATTGAAAAGAGAAGATATAAGAGAAAAAACGATGCAGCTCGTTTACCAGATGGATATGACTGACGATTTCAAAGTCGCAGATCTTTCCATAGTTGAGGAAAGCATAAAAGCTGCAGGTAAAAAGCAGGCTGTCGAGACTCTGGCTGCTGTACAGGACCATCATGAAGAGATCGATGCAAAGATCAGCGAAAACCTTGATAAATGGTCGATCGACAGGATCGCAAAGACAGATCTGGCCATTCTCAGGACGGCTGTAGCAGAAATGCTGTATGTAGACAGCATTCCGGTAAGCGTCTCAATCAACGAAGCCGTTAACCTTGCAAAGAAGTACGGCGATGACAGATCATATGCATTTATCAATTCCGTGCTCGGAAAGATCTCACGCAGCATCTAAAACATGGGAAGTCTTTATCTGGGGATCGACACTTCGAATTACAGAACGTCTGCAGCAGTCGTTGACGAAGACGGCCTGATACTGTCGCAAAAGGCTGTTCTTCTCGATGTGCCTGAGGGTAAAAGAGGACTGAGGCAGTCAGAAGCTTTCTTTATTCACAGCAACAGACTCCCGGAATACATAGAAAAATTATTCGGATCCATAGATCCGGCACGCATCAAGGCAGTAGGAGTCTCAGAAAGACCGAGAAGGGTCGAAGGCTCATACATGCCTTGCTTTCTTGCAGGGGTAAATGCAGCAAGAGAGATAGCTTCGTCATTGAGGATCCCAGTATACGGATTTTCACACCAGGAAGGACATGCTGCGGCTGTGATCGAAAGCGGAGGAAATACCCCGTCTCCTGACACGCTGTTTTTTCACCTGAGCGGAGGCACTACCGAAGCCCTGATGTGCAGCCCGGATGATAACGGATACAGTATGGAGATAGTGGGCGGAACGCGCGACATCTCCGCAGGCCAGCTGCTGGACAGATTCGGAGTTGCTTCGGGTATGCCTTTTCCATCAGGAAGATATCTCGATGACATCGCATACGAAGTGCTTGAAAAAACAGACTTTGACATAAAGAAAATCAGAAAAACGGGAGTCATTCCAAAGCTCAGGTCAGATGACGGATATTTCAATCTTTCCGGAGCTGAAACCAGACTCATGAGATATGCTGAAAATCAGAACGGCATATCAGGATCAGACGTTACAGCCGAACTTTTTGCGGCTGTATGCGGACTGCTGATCAGTACCGCACAATATCTCAAAGAGAAATATCATGCGGAAAAGATATATATGGCCGGCGGAGTGGCATCAAGCCGCACGTTCCGCGCCATTACGGATAAAAACTGTCTTACTGACATAAACTTCGGCTCACCGGAGCTGTCAGGAGACAACGCCGTAGGTACGGCACTGCTGGCGAAGAGGAAAAATGAAACCGGTAACAGTATCACAGGTAAATGAATACATAGCCAAAAAGCTGCGCGATGATCTGAATCTGCGCGGTCTTGCTGTTGAAGGAGAAGTATCCGGACTGAGCAGGAGCGGGCAGCATTACTATCTGACGCTCAAGGATGCCACAAGCCAGATCCGCTGCGCGATATGGGGGCAGAATGCGGCAAGGATAGATATGTCCCTTGTCGAAAACGGAAAGAAGATAGTAACTGTATGCGATATCAGTCCTTATCCGAAAAACGGCACGTATTCGCTCAGCATCAGGTATGTTGAAGCTCTCGGAGAAGGCGATCTTGCAGCAGAGTTCAGGCGCATCAAGGAGAAACTTGATAAAGAAGGACTCTTTGACCGGAAATACAAAAAACCGATACCGGAGTTCCCATACAGAGTAGGGGTTATCACTTCGGCTACCGGAGCAGCCATAGAGGATATCCGCAAGATCATTACGGCAAAGAACGACTTTACAGATATCCTTATTTTCCCTACAGCCGTTCAGGGAATAGGGGCAGTGAACAGCATATGCGAAAACATAAGAGCTGCAAACAGCCTGAACAGAAACGGCATAAAGATCGATACCCTTATAGTCGGAAGAGGCGGTGGCTCGCCTGAAGACCTCGCTGCTTTCAACGATGAGGATGTCGCAAGAGCGATATTCGCTTCTGAAATACCTGTCATAAGCGCCGTAGGCCATGAGATCGATTTTTCGATAAGTGACTTCGTTGCTGATGCAAGAGCCGAGACTCCTACAGCAGCGGCAGACATGGCTGTCATGGATACGCACAAGCTCAGGGACGACATCGAAAGAAGTAAGAAAATACTGCTTTCAACAACAGAGCAGAAGCTCGCTTCAGAAAGAAGGGTGCTCGACAGCACATCGGCGCTTCTTAAAGCCAATGTGAGATCAAAGCTTACGGAGGCATCGGGAGCCGTTGAAAAGGCCGTGATCATGCTCAGGGAGAATGATCCGCGGCGTGTGTTCGCAAAAGGATATGCTGCTGTTACAGACAGGAACGGGAATATCGTTCCGAAAGCGGCAGGCGTTACAATTGGCGAAGAATACGATATCATTATGAGTGACGGAAGCTTCAGCGCCGAAGTCACTGGTGTTGATCTTAATTGAAGGAAAGGTCAGTCATGGCAGAAAAAACATTTACCGAAGCACTGAAGGATCTGCAGAACGCAGCTGCTGAGATCGGCAGGCAGGCCACGACGCTTGAGGATTCCCTTAAGCTGTTCGAAGAAGGAATGAAAGAGGCCGAATACTGCAGAAAGATACTTGACAGTGCCGAGCAGAAAATACAGCTCTATGAGAACGGAGAACTGAAAGATGCACAGCTTTGATGAGTATAAGGAAATAATAAACAGTCACCTTACTGATCTGATCCCGGATACAGGTGAAGAAGCGGCAGAACTCGCCGATGCCATGAGATACAGTCTTGAAGTCGGAGGAAAAAGACTCAGACCGTCACTTCTGCTTGCATCGTGTGAATTCGCCGGCGGGAATATCGACGAAGCGCTTCCGTACGCTCTGGCTCTGGAATACATCCATACGTATTCCCTGATCCACGACGATCTTCCTGCGATGGACAACGATGACCTCAGGAGAGGCAAGCCGACAAACCACAAAGTTTACGGCGAAGCCATGGCGATTCTGGCAGGAGACGGACTTCTTTCCACTGCTGCAGAGATCGTCACGGGGAGTCCGCTCGATCATTCCGATGATCCTGTGAAGCTGAAAAATCATATACGCGCCGCACACGAAATTATTTCACGTGCCGGAGCAAGCGGTATGATAGCCGGCCAGACTGCCGACATCAAAGGCGAAAAGCTTGAACCTACAGCTGAGCTTATCAGGTTTATCGAGCTCCATAAAACAGCAGATCTCATCACCGCTCCGGTAAGAGCAGGCATGATGCTTGCAGGCGCTGATGAAGACATGCTGGAAAGATTCACCGTCTATGCAAGAGACATAGGCGTGGCGTTCCAGATCCTTGACGATATTCTTGACATAGAAGGCGATCAGGCGCTTCTGGGAAAGACTCTCGGAAAAGACGCCGAACAGGGAAAGTGCAATTATGCTTTCGTGCATGGACCTGAAGCGGCAAGAAAGGAGCTTCACAGGCTCACATCAGAGGCAAAGGAGGCTCTTGCTCCGTACGGACGTGATGCCTCGTTCTTTACGGATCTTGCCGACTCACTTGAAATAAGGAAGTACTGACGAAAATGAAAGAAAGACTAGATGTACTGCTTGTAAATAACGGACTTGCGGAAACCCGTGAAAAGGCAAAGCGCACCATAATGGCAGGCCTTGTTACCGTTGACGGAAGACTTGAAGACAAGCCCGGGACCCGCTTCGATATCGACTCTGACGTTCAGGTAAAAGGGCAGGAATGTCCTTATGTAAGCAGGGGCGGCCTCAAACTTGAAAAGGCTATAAACGAGTGGGGAGTATCCTGCGATGATGCAGTATGCATCGACATGGGCGCATCCACCGGCGGCTTCACGGACTGCATGCTGCAGCACGGAGCCCGCAAGGTATATGCCATAGATGTAGGATACGGTCAGCTCGACTACAAGCTGAGAACTGATGAGCGCGTGGTCAACATGGAAAAGACCAATATCCGTTACCTCGACACAACGCTTATTGAAGAACCGATAGATCTTATATCCATAGACGTCAGCTTCATTTCCGTAAAGCATATGTTCCCGGTAGCGGCACAGGTCCTGTCTGATGACGGTCTCATTCTGTGCCTTGTAAAACCTCAGTTTGAGGCAGGAAGGGAACAGGTAGGTAAGGGCGGCATTGTAAGGGAAGCTTCGGTGCACGAAGACGTCATAAATAACGTGATCGGATATGCTGAAGACAACGGTCTTTTTGCCCGGGAACTGTCGTATTCTCCTATAAAAGGAACTAAAGGAAATATAGAATATTTGCTTTTACTTTCACGTAAAAAGTGCGATAATAAAATAGGTGTGAGCCGGGTCGTAAACGAAGCTCACTCCGGCTTAAATAAATAACAATTTATAGTTATAAATTAACCCAAAAGCTATCACATAATAACAACGTAAGGAGATTCAAATGGAAGTTTCAAAAAGATGTGCAGCAATGCAGTTCTCGCCTATCAGAAGATTCAACGTATTCGCTTTTGAGGCCGAGAGAGAACATGGCAAAAAGGTCTATCGTCTCAACATCGGTCAGCCTGACATCGAGACTCCTCCTTGCTTCATGGAAGCAATCAGAAATTTCGACAAGAAGGTCATCGCATATGCTGAGTCCCAGGGTATCGATGAACTGCGCGACGCAATGATCTACTACATGAAGAGAGACTTCAACATGGAGTATGAGAGAAAGGACATCCTCATCACAAACGGCGGATCCGAGGCTCTCATCCTCGCTTTCACAGCTCTTCTCAATCCTGGAGATGAAGCTCTGATCGCTGAGCCTTTCTACACAAACTACAACACATTCTGCAACGAGGTTTCCGGCGTTCTCGTACCGCTTACAACTTCCGCAGAGGACGGCTACAACTGGGCAAAGAGAGACCTCATCGAGGCTGCTATCACACCTAAGACAAAGGCAATCTGCTGCCTCTCGCCTGGCAACCCGACAGGAAGAGTTCTCACACTCGAAGACATGAAGCTCATCGGCGACATCGCTAAGGAGCACGACCTCTGGATCATCTCCGACGAGGTATACAGAGAATTCGTATATGACGGAGCAGAGGCTCACTCATTCGGACAGCTTGACGACATCGCTGACAGAGTCATCATCGTTGACTCCGTATCGAAGAGATGGTCGGCTTGCGGAGCAAGAGTCGGTGCTGCAATCTCCAAGAACGAAGAGTTCATGAGCGCACTCCTCAAGCTCGCTCAGGGCAGACTCTGCGTACCTACACTCGAGCAGGTAGGTGCTGCTGCTCTCTACAGAATGGACAAGAGCTACTATGACGAGGCTAAGGCTGAGTATGAAGCAAGAAGAGACGCTGCTTATGAAGAGCTTTCGAAGATCCCTGGAATCGTATGCCAGAAGCCTGCAGGCGCATTCTATATGACATGCAAACTGCCTGTTGACGACATCGAGTCCTTCCTTATGTTCATGCTCAAGGAATTCGATGACAACGGTGAAACAGCAATGTTCGCACCAGCTCCTGGATTCTATGCAACAAAGGGCCTCGGCGGAAACGAGATGCGTATCGCATACGTTCTGACACCTGACAAGATGAGAAGAGCTTGCGAGCTCATCAAGATGGGTGTTGCCGCTTACAACGCAAAGTAGTATAACGCCGAACAATTCACTTGAACTGACGGTAGGGGGAATTTCGGTTCCCCCTACAATTTTATGAGTACAAAATGGCAGAAGCAAAACTTTCCCCAATGATGCAGCAATATACGGCAATCAAGGATGACTACAAGGATGCCATCCTCATGTACCGTCTCGGAGATTTCTACGAGATGTTTTTTGACGATGCCATTCTTGCATCAAGGGAGCTGGAGCTGACTCTGACGGGACGCAACTGCGGTCTTGAGGAAAGGGCGCCGATGTGCGGCGTGCCGTTCCATTCGGTCGATCAGTACATCGTCAGACTTGTCAACAACGGTCATAAAGTTGCTATCTGCGAGCAGGTCGAGGATCCTGCCGAAGCTAAAGGTATCGTTAAGCGCGAGATCACCCGCATTTACACTCCGGGAACACTCGATATAAGCGATGCCGGTAGAAGCGAAAACAATGTTTTCATTGCATCAGCATGTGTTTCCGACGAACTCACAGCTGTTGCGCTTGCAGACATCAGCACGGGAGAACTCAGCGCCTATGAGTACGAAACGGAAAAAGAAGGAAAGAAGCTCTCGTTTGAAAGGCTTCTGAACGACATTTCCATACTCGACGTAAAAGAACTCGTTGTAAGCGATGAGATCGCCTCAGAAGTGGAAATGTCGCTTTCTGAGCACATGCTCAATGTTTACCTCGACCGCATTGACGACTCATATTTCAGATATCAGACAGCAAGAGACGTACTGATGGATCAGTTCTCTGTGTCTTCGCTCATACCGCTCGACCTTGAAGGAAGGGAGGAAATGACCTCAGCTATCGGCGCTCTGCTGATGTACCTTAGAGAGACACAGAAGGGCGATCTCGATCAGTTCAAAGATATTACAATCAAGCAGCATGACGGAGTGATGCATCTCGACAGATCCACTCTCCGCAACCTCGAACTTCTCGAAACAATATATGACGGGGACATCAAGGGCTCGCTGCTTGGAGTAATAGGAAAAACAAGGACCGCGATGGGCGGAAGGCTTCTCAGGTCATGGCTCAGAGAACCTCTGACCGATGTTGCTGAGATACGCCGAAGACTCGACGCAGTTGAGGAGCTCAGAAACGATCCTATCAAGACCAACAATATTTCGAACAGCCTGAAATACATCTATGACTTCCAGAGACTGACAGCCAGAGTCGCTACCGGCCGCGCCGATGCGCGCGATCTTATCGCGCTCAAAAAGACACTGGCACAGCTTCCGGATATCAAGTATGAACTTTCGGATGTATCAGCTGCGCTTTTAAGAAATCTCAACGAGGCGATGGAGGATTTCGACGATCTTTACAGGCTCATCGATCACTCCATCTGCGAAGAGCCTCCTATGGGCATTACCGAAGGAGGTATCATAAAATCCGGTTATTCCAAAGATCTCGATAAGCTTAAGGATTCCATTTCCGGTGCCAAGGAATGGATCGCAAACCTTGAGAATACGGAAAAGGAAAGAACCGGGATCAAGACTCTCAGAGTCGGATACAATAAGGTCTTCGGCTACTATATCGATGTCAGCAAAGGCATGATCGACAGGGTACCTGAAGACTACATCAGAAAACAGACTCTCGTTAACAACGAGAGATATATCACTCCTGAGTTAAAGGAGAAAGAAGATCTTGTCCTCACCGCTGAGGCCAGGATCAACAAGATCGAATACGAAGAATTCCGCAGGATAAGATCTGCGATAGAACCATATATAACAAGACTCCAGAGCGCTTCGGCAGCCGTTGCGGCACTTGACGTTCTCATTTCGTTTGCCAAGACAGCCTCTTCGAACGGTTATGTAAAACCGGAAGTCAACGATGGCTATGTCATAGACATAAAAAGGGGAAGGCATCCTGCTGTTGAGCAGCTTCTCGGAGCGGGCATGTTTGTTTCGAACGATACTTTCATCGACATGGATAAACGGAGCATGCTCATCATCACCGGTCCTAACATGTCGGGTAAGTCCACATACATGAGACAGACTGCCATCATAGTGCTCATGGCTCAGATCGGATGCTTTGTTCCGGCTGACAGCGCTGTCATCGGCGTCACAGACCGCATATTCACGAGAATAGGCGCATCGGACAATCTCGCTTACGGTCAGTCCACATTCTACATCGAGATGAGCGAGCTCGCGGGCATTCTCAGGAATGCGACTTCCAGGAGCCTTATAATCCTCGACGAGATAGGAAGGGGCACAAGCACTTTCGACGGACTGTCGATAGCATGGGCAACAGCTTCATATCTTGCCGAACCTGCCCACAGGGTAAGAACGATGTTCGCTACGCATTATCATGAACTTACTGAGCTCGAAGACGAGAAGGAAGGCATACACAATCTTTCGGTAGCGGCAGCTGAGGACGGAAACGATGTCGTGTTCCTTCACAACATCATTGAAGGACCTGCAAGCAAGAGCTACGGAATACATGTGGCGAGGATCGCCGGGATCCCTGAAGTTATCAGGAGAGATGCAAGACATAAGCTGAATGAGCTCGAGACACTTTCTGCAGAGGTACGCGGTGATGCGATCGCAAGATCCGAGCAGATATCTTTCATGTCAGATGAGCTTGCTGAAGAAGGAATCAACACGGACGCTGCCAAATACAGGCATCTTGCGTCAAAGATAAGTGAAATAGATATAAATACGATGACACCTGTTTCGGCTCTTGTAAAGCTGCAGGAGATCATCGAGGAATTCAACGACTGATATGATAAAGGTACTTGAAAGCTTTGTTGCAGACAAGATCGCGGCCGGAGAAGTTATCGAAAGGCCTGTGTCTGCGGTAAAGGAACTCGTTGAAAACTCAATAGACGCCGGTGCGGGATCCATAATCGTGGAGATCCGCGAGGGAGGCAAGTCGTATATCCGCGTCACTGACGACGGCTGCGGAATCTCTTTTGATGAAGCAGAAACGGCTTTTCTCAGACATGCAACCAGCAAGATAAGCGGCATAACCGATCTGGACAACATAGTATCCCTCGGATTCAGAGGAGAGGCTCTTGCGAGTATTTCCGCTGTTTCAAGGCTTACCATGGTCACACGTACGGCAGATGAAGTTTCGGGAGTTAAACTGATCCTTCACGGAGGCAGAGTCGTTTCAAAGGAGCGTACAGGCTGCAAAACCGGTACTACCATCATAGTTGAAGACCTTTTCTATAATACACCTGCAAGACGCAAGTTCATGAAGACCGATGCCCGTAAAGCTTCTGCTATCGTAGAGCTGATACAGCAGTATGCAGTATGTTATGCAGGCATCCGCTTTATGATGATCAGTAACGGAATGACACTGTTTTCAACGAGCGGTAACGGCGATACCTATTCTGTCGTCAGATCACTGTATCCGTCTATTGCAAGGAGCGGACTGCTCCCGGTCGGAAATGATCATGTAAAAGGTTATGTATCGGATCCTGGAAGCACCATGAGCACAAGAAAGGGTCAGCTTTTCTTTGTAAACGGCAGGCTCGTTTCAAGTGCTGTAATCGAAAAAGGCCTTGAGGAAGGCTATCAGGGAAGAGTGTTCAGCGGCTTTCCGGCTGCAGTCCTCTTCATAGAAGCTGAACCGGGTGATATCGATGTAAATATCCATCCGGGAAAGCAGGAGATAAGATTCCTCAGGCAGGACGAAGTAAAGAAAGACATAGCAGAAGCCGTAAGCAATGCCGTGATGACAGGAGCAGGGATCCCGAAAGGGTTTTCCGCCGTCATCGAAAGCGCTCCTGAAAAGCAGGTAAAAGCAGAGGTTCCTGCAAAGGAAGAAACAGAACAGACATCAATAAGGGAGTTCCTGAAAGCCCTTGACAGGAGCGACTCCCGTAAGGAGCCGGAGACAGCAGAATTACCTTCAGTAACTGAGGTTCCGGCTGTTGCAGAAGAAGCGGAAGTATCGTATACTTCTGTTTCGGTTCCTGCGCCTTTTGATTTCGCAGACCTTACACTCAAGGGCTATGTATTCAACACATACATCATCATGCAGGGCGGAGATGAGCTTTACATTTTTGATCAGCACGCTGCGCACGAACGCATCTTCTATGAGAAGTTCATGCGCGGGTATAATAATTCCGCACACTCACCACAGCCCGTTCTCACAGCCTTCACAATCAATGTGAGCAATGATGTATACTCAATAAGCGGAGAGTGGCTCGGCGATCTTATTCGCATGGGCTATGATATCGAAGATTTCGGAAACTGCACATTTATTGTAAGAGGAATACCTCCGTATATGAGCGTAGACGAAGCAGAAGGTTTTGCAAGAGGATACGCTGAAGCGGCGGGGGAGGCCGGCGGCTCCAACAGAGTAGTCATCGACAAACTTATCACTAAATCGTGCAAGTCAGCCGTAAAGGCACACGATGTGCTTTCAGAACATGAAATTACCGATCTTATGTCAGAACTGGCAAAGTGCGGCAATCCGTACTCATGTCCTCACGGGCGTCCTACGTTCATTAAGATAAGCAGCTATGACATCGAAAGATCGTTCAAACGCAGATAAATTTCGGAGAAAATAAAAGACTAATGAACAGAACGGTATATATAATTTCGGGACCGACCGCATCGGGCAAGAGCCTGATAGCGTACTATCTCGCAAAGCGCATCCGCGGAGAGATAGTAAACTGCGATTCGGTCCAGCTGTATAAATACATGGATATCGGAAGCGCAAAGCCTTCCGAAAAGGCGATGTCCGAGATAAAGCATCACCTTTATTCGATCGAAGATCCTTCGGTCAACATGACTGTGGCAGATTACAGAAAACTTGCTATCGCCACAATAGACGACATCCTTGCGCGCGGCAAGACCCCGATAGTATGCGGCGGCACGGGACTCTATCTCAATGCGATCCTGTATGATATGGATTTCGGCGCTGCCCCTGATGATGAGGAGCGCAGACAGGAGCTTGAGGAACTCGCTGCTGAGCGCGGTACACTGTACATGCATGCGTATCTTCAGGGACTTGATCCTGATGCAGCTTCAAGGATACATCCTAACAATACCCGCAAAATAATCCGTGCGATAGAAGCATATGAACACGGAAAAGGGATCAAGGATCTTTCCGAATGCGAACTCAACCCTAATTACGACTTCAGGTTTTACGCTCTTACGATGGAGAGAGAATGGCTGTATGACAGGATCAACCGCAGGGTATCCAGACTGATATCGGATGGCCTTGTAGACGAAGTATGCGGCCTGATGAAGAACGGTTACACAGCTGATCTTCCATCCATGAAAGCTATCGGATACAAGGAGATCATCGGTTTCCTGAACGGTGAATATGATCTCTTTGATGCCAAGGAACTCATAATGAAGAACACCAGGCATTACGCAAAAAGGCAGTATACATGGCTTAAGAGATACGACTTTGTCGACTGGGTCGAGATAAAAAAAGGAGATACAGTAGGCGAAGTAGTAGACCGCATACTGGATGAAGATCACAAAGCTGAGCTTAGTTAGATTCAGGAATGGCAAAGACCACATACGACAGCAGGGAATTCAGGTCGCATAACAAGAGCGATAAGCCTGACAATATCGTTAAAAAAGAAAACGATATATATATGGAATGCGAAGCCATACAGAAGGAGCTTCCGAATTTTTTGCGTCCTTATTTTGCCTATCTGAAGGGAAATGTGCTTCCGATGACAAGGCTTGCATATCTTCATGACGTCAGGTTCTTCATGAACTATCTTATCAATGAGACTGATCTCACAAAGGCTTCCGTACCTAAAGAAATAAAGTCGGAAGAACTTAATGAGATCGTTGCAGCCGACATCAATCTGTACATCGATTACTGCCGTAAATACATGGTCGATAACGGTGAAACAGTAACGGTCTATGAAAACAACAACAAGTCTCTCGCCCGCAAGAAATCCTCTGTGTCCGTTCTCTTCAAGCAGCTGTACAGAGACGGAATAGTCGATAACAACATCACTGACGGATTTGACCCTATAAGAGTTGCAAAACCGGGTGAACGCGAGATAAAAGCTCTTCAGGACGACGAGGTCATGATAATGCTCGATGCCGTCACTAACGGAACCGGACTTACAGATCACGAGCGTACGTACTGGGAGAAAACAAAGCTCCGCGATAAAGCCATACTTGTGATGTTCGTCACTTACGGACTAAGACTGAGCGAGCTCCAGCAGCTGAATCTTTCATCGTTCAACTTCTCAAGAGGGGAATTCAAGATCTACCGCAAGAGAGGAAAAGAATCCATAATGCCGCTCAACCGCTCTGTCGAGATGGTTCTGAATGATTACATCAACAGCGAAAGAAATACCGTCATACCTGAAAATTCAGCCGCAGAAGACGCGCTGTTCCTGTCGCTGCAGGGAAAGAGGATAACCGAACGGGCGATAAGGGAGCTCGTAAAGAAATACACATCGATAGCGCTCAATACAAGCAGGCGCGCGGGATACAGCCCTCACAAGCTCAGGGCTACCGCTGCGACATCACTTATCGGAAGAGGCAATTCCATTTACGATGTTGCCGCTCTGCTTGATCATGAGCAGGTAACGACCACCCAGCTCTATGCGCAGCACAAGATGAACGTTAAGCGCGATCTCGTGAGCGACATGGAGTGGGAACTTGAAAGAACAGACGAAGACTGATAATGGATAAATACAACGAATATATAAAAGAACAATTCAATATTGATGACAAGGTGCTCGCGCTGGTAGATGAAGCTGAAAACGCTCTCGCGGAACGCTTTGCAGGGATCGACGATATCACGGCCATATGCCAGATGAAGGTCCTCAAGGCTTTTCAGGAAAATCATATCAACGCGACTCATTTTGACTGGAGCACCGGATACGGCTACGATGATGCCGGCCGTGAAGCAGTAGAGCGGGTATACGCATCTGTTTTCGGCACGGAAGCAGCTCTCGTAAGGCCTAATATAGTAAACGGAACACACGCTATAGCAGCGACTCTGCTTGGAATGCTCCGTCCGGGAGATGAACTGATAGAAGTCACCGGAAAACCATATGACACTCTTCAGACTGTTATAGGCAGAGAGGACGGGAGTGCTAAAAAGAGGGGAGAAGGCAGCCTGCTGGGTCCTTCCGACTTCAAGGGGACAATAAAAGATTATGGTGTAGTTTATAAAGAAGTGGCTCTTGGCGATGACATGGATGTCGACCTCGACGCTATCAGCAAAGCTGTTACTTCGAAAACAAAAGTAGTTGCCATGCAGCGCTCCACAGGATATGACTGGAGACCTGCCATATCCCTTAAGAGCCTCAGGGCTGTTACCGAACTTGTTCACGGTATCGATCCGGGGATCATAGTCATGCTCGACAACTGCTACGGAGAATTCGTCGATTCCGTTGAACCTACTGAATTCGGAGTTGATGTAATGGCTGGCTCTCTCATCAAGAATCCGGGTGGCGGACTGGCGCTTTCTGGCGGATATATCGTAGGAAGAGCTGATCTCATTGAACAGATCTCATACAGACTCACATGTCCGGGCATCGGCGCAGAGTGCGGACTTACATTCGGTCAGAACCGTAATGTAATGCAGGGCCTCTTCATGGCTCCGGGAGTCGTGAACGCGGCTCTTAAGGGCGCTATTCTGGCCGGTACAGTATATGACAGGCTCGGTTTTGAAGTGGTTCCGGCAGCTGATGCAGACAGAAGCGACATAATCCAGGCCATTAAATTCCTTACAGCAGAACGCACGGTCGCTTTCTGTCAGTCGGTACAGTCAGCTTCTCCTATAGATTCGTATGTTCTTCCTATGCCTTGGGACATGCCGGGATATGACGACCAGGTCGTTATGGCAGCAGGAGCTTTTGTACAGGGGTCATCGATAGAGCTCAGTGCGGATGCTCCGCTCAGAGAGCCTTATATCGCTTACTTCCAGGGCGGGCTTTCATACTGGCACTCGAGATTCGGTGTCATAAAGAGCCTTGATGCTCTTTATAAAAAAGGACTTGTCACATTATGAGCAGTGACCCGTCAAAAAGGAAATTCATCGCAATATTAAAGCTGTTACTGCTCGTTATGATCATTGCGGGCATACCGGCTTTTCTTTATCTGAAGTACGGGAGCGGGATATTCAGCAAGGATACGGCAGCCCAGGTAATTGCATACCTGCGTCAGAACAGAAAAATAGCTTTCCTTCTTATAATAGGACTTCAGATAATACAGGTGGTACTCTGCGTGCTTCCGGGTCAGCCGATCCAGTTCGCTGCAAGCTACATGTTCGGAGTAGGCAGGGGATATCTGCTCTCTGTCATCGGAGCCATAATAGGTACAACGATATCATTCTTCCTGGCGAAAGCTCTAGGAAGCGAAGCGATGCACCTTTTTTTCGGAGAAGAAAAGATCAGAGAATATCAGCGCAGGCTGAATTCAGGAAGAGGACTGCTTATAGCATTCCTGATATACCTTATACCCGGAGTACCGAAGGATCTCGTATCTTACGCTGCAGGGATCTCCGAAATGCGCTTCAGGCCTTTCGTTGTGGCAGCAACCATAGGAAGATCACCGGCCATGCTCGGAAGCCTTCTGGTCGGTCACTTCTTCGGTAAACAGAATTACACGGCGATAGCAGTACTGTCCGTAATAATCGCAGTCTTGCTCATCGTATGTTTCGTTAAACGTGTGGCGCTTATAGGTTTTCTCGACAGGATCGAGATGAAGGAAGCGGAAGCAGAAGGAAAAATCAATGGCTAAAGAAAAGGTACAGAAAACAAACGCCATGAGGCTGCTCGACTCAGCAGGCATAGAGTATTCCATGGCAAGCTACGACTATGATGAATCAGATCTTTCGGGTGTACATGCAGCGCAGGAGCTCGGCGTATCTGAAGACATAGTCTTCAAGACTCTCGTTACCAGAGGCGACGGCAATGCCATCTTTGTATTCGTCATACCTGTTGCGGAATCGCTGGATCTCAAGAAGGCTGCAAAGGCATCAGGCAACAAGAGCATCGAAATGATACATGTAAAGGAGATACTCGATATTACCGGATACATACGCGGAGGCTGCTCGCCTATAGGTATGAAAAAGGCCTATCCGACGTTCATAGATGAGACAGCCATACTCAGTGAAAAGATATATTTCTCCGCAGGGAAGAGGGGAGTACAGATAATCCTTGACCCTGAAGTACTTGCGGAACTAAGCAGTGCCGAGTTCTGCGATCTGACAAAATAAATAGCTGAAACCCTTTGATTTCAAGGCTTTTCGCGATCTGCGAAGAGCCGTTTTTTTTGCGAAAAATAAATCAGAACTTTTGTTCGAAAAAGTATTGACATGAAACGAACAAATGTTTATAATGCATACATACCGAACAAAGGTTCATTTTTAGATTTACAGATGAAAATGGTGGATGACATGAGAGAGAATACAAGACATCATTATAGAATAGTAAAGCCGTTCAGGTTCTTCCTGTTCGTTGTTATCAGCATTATGATAATAGTCTTTGCCGGATACACTGTGATCGGTGCCGGCAATGCCGAAGCTGCTGCCGCCAGGTCCTATGTGCAGATCACTATTGATGAAGGCGACAGCCTCTGGAGCATCGTAGAAAGATGCAACAAGGATGCCCACATCGATGTACAGAGTGCCATATATGACGTATATGAGATCAACGATATCGATGCAGCTGACATCCAGCCGGGAGACAAACTCTTTATCCCGATATATTAATTTGCTAGCAGCATATGTCGCTCCGACGTATGTCTAGAAGTGTGTTTTATTGACAGATCCGAAGTACTGACGGCATTTGTATCCCGGCGGTCAGGCTTCGGATCTTCAATTGCGCCGTTTTCGGCATGATCCCTGATAACGTCAAAATCAGTAAAAAACACAAGGTACCGCATATCCGGAGGGCATGAAAAAATCGCTTAAATCGAAAATAAACGCCTCAAAAAACTGCATTGTTTAATTGAGAGAAGTGGATACATACATATCTGTGTATGAAATAGCATAAGTGTTATAAGCGGCTGTACCGGGCATATAACTATTCCGAAAATTATGATTTTAGGAATAGTTGCGTTTCCCTTAAACACTTCTTTTCAATCACCCTCCTTATTCTACTGCATATAAAAATCTCTCAGCGTATCCATGTCGACGATGTCGTAATCTGAAATTATCAGCTTGTCATTTACAATAGCTATCTCGTCATACCAGTCAAGCAGCATATCTATATTAGGAATATCCACTCCGGCAATTTTCCCTATCTGTTGTATCACCGAAAGACCATACGGGAAATCTGCAGTGAAATATCTTGAATGAAGATCAGGAATATAATTTTCGCTCTCCTCTTTTCTGACTTCATTGATCGTCATCAGTCTTGTTTCGATACGTTCTCTCCAGCGGGCTTTTCTTTCCATGTGCCGTTCTATACATTCGCTCCGCTGTCTGCGTCTTGTTCTTATGCCTCCAAGACCTCTGCCTTTGATTGACGCAGCTTCGGCTTTTACTGACGGCGTAGTCAGACCAAGCAGAGATTCATCAGAGCTTATCGCTTTTGTCATCTCATCTGCTGTTTCAGTATTGTAGAACGCGCGTTCTGAAACTACGTATTCAAGACCGAATCCCGGCAGCGCCCTGCATATATCCTGGATCTCATCATCACAGGCCATTAACAGTTCTGAAGATGCATTATCCCAGTCTTCATAAAAAAGCGGAATCGAATCATAAGTAATACCCGGCCTGTAATCGCTGAATATAGTTTTTAACCTTGTTGTATGCAGTATCGGATTTGAAGGAGTAAGTGTAAGTGCCATGAAACCAGGCAGCCGTACACAAGGAATGTCAAATATGCTTTCTATCAGAGCAGCGCATTCTTCGGTGTGTTTTGAAGGAATGGCGGCCACATACAGTTCGTCCTTGTATCCTGAGCAGCAGACTTCCCTGCCTCTTTCAGTGAGCCTTGCAATAGCAGGTACCCTGTCAATTCCAAAGAATGCATTTCCTCTTTCAATGCAGTTACGAAAAGCCAGTTCAAATCCTCCGTTACCCGGTACGAAACCTATGACCGTATCAGGATCTGTATTGTTATATATCATTTCAGCAAGCGGTATCATCATAGTCGGAGGCATTGTAATAATAATGACATTCGCATCCTGGAATGCACAGTGCGGATCATTTGTCGCAAGCTGTATCACCCCTTCGTGTATCGTATTTTCGTTTTTATCAACTATTGACAGGCGTTTCCTGAATAAGGCGGGATTGGATGTGAACATTGTCACCTCATGCCCTTTTTCAGCAATATGGACCGCAAACTGTGTTCCTATATTGCCCCCTCCTACAACAGTGATCTTCATGGCATCACCTCCGGTTAATAAAAAAACAAGGCCACATGACCTTGCTTATCATAATTGTTAACCAATATTTATCAGATGACGCGAATTATTTCAATTGTTAACCGCTCTTTTCACTAAAAATACAAATTACCAGGTCGTTGCGATATCGATCTGTGTAGGATTTCTCCTTGCAAATCCGCCTGTATCACAGACTATTCCCATTCCGAGCGAAGTCTGTACGAGTGATCCTCGCGGACGAAGATTAAGATTTGCTGCTATCATGACATAGTTGCCGAACATCTTTACTCCGTCATCACGAACCCAGTATTCGTAATCATATCCCATTCTTCTCATGATGCTTACTACGCCGCTCATGTTCAGATTGTAATATGTTTCCTTACCGGACGGACCCTGGATGGTGCCCCTTCCCTTTGACAGAGACGGACCTCTGTATATATGTTCTTCAAAATAAGTGGCAGCTTTCTCAGTAAAGCCTGTTTCATCCATTGAAAAAGACTCTGAAGCAGAAGAAATAAAAGTCGTAGTAAGAGACTTCAGTGAAGCTAGTTTAAAAAGCTCCGCTTCTTTTACCCTGTCTTCATGAATATCGCTGATACCATATACCAGATTTGCATTGGCCAGTATCATAACGATGATGTAAAGACTGAGTATGATATTATAGGTTTTCGCTTTGCATCTTTTTCGCAGCGGCTTCTTCATTTATTAAGTATCCTGTGTACCCTGTCGAGCAGCGCTCCCACATAATAGACTCCGACAAGCATTGCAATTGCTATCTGTACTGTAAGGCTCATGACCGGAGTAGCTGTATCAAGATTCATGGTCAGCATCCCTATCGCCCAGCCGGTCAGCCACGAAGGCATATGAATGATATTTTTGAATCTGTCGGATATTATAACAAGAATGAATCCGAATACGGCAAGCGTTAAAAACAGCGTAATATCGGGATTTAAAGGCGTATGAGCCATTATCTCAAACGCTATTAGAGCCCATATGTCTCCTGCCAGATATCCAAGGGCGATCTTGTGCGCATCCTTGAATTTATTGCCGTTTGTAGCGTAAATACCTGCGCATATAAGGGCTACAGGCCCTACTGAATTGCCGAGGTACGGACTTATAACAGCCCATGCGGGCGGCATGACTGCAATAAGCAGTGCTAAAGTAAGTGTTTCTTTTTTCATTTATACCTTTTTCCATGCGTTCATATGGATATTTTTTACAATTTTACTATAAAAATATATCGTTTACCATTTGAGCGTTACAAAATAATTATACAACATCAGTCAAATAAGTAAAAAATTCATCAAAATACACAGCCCGTTATGCAAACAGGCTGTGTATCCTCCTTTTACAGCATTAATCCTCGTATGTTTTACGAAGAATATAGAATCCGTCGCTGTTCGCGTCGATTATGATATATCCTCTGTCGTCTACTACAACGTCCTCTGTCATAGCCATCATAGGACCAGGGAACGGGAAGAACTTCTTATTCGGGTTCGGCGGGATGAAGTATGCCTTTTCCTTGATATAGTAAGGATCTGAGACATCATACACTCTGAGTCCTGCAGCAAAGTAGCAGTCATAAACAACATCTGTTCTCTGCTCAAGCCATGGCTTGCCATCCATAGGTTCATGCAGGTTATGTGGTCCGAATGGTCCGCCTTTTGAACCTTCTGCAAGCATGTAAACGTTGAAATTAGGTGCCGGGAAGTCTTCAGGAACTTCAGGATACGGGAATGTAGCGATCATTATAGGATGTGTCGGATCACTGACATCAACCATAATGATCTGATTTACGGCCTGTGCTTCTCTGACCATACCGTCTTTAATGAATCCGAATCTCTCTCCTTCGTTTGTTACTACACAGAGATCCCTTCCCTTAAGCGGCAATGCAGTGTGAGTTCTTGCTCCTGCAAGTCTTGATGAAAATGCAGGCATGAATCTCAACTGTCCCAGAGCCTTAGGCCTGGTGAAATCAGAGACATCGAGTACATACAGTCCGTCTCCGCCGTATCCGAGGTATGCCTTGTCACCCATCACGAACGGAGGTCCGTGCATCCAGCCTTTATCCATGAAGTCCGGATTGTGAGGAGCAGAGTGGTCTACTTCCCTGCCCGGTACTCCGTAGATGTACTGATGAGGCGCCCACCAGCGGCCTACTTCAGTTATATTCGATGGATCAGAGATGTCTACTATTCTGTAGATCATGCCTTCGTGTTCATCAGCCTCTGCTGAAAGATGAACATAAGGTCCGCCGTTGTACATGAATCTGTGAACGCCCATCGAGTAAGGAACTCCGCAGTCCCAGTATCCGAGATATTCCGGATTCTCAGGATCGTTCTTGAGATCGTATACCATTATGCCCTGGAGGCTCTTCATCTTTGCGCGGTCGCCTACAAGTACTCCCGGGCCGCTTCCTGATGTGAGGGCGAATACGAGTTTGTCTTCGGCGATCTGTACTTTAGGGATCGATGTCGTAGGGTATTCTTCGATATCGAACGGACGCCACTTCTTGATGAATACAGGATTCTTAGGGTCTGTGACATCGCTGATCATGATGCCTACACCCTCAGGTCCTGCAGCAAATGCAGCTCCGTAAAGCAGATATCTGCCGGCTTCGGTTTTATAAAGAGCCATCTGGAACATACCTGCCTTACCGTCGAGATCGCAGTAGCCAAGAACCTCCAGATTCTTTATATAACCGTCATTCCCCTCGCCTTTTGAGTAGAAATATTTGCCTTCTGCCATGAGTTTTCTCCTTTTACAGGTAAAGTTACCTCATTGTGATATAACCGCGGTACTGGGTCAGATTATCGCTTCTGGCGTAGTCTGACAGGAAGATTCCGCTGATGCCGTAAGACTTCTTGAAATACGGGAAGTCTTCTGTCTCTGCCCATGCTGGCTTAGCGCACTTTTCAGCTGCTGCGGCTGCTGCGTCGCACCATGCAGACTGGCACTCGAACCACATCTCTACGATACGGTCGAAGTCGCAGCCGTTGACTTCCTTCTTGATCTTGCTGGATACGCAGCGTGTGCAGCCGTCATGCGAAGTCCATGCAGGGATGAACTCTTCCTTGAGCCACTTGTCGCCTTCCTCAGCGCTTACTCCTTCAGGATATTTTACCATGAACATCCATCTGTAGTTAGGACCATCTTCAACGGTGCGGCCTTCGCCCTTGAAGTCCTCTTCCCACCATACAGGTACGAATGCGAAGATGAAAGGAACTGTTCCTGCAGCTTCATCGCCCTTTGTTGCGCGTGCGTCATCTCCTTCAAGGTTGACTTCCTGCGACTTGTCTATGCCGTGAGAGTGTCCCATGTCAGGAATGTTGTTCTGCCATACGAGTACATCTGTCGGGAAGTACTCAGTCAGTACTTTGTGGTGATCTTTAGCAAATCCGAGATCATTAGGATTTGCGAGCCAGTAATGCTCTGTCATCTGCATTCTTACTGTTCCGAATCTTGCTCCGCCCGGAGGTGTAGGGAGTGCAGGATAGAAAGCGTACTTGCTTACATAAGGTCCGAACTGCGAGATGCTGTCTGGCACATGATATCTGTAGAGCCAGTTCTCGAGCTTGATTCTGTAATCCTCGTGAGCGAGGTCTACGAGAATGATACTTCTTACCGGATAAAATTCAGGTCTGTTCATTTTGTCAGAACTCCTTTCACTTTATAAAATATGGAGCCGCACTAAACGGCTCCATTTGTTTAACATGCTTACTTTGCCTTTGATGGGGATGGTGTAGGAGCGATCACGTTTGTATAGTGCTCTTTGCGTGCCTTGAACTCAGGATCCTTGAAGAGGTTCATGAGTCTGCCCTCGTTTTCAAAGATGTCCTGACCGTGCAGTGCCTTGCCGGAGAGGATATCATGTGCATGATGTTCTGTTGCAGGATCAAACTTGAAGACCATAGCGCCGTCCTCAACTACGAGCTCGCCGCGGAGTCCGCAGAGTTCGCACTCAGCCTGTGTTGTGCCTGGGAAGATATAGAAGTTGTTGCCGTGGCAGTGCGGGCATGCACCCTTCTTGCCCTTCCAGAGATCAACTTTCTCTGATCCCGGGATCATGAGATGATTGTCGATGATGTACTGAGCTGCCTCAACGAGGTTACGTGCCATCTCTTTTGTTCTTTCAATTTTGTCATCCTGCATGATAACGTCTTTGCACCATGAGAAGTAATCATTGTCGATTACCTTCCAGCCAGGGCTCATAGCGATCATTGCGTGGTCTGTTTCACACCTGACTGCCCAGTCAGAACCGCCGATAGCGAGGAACGAGATAGCCTTCTGCATGAAATATCTCTCGCTTAGAGGCTCCTTGCCCTGCTCGATCAGCTTTTCATTAAGACCGAAGAGCATTCCTGTGTCATGTCCAGGACCCATTCTGTCGCAGCAGATGTGGAAGAGTCCGGAACCGCCGGATTCATAGATAGGGTCTACGATGAATACTCCGTCTGCCTCTACCATCTTCTCATAAAGAGCTGCAAAGTCGTCTTTTCTTGTGCAGATCATGCCTTTACCCATTACGAGGCCTCTTGAGCATGCTACGCAGCCTGTGCATGTCTGGAGATCCCAGTCAAATGCATGGATGAATTCGATCTCTGCACCGAGCTTCTGGCACTCTTCGAGTGCTACTCTGCACATTGTGTCATTGTTTCCGTTCTTTGTTCCGAAAGAAATTCCCAGAATCTTCATATTGTTTCCCTCCTGCAATATGTGTTCTACAAAGTGTTTTATATTGAGTTTGTTACAACTTACTGCCGTTGATTCGATTATAGCAACGTTAGCTGGCTGTTGTTTAAAGAATTTGTGTTTTTTACTTGTGATCCGGTGCTCCCGGCATTTCCGGTGCAGGCTCATTGCAGATAGCTCTTGACCATTTATCTGCGACATTGTTCCAGAAGAACGCAATGATAAGTGTTGGTATATAGCACGGAATGAATCCCTTAAGGCAGGATGCAATGTATGGTCCGAATGCGAAAGCTCCGCCGGCAGCCATTCCTACTGCTGTCATGATAAGGTCAAGAATTACGCAGAAAACTGCAGCGACTACAACGTTCAGAAGGATTCCGAACTTGAGCGTTCCCGGCTGTGAATGCTTGGCAGCGAATGCGAAGCCCCATCTTTCCGCATGTATAAAGTTAACAAAGAAAGTTACAACGTATGCAAGGATCGCCATTCTGATGTAGTTTGGTCCGTTCAGGCTGCCCGGCGCATCAATGTTTGAAAGTGCGAGAGCAACAAGTGTGATGACCAGACTGAGCGGCAGGTCCATGATAAGTGCATATACTGCTGTTAATTTAGCGCTTTTCTGCATGATTAGTCTCCCTCCTAAAAATCGATAATCATTGTATTTAAAAATACAGGTTTTCCTTGTTTAAATTGTAACAAAGTTAACCTGTACTGTATAATTGCAAAAGCCGTCTGCGTTCATAACCATATAGTTATGAACATTGATTTTCAAGGCTTTGAAGGATTGCTATTCTGCCGGTCTTATCATGCCTTCTATAATTTCTGTCAGTATCCTTTCCATTGCCAGCTGGTTTTCATTATTTTTTGATTTGAGTCTCGCTACCGCGATTGTATCCTGTGCCTTGAACGGGATCCATCTGAGGTCGTCTGCTCCTTTTGCCCAGACCCAGTCATCAGCAATCGTGACACCCATATTGTTTCGCACGCATGTTATAGTTGATTCATGATTCTTTACGAATCTGAGTTTAGGAATAAATCCATATGGCCTTGTATAATTGGCGATCGCATCGATTATCATCTTATCCACGATTTCCCATGGGGCGATGAAGAGGTCATCACTGAAATCTCTTAGAGACAGTTCCTTAGGATCCTTTTGTGCAAGTGGATGCAGGGCCGAATATATCAGTATCTTCCCTATTATGGCTACATCCTTGCATTCAAATTCACTGTAGAGCTTTACACTGTTCTGCATGGTCACGACTATGTCAAGCGTGTCCGTCAGAAGACCGGTTGCAAGTTCCTTTACACCGCAGCAGTTGATCACGACTTCTGAATCAGGGAATTCCGCCTTGTATTTGTCCATCATCGGCGGAATTATATTGAACAGATCCCATCCCTCGAGGAATCCCACTCTCATCACGGCTTTGTTACGGCCTGTGATGCGTTCAGCCTTCATCTTTGTGTTAATGAATTCTGCTTTATATTTGCTGAACAGATCAAAATAAAGCCTTCCCTCTTCAGTCAGTTCAGTCCCTTGATTGTTGCGTCTGAAAAGCTTGCAGCCCAGTTCTTTTTCGAGCTGGGATATCTGTCGTGAAATAGCCGGCTGGGACACGAAAAGTTCTTCGGATGTCTTCGTAAAGCTCAGATTAGTGGCTACTGCCATGAAATAATCGATCTGAAGATCATTCATTACCTCTCTCCTCTCTCGGCATTCTGTCCAGATATCTCTGAAGGATGACTATCGCAGCCTGGCGGTCTATTATTTTTTTACGGTCTTCACGGCTCATATTGGCCTCAATAAGGACCTCTTCGGCTTCAACTGTAGAATACCTTTCATCCTGCCATTCGACCTTCACTTTTGAGAGCGGGCCCGAGCTTCTCAGCTTGTTTTCGAGCATCGTTCTGAAATCTCTCACCTTCTGGGTCTGGATAGAGTCTTCACCGTCAAGGCTAAGCGGCAGCCCGATAACCACGGCCTCACATCCGTATTCTTTTATATAGTCGATGACTTTGCCCGTGTCTTTCCTTATGCCTACTCTGTCTATTGTAGTGACACCGGTTGCGATAACGCCAAGAGGGTCGCTTACCGCGACCCCCACTGTTTTGCTGCCTACATCAAGCCCGAGTATTCTCATTATTTCTTGCCCAGATCGAGATAGTTGATGAGTATCTCTTCGAGAAGCTCATCTCTGTCGATCTTGAGGATAAGATTCCTGGCGTTGTTATGGCTTGTGATATATGAAGGATCTCCGGATGTAAGGTATCCTACGATCTGGTCGATGGCATTGTAACCGCGATCAGTCAGTGCAGAATAGATCTCAATAAGAGCTTCCTTCTTATTGAGCTGGCTGTCCTTGAATCCTTCGAACATGATTGTGTTTTTGCTCATTGTATGCCTCCTTATTCTCTAGCCTGCTATGAGTTCTTCTGCCTTGGCGAAAGCTGCATCTACCTTTGAAGGATCCTTTGCGCCGGCCTGGGCCATGTTGGCCTTTCCGCCTCCGCCGCCTCCGGCTGCAGCTGCGATTTCCTTGATAAGCTTGCCGGCATGCCAGCCCTTACCAATGAGATCTTCACTGACCGATACGATGAATGTCACTTTACCGCCGTTTACAGCTGCCAGAACCATAATGATGCTGTCTGCCTTAGCCTTTACAGCATCTGAGATGTTCCTGAGCTGTTCGATATCTGCATCGTCAAACTTCATAGTGATCAGTTTTACGCCGTTGATGTCCTTAGCTGATGCAATTATATCATCAACAGAGCTGCTGATTCTGTCTGACTTAATAGATTTAATGGTAGATTCAAGAGTTTTGATATCTGCCATGACCTGAGCTGCTTTTCTTGTAAGATCGGATTCACTTGATTTGAGAGCTGATGCTACAGTGCTGATCGTTGCTTCCTTGTTTGCAAGATAGCTGACGACCTTTGAACCTGTAATAGCCTCGATACGTCTTACGCCTGCTGCGATTCCGCCTTCGCTGATGATCTTGAATCCGCCGACTTTACCGGTGTTGTCGATGTGTGTACCGCCGCAGAACTCAATGCTGTAGTCACCCATGCTGACGACTCTTACGATATCGCCGTACTTCTCGCCGAAGATAGCCATGGCACCGAGTTTCTTGGCTTCTTCGATAGGCATTTCTTCCATTTTGATCGGAAGATACTCGTCCACCTTCTCGTTGACTATTTCTTCTACCTTGCGGATCTCCTCAGCTGTCATCGGCTGGAAGTGGTTGAAGTCGAATCTCAGATAATTATCGTCGACATATGAACCTGCCTGCATTACATGGTCTCCGAGCACGTCTCTGAGAGCCTGCTGCATAAGGTGTGTTGCAGAGTGACCTCTTGCGATCTGATGTCTTCTGATGGAATTGATCTCAAGGCTGACTTCGTCACCCGGCTTGATACGCATCGCGAATCCTGTATCCTGAGGATCCAGAACGTGGAGATAAATACCGTTTTCTTTAACGACTTCAACAACGCTGAGCTCATTATCTCCATGCTTTACGATACCTGTATCGAAGATCTGACCGCCGCTTGTAGCGTAGAACGGTGTTGACTCGAAAATAATGAACTTGCGGTTTTCATCGAAATCACCTACATACAGTACTTTCGATTCTGCCTTTTCTTCAGTATATCCGAGGAATTCGGTAGGTTCCAGATGGCTGTATTCGGAAGCATCTCTCCATGCATCACCTTCGGTATCTCTCTGGTTCGCTCTTGCGAGTTCCTTCTGAGCGTTCATCTTTTCGTTGAATCCGTCGACATCAACGGTTTTTCCTTTTTCTTCGAGGATCTCCTGAGTTACCTCCAGCGGGAAACCGTATGTGTCATAGAGCTTGAATGCGAGGTCGCCGGCAAGTACCGATGAGCCTGCAGCATCCATATCGTTCATATATCCGTCGAGGATCTCGATTCCTCTGTCGAGAGTCTTTGCGAAGTTGTCTTCTTCGATCTTGATTATTTTCATGATGTAGTCATGCTTTTCAGCAAGTTCCGGATATGCACCGCCTGAAGTTGTGACAACACTTTCAGCAAGCTCAACAAGAGGGTTTGCCTGAGTGATTCCGAGGAGTTTGCAGTGTCTTGCTGCTCTTCTTATGATTCTCTTGAGAATATATCCCCTTCCTTCATTACTTGGGAGAATTCCGTCCCCGATCATGAAGGTCATGGATCTCAGATGGTCTGTGATGATCCTTACGCTGACGTCAATATTATGATTGCCTGCCATATACTCGACACCGGCCATCTCGCAGACTGCATCTCTGATGAACTTTACAGTATCAACGTCAAAGATCGAATCTACACCCTGAAGGATGCATGCGAGTCTTTCGAGACCCATACCTGTATCGATGTTAGGATGAGCAAGTCTAGGATACGAACCGTCTTCCTGTCTGTCGAACTGCGTAAATACATGGTTCCAGAACTCAAGATATCTGTCGCATTCGCAGCCGGGCTTGCAGTCAGGCTTTCCGCAGCCCCACTCCGGTCCTCTGTCATAATAGATTTCCGAGCAAGGTCCGCATGGGCCGAGTCCGATTTCCCAGAAGTTGTCGTCCTTGCCGAGACGTACGATTCTTTCTTCAGGCATACCGATTATATCGCGCCATATCTCAAAAGCTTCATCGTCGTTCTCATAGATAGTAGCCCAGAGCTTGTCCTTCGGCATCTCGAGCCACTCTGTGCAGAATTCCCATCCCCACTGCAGAGATTCTTTCTTGAAGTAATCTCCGAAGCTGAAGTTTCCAAGCATCTCAAAGAAAGTGCCGTGACGGGCCGTTTTGCCTACGTTTTCTATATCGTTTGTTCTGATGCACTTCTGGCATGTAGTCATCCTCTTTTTAGGAGGAGTCTCTGTTCCTGCAAAATATGGCTTGAGAGGTGCCATGCCTGAGTTGATGATCAGAAGGCTCTTATCATTACGAGGGATCAGTGAAGAAGAACCACCCGGATAGTGATCCTTGCTTACGAAGAAATCCCTGAACATATCTCTGACTTCATTTACTCCGAGGTTTTTCATATATGTCTCCTTGTCCTCAAAATTTTCCATTTATTATAGCATTTTCAGCTTAGAAATTCATCACTTCTTTGTGCTGAATCCTCAACAATTTCAATGGATTCGAGCGTTGCTCTGAAGTCTGCTCTTATTTCGGCAAGGAATTCCTGTCTAAGCAGTTTCTGCTCTTCTTTTTCAGCTTCGGTAAGCCCTTCTTTTTTCGACTTGTGAGCCAGTTCGTTTATCCTGTCAATCTTTGCTTTTTCCATTGTTTTTTTGCCTTTCATATAATCAATACAGGATAAACTCTAACAGAAATCAGCTCCTGTTTCAATCATGCACTTACTTATTAAGCAGCCTGTTGCCGGCTTCCTGGACCGCTATAAGAAGGAATTGCTTGTTTGTCGGTTTCTCATCAAGATCGTTCATTATGCAGTCTCTGTCCGGGTACTTTTTTCTGCATTTCCTGTATGCTGAGGCAAGTGCATTCCTGATATCATGCTCAACTTTTGATACGCTCTTACCCTCGTATTTTTCGGCAATATACGGATACACCTCCTTGCATAGACATACATCCAGGCTTTTCATGTCTGTTATGATGCACATGGCATCTTTGAGGAAGGAATAGCCTTCACTTTTTATGTTGATGCAGTTCTCATCCAGTATTTCATACAGGGTGTTGAGAAGCTTTATGTTCTTTTCGTACATTTCTTTGTCAGTGCCTGTCGAAGGATTAAAAGCATAAAAATAATTGCCCTTAATATATTCGCGCCCGAACGGTACAAGACCGGCTTTTATATAGCTGTTGAATTCGCTGAGTTCCCTGACAAGATCCTTCATGATCTTTGCGTCCGACTGTGAAATGTTATACATGGTTTTTTCCTCCTTTAACAATTAAACCGTTATGTCGTCTTTGATTTTTTCATAGGTTTTACTACCGATACCATCGACCGACATAATATCCTCTTTGCTTTTGAAAGCTGTTGATGTTCTGTACTCTACTATCCTTTCAGCCATTACATCGCCGATACCGTTAAGAGTCTTCAGTTCATCAGCAGAGGCCGTATTGATGTTGACCAGTCCGTTATTTACATCTGCTGAAGCTTCGGCTGAAGATGACTGTTCGCCGGAGAGGTCACTGCCTTTGACTGGGATAATGATTTTCTGACCGTCTTCAACAAAAGATGCCCTGTTTACATGATCTGTATCAGCGTCTTCGGTCAGGCCTCCGGCCATGTCTATGACTTCAAACAGCCGGGTATCTTTAGCCACCTCGTATACTCCGGGTTTTTCGACGGCTCCACCGATATCCACGAATATGATCTGCTGCTGAACTGTGTTTTCTTCACTGTATTCGGTTCCTTCGTCTGACTCCGCTCCCTCGATAGTTATATTTTCCTTATTCCCTTCATGTATTCTCAGGACCAGGGCAACGAGAAGGATCAGCACTACAGAAAGGATCTTTATCAGAGTCTTCTTATCCCTCAGCATGCCTTCAATTGCATCCTTTAACTTTCCAACAGCATTTTCCGTCATCAGTTATCACCTCTTTCGTTTAATGCTGTCAGTATAAGGATAGATTTATCAGGGCACAAACTTTCATTAGAATTCATTAATATTAGGTATAAAAGCAAATAAAGACCGTAAAACAACAAAAAATGACCGTTTTTACGGTCATACTTTGTTTACGCATTCTTATGTTGTTAAAAAAAGTGCGAAAAATGTCGGATTCAGTTAGCTAATCCTCTGTGAATTCGAATTCAAAATCTTCTATCCTGACGGTATCTCCCTCTTTCAGGCCGAGTTCTCTCAGCAGCTTTATGCCGCCCTGCTTTTCAATGTAATTATACAGGTACCTGATGGATCCGCTGTCAGTGAAATTCGTGGAATGGAAGATCTTGAGAAGCTGCTTTCCTTCAAGCACATAAGCGCCGTCTTCTGCCCTGTAAGCGCTGACGACTCTGTAATCAGCTTCGTTCTCATCAGCTTCAAAGTCGAACATGACCATAGGTTCATCATCAGGTTCAACGTAATTCTCAACTCCGCGGAGCGCAGCGTTCATGAGATCATCAAGACCCTGTCTTGCTGCAGCGCTTATAGGATATACCTCCCTGCCTTCAGCAGCCATGAAGTCCATGAATTCCTGATACTTTTCCTGATCAGTTACCAGATCGATCTTGTTTGCCGCTACGATCTGCGGTTTTGCAGCCAGTCTCGGATCGAACTCCATGAGTTCTGAGTTGATCTTTTTGTAATCTTCGACAGGATCCCTGCCTTCAGACCCGGATACGTCAACTACATGAATAAGGACCTTTGTTCTTTCGATGTGCTTCAGGAACTTGAAGCCGAGTCCGGCTCCGTGCGATGCTCCCTCAATGATACCGGCTATATCCGCCATAACGAAGCTTGTATCGTGAAGATAGACAACTCCGAGATTAGGATCAATCGTAGTGAAGTGATATCCCGCGATCTTAGGCTTTGAATTGGTGCATACCGAAAGAAGCGTGGATTTGCCTACGTTAGGGAATCCGAGAAGGCCGACATCAGCGATAAGCTTCAGCTCGAGTATCACTTCTCTTGTTTTTGCAGGACCTCCGGCTTCTGCAAAGTTAGGCGCCTGCCTGATACTGCTTTTATAATGCACGTTGCCTCTGCCTCCGCGGCCGCCTTTTGCAGCAACTACGGAATCGCCATCCTTAACGAGGTCCTTCATCAGGTGTCCGGTTTCCTTGTCAATGATCATTGTTCCGACAGGTACCTTGATATAAAGATCCTGGCCTTTCTTACCGAAACGGTTTCTCTTCATGCCCGGCTGGCCGTTCTCCGCCTGATATTTCCTCTTATACTTGAGGTCCATAAGGGTTCTCAGGTTTTTATCGGCAACGAAAATTACGCTGCCTCCGTTACCTCCGTCTCCGCCGTCCGGACCTCCGTCCGGTACATACGGATCTCTGCGGAAAGTAACTGCACCGTTACCGCCCTTACCCGATATTATTGTTATTTCTGCTCTGTCAACAAACATTTCTCTGAATAAATAAAATTGGCTCCCACATCATGTGCAGGAGCCATAAGCCTTATGCTTCTTTGCTGTAAACGCTGATCTGCTTTCTCTTCTTGTCGTATCTCTCGAACTTAACTGTTCCGTCGATCTTAGCAAACAGAGTGTCATCTCCGCCCTTGCCAACATTGTTGCCAGGGTGGAACTTTGTTCCTCTCTGTCTCATGAGGATGCTTCCTGCGCTTACATATTCACCGGCACCTACCTTGAGTCCAAGTCTTTTCGCCTCGGAGTCTCTGCCGTTCTTGGAACTTCCTACTCCTTTTTTACTTGACATCTTGCTTCCTCCCCTAAATTACTTAGCCTCGATAGCAGCGATGATGTCAGCCTTTGTAGCCTTAGCGTCTACCTCGACTCCCATCTCTTTTGCAACTGCCAGAAGCTCGTCTTTCTTCATCGAAGCGCTGACCTTTGGTGCAGCCTTTTCTTCCATTTCAGGCTCTTCAGCCTTAGCGGCCTTCTCTGCGGAAGCGCCGATACCGGTTACCTTTACCAGTGTATATGGCTGTCTGTGACCGTTTTTACGTCTGTAATCCTTCTTAGCCTTGTACTTGTAGATGATTACCTTATCAGCCTTGCCCTGCTCGAGAACCTCAGCCTCAACTGCGCAACCTTCTACGAATGGTGTGCCTACGACAAGCTTGTCACCGCCTACAGCTACGACTTCGTCAAATACTACTGTGTCGCCTACGTTAGCAACGAGCTTTTCAACTCTGAGCTCGTCTCCCTGCTGTACTCTGTACTGCTTGCCACCTGTTTTGATGATAGCATACATAATATCAAATTCCTCCTTAAACCAGACTCGCCGGAGTTTGGGTGCTACGCTTTAAAACCCGCTCCGTGCGGTTAACCGCAGAAAATGATACTACATTGCGATTGCAAGGTCAAGAAGGAATTTAAGAAATTTCAATATTATTCGGCATGTACTGTTATGAAATCATGCCCTGTTGCCCTTACGAACTTATCGAATATGTCTCCGGACTTTATTCTGAGACTCGAAGTATTTATACAAGGGTGACATCCGACGTATTCAGAGCTGATCACCTCATCATCCACAAGCAGCTGTACCCTGTGATCTGTATCGTTCATCAGGCCCATGACGCTGGCAGATCCCGGTGAGCATTCTATAAGCTCTTCCATATATTCAGCTTCTGCAAAATGCAGTCTTGAACTTCCTGCCTGCTTTGATATGTCGCTGCTTCTGAACACTTTGTGTTCCGGTATCATCAGCATATAGAACTTTGTGCGCTGGCGGTTTGCAAGAAACAGATTCTTGCAGATCTTTGCGCCGAGTGATTCCTCGATCTCTCTGCAAAGTTCTTCTTCCGATCCGAACGCCGGTGCATGATCAAGTCTGAAATACTCTATGCCCAGATCATCCAGGAAATCATATACCCTGATTTCTTTCTCTGTTCTGTCCGCCAGATCTTCCGGTCTTCCTTTATAAAGCTCCATCTTATTCGATCACGACTCCGTCTTCATCTACTTTGAGTCCATCCTCATCTGTACCCATAAGGTGCTGCATCAGTTTGCCGCGGATCTCTTCGAGGACATCAGGATTAGCTTCAAGATACGCCTTGACATTCTCTCTTCCCTGTCCGATCCTTTCATTCTTATAGCTGTACCACGAGCCGGACTTGTCGATAATTCCGACATCAGAGGCAAGATCGAGGATGTCTCCGGAAAGCGATATTCCCGTTCCGTACATGATATCGAACTCAGCCTTCCTGAACGGAGGCGCTACCTTGTTCTTTACGATCTTAACTCTTGTACGGTTGCCGAGAACGTCTTCACCCTTCTTTATGGTATCGATCTTTCTTACATCGAGTCTCATTGAAGCATAGAACTTCAGCGCACGTCCGCCTGTTGTAGTCTCAGGATTACCGAACATAACGCCGATCTTTTCTCTGAGCTGGTTGATGAAGATTACGCATGTGCTCGACCTGTTTATGGCACCTGCGATCTTACGGAGAGCCTGTGACATGAGTCTGGCCTGAAGACCTACATGGGAGTCTCCCATATCGCCCTGGATCTCTGCCTTAGGCACGAGAGCAGCTACCGAATCGATAACGATGATATCAACAGCACCGCTCCTTGTAAGCATTTCACATATCTCAAGCGCCTGCTCGCCTGTATCAGGCTGTGACACAAGAAGCTCATCAACATTTACGCCGAGATTCTTTGCATATACAGGATCGAGTGCGTGCTCAGCATCGATGAATGCTGCCTGCCCTCCGTTGCGCTGTGCTTCTGCTATCGCATGAAGTGTAAGCGTGGTTTTACCTGATGATTCAGGACCGTATATCTCGATGATACGGCCTTTAGGATATCCGCCTACTCCCGTTGCAAAGTCGAGACTTACCGAACCTGTTGAAATAACATCTATATTGCTTACAGGGCCGGACTCACCGAGCCTCATGATCGCTCCCTTGCCGTACTGTTTCTGGATCTGATCCAGCGCCTGCTGTAATGCTTTTTCTTTTGCAGCGTTTACCGCGTTGCCTGCATTCTGTGTAGCCATATTTCCTCCGTTTTAAAAATAGAACGCTTGTTCTTGTTTATAATACTGCTGTAGTCTGGTGCTGTCAATATTATATTTACAGATGTTCCGGTTTGTCGAACACTCAAAGCCCCTTATTCAGCATCTGAAGCCCTTTTTTATGTTCCCGGCACCTTTTTACCGTACCGGACCGCAGTCTATCTTATAAGCATGTATATGGTTCTCAGCATCCTCAGCAGATAATAGTTTCGATTCCACTTACGGTCATTTCTGGATGTGCTGACTTCACGGTATCCCGATTCTTCTCCGAATGCATATCCGATATATGCCTCTCCGGCTTCGTGTCCCGGATCGGCTTCAGGTCCGGCATATCCTGTAATGGAAACAGCTATATCAGCGCCGGAACGAGCCTTTGCGCCCTTTGCCATGGCTTCTGCCACCTGAGAACTCACGACACCGTATCTTTCGATCAGATCTGCCGGAACGTCAACTTCCCTGACCTTGCTTTCATTGGAATATGTTACGTAAGCCGAAGCCAGAACTTCAGAGGCCCCCGCTACATCGGTAATAGCCGCCGCGAACGATCCTCCCGTGCATGATTCTGCAGAGGTGATCTTAAGGCCCTTCTCTTTAAGTATCCTGACGACTACCTCTTTGAGGTCTTCATCGTCGTAGCTGTAAATAAAATCTCCTGCAAGTTCGTCAATACGTGCAGTCATTTCGCGCACGGCCTCTTCGGCTTCCTCGATAGTGTCCCTCTGCGAGGCTACTCTCAGCGTGCATTCCCCTTCTTTTGCGTAAGTGGCAACAGTAGGATCTGTCTGTCCGTCTATCACAGGCATGAGCAGCGTTTCAAGATCTGATTCTCCGATGCCTATCGTTCTGATGACACGGTAAAACATCTTTTTCTCCATGAACTGCTCAAGATATTCTCTTACGCCGTTGTCCCACAGCCATTTCAGCTCACGCGGTGGCCCCGGCAGGCATATCGCAGTTTTGCCGTCCACGCTCAGGGCGAACCCCGGAGCAGTACCGGAAGCATTGTAAAAAGGCGTGCAGCCATCAGGCAGATATGCCTGCTTGACGTTGTTCTCCGTCATTTTTCTTCCGCGCTTTTCAAAGAACTCCTCAAGCTGCTCCATCACCTCAGAGTCAAGGTGCATGCCTCTGCCCATGTATTCGGCGACCATCTCTTTAGTGAGATCATCCTGGGTAGGACCGAGGCCGCCGGTCATGATAACCAGGTCGGTATCACTGAAAGCTTCTGCCAGCTTGGCTTTCAGCCTTGCAGGATTGTCTCCTACAACAAAATGATACATTACATCAAAGCCCATATGATTGAGCTTGTCTGACAGGAATGTTGCATTTGTATTTACTGTCTGTCCGAATAGAAGTTCGGTCCCGACGGCGAGTATGGATGTCTTCAAGACATGTCCTCCTTACATGCTGAACACGCTGCGGTTCTTCAGGACGTATTCCGCTCCGGAATAGACCGTCATAACCAGCGATGCATAGAATACATAATTAGCTATCATCATTACAGTTGCTTTGGCATCCGTAAGACAGAGTGCAAAAAGATACAGGACTACAGCTACCATCTGAAGCACCGTCTTGATTTTTCCGGACATACCGGCTGCAAGTACTGTTCCTTCTGAAGCTGCGACTGTTCTCATGCCTGCAACAACAAACTCGCGTGCAAGAATGATTATCAGCATCCATGCCTTGATTATATCCGATTCAATAAAGAGGCAGAGTGCGGAATAAACAAGGATCTTATCTGCCAGGGGGTCCATGATCTTGCCGAAGTTTGTGACAAGATTACGCGAACGTGCGATTTTGCCATCCAGAGCGTCAGTCAGCGCAGCGCAGATAAAGATCACCAGAGCAGCCGGATAGTATCCCATCAGATATGCTGCTATGAAAAACGGAACTGCTATTACACGGCCTACTGTTAGTTTGTTTGGAAGATTCATACTGTTACCTCTTCTCCTTCCATATCATATTCATAAGCGTCAGTTATACGTACTTTTACTATATCTCCCGGACAAAGCTCCATATTGTCAGATGTGAAGCTTACTGCACAGTCTATCTCGGGAGCATCGTATCTTGTGCGTCCTGAATACAGGTTTACTGTATCCTCGGCATAGGTCTCTATACACTCATCCACGATGACTTCATAGACCTTGCCTATCTTGCGCTCATTCAGCTTTTCACTGACAACCTGCTGATGCTGCATCACGAGATCGCGTCTTGCAGCACGTTCTTCTTCCGGCACCTTCCCGTCCATGGTGAATGAAGGCGTGCCTTCTTCGTCTGAAAATGCGAAAGCACCGAGTCTGTCGATATCATATGTGTCGATAAAGCTTATGAGCTCATCCATATCTTCACGGGTTTCACCCGGGAAACCTACAAGCAGAGTAGTTCTGATATGTACATCAGGGATCCTGTCTCTTAGTTTTTTAATAACACTTTTGATGGAGTCTCCGCTTGAGCGTCTTCTCATCCCGTTAAGCACGTTATCGGAAATGTGCTGGATAGGCATATCGATGTATTTGCAGATCTTCGGCTCATCAGCTATAGTTTCGATGAGTTCGTCGGTAATTCCGTTATCGTAAACATACATCAGCCTGATCCATTCAATGCTTTCTATCCTGCAAAGTCTGTGCAGGAGTTCAGGAAGACGCACTTCTCCATACAGATCACGTCCGTACTGTGACGTATCCTGCGCTATGAGGATGAGTTCCTTTACTCCCTTTTCGGCGAGATCTTCAGCCTCTTTTACGCAGTCTTCGATCTTCTTTGAACGGAAGCTTCCTCTTATTCCCGGAATAGCGCAGAAACTGCATGCATTGTAGCATCCTTCTGCTATCTTCATGTATGCGAAATACGGATTGTCATCAAGTATACGCTTGCGGTAAGGGAGTCTGTCGAGAGCACATCCTACCCTGTCGTTACCGCTCTCATTCTTTTCCGCATCGGAAAGGATCAGATCCGGTATATCGTCATAATCGTTGACACCGAAGAACATGTCTACCTCAGGGACCTCTTCGGAGAGTTCCTTATGATAACGCTCCGACAGGCATCCTGTAACGATCAGCTTCTGATCGTCTCTGCGGAAGCCGATCAGATCGAACATCCTCTCGATGGATTCCTTTTTTGCATCCTCAATAAAGCCGCATGTGTTCAGTACGATAACATCGGCAATACCGGCATCGTCCACGATGCTGCAGCCCTTTTCAACAAGTGAAGCTGCAAGCACCGAAGAGTCATATTCATTTTTCGCACATCCGTATGTGTCTATGAAAACTTTCATTTCTTAATAGTCACTTTCACTGTCTGCATCCATTATCATTCTGCGGACTGATTCAGGCAAGGAGTTGAACGAGTCCATGGCCTGGGTCTTGCTGAGTCCGCTGGCGGTTCTTATGCCGTCATCTTCAGGGGCCATCTCATATTCAGGCTCGTCTTTTGTTTCAGGTACGTATACCGGTTCCGGTTCAGGCTCCGGTTCCCTGACCTGTTCAGGTTCAGCCTCCGGTTCTTCCTCATAGCCGCCGTAGTATTCTTCTTCGGTTATAAGAAGCTGGCGGGGTCTTGAGCCGTCGGAAGGACCAATTATGCCCTTCTCTTCTATCTCATCTATGATCCTTGCTGCTCTGTTATAACCGATGCGGAATCTTCTCTGAAGCATCGACACGGAAGCCTGTTTGGACTTGAAGATGAATGCGATCGCATCCTCTGTCAGTTCGTCCTGAGGTTCCTTGCTGGATCTCTTGTCAGCATTCTCGATGGCGTTCTTGAGCTCCTCATCATAATCCGGGTTACCGCCTGCCTTCTTTACGAACTTGATCACCTTGTCGATCTCCTTTTCAGAGATGTACGGACCCTGGACTCTGTATGGCTTGGTCGATCCTACAGGCGAGAAGAGCATGTCTCCCTTACCCAGCAGTTTTTCAGCGCCTGCCATATCAAGAATAGTACGCGAGTCGAACTGTGAAGCCACGCTGAACGCGATCCTTGATGGAATGTTTGCTTTGATCAGTCCGGTTACTACATCGACCGAAGGCCTCTGGGTAGCGACGATCAGGTGCATTCCGGCGGCTCTTGCCTTCTGTGCCAGACGGCAGATCGAGTTCTCCACCTCTGAAGGTGATGCCATCATGAGATCAGCCAGCTCGTCGATGATGATGACTATCTGCGGCTTGCAGTCTGCATATCTCTGATCGACTCTCATGAGCTCGTTATATGAATTCAGATCTTTTACGTTATGTTCTGCAAAGAGCTCGTATCTCTTGTCCATCTCTTCAACGGCGATGGCAAGTGCACGCGCTGCCTTGCGCGGGTCGGTAACTACAGGCGTAAGCATGTGCGGAATGCCGTTATAATTGCCGAGTTCTACGACCTTAGGGTCTATCATGATGAGCTTCAGTTCGGAAGGTCTGGCCTTGTAAAGGAAGCTCGTGACGATCGAATTGATACAGACGGATTTTCCGGATCCGGTAGCTCCCGCAATGAGCAGATGCGGCATGTCACTGAGGTCCGCAACGATGTTGTTTCCGGAAATGTCCTTGCCTACGACGAATTCAACTATTGATGACGCCTCCATGAATTCCTCGGATTCGATGAGATCGCGTATCAGTACAGGAGCCGGCTTGTCGTTTTCCACCTCAATGCCGACTGCCGCCTTTCCCGGTATAGGAGCTTCTATACGGAGGCTTTTGGCTCTCAGGTTGAGAGCTATGTCGTCAGCAAGTCTTGTGATGCTTGCGACCTTGACGCCTGTTGCAGGCTGCACTTCATATCTTGTAACCGAAGCACCCTGCGTGACTTTGAGGACCCGTGCGTCCACTCCGAAGTCGTTGAGCGTCTGCTCAAGCAGCTCTGCTCTCGCCTGAAGCTGCGCGTCGTTCATCAGCTGTTTTGAGCTGGTGTCTTTCTTGAGCAGGCTTACAGGAGGAAGCTCATATGACATATCATCTGTCATTGTGTTGAATCCGGCTGCAATAGCCGCGTCATCCGGACCCGGTGTTTCCTGCTTTGGTGCGGCAGGTTTAGCCGGTGCAGCCTTTGGCTTCGCAGCACTTGTGCTGCTTTTTTCTTTAACAACAGCTGCTTTTGGAGCCGGTACCGGTGCAGGCTCAAGACCTGTAGTTCTTATCTTATTTCCTGACTTATCGTGACCGTCCAGTCCGTATGATCCGGAATGAACTATCTCGTCAGGATCTCCGAGTCCCATTCCTGTCCTGACCTGAGTTTTGGCAGGAGTGCTTTTTCTACCCGGATACCCGAAGTCTTCATCGTCCGAATCGAAGTTCCTTCTGTCAGAATACACGTTCCTTGGTGCGGAGCTGTCCCCGTCAAGGCCTTTCCTTCCTGAAGGCTCGGATATTTTAAGACTTTCCGATGTTACATTTTCACCTGTCTCGCTGTCTATCCCGGCAAAGATACCCTTCATTTTGCCGAACAGTGTACCACGGCTGAGCTGTTTGTCTGCCGGCTGCACAGGAGTTTTTATTATCTGTGTATAGTCCAGATTGTCTGCGCGTGCGGCAGCATTGCTTCCGAAAGGCTTCGGGATGTCATCAACAGAAGGTGCCGGAGCCGGTGCTGATGAAACAGCTGCGGCTTCAGGCTGTTCTTCTTCGCGGATGATGCCGCTGATGACCGACTTCCAGAACGGTTTCTTCTCTGCAGGTGCTGCGGAGATCGACGGATCCGCGGCTACGGCTGCTTTTATCTGGTCATCCGTGAGCCTGCGCTTCTCATCTTCTTCAAGCTCCTTGAGTATCCTGCTGTGCTCTCTTTGAGCACCGATCCTGCCGGCAAGTCTGGAGATCGGAGAGTTTGCAACCATGAAGACGGAGATTATCAGAACTGTGATCGCAATGATAAGCAGTCCCGGCATGCCGAAAAGCTTGGCAAGAATGGAACCTATCTCCATGCCTATCACGCCGCCCATTTTGCCGTCAACGCCGTAAATATAGAAATCCATGATATCCCTGAAACCGAACCTTATGTTCTGAGGATCTATGAATCTGTATGAATTAAGCACGCACATATTAACGAATATCAGAACACTGAATATGGCTGTGCGCGTGTTTATATGACTCAGTTTTCCGCCCAGGAGCAGAAGCGCGAATATCAGAACAAGGAACGGAAGAGCGAATGCCATCTTTCCGAACAGTCCGTTGCATATGTCATGTATCGTCTGCCCGAAGCTTCCGGTAGTATCCATAACCACTGTAAAGAACAGAAACAGAGCGATGGCTATCAAGGTAATGCTCCAGATAACATCGTTGTTTCTCTTATCGCGGTCGCTCCTGCGCTTCATCTCGTCGAGCACTTCCTGTTTTGTAGGATTTCCCGAGTAGGTCGTTTTTTTCGTTGATGGACCGGCCGATGTATTTTTAGGCTTATTTTTGCTCCCCGGCGGTCTGCCGGGTCCGCGTTTTGTGCCGTTGCTTTTTGTCTGCTGTGCCATTAATTGAACCTCATGTCATATATAATGTAGATAGCCAATCTATTATACTACAATATGTTGTTCTTGTAATCGTTTTCTTAACAAAACAAAAGCCCCTTCGTAGGGGCTTCGTTCTGATCTTTTAATTTCTTTCCACTACTCTGCGTTCACGACGTCCTTGCCGTCATAATAACCGCATGTAGGACATACTCTGTGTGGAAGTTTTGGCTCATGGCACTGAGGACAGATCGAAAGTCCGGTCATGCTCTTCTTCATGTTAGCAGCCTTTCTGCCGCTGGTCTTAGCCTGTGATGTTTTCCTCTTAGGTACTGCCACTGTCGACACCTCCTTATATGTTCAAATTCTTTGTTTATCTGTACTTGTCTTATCGCACCGATTTATTATATTCACCGCTTTCAGGCTTGTCAACGGTTTTTCGGGGATATTTGATAAGCTTTCAAAAAAATATTTTGAGAAAAGTATAGATTTCATTTATATTTTGTGTTATCTTATCAGTGTTGCAAATGACGGGGTGTGGCTCAGCTTGGTAGAGCGCTTCGTTCGGGACGAAGAGGTCGCATGTTCAAATCATGTCACCCCGACCATATAACCGCTGATCAGAACGATCGGCGGTTTTTTTATTTCTTATAGTATTACAGGTGTATGTCTGTGATCGCTGTAAGCACCTATCTCCCCTTTTGTGATGAGATTATAGATGTCTGCAGCGTGCATGTCGAGCTTCAGAAGTTCCTGAGATTCTTTATTAAGAGAATCTGCGGACTTGTTGACGTTTATTATCACAGGCAGAGATGCAGACTCCTCATCTCTTATTTCAGCAAGCAGCTCCCTTCCTCTGTCATTGAATCCCAGCACTCTGATGTACCCGGGAGCTCCCATATCGTATCTGCTCCTGGTGATCCCCAGAACAAGCTGCATGCAAAGCCTTGAAAGCCTGGTATATGTATATCTCCTGGATTTGATATGTTTTACTAAATCAGTCCATGAATTTGAAGAGGCAGCACTTGTTTTAAGAAGTGAAGCAAGGCCCTCTCCTCCGGACGGACAGTCTTCTATTATTTCTGCATCTGTCGAAAGTATCGCATATCTAAGGGCATCGAACCAGCCGTCAAGGTCCGGTCCGGTCAGATGACATTCCTTCATCGATTCCGCTGTATACTCAGGCACATATTCCGACACATCATGCCCTGCGAAGTTCTGATTTCTTAATGCTGAAGCGCTCTGATACTTTATACGGTCATCAAAAGGGTCGTCATACCCTGCCCCCTGCCTTTGAATGACTACAGGTTCTGCGCTTTTCATGGCCTTTATATATTCGATAGCGAGAATATCGTTTGCTTTTTCAAGGATCCGCACATCGCACAGGATCTCAGGATCGCTTTTTGCATCTGTGCCTTTTTCAGCAGCCCTTACTTCAGAATAAGCAAGCGCCCTTGCAGCCGGATAAGAGGAACCTGTTTTTGTCAGGGATCTGATCGCATCCTCTATTTCCTGATCATGGTCCCGTAATACACCCGCTATTCTTTTGAGTGCATCAGCATCTCCCGATTCGCTCCCGAATGAAATATGGGACACTTTTCCTGTTGCTTCAAGGATCCTCACAGCAGCATCTGCATACTGTCCTGCATTTCCAAGACAAAACAGAGCCGGGATCTCGATTACCAGATCAGCTCCGCTTCTGAGCGCATGTTCTGCCCTCTCCCACTTATCCATGATCGCAGGTTCTCCGCGCTGTACATAGTCGCCGCTCATGGCGACCACTACCGTATCGCAGCCTGTGGCGCGTCTGGTCTCACTTATATGATATACATGGCCGTTATGGAGAGGATTGTATTCAGCTGTTATTCCCGCAGCCTTCAGCATCTTTGTCCTTTCAGTAAACAAGGGTCCGCCCGAACAGCAGACCCCGGAATAAATGCGTTTTAACCGTGAAATTATTCTTCTTCAGATGTTTCAGGAGCTTCAGCAACCGGCTGGTCACCAAGACGTACTCTCTCTGCGAGGGTCTTCATCTCCTGACGGTTCTGGTTCACCTTTGCGTTGATGTTTGAAAACATCTGGTTGAAGTATTCAGTCATAGGCTGAATATATGAGCCGCTCACGCCTGCGATATCCGTCTGCATATCGTAGAGCAGCTGATCAATGTACTCATACGATCTGTACTTCATATAATTTGCGTGATTCTCGGCTTCCTTGAGGATAGCATCGGCTCTTCTCTGAGCATCCTTGTAGATATTGTTGTTGTTTACAAGGTATTCGACCTGATCCTTGGCCTCGTTGATCATTCTGTTATATTCCTTCTTGGCATCGCTGATGATGCGGTCTCTCTCCTGGTCGAGCCATCTGGCCTGCTGGATGTCGCGAGGAAGATTTGCGCGTATATCCTCGATGATCTTCGTAGCTACATCAAGATCGATGATGCCTTTTTCAGAGAAAGGCATTTTGCTTGAAGAAGTGATAAGATCTTCAAGTTCCTCAAGAAGAGACATTAATTTGATGCTGTCGTCGTTCATTTTGATTCCTCCATTTTATCTGTTCAGAACCGTCCGTGCCGGTCCATATTATTTACTTAGTTTTTTCCGGATCATTTCTGCCGCATATTCGGGAACAAGTCCTTCAATGCTGCCTCCGAATGAGGCTACTTCCCTGACAAGGCTTGAGCTTATGAACGAATAGCGCGGATCGGTCATAAGGAAGACCGTTTCTGTTCCGCAGGTGAACAGTTTCGCGTTCATCTGAGACATATAAAGCTCACTCTCAAAATCCGCAGTACCTCTGAGACCCCTGATGTAAGCAGTGAATCCGTTCTCATTGACATAGTCTGCTGCAAGGCCTCTGAAAGTCTCTATTCGTACATTGGGAATATGCTTCGTGACTTCCCTTGCGATCTCTGCCCTTTCTTCAATAGTAAAAAAGCCAGTCTTTTGCGGATTGACTGCAATAGCCACTGTGAGTGAATCATACATTCCGGCGGCTCTCTCTATTATGTTGAGATGTCCGTTAGTGACCGGGTCAAATGAGCCCGCATACAGAGCTTTTCTTTCCATCGGCAAGTCCCTCACTTAATACATCATATTAACAAAACGGTTCACTATTATCAACTGAAAACAGGTCTACGCCGATCGATCCGTACTTCTTTTCTTTGAATTTTGAAAGCTTTCCGTATGTGTCGGATAATTTGTTATCGTACAAATGCTCACACACCACCACGCTGCCTTCATCGATTAGACCGTACTCCTGCAGTTTCATCATAGCGGAGGTATAATAATCTGTATTTTCATACGGAGGATCAAGGATAACGATGTCAAACACAGGCTTATCTTTTCTTCCCGATATCTCTGTAAGAGCAGCCTCAAAATCTCTTCCCAGAACGGCTGCTTCCCCGCCTGCTCCGCAGTTTGATATATTCGAAATAAGCACTCTCTGGTTCAGCCTGTTAGTCTCTACAAAAGTGCATCTGGCTGCTCCTCTTGAAAGAGCCTCAATGCCCATCGCACCGCTTCCGGCAAAAAGATCGAGCACTTCAGCGTCCGGAAGCCACTGCATTATCATGCTGAAAATGGCCTCTCTTACCTTTTCCGTAGTTGGTCTGATGCCTCTCGGCACCTCAATATTTCTGTATTTATACTTTCCCGATGTTATTTTCATGATTATCAGATTATGTTTGAATTATCTGATGCGCCTGCGCGCATCATCATATCGTAAGCGTATTCGGCGTCGGTAAGGCATGCACCTTCCCGGCGTTCCTTCATGACTGCATCTGCATCTTCTATAGCCGCTTCAAGTATATCCGTATACCTCGAAAGCATCAAGACATCGGAGGCAGCTGTACCTGACTGCATCGTGCCCATAACATCTCCCGGGCCGCGCATCTCATAGTCGACTTCGCTTATTTCAAAGCCGTCACTTATCTCAGCCATCGCCTTTGCACGCGCAACTGCAGTCTCCGATCTGCTGTAATTTATGACAAAGCAGTATGACTGCCTGCTGCTTCTTCCTACCCTGCCTCTCAGCTGATGCATCTGCGCAAGACCGAAGCGTTCGCTGTTTTCAATGATCATGACTGTCGCTTCAGGTACATCGATACCTACTTCTATGACTATCGTCGATACGAGGATCTGTATCCGGCCTTCTTTGAAATCATTCATTATCGACGTTTTTTCGTCACCGGTCAGACGTCCGTGCAGCAAGGCGGCTCTGTATTTCGGGAATCTCTCCCTGATCTCCTCAAACAGCTTCTGCACGGAAAGCATGTCTTCGTCATTGTTATCGATGCTTGGAGCTATGACATATGCCCGGTTTCCCATTTCCAGTTCACGCTTCATCTCTATATATGCGCGTTCTCTGGTACTTTGGTCAAGCGCCCTGGTTATGATCTTTTTACGGTTCTTCGGCATTGATCTGATGATGCTGAAATCCATGTCTCCGAACACAGTAGCAGCAAGTGTACGAGGTATAGGAGTAGCACTCATAACGCACACGTTGACTCCGCGTCCTTTTTTGACCAGGCTTTTTCTCTGCGCCACACCGAACCTGTGCTGCTCGTCCGTGATAACGAGAGCGAGATCATTGAATGAGACATCGTTCTGTATCAAAGCATGTGTTCCTATAAGAACATCGGTCTTTCCGCTTGCGATATCATCTATTACACGGCGTCTCTCGGCAGCCTTCATTCCGCTTACCAGAAGATCGCATTTTATTCCGTACTGCGACAGGTCCCTGCTTATGCTCTCGTAATGCTGTTTTGCCAGAATACTTGTAGGCGCCATCATTGCTGACTGCAGACCTGATCTGGCACAGCGGTAGATCGCAGCTTCAGCTACAGCTGTCTTTCCGCAGCCCACATCACCCTGTACGAGCCTGTTCATCGGTCTTTTGCTGCTGAGATCAGTCATTATATCGTCAATACATTTTGACTGTCCTTCAGTAAGCTCAAACGGAAGCCCATCATAGAATTTATCCATGTCCTGAGCAGGAACTGATGAATCGGTATCGTCATCTTCTGCTCTGGCTGCATTCATTCTGACAGCGAGCTGATACATGAGCAGCTTCTCGTATATCAGTCTGTACCTTGCAGCTTTATAATGCTGCTCGCTCTCCGGGAAATGAATATTTCCAAGCGCGAATCCCTGTCCGCACAGCTTTCGCTTTTCAATGATGTCGCTGCCGATCCAGTCCGTTTCGAGGTCGGTATTATCCAGGGCATCTCTTATCCATTTTCGCAGATTAATATCAGTGAGGCCTGCAGAATGTCTGTAAACCGGGAATATCCCGCGAATATCCCGTTCTCCTCCTGCTTTGCTGAATTCAGGATTTGTCCATACCCTTGCTCCGTTCCTTATCCTCATGCGGCCGAAAAGCACATAGTCTTCTCCCGCAACAAGAGATTTTCTGAGATACGGCATGTTGAAAAAAGCAGCATAAAAAACACAGCTGTCGTCTTTCAGGGTGCATTCCGTAATTGAACGTCCGCCGGAAAGAGGTCTTAGCTGTACTTTTATGAGTCTGCCGCATGTAAGACTGTCTTTTTCCGTGCCTGCATCCATGGCACGCACCAGATTGCGTCTGTCTTTATATTTTACGGGATAATAAGACAGCAGGTCTCCGATGCTCTCAATACCTGCTGCAGCTAATTGTTCTTTTTTCTTAGAACCGATTCCTTTTAATGTGGAGATATCATCACTAAGTGCGTATTTAATCATTTCACTTATTGTTTCTGACGATGTCAATATTTCTCTTGACGATCACGCCGTTCATACTGCCTGCTATTCCCCTTACCTTTACGTTTATCACAGCAGGTTTCCTGAGTCTGAGCATCTCGAAAATACTCTCGACAGTTTCAAACACCTTGTCTGTAGTGTTGGAAATGTTTTTTCCGTTTTTAACAACTATGTACAATTTGACGGTTACCTGATCCTTTTTTTCGGAGACCTCGACCGCATCGAAGTAGTCCGGATCTATGATCGGTGTAGGTTTCTCCTTTATCGGCTTGCCCTTTTTGTTCGAAAGCATCAGAACAGAGCTCATGCTGAGCATGTCTTCGATTATCATGCGCACTATTACGCCCTTATTGACCGCTATTGCTCCGTAGCTGTTTCTTACGATTACAGACATTTTACTGAATGGATCACTTTTCTCTTGCTATAGTTTGTATTATATTATTGCATTTTTTTGAAAAAGAAAAAAGCCTCGAGTACCAGGTACTCAAGACCATCTCTTAAAATATGCTTTTATCAGACGGCACGGTTTACCTTGCCCGATCTGAGGCAGCTTGTGCATACGGATGCCTTTCTTACTCTGCCGTTATCATTGATCCTTACGGTCTGGATATTAGCGTTCCATTTTCTTTTTGTATGGATGTTGGAGTGAGAAACAGTATTTCCCGATGTCTGACCCTTGCCGCATACTTCACATTTTCTGGACATTTGCCGCACCTCCTTGCTGTAACTTAGTTTAGCCTGCCATCGCAAGCCTTGTTATAGTAACACAACAGTTTTTTCATTGCAAGCACTTTTTTTATTCATTTTCCAATGAATATATTATGCTCCATATCTTCTTCAAATCAACAATTATGAAGAGTATACTATTAAATGAATTAATATGTATTGCGGAGATTAAAATGAGCAAAATTTTCAGTAACAACAAATTCAGAATAGCGCTGATATTAATAGTTATTATAGTTGTCGCTACAGTATCCATCCTCAGATCACGAAATACAAAACTGCTTGACAAAGAAGCCTATTCGGCTTTCAGAACAGCTTTTGATGAAGTATCAGGACCGGATGCCGGCGGCTTCACCGACCAGAAAGAACTGGCGGAATTTATAAAAAAATGGGCTGACGACAATTCTCTTGAGTATAAAGAGGATAAATATGGCAATATTATTTTCAACAAGCCGGCCATTAAGCGGAAAAAGAATGTGACCCCTACCCTTATAGCTGTGAGCATGAATTATGAAACAGCTGCCGATGATGCACAGGTTCTTGCTTCTGCTGCATCGATAGCTGTCTCGGACGTGGAATCGGGGCGCCGCACGGTAGTGTTCTTCAATGATGAAAAAAACAACGGCAAAGGCTATAAAGGATTAAACGAAAAATACATAAGTTCAAAGACCAAGGTCATCTACCTCGACCAGGGGTCATCTACATACCTTTCGACCGGATCATTCCAGCAAAGAAAAGCCGAAGTTACCATACCTGCAAAGCGTGAGAAGAATCCTTGCGATACTGCAGTTAAGATCAGCATCAGCGGAATAAGATCAAACGTGATCGGACCCGGCATCAATAAGCAGCCCGATCCTATATCTGCTTTCAGCAGCCTTCTTTCCCGTCTCAAGAGCAAATCAGTGGACTGCAGGATCGCTGATGTTGAGGTAGGAAGCAACGGTAATATGTACCCTGTTTCCATTGAAGCTACTGTAACTCTCAATTCATATAATCTTTCCTCATTTACCGGATACATAGATAAACGCATAAAGGCATGGGAAAAAGCTTATGCCTCTGATTATGAAGACATCGTTTTCACTTATGAAGTGATCGAAAATGAAGACGACATGCCCAAGACTGTCTATACCGCAAAAACGACTGACAGGCTCACCGGTATTCTCTACACCATTCGCAGCGGAGCATACAGATATTCTGAAAATGATGCCATTCCTGAGGGGAAAGACGTCGGAGATACATTTGGTATAAACTGTCTAATCGATATAAAAGCGAGTGACGACAGCATAAAGATCCCGGTCATCGTACAGGGTGCAGATGATTCGTTTACGGAAAGAATACTGAACGACAACAAAGCTGCGGCTGAACTCTATAAATGCAGTTATGATCAGACAGAACATGTCAAAGCGTTCGTAAATAACAAAGATAAGCTTTCGCGCACTTTCAAGGCCACATATGAAAAAGTAAACGACAGTTCTGTAGCTGAATCCGTAATTCAACTGATTACTGATAATTACTTTACGCCTTGCTCATATCTGCAGGCCAAAAACAGCAATGCCGATATTATCCATATCCGCACAAAGGGTTCTTCTGCTTCTGATATAGCGAATACGATTCTTTGTTACATAAAGGCAAAAGGCAATACTTCAATATTTAAATAATTTATAATTAATGATATAGTAATAAATTGAGTTATTGCTATTTATAGGAGGATAACGATGAGATCAGACAGAGATAAAAGAACTGACACAGAACGTGAGATAGACGACTTTCTGTCAAAGTTCGAGAACCCTGCTGACGAATTGTCCGCTGACATCGATTCATATCTTGATGAACAGAATGATCCCGGATCTGCCCCTGTTCAGACTTTTTCGTGGAAAGTCGTAGATTTTCCTGATCTTAACGAGCCGAAAAACGAAAACAACGCTACGGATACATCTGTTAACCAGAGCAACGTTATCGTTAACGATACGGCTGCAAGTGATACCCCATCCGCGGAAAATGATGCTGAACAGCCTAAGACAGAAGACAAGGCTTCCAGGAAAAAGAAACGCAAAAGATCCAGAAACAGGAAGAAAAAAGAGATGGCCCCTGCCGTCGCTGCTTCAGCTGAGCCGGTTATAGAAGAACCTGCTCCGGTTGAGCCTGTTTCACCGGAAGAAGTTCCGGAAGAGCCTGTTTCTGATGGAGAAACTTCGGTTGAGCCGGCTGCTGTTTCAGAAGAAGTTCCGGAAGAACCCGTTTCTTCTGAAGACATCCCTGAAGAGCCTGCTGCAACCGGAGAAGTTGCGGAAGAATCTGTTCCTGACGAAGATGCCGGTGAGGAAAAATCCGAAGCTGCAGAAGACGATAAACCAGTAAAGAAAGAAAAATCCTCGAAGAAAGGCGGACTTGGACGTGCCCTCTTCCTCAAGGAAAACAAGGATTATGATCCTTCAAAAGGCGCCACTTACGTAAAGGATGGCAAAACAATAAAGAATAAGGAATATAAATTCAGTTTCCTTAAACTTATCCGCGATTTTGCAGTCGTTGGTGTTCTTTGCTGTCTGGCAGGGCTTATAGCTGTGATCGTGATTGTTTCCGGAGCGCCTAAGTACGATTATACGGATATATATTCACAGATAGATACAGCTTCCATCGTATATAACGATCAGGGTAAACAGATAGATAACATTTACTATACCGAGAACCGTAAGATCGTTAAATATGAAGATATGCCTGAAGATCTTATCAACGCTTTCGTTGCGATCGAAGATAAGACTTTCTGGAAACATCATGGATTCAACTGGACAAGAATGATAGGAGCCGTCCTCTCGTCACTCACGGGAAGCGGCCGCATCAGCGGAACCAGTACCATAACACAGCAGCTTGCCCGAAATGTTTATCTGGCTGATATAAAGAGTGTCCGAAGTATAAAGCGAAAACTGCTCGAGATGTACTACGCCAGCAGGCTTGAACACTTCCTGACAAAAGAACAGATAATAGAAGCATATCTTAATACCATTTATCTCGGTCACGGCTGCTATGGCGTAAACGCAGCTGCACGCACATACTTCTCCAAGTCTGTTAAGGATCTGGATCTGGTTGAATGTGCTTCACTGGCTGCTCTGCCGCAGTCTCCAGACACTTATGCCCTGCTTAAGCTTGCGAATGAAGCTCAGGACGTTGTTGACTCTGAAGTTGTCGCAACCGAACCGGATACTGTGGTTACGAATGACATTTCAAGAGAAAGGCGTAAGCTTACTCTTGACCTCATGCTCAGCCAGGGTCTTATCAGCAAGGACGAATATGACAAATCATATGACCTTACACTGAATGAATTCATTGATCCTAATCTGAAGTCCAACAGCAGTATTTATTCATACTTCCATGAATACCTTGTTGATACTATAATCGCCGATCTCATGGAACAGTATGATATGGATTACGATGCTGCTGAACGCATGGTATATACAAAAGGTCTGCAGATCTACTCCACAGTTGACAGTACTGCGATGAAGATCATCGCCAAGGAATTCCAGGACGGCAGCAACTTCCCTTACGTTTCTGCTCCGCGTGACGGTGAAGGCAATCTGCTCAATAACGACGGGAAGATAGCGCTCTACAACTATGAAAACTTCTTTGACGGCGACGGCAATTTCAGACTGAGCGGTGCTGACGGAGACGTTACTGTCCATGATGACGGCAGTATCACGATCAATGCAGATCACAAACTTCATATATATGAGACTGACGTCAACGGTGAAACTGATTACAGTCTCGAGTTCAAGAGCTACTATATATACGATGAAAACGATATTCTCTACTCTATTTCAGGAGGATATCTGAATATCCCTGCTGCTTATAAATCAGCTGACGGATCAGGAAATGTAGTTATAGACAAGGCGTACTTTGATGATGAGTATTATAAAGGTGCGATAGAAGTCAAAGGCAAGGATGTAATCCTTACGCCGAAATCCTATACCCTTTCGCCTAGACAGCGTCAGCCGCAGGCAGCAATGACAATTGTCGGAGTCGGAACCGGTGAAGTAAAAGCGATGGTAGGCGGACGCCAGTTCGGTGGCCAGAAAATGCTCAACAGATCGCTCAATCCTCGCCAGCCTGGTTCCTCTATCAAGCCTCTTGCGGTTTACGGTGCTGCCCTTCAGAAGAGTTATGAGCTTGCTGAAGCCGGTGAAAAATGGAAGTTCACCAATTTCCATATGGACAGACAGGGCACCAAAGGCTGGGGAGATTATGTAACAGTTCACTCATCCATCGAAGATGAAAGAACTAAGATCGAAGGTAAATACTGGCCGAACAACTTTAACAACTCCTTCTCCGGAAAGAATACATTCAAAACGGCTATACAGAAGTCCATCAATACCTGCGCGGTCAAGCTGGTTCTTCAGGTCGGCAGCGAGTTCTCAATAGAACAGCTGAAAAAATTCGGTCTGACTACTGTACAGGATGACCTCAGCGATCCTGTGAATGACGCCAATCCTGCTGCTCTCGGACTCGGAGCCATGACTCAGGGCGTAGAACCGCTGGAGATGGCTCTCGCCTATGCGTCCTTCCCTGGCGGCGGCAAGGTCAACACACCTATCTGTTACACCAAGGTACTCGACCGCAACGGCAAAGTTCTCCTTAAGGGAAAATCCGAGCAGTCTGAAGCGCTCAATGAAGGTGTTGCCTGGATCATGCAGGAAGTGCTCAAATCTGTAGTCAGCTACAACAATTATATGTATGTTACAGATGTTGAGCCGGGCGGCAAGACAGGAACAACAAACGATCAGTATGATATCTGGTTTGACGGATTCACCCCTACCTATGCTGCATCGATCTGGATCGGAACGGATGAGAACCTTGAAATGTCATCCATGTCAACACCGGCTGCTGCACTCTGGGGCAAGATCATCAATCAGATCCCTACCGCTAAAAACGGTTCATATCCGAAACAGCCTGACAATGTAATCCAGATAGGCGGCGAGTATTTCACGAAAGGTACAGAGACCGGTCTTACAAGCTGGAGCCATAAAGAAGAACAGAAGAAGCGTCGTGAGGCTGCTTACAAGAAATGGCTCAGGGAAAGAGAGAATCATAAAAAGAAGGTCATCGATGTAAAGGGACACTACGAATACATAAATCACCCTGCTGAAACACATAAAGAAGATGACCTGGACAAACCTATCTACGGCACTAAATTAGTTGATGATGAGGAAAAGCCGATCATTGATGAAGAGTCCGGTGAAATAATCGGTTACGAACAGAAAGAAGTTACTGATTACGACAATATCATCGGATATAAGCAAAAGACAGTCGTCGATAAAGAAGCCTGGAAAGAAAAGGTCTGGATCAAAGAAAAATGGCACTATGAATACGAGAAAGGCTGGCGTGACGGCGATTTCAAGTATCGGGGCTGATATTAAAAAACAACATATGCGGAGGGCGGGCTTACCGCCCTCTTGTTTTGCGCCACTCAAATTGTTACCCACCGAGAACGTTGAAATTTTAACGATTTCCAAGATTGTGAAGATTTTGTGAAGCCGTTTTCATATTGACATCACTTTATTAAAGAGTATAATTCAATATGTATATACAAGCAGAAATGCTTCACTATTCTTTAAGGAGGTATTGTTATGGAACAAAACAAGGGCAAATTTGATTCCAATTTCGGATTCTTAATGGCCTCACTCGGTTCCGCAGTTGGTCTTGGTAACCTTTGGGGATTCCCGTACAAGATGGGTCTCGGCGGAGGATTCGCTTTCCTTCTCCTGTACATGATCCTTCTCGTAGTTGTAGGATATCCACTGATCCTCTCCGAGATCGCTATCGGACGTAAATCACAGAAAGCTGCTATCGAAGCTTACAAGGAGATCCACCCTGGATTCACCTTCAACGGTGTTCTTCAGACAATAGTACCGTTCTTCCTGATCGCTTTCTACTGCACATTCGGCGGATACGTAATGAAGTACTTCTTCAAGTCCCTCGGAATGTTTGCAGGCAACAAGTTCGATCCGGGCCAGACATTTGGTGAAACTCTCGTTAACACATCATCTGTCGTATGGGTACTCATCTTCCTTGCACTCACAGTAATCATCGTACTCGGCGGAGTATCCGGTGGTATTGAGAAGTTCTGCAAGGTCGCTATGCCTGCACTCTTCGTAATGCTCGTTGTCATCGTAATCAGATCATGCACACTCAATGGTGCCGGTGAAGGTATCGCTTTCCTGTTCAAGCCTCACTTCGAAGGTATGGCTTCTGTCGGAGACTTCTTCGAAACTCTGAAGCTCGCAGGTTCGCAGATGTTCTTCTCCCTCTCACTTGCTTCCGGATGCCTGATCGCTTATGGTTCATATCTGGATAAGAAAGAAAACCTCGAGAAGGATGCTGTAATCGTAGCTGTTGGTGATACATGTGCTGCTCTGCTCGCCGGTCTCGCTATCATGCCTGCATGCTCTGCATTCGGCATCGACTTCGGCGCAGGCCCTGGACTGCTCTTCGTATCCATGCCTACAGTATTCAACGACATGAAGGGCGGAGCGATCTTCGCATTCCTGTTCTGGCTGCTCGTATTCTTCGCTTGCCTCTCCTCCTCGATCGGCATGATGGAGGGCGGTATCTCCGCTATCCTCGACAGCCGCATCAAGGCTGGTAAGTCAGCTAACAGATTCGGAGTTACAATGATAATGGCAGCATGGGCACTCATCGGTAACATGATGACTGCTCTTGACGGACTTGGTGAAAGAACTACAATGCAGTGGTTCCACCTCTTCGGAATTCCGGATGTACTCGATGTTTGGGATGCTGTAGCTGAAGGTATCCTGATGCCTGCAACAGGTCTCATCATGGCTATCCTCATCGGCTGGGTAGTTCCTCACTACATCGATGACGAGGTTGAGTCAAGCTCAGCATTCAAGTCGAAAGGCTTCTTCAACTTCTGCATCAAGTGGCTTGGACCTCTCTTCATGATCCTGATCGTTTGGGGACAGATCCAGAGCGTAATCAGCCTTACACAGGGCTAATCGCCTGATAACCATCTGTAATCAAAAGTCCCGGAGTTCATCCGGGACTTTTACTTTATACATCAGATAGGTGTATAATAATCGTCAAATTCAGGAAGAACGGAGGTACCATTCATGTTGGTAGACAAATATCCATGGCTGCTCGAGCCTACCCTGCTTTCCATGGTCATTCGTACCTTTACGGCTCTCTTATGTGCAGGAGTGATCGGCTATGAGCGTGATGCACATGGTTCAGCTGCAGGTCTGAGAACTCACATACTCGTATGCTTAGGTGCCATGATCGCAATGAGTACAGGTATTTTTGCCGTGTCACATTACAGCGGAGATGTTTCCCGCATAGGATCTCAGGTCGTATCCGGCATCGGTTTTCTCGGAGCAGGTACAATAATGGTGAACCGGGGACACATCAAGGGTCTCACAACAGCTGCCGGCCTATGGGCATCGGCATGCATCGGACTTGCCATCGGTACGGGCTTTTATGAAGCAGCGATCGTCGGAACCATTTCCGTATTTTTCGTAGAACGCGGTCTTAAATCGATAAAGAAAAAGATCCTGAAAAGAAATCCTGAATATAACTCAGAGCATGAAGTCAAAGAGACCCGCATCGTTGACTGATCTCCCCTGCCCATTTGTTATATTCTGTATCAAAATCAATAATGACTTGCATTAATTAAAATATAAGAATATATTGGAATCTGTAATGACAAACTGAATCAAAAGTAAGGAGTGATTATCGTGGGAACTAATTTACTGAAAGTAGATCGTATTGCTTATTGCGCAGGCATGGATCCTGAAGATTATAAGGCAGCCGGCTTCATCGCACCGGATGCTGTCCGTGTTGACTGTGCAAACTATGACAAGACTTATGAAGCAGTAGTATCCGGAGACTGTGATGCCTGCGTGCTTCCTTTCGAGCGCAGCAGAAGCGGAATGGTACCTTACGTAATGGATATGTTTTATAAGGGAGATCTCAGCATAGTAAAAGTATTTAAATGGGAAGCCAACAATGAGGTTGCCCGTTATGCTGTCCTTGCAAGAAATGAAAACGAGGCAGCCTGTGAAGAAGGCTCGCGCTTCATGATGATCTTCACAGTCAAGAACGTTCAGGGATCACTCGTAAAGGCTATCAATGCCATAAGCAGCAACGGTTTCAATATCCGTTTCCTTCATACAAGACCTCTTAACTATGAAGAATGGGGATACTACTTCTATACCGAATGCGACGGCGATGACAAATCTCCTGAGGGACAGAAGATGCTCGCAGACCTTAACGGCGTATGTGAGACACTTAAGTTCGTAGGACGTTATCCATCGAAGTAGTACCGGCTTCAACAATGCAATCAAACAGGCTCTGAGGCGCCGTTATTTCGCCTCAGAGCCGTTTTTGTTTGCCTGTTGATATCTTTTACAGTTCAGCCCAGTATTCCCATACATTTAGAATAGTCTCACCGTCTATCTGTACTGCACATGGCTCGGAAAACCTCACATGTATTTTGTTGCCCGTTATGACCTTTACCATGTCGGTCAGTTCCACATGCTTTCCTTCAAAAATAAGCGGGAAGTTTTTGAGGGATTTAAGCTTTGACTTGCTCATGTACACTATGACAGTAAGCTTGTCGGAATGCCTGTCCTGGTCCGGAGCAAGCATCATCCCGCCGCCGCAGTATCTTCCCTTCATGGCAGGAGCCAGCCAGCAATTGTCGAATTCGTACTCTTTACCATCTACTTCGATCCAGGCATGACGCGGTTTAAAAGCAAACAGCAGTCCTTTGATTGCTATTGCGGTATAATTGATTTTCTTTTTAGGTTTTTTGGCCTTTATCCTGTCAGCCTCTTCGCAGCAGTATCCGTCAATGCCGAAGCTCATGTTATTTATGTATTTATACTTTTTCCCGTTTACGGTCGCAGTCGGCAGGTTCACCAGATAAGGATTGAGAAGTATCTCCTTCCCCGGCTTTTCGTTTATGTCGTTCAGAAAATCGTTGCCGGAACCGTTTCCGAACAGATAAACATTGTTCTTAAGTTTTGAAAGATCAATATGATTGATGAAATAGTTGATGGTGCCGTCCCCTCCTATCAGAACGACCTCATCATCTTCTTTCAGTCCTGCGAAGAATTCAGGATAATCAGTCTTTGAAGCATCTATGAGCTGTGCACCTTCAGGTATATGCGATCTGATACCGTTGTTGGCAAGAGGATTATATAAATAATATTTCATTGGAACGCCTCCTGAATCATTAACCGAAAGAAAACGATGAAGAGCTTTCATTTTCACTGCGGTCTTCTATCATTTTCTCAAGCTGTATGAGGATAGCCACTGCTATCTGCTCATACTCAGGCTGATATATATCAATACAATACTTGTCATGTACAGATATCATTTTCTTATCTACGGTAGCAACCGGCTGTTCTTTTTCATCTATCAGATTAAAGCTAAGACCTATGATATTGCCCCTTATCTGCCATCCCAGTCCTTCTATATTTGTGATGTCTTTTACTACATGAAGCAGTTCATTGGATAAAGTGAAGCTGGTTCCGTCTGCCATATTAACGAAGTGCTTCTCATGGAGGCTTATAGGTTTTTTCTCCAGATGAGCGATCACATTACCTTTTGCATCCAGGATGTCGGTTTTACCCTTTATGGCAACAATACTTGATTTTGTATAGTATTTTAAATTGCCTTCTGCATCAGTAATGTCGATCCGTCTGTTGATATTTCCCAGCTGAAGGGCTGTATATAAAGAATATACAGGTTCACCGTAATCGACGACCGTGCTTTTCCCAACGCTTCCGGCCATTTCATTTACAGATTCCACCATTTCGCCAAGTTTCTGTAACTTATCAAAAATACCCATCGTTTTCCTCCTCAATAAAGCAGCAATTATTCTTCTTCAGGATAAGTCATCCCCCATTCACGGCGCGCCTTCGTCATAAGTTCCATGACATCTATCGTATAGTCCAGGTGCAGGCTGTTATCTTCGTTTCTGACCGCTGCCTCAAAATCCTCGAGTTCATATCTCAGAGCGTCAGCATTATCTCCGATACTCACTGTCCGGACTTCACCGCTGACGGCATCGGTGATCCGGGCCTCCCATGCCCGCGGATATTCCATGATCTCAATATATGCCTTTTCACAGGATATCATTGCACGTTTCGGCTGTTTCGAATGCATTGACAATGCGACTGTTGCCAGCTGCCCGTCCTCATTTGACAGAAGCATCGTCACCTTTTCATCTACACCTGTCGGTGCAAGACGTACATCAGTGATCATTTTATCGGGATCCGGCTTCATAAACCAGCGTATCAGCGACAGAGCATAGACTCCGATGTCCAGCATTGCTCCGCCTGCAAGATCGCGGCTGAAAAAGCGGTTGCTCATGTCATATTCCTTGAAGCTGCCGAAGTTCATGGTTATCAGGTTCACTTTTCCGAGTTCTCCTGAATCTATTATCTCCTTTAGTTTCCGGTATATCGGCATATGATAGATGGTCATCGCTTCTCCGATGATCACATTGTTTTTTTCGGCAAGAGCTACTGCTTCCTGTAATTCGCTGCTGTTCAGAGTTATGGATTTCTCTACAAGAATATGTTTTCCGCCTTCGATCGCTCTGCGCATGAATCCGATGTGCGTATTGTGCGGAGTAGTGATGTAGACAGCATCCACATCAGGGTCCGTGAACATTTCGTTGAAATCGGAGTATACTTTCTCCACGCCGTATTTTTCTGCAAAAGCGACAGCTTTTGAATGCGTTCTGTTTCCGACAGCAAAAAGCTTTTTTCCGGATTTCTGAAGAGCTTTCGCCATTTCATTGGCGATGACTCCCGTGCCAAGAACCGCCCATTTTATTTCATTGCACCTATCTTCTGTCATAAATCCCCCCGGCAGGTTTCCCCTTTCCGGCTCCTTTATGCTACTCATTGAATTCTGCCGGATCTACTGTACATATATTTGATATCCCGGCATTGCCGTCCGTGTCTGCATTTACCGTAACGACCTGTACCCCGTTGATCGTCTCTTCTGTCTGAAGCGTGCTGAAACAGAGGAAAGCATAATTTGTTCCGTTTACTACCTGCGTACCGAGCAGCGCCATCGGTTCAAGTTCATTACCGTCAAGGTTTTCCGTTGCCTTATCGAAAGCGTCTTTTGCTTCCTGCGGGATCACGACAGAAGATCTGTCTTCCGCAGCTTTCCAGCCGCCGTCAAGCTGCTCCGCGCTGATTTCAGCCCCCTCTCCTTCAGTATATGCTGTCAGATCAAACTCTTTTATCTGTGTGATCTCTGCATTACCGTCAGTATCAGCATATACAATCACCATCTGATAAGATGCGGATGGAGTTTCCGTCGTTGTTGTCGCTTCGCACAGGATCATGTAATTTTTCCCGGCTACGGCCTGACTCGCGACATAGACAACCGGTTTTAATTCGCTTCCTGTGAATGTTTCAGTGGCATTATCAAATGCCGTCTGGACATCCTCCGGTAAAACACTTGCTTCATTATCGTGCATTTCCCATCCGCCGGTCACCGCCTCTTCGTTTTTACTTTCCGAAGTCTGTTCAGATGCACCGCAAGCGGAAACAAATAGAATCATAGTAACAGAAATAAGAAGAATGCTGATTTTCTTTAACATGACTAATCTCCTTCCTTTTATTCTATCCCCTATTTGACTATAACTTTGGACGTCACAGTCTTCTCTGTCGATGCTTTATAATTGCTGCTGCCTAATGCCTTTACTTTGACTTTCACCTTGTAAGTACCCTTCTTAAGGCCTTTCTTTACCGTCAGCTTTCCTGTCGACTTGTTTATAGTGAAGGATTTCCTGTAAGACTTGGTGCCTTTCTTTACTGATGAAATGGTATAGGTCTTCTTGTCATTCAGTTTTTTCGTGAAATTGATATACTTTGAGGCTGCAAGCGTCTGACTGCTTTTCTTCAGCTTGCTGTAATATACTGTTGCTGTTTTTGGTTTCACAGTCAGCGGATTCGGGGCTTTTGTGATCTTGAATGTAAGATCTTTTGTGCCTTCATAATAGTCACCTTTAAGCGTGACGGTTACAGTTGCTGTACCGGCTTTTGTGTTGTTGGAATACCTGACGGTGTAGTATTCACTGCTCAGAGGTCCGTCGCTGCTTGCAAGTGTGACCGCAGGCTTAATTGCCTTTCCTGTGTAAACATAGGAGGTTTTTGCCAGTTTTACTGTATCAACAGGCATAGCTCCGATTGCCAGATCTCCGTCTCTTGCACCGCAGACACTGCATTCAGTCACCTGATATCCGTGTTCAGTAAATGTTGCTTTATGGTTGACGAGCTGCCAGTCATGCTCCGTGCATTCGAACACTGCACAAAGGGCTTTTGCCTCATCCGGCGATGCAGGTGTATATGGATTCTGAGCTGATATCAGAGTATCAGATGGTGTTTCAATAAAGTGACTGTCTCCGTAAACACCTTCATACCAGCCTTTGAATGTAAATCCTTCAGCAGGTTTTGCTGTAAATGTGACAGACTCATCCTCAGGCAGAGTATAGTTCATTGTCGTAACATCCGAATGATTGTATTCCGTAGATTCGGATGTGATATCGACCGTTCCGCAACGATAATTATCCGGATTGGACTCGTTATATACACCGATACCGGCATAGATTACCCAGCTTGCATACAGAGTGATATTATCTGTGACAGGGTTTGAGAACCAATAGCTTTCTGTCAGTCCTTCATCCTTATACCACCCATTGAAGTATCTGCCTTCCTTTGTCGGATCTTCAGGTTTTTTTGCCTTTTTACCAGAGATAACGGTCTGCTCAGGAACTTCGCTGCCGCCGCGCGAATTGAAAGTTACCTTGTAACTTTCGTTTACTGAGAAATCGTATTCAGACAAATCAGAATAAGGGCTGAAGTCCTGTCCGTAGTAGCTTGCGCTGTTCCAATAACAGGAAATATTATTGTTATAATCTTCCGTTTCTATATAGCCCAGGTTCCACACCCCCAAAAAAGTATATATAGTATTGTTATTTATTTTGAGAACTCCGGCCCATATATCATTGTCTTGTCTGTACAGAAGAACCGGCTGACCAATGATTTGGTTTTCATAATCAGAGAAGACAAACATTGCCCTTGCCTTCTTAACTTTGTCATTATCTGTTATCCTAACAGAGATATTGATTTCGTCACCTTCAGTCACTATCCTGTCACTCTGTCTTTCCTCCGGAGGCAGGATCTGCAGAGATGAAATATCTATAGTAGGCGGTGTATCACTGGTTTCCTTGAATACAGCACAGTATCCGTAACCTGATGCAGCCCGGATATTATATACAGGTTCGTTGCATAAATATATATCACCTATATCCGGCTTAATTGTCATCTCATCGCCTTCACCTGATACATTTCCGTAAGTCCATCCTTCGAACCTGTATCCCTCAGCCGGTACAGCAACTAATGTGACTTCAGTTCCGGCAGGAACAGTATGCCAGTCGAGAGTATGCGTCATATCCTCATCACCGAATGTGTAGGTTCCGCCCTCTCCGCTCCTGGAATTAGTAAGATCATATACTCCGACAATAAATGTAACATTCTCCTCGTCTGCAAATACCGGAGCTGCCGTCACCGGCATCATGGCAAAAACCATCAGCACTGCCACGAGTATCGATAATAATCGTTTCTTACCTCTCATCTCATATCCTCCCTCCACATCGATATACGAAAAAAGCCGCAAAGATATGCGGCAGATAAACTGTCACAAACTTTACGGCTGAAATCGCATCTGCCTGTTAGTGATTTTATCATGATGAAGCAAGATGAGGAAACATATATCCTAAAAATCCGGATAATAATTCTTCGATCTGGTAACAGTAGTCTTTGGAGCAGGATCCAGTTCTCTGTCCTCGATTTTCAGGATTTTTTCCGGCTGGATCCATGGACGGTTCTAGATTCCGCTGGTTTCTTCGTGTGTAAGATATCCCTTGTATGCCGTAAGGCTCCTGCGCAGGAATCCGTCTTTTACACAGGCTTCTGCTACGCCGTTTTTTATAATACTCAGGAAATGAGGCAGCACTGATGCAGCATAAGATACTGAAGTCGCTCCTGCAATGGCTCCCGGTATGTTGTTTACACAGTAATGTACGACTCCCTCTTCTATATAAATCGGATCTTCATGAGTGGTCTCATGGAAAGTCTCGATGCAGCCATAATCGTTGCTGATATCGACGATTACGGATCCCCTTCTCATGGACGACACCATTTCCCTTGTGATCATATAATCCGTAGCATCTTTCGGCCATCTTACAGAATTGATCACCAGATCTGTTGCAGGAAGTATTGTTTCCAGATTTCCGCGATTGGAATACAGCGTGTTGATCTTGCCGTGATAATGGCTGGCTATATCTCTGAGAATACCGGTATTGATATCAACAACGGTAACCTGGCATCCCATGTTCACGAGTACTTCAACGGCTGCTTTTCCTACGATCCCGCATCCGCAGACGATCGCATTAACACCCGGTGAGCCGGTAAGTCCCGATGCAAACTTGCCGCATCCTCCATTGAAACTCATCATGGACCACAGACCCATGAAAGCTCCGGCTTTTCCCGCCGCTTCGCAGTTCGGAGAACCATAGCGGTGTGAATCCTCAGCCGTGAATGCGATCACTTTCTTATTCAGGAGGACATCAACTTCTTCCGGATGAGCGGCCGGATGAATGCAGGTAAAAATGATCTGTCCTTCTCTTAAAAGATCGTATTCAGATGGCTCGATTTCCTTGACCTTTGCAACAAAATCACACTCTGCCCAGACCGTCTCGTTATCCTGAACGATGCGCGCACCGGACGCCTCATAGTCATCATCATAGAATCCCGAAAGAACGTCTGCTCCGCTGCTTACAAGCACGTCGCATCCTGCGAGCTTAAGTGCACGCACTTCCGCGGGTGTCGCTATCACACGGTACTCTCCATTTTTTATATCCCTCAAAACCCCGAATTACATATTAAATGTCCTCTCCTTTAATCGCTTGCTTAATGCGTAGAATTACGTTTATCTGGTTTATATAGTATCATACTTCACTCTTGACAGAAGAACTATGCACTCCACATGTTTGGTCATAGGGAAGTTGTCATATGCTTTGATGGACCGGATCTCATATCCGTTTGCACGGAAACTGTCAAGATTGATGCAGAGTGTCTTTGGGTTGCAGCTGACATATACAATCTCGTCAATTCCGTATCTGCACAGCATCGCAACCGCCTTGTCGTGTATTCCTACTCGAGGAGGATCTACAACTATCGCATCTGGCTTTTCCGGGATCTCATCCAGCTTTTCCTTTACATCTCCGCAAATATAATGGCAGTTTGTAATGCTGTTCAGCTCTGTGTTGGAGCGTGCCGCTTCTATCGAATCTTCTACTATATCGATCCCATACACATCTTTTGCCTTTGAAGCCATCAGCTGGGATATCGTCCCTGTGCCGCAGTAAAGATCGTAAACAGTCTTTCCGCTCACATCAGGAACTACTTCAAGAACATCGGAATAGAGTCTTTCAACTGCATCTATGTTGGTCTGGAAGAATGCGAATGCCTTGACTCTGAACTTCAGTCCGAGTATCTCCTCGTTATAGTAATCACGGCCCCAGAGCACCTTATGACCTTCATCAATAACAGCATCGGCAAGGCTGTCATTCAGAGTCCTCATGATGCCTACGATTTTCATGTCTCCGGTATCAACTCCCAGCAGCATGTCGCGGAATCCTTCTTCGTCAAAGAAAGCATTGGCTCCGTTTGCTTCACCGTCACTGGCTGTAACTATATTTACCAGCAGCTCCCCGGTCCTTACTCCGCATCTCACTACAAGATTTCGAAGAAGTCCCTCGTGGGTCTTGCGGTGATACGGCCTGTACCCTTTGGAACGGCAGAATTCGAGAGTTGAGCGAAGAACCACGTTGAAGGGATCAGGGACCAGCTGGCACTCATCTGTCGTTATAATTGACATCCAGCGGCCTTTGTAATGCATGCCGAGCTCGAGCTCTCCGCCCTTCTCAAGGTCACCGAAAGTATACTCCATCTTGTTTCTGTAGCCGCCGGTACAGATCGCATGCTCCATCCCGAGATAGACGGACTCATCGATGTCATGCTTGTCGAGCAGACGTCTTACAGCCTTGTCTTTCTGCCTGTACTGTTCAGCATAATCCACGCCCTGATAAATACAGCCGCCGCAATGTTCGGCGGCCGGGCAAAGCTTATCGGTATACATAATTTTTGTATCTTTTGAGTCCATGATTTATCTCTTCCTCTTTGTCAGTGTCCATGCAGCTGTGTAAAAGATCCTTTTTAAAAATAAGTCTCCGCCATCATTCAGATCTATAGGGTTAGCACGCTTTTTTAACATACCCAGCAAGCCTGTCCTTTCACAAAAATAAAAAACAAGCGCATGAAAATATATCTCATGCGCCAGCTGCAGAACACTCATATTTTTGATTTTGCCATCTGAAAGTATCTGTCGCGCTTCTTTCAGACACACATCCTTATCCAGGTATTCTTTTTTGACCTTAATGGCTAACACGATCAGAGCTCCTCTTTGTAATACTTTGAGTAAAATTCTTTCTTGTAGTCCGAAAATCTGTCGTTTTCAATCGAGTCTCTTATGTTTTCACACATATGCGAAAGGAATCTGAGATTGTGCTCTGAGAGCAGCATGTGCGAAAGATTCTCTCCTTCTCTGAACAGATGCCTCAGATAGGCTCTGCTGTAATTCCTGCATGTGTAGCAGTCACATTCAGGATCGAGCGGACCGAAATCTCTGGCGAATTTCGCATTCTTGATGCTGATGCGTCCCTGACTCGTCATGGCCATGCCGTGACGTGCTATCCTTGTAGGCTCTACACAGTCAAACATATCAACACCGTGCTCCACGGCTTCGAAAATATAGTCAGGTGTTCCTATACCCATAACATAGCGAGGCTTGTTCTCAGGAAGCAGATCCGGAGCATATTCTAGCACGCCGATGTACTCCTCTTTTGTCTCGCCTACTGAAATACCGCCGATCGCATAACCCGGAAGGTCAAAATCGACTATTGCCGCAGCGCTCTTTTCTCTGAGATCTTTGAAGAACCCGCCCTGCATTATGCCGAACAGAGCCTGTTTTTCTGTATTTTTATGAGCGTTTATACATCTCTCAAGCCAGCGGGTCGTCATTGCCTGCGACCTTTCGATATACGCATAGTCAGCATCAGGAGGAGCGCATTCATCGAATGCCATCATGATGTCCGATCCCAGATCTGTCTGTATCTCTATGGACTTCTCAGGCGTCAGCATGTGTCTGCTTCCGTCTATGTATGACTGGAATTTGACACCCTCCTCAGTGATCTTACGCATGTGGCCGAGGCTGAACACCTGATATCCGCCGCTGTCAGTAAGTATCGGCTTATCCCAGTTCATGAACTTATGAAGTCCGCCGGCTTCCCTGATTATGTCGCTGCCGGGTCTGAGATAAAGATGATAGGTATTGCCGAGTATAATCTGAGCGCCTGTACGCTCAACATCCTCCGGCTTCATCGCCTTTACTGTGGCCTGTGTGCCTACAGGCATGAAAACAGGAGTCTCGATAACGCCGTGAGGAGTGGTGATGCGGCCTCTCCTGGCTTTGGTTCTTGCATCCTTATGAAGTAATTCGAAGATAAGTGCGGAATTGCCCATTATGTTCTCCTCTATTTGATCAGCATAGCGTCACCGTAGCTGAAGAATCTGTATCTTTCCTTTACGGCAATATCATATGCTTTCAGTATCTCTTCCCTGTCATAAAGGGCAGATATAAGCATAAGAAGTGTTGATTTCGGCAGGTGGAAGTTAGTGATGAGAGCATCCACTATCTTGAACTCATATCCCGGATAGATGAAGATACCGGTCGATGTCTCTCCAGCCTTTACTCTGAAGAGCTTTCCGCAGGACCCCTTTCCCGAAAACGGCTGGAATGGCATCCCGGCCATGCTCTCGAGCGTTCTTGTTGATGTTGTACCTACGGATATGATACGTCCGCCTTTTTCTATAGTATCGTTGATTATCGCTGCATTTTCCTCATCGATGGAGCACTCTTCGAAGTGCATCTTATGGTCCTCGATGTTGTCTACCTTTACAGGTCTGAACGTACCGATCCCTACATGAAGAGTCACATATGCGATGCGGACGCCTTTTTCTGCAGCTTTGGCAAGCAGCTCCTTTGTAAAATGGAGACCTGCAGTCGGTGCGGCAACGGATCCGTCGATCCTGCTGTAGACAGTCTGATACATTTCCTTGTCATCATCCGTTGCAGCTCTGGTTATATACGGAGGAAGAGGCATCGAACCGATCTCCTCCAGTCTTTCCATGAATATGCCGTCATACTCAAATTCTACAAGTCTTGTTCCGTTATCTTTATCATGCAGGCCGAGTATATGCGCAAGGAACGGCTTCTCTATGCCGTTGACAAGTGTATATCCTTCAGCAGGAGCTTCACTTCCGGCAGGAACCGTATCCGTCTTGCCCGCAAGTATCACGGTGTCGCCTTCGTGGAGTCTCTTTCCCGGCTTTACCATGCATTCCCATCTGTCTCCCTCTATGCGTTTGATCAGAAGAAGCTCGATATGGGCTCCCGTTCCCTGTTTCAGGCCGTACATCCTGGCAGGAATGACTCTTGAATCGTTAAGCACAAGGCAGTCACCCGGGTTTACATAATCTAATATATCGTAAAAATGACGGTGTTCAACCGTCTTTTCACGTCTGTCGAGGACCATAAGCCTGCAGCCGTCTCTCTGTTCGAGCGGAGACTGTGCTATCAGTTCCTCAGGAAGGTAATAATCAAAATCGTCAAGTCTCATTATTCAATATCCATCCGGAGCTGCTCTGTTTCAGGCTCCCTGTAAAGCCCCAGCAACCCCATGTGTTCATATGCAGCGCGTGATGCTACTCTGCCCTTCTGCGTTCTGTAGATCAGGCCTGCCTGTATAAGATAAGGTTCGTTGGCATCTTCGATGGTGACCCTCTCTTCACCTATTGCGGAAGCGATGGTCTCGATACCTACAGGACCGCCGTTGAACCCTTTAATTATCGTTGTAAGTATATCCCTGTCGAGTTTCTCAAGTCCGAGCTCATCGACACCAAGGGCGTCAAGCGCCTTCATGGTGATATTGATATCGATGTTTCCGTCTGAAATTACAGATGAGAAGTCCCTGACACGCTTTATAAGTCTGTTTCCAATACGAGGAGTTCCTCTCGAGCGTCTGGCTATCTCATCGAGTGAAGCTTCGTCGATGGAAGCATCAAGCACGTTTGCCGTTCTTCTCAGTATCTCCTTTATCTCAGCAGGAGTATAGAACTCAAACTTCTCCACGATGCCGAACCTGTCCCTGAGCGGTCCGGACAGGCTGCCCGCACGTGTAGTCGCCCCGATAAGAGTGAACTTCGCGATGTCTATTCTGAGCGACCTTGCCGCAGGACCTTTGCCGATAATGATATCCAGCACATAGTCCTCCATCGCGGAATACAGTACTTCTTCTACCGAACGGTTGAGTCTGTGGATCTCATCAATGAAAAGAACATCGTTGTCGTTCAGATTCGTGAGTATGGCCGCAAGGTCTCCCGCTCTTCCGATTGCCGGTCCGGATGTGATCTTTATATCGACTCCCATCTCATTTGCAATTATGCCCGCAAGCGTGGTTTTGCCGAGTCCCGGAGGACCGTAAAAGAGCACGTGATCGAGCGGCTCGCCTCTCATTTTGGCGGCCTCGATGTATATCGACAGATTGTCCTTTGCGCCTGTCTGTCCGCAGTATTCACTCAGATACTGAGGCCTGAGAGTCATCTCTCCTGCCAGCTCGCCGGGTGTTGCTTTTGTCTGTGTTACTCTGTTATCCATATCATCCTTATGCCTTACAGCAGGAACTTAAGTGATTTCTTTACGTATTCTTCTGCGCTGAGGTCTTCATCAGGTACTGATGCAACTGCTGACTCAGCTTCTTTCTTGCTGTATCCGAGTGTCGTGAGCGCTATAACAGCCTCTCCTCTCTCTCCGCTTCCCGGTGCAGCAGCAGGAGCTATACCTCCGCTTATATCCGCTCCATCGAACGGCAGTGCCGACACCTTGTCTTTCAGCTCGAGAATGACTCTTTCAGCAGTCTTTTTGCCTACGCCCTGTGCCATTGAGATGGAAGCAGCATCGCCGGAGGAGATGACCGCTTTGATCTGGTTAGGCGTGCCGAGCGACATTATAGCAAGACCTGCCTTAGGTCCTACGCCCTTTACGGTTATGAGCTGCTCAAAAAGAGCAAGTGCGTCAGCGTCCGCGAATCCGAAGAGTGCCATGCCGTCTTCTTTGACCTGCATATATGTATAGAGGCAGATCTCATCGCCTTCGCGTGCTGTAAGGAGGCTGCTGGTGTCGGATACATTGACCCTGAAGCCTATGCCTCCGGCAGTCTCGATTATCATGGCGCCGGATTCGTAATATAAATATTGACCTCTAAGAAATCTGATCATTTGTCTGTTTCCCTTTATTCAGCTTTTATAAATGACTCAGCGCCTCTGAAGTGCGGCCAGTCTTCCGCCCGCATGATGTGCATGACAGATAGCAGCAGCAAGAGCATCGGCAGTATCGTCCGGTTTTGGGACCTCGCTGAGATTGAGGATCATTTTGACCATTGTCTGCACCTGCTTTTTATCCGCTCTGCCGTAACCCGTCAGAGATGACTTTATCTGAAGCGGTGTGTATTCTGAGAACTTTATTCCGGCTTTTGCGCACGCAAGAAGAGCCATGCCCCTTGCTTCTCCTACCATGATAGCCGTTGTTGCGTTGGTGTTGTAGAACAGTTCTTCTACGGACGCTTCATCAGGCTTATACTCTTCTATGATCTTGCTGAGCTCATCGTACAGTATCATCAGCCTTTCTTCATTAGGAGTATGTGCTTCGGTAGTGATAGATCCGTAAGCGACAGGCGTAAATTTGCTTCCCTTATAGTCTACTATCCCGTACCCCATTATGGCGTAACCGGGATCGATTCCAAGTATCCTCATGCATTGGATTTTACCATTATTGAGCCATATTGTCTATGTTCGTTTTTTGTTCTTTTTTTGCCTGAATGCCTCTCCTTCCTGTTCCGTTTGCTTCAAAACCTTATTTGAATGGATTTCGTCATATACAGACCGAAATACAGCATTTTCACCACTTTTTTATATATTTATGCATCATCGCGTATTTTTATGCTATAATAACCGGGAATACGTGCGCCGTTGATTGGAGGCAGACATGAGATTATCAAGACAGAACAAAATACTGGAGATCATAAAAACGCATGAAGTGGAGACTCAGGATCAGCTTCTCAACCTTCTCAGGGAAGCCGGCTACAGTGTAACACAGGCAACGGTCTCCAGAGATATACGCGAGCTTCAGCTTGTTAAAGGACAGGGCAAGGACGGAAAGTACAGATACACTTCCGGCAACTATGAGAACCGCCCTATTTCAGACCGCTTTATCAAGATTTTCAGAGAGACCATCATTTCATATGCCTGCGCTCAGAATCTGATCGTAGTCAAGACTCTTCCGGGATGCGCCGGTGCAGCCGGTGAGGCCATCGACACTCTCAGCCTTGAGCATATGGTTGGCTCCGTATGCGGTGACAACACCATGCTCGTGATCGTAGATCATGAAGATAACGTTCCGTATATCACAGCACAGTTCGACAAGGTTCTCAATTCCAACGAATAATAAGCAATGATAGATCGTATTGAGATAAACAATTTTGCAACCATAGAGCACCTGTCCTTTGACCTCGGTGCGGGTCTTAATGTGATAACCGGTGAGACCGGTGCCGGAAAATCCGTGCTTATCACTGCCGTGAGTACTGTTCTGGGTGACAGAGCCGATACGACCATGGTCCGTACCGGTGCGGGAAAAGCCCTGATACAGATAGCCGGTACGAAAGACGGCGAGGATGTTATCATTTCGCGCGAGATACTTGCAGGCGGCAAGTCTGTGTCAAAGCTCAACGGCGAGATGGTAACGCTCGGTCAGATAAGAAATTTCTGCAGCGACTGGATCGACATACACGGACAGTACGACAACCAGCAGATACTTGATCCCGAGAATCACATGCGCATCACAGACAGCTTCCATAGCGAGGTGCTTTCACCTGAGCTTGAAAAGCTCCGCTCCTGCTACGACGAATACAAGGCAGCTCAGAAAGAATACGAAGATCTGCTGAAGGCTGAGGCTAACGCCGCCAGGCAGCAGGATTACTATAAGTTCGAATACAAATTCATTCAGGATCTCGGGCTCTATGCAGGTGAAGATGAAGAACTGCAGGACCGTCTCGCTATGATGAAGAACAGCTCCAGGATATTCCAGAGCGTCCGCTCCTCGTATGACCTTCTCCAGGGCACCGGATATGAAGGCGGACCTTCCCTGCTTGACGATCTCGGCAGAGTTGCTTCCGAGCTGAGTGAAATAGGAAGTTTCAGTGAGCAGATATCCTCTATGGCTTCTCAGGCATATGACGCGTACTACTCGCTCGAGGATATATCATCCGGTCTGCGCGATCTCCTCTCCTCCCTCAACTTCTCTGAGCAGGACATGGATGAGGTGTCGGGACGTCTTGCTGTCATAGAAGACGCGAAACGCAAATACCGCAAGTCAGTTGAGGAGATCCTTGAGTTCAGGGATGAACTCAGAAGCAGGCTCGAGATGATGCAGAACTTCGACAGCGAAAAGAAACGGCTGGCAGAAGCGGCACACAAAAAATATGCCGCTCTTGAAGTTCAGGCTGAGCACGTCAGTGAGCTGAGACATATAATTGCAGGCAGACTGGAGTCGGCTATCATTAAAGAACTCATCGATCTTGAATTCGCAAACACCGAGTTCAAAATCGATATAGGCAGGCTTGACGAGATCGGTCCTCTGGGATTTGACAAAGTGGAATTCCTGATTTCAACTAATCCGGGCGACCCTCTCATGCCGCTCACGAAGATAGCATCCGGCGGCGAGATATCAAGGATCATGCTGGCATTCAAGCATATAATCGGTGAAACTGACCGCGTTGAGACCATGATCTTTGACGAGATCGATACCGGTATAAGCGGACACACAGCTCTTGTAGTCGGCAGAAAGCTTTCCGGTATTGCAGATCACAGACAGATCATTTCAGTGACCCACCTGCCGCAGATAGCCGCTTACGGTGATGATAATTATCTGATAAGCAAGTCGGTCGATAACGAAAAATCCTATACAAATATCGATCATCTTGACGGTGATTCAAAGGTTCGCATGATAGCGGCAATGTTCAGCGGATCCTCAGAGAGCGAGAATGCTCTAGAAGCCGCGCGCGAACTTATCGCTTCCACAAAGCACTGAATATCAGCATTAAAAAGGCCTGCCTTTACGGGCAGGCCGATATCGCTATCAGTTCCAGGGCAACATCCTTATCGATGTTGCCGCTTTTTATGTCTCTGTCTGTGTTGTACAGTTCCCTAAGGATCTTTCCTATCCGCCTTTTGCTGTACCTGCCAGCTGCATTAAAAGCGCGCTTGAATCTGAATTCGTTCACACCCGTCTTTTTTGCCATCTGAGATATGCTGTATCCCTTTTCGTTGAGTTCAAGCGCATCGTACATGATCTCAAATTGCTTTGTAAGCAGAGCAAGCACTGCCATGGAACCGTCTTCGTCCCTTATGATGGCTTCCGCTATAGAAAGCGCTTTGCCCCTGTCTCCGGAAACCAGGGCATCTACAAGTCCGAACACGAACCTGTCGCTGTCTCCAATCAGTATTTCTTCGATGAGCTGAGCACTGACAGCATCTCCGCTGCAGGCCCTGACGATCTTATCGATGTCTTTCTCGAGCTGCGCAAGATCGTACAGGCTGCCTTTATTGTAGTAGCCGGTGACATCAATCATGTGATCCAGCTCGCGCCTTGCAATCATCTTGCCCGCCTGGTGTACGCGTTTTGTAATAAAAGACTTGAGGTCAGCACGCTCAAGACGTGCAAATTCATAAGATCCGCATGCCTTTGCAAGCTTTTTTCCGTATGACGTGAGGTCGGATGAATATCTGCTCTCTAATAAAAATATAATCACCGAAGAATCCTGCGGCTGTGAAGCAAAGCTCAGAAGTTCATCAGCACCGGCATCAGCAGCCTTTCTGAACAGCGGCAGATAATTGCGCACCACAACCACTCTCCTTTCGGAGAACATCGAATATGCCCTTGCCTGAGCCATGATGTCGGCAGCTGTGACCTGCTCCCCTTCAAGATGTATCAGATCTATGTCCCTGGCAGTCTCATCCACGTAATCATCCACGATGGTATCGACCGCCCAGTTCATCAGAAAATCTTCCGCTCCGTAGAAAAGCAGAACATCCTTCAGTATTCCTTTTTTCCTGTCATTAACAAAGTCTTTATATGCCATATGT
>JBGULF010000012.1:0-1872 GCA_045115935.1 Anaerovoracaceae bacterium
GATGCTACATGCGCGTAGGAAGCACATGCCGTGCAATGACTGAGGAGCAGATCAACCGCCTGCAGATGAAATATCTGTCATTCGGAGCCGATATCACAGAGATGCCAGGCCGCATAGCAAGTCCTTCATTCCAGATTCTCAAAATAATGCTTGTCGAGAAAGGATTCACTGTAAGCGATGACACTTTTGAGCAGAATCTGAAGCTCCGGACAAGTGATGGCCGCTACAACTAGAGCGGGATCATTTTGTGAGGTAGCTCACAGTTTGCATTTTGTGATCTAGGTAGCAAATCATAAATTCGTTACTTTTCGACTCAGCTTTGGACAATTTTTGCACCTTTTTAAGGTTCTGACTAGAAATTTGGCCGTTACAACACGATTTTCAGCATTTTGAAGATACAGGCTCCCCCTCCGGTCTAAATACCGGATAAAAAACTGAAGTCATATAGTTTGGGCTGGAATCTAGGCTGCTGTTTTTCGCTCTTTTCGCTTCTTATGCTGCTCGATAAACTGCTGAAGCGGCCATGGCTCGTGATCGTAGGTTTCCGGATCCGGCCAGTATCCACGATCCTCCTCGTCGTTTTTCATGAATTTCAGGTCTATGGACAGCCAGTCCTGGGTAAGACGCTTCGCATCATCTGCGAAAAATGATTCCAGCAGCAGTGCGCTGAACCTGATGTCTTCACAGGCACGCTGCAGGATTGGTGTGGTGCAGGCACCTTTATAGCGCCGCTCCTCTGCGGAATAGGAACGCTTGGCGAAGTTGAACATCGACATCGTGAGCTTGCTTACTATGGTGCTGCAGAAAGCTGCATCGTCATTCTCATAGGCAGCCTGGTCCTGGCCGAAGAAGCGATCAATGTGCCAGTGATTGACTTCAACGCACCATCTTTTCAGCGATATATCGAGCAGGTCTCTGGCAAAGTCAGGATTTTTATCCAGGTCCATCTCCAGAGTGGTGATGTAATACCTTATGCTGTGTGTCACCTCGTTTGTAACCATATTTGTTCTGTCAGTTTCAATAATGGCTACAGTCCTGATATGAGGCCACTTTTGGAACACGTTCTTACTCATGCAGTCCTCGGCGCGGAGCGTGACTATTCTCCTGTTATAGAAATAGCCTCCTGACAATACTGTGCCGGTCGCTGTGGAGTTATGGCCATCCTTCGTGTAAAGGCGTGCGCCGTTTTGGTAGGCTGCGTATGCAGTTTTGATGTCCTCAAATGTGAGTCCCTGGTTGCTCTTGATGCTGGCAAATACATCAGCGTGCTTTGAGATGACGAACTCAACCAGCTTCGGATAGGTGTTGATGGCATCCCATGTCAGGATGGTGTTGGAGATGTCCATGTCCTTCGGAAGTTCGAGTATGTCCTGCTTTTCCTGGTTCTTCTTGTTATGGATAGCCTGACCGAGCGTCATGCCGGTCTCATAGCTGACAATGGATGTTATCTGCTTTCCGCCTGAGCGGCTGCCGTCAGGCTGAAGCCTGTCTGTAGCGCGCATGGCCTGTCCGTCGCAGGCGAGCACATCACGCATTGACAGTACCTCAGTGGCATATATTTTTCGGCATACACGAACTAAATTGTAGTGTCTGCTCATAATGTCCTTTATGACATCGCCCATCACTGAGTTCTCAATGATTCTCTGAGCTCTGGTGATGGTTGAGGTGCTTGGTATATCACCAAACAGGTCGGGAAACACTTTGGAGAAGAAGTCAGAGTTGGCTCTCCAGAACACACGCACTTCGTCTTTGGTCTTATAGCCTGCCATTCCTGCAAGAAGGATGACGGTAAACAGGTACTCGTATGGATAAACGATTTTCTCTGCATTCCTGGTGTCGTGCTGAGACAGTCTGCCTTTGATGACTTGAGTT
>JBGULF010000013.1:0-2912 GCA_045115935.1 Anaerovoracaceae bacterium
GTACATGTATGCGCCCCCTTCCATCCGGCATTTTCCCCGTATAGGGCAATATCACGAAGCAGTAACTTCATACATACATTATACCACCAAGAACATGTGTTTGCAAACATGTGTTCTATTACCTGTATTTTTCCTTACTCACATCGAATATGTGAAACGCTTACAAATAGGAAAGGTACATGCGCAGGCAATTCATCCCCTCCCTGTTCACTCGCAGGAACCTTAATTCCGACCGATCAACTATTGAGCTTGTGAACTGAGGAAGGGGTCTTCTTGCTATTAAATGATAAGCAGCACAATACAGGGCCCCAAGGACCCTTATATACCAAAATCCCCGCCCGCCTCGCGGCGGAACGGGGATTCGATGATCCTTACGATCAGATAATTGCAGAAGGACTGATTATTTGCTCAGGTCTACGCTGCGAACGATCTTACGAAGAGGAAGAACGGACTTAGCGTTAACAGACAGCTCGTCGACACCCATTCTCAGGAAGGTCTCTGTCAGAGTCGGATCTGCACCGAGCTCGCCGCAGATGCCTACCCATGTGTTGTGTCTGTGGCCTGCATCGACAGTCATCTGGATTGCCTTGAGAACTGCGGGGTGATGCGTATCGGAGAATCTCTCCAGCTTCGCGTTCTGACGGTCGATCGCGCAGGTGTACTGTGTAAGGTCGTTGGTTCCAAGGGAGAAGAAATCTACTTCTTCAGCCAGATCGTCTGCTACCAGAACGGAAGCAGGAGTCTCGATCATGATACCGAGCTGATACTTGCCAACCTTGTAGCCTTCCTTGATCAGTTCAGCCTTGCACTCCTCGAGGAGAGCCTTAGCCTCTACCAGCTCCCACTTGCTGATGATCATCGGGAACATGATGCCCATGTTGCCGTATGCGGATGCACGAAGGAGAGCTCTGAGCTGTTTCTTGAAGAACTCTTTTCTGGTCAGGCAGATACGGATCGCTCTGAATCCGAGTGCAGGGTTCTCTTCCTTGTCGAGGTGCATGTAGTCGATGGTCTTGTCAGCGCCGATATCGCAGGTACGGATGATGACCAGCTTGGGAGCCAGGGTCTCAACGACGCGCTTGTAAGCGGTGAACTGCTGCTCCTCTGTAGGCTCCTCTTTGCTGTTGAGGTATACGAACTCGGAACGGAACAGGCCTACGCCTTCTGCGTCATTGTCATTGACGGAGCCCAGATCGGAGGGGCCGCCGATGTTAGCGTAGATGTGTACGCTTCTGCCATCGAGGGTTACGCTGGGTTTGCCCTTGAGTTCCTGAAGCAGAGCCAGTTTCTTGACATCTTCCGCGTGCTTAGCGGACAGGGTCTTCATAAGGTCATCAGTGGGCTCGATGTATACGCAGCTGTTGTAGCCGTCCAGGATCGCCATCTTGCCATCCCAGCTGTCATCGATATCCTTGCACTGGATCAGGGAAGGCAGGTTCATGGAACGAGCCAGGATCGCAGTGTGGCTGTTGGAGGAGCCTTCTCTGGTGATCATGCCAAGAAGAAGGGACTTGTCCAGCTTAACTGTCTCTGAGGGAGCCAGGTCCTCTGCTACGAGGATGGAGGGCTCTGTGCCCTGCATAGAGCCTGTGTCGTTGCCCATCAGGAAGTCAAGAACGTCGGTCTCGACATCGAGAAGGTCTGCGCTTCTGGCCTTCATGTAAGGATCGTCCATCTCTGCAAACATCTGTGCATAGTTGTCGAATGCAGTCTTGGTTGCATATTCAGCACTTCTCTTCTGCTCGGTGATGATCTCTCTTGCGGAATCCTGCAGATCATCATCTTCCAGCATCAGCTGGTGTGCCTCGAAGATCGCTGCGCTCTCTTCACCAGCGTCCTTCTTTGCTTTCTCATAGAGAACGCCCTGCTGTTCAATAGCCTTCTCTACTGCAGCATTGAAACGTGCGACTTCCGCATCAACGTCTGTGATCAGACCCATGTTGATATCATAAACGGGAGCCTTGTAGATCTTGATCTTGCCGATTGCGATGCCGTTCAGAATACTCTTACCGGTTGCTACTACCATATCTATGTAACCTCCTTGTTATATAAAATGAGGCTGTCCGGATTCCCGAACAGCCACACCTGTGAATTCAGCAGAATTAGAAGTTCTCTTTCAGGAATTTCTCGATTGCTGCAGCGCAATCAGCCTCATCATCACCCTCAACCTGAACAGTGATGGCATCACCCTGCTTAACAGCCATGCCCATGAGTGCAAGGAGCTTTCTCATATCGCAGCTCTTGTCGCCCTTCCAAACAGTGATCTTAGAAGCGTATTTCTTAGCCTCTTTTACAAGGATTCCAGCGGGACGAGCATGAATTCCAAGCGGATCTGTTACGGTAAAATTAATTTCTTTCATGGCGTTTCTCCTTTTCGCATTTGTATTATTCCCGAAATCCGTCTCGCAGACCCCGGACAACTAAACATATTATACTACAAATTTCATATAAGAGAAGTGTCTCGGTCCTAATTTTTATAAAAAATTAACCCGAGACACCTCATTATTTGGCCACTTTACACAAAGTGCGATATTTTGACATATATCTGAGCATATGCCCAAATATTGTCATATTTCAATGATTATTCAGCGTCAGCACCGAGCTTGACATCTGAGAAATCATCGGAGTTGGTCAGAAGGACAACGACGCAATCCGGGTGATTGGCCTTCTTGATGGCGTCACGATCGAATGTCATGATGACCTGACCAGCCTTAACCTTGTCGCCTTCAGCGACCTTGTCGTCGAAACCTTCGCCGTTCATAGCAACGGTATCAACGCCAACGTGGATCAGGACTTCCATACCAGCCTCGTTTGCAAGGCCGATTGCGTGCTTGGAATCAGCAACGGAAGTGATCTCGCCGTCGAAAGGAGCAAATACAACGCCCTCAGTGGGGTTGATGCCTACGCCTTCG
>JBGULF010000014.1:0-3687 GCA_045115935.1 Anaerovoracaceae bacterium
AAAGTCGGAGATAATTTCAAACACTTACCTATCGTTAAAAGCGTCTACGGCTTGGACGAACAAACGCCCAAGCCGATGGCGCACATAAGAGACTCACAAGTATGTCAGTGAACTGCTCGGCAAAGAGACTATAGATACCAAGACCTACGGAGAGAATACCGGGCGAAACGGCAGTTATACGAGAAACTATAACCAAGCCGGTCGTGAATTGCTCCTTCCGGAAGAGGTGCGTATGTTGGATAACCGTTACGCACTTCTTTTCATTAGAGGCGAGCGGCCAATCATGGATCTGAAGTACGACATCATGAAGCACCCGGCTGTGGGACTTACTGCAGACGGTGGAGCTGAGCCGTATATCCACGGCCAGGCGAAGGATGCAGCTTACACTGTGAGTCTTACCTTCGATCCCGATGACATAGCCTTTGCCAACAGCATGAAGGACGTGATCGAGATACCTGAGGGCGACTATGTGCTTCTGTCGGAAGAGGACGTTGAAAGAGAAGTAGCCGAGGAGGCTAAGAAACAGAAAATGGAGGAAGCAGAGAATGACTGAAAAGGAAAACAAATTCATTGATCATAAGGGAGCTAACAGCACCATGAAGCTTGGCTTTGCGATCTATGCTGCCATGGTGGTCGCGTTCGTGCTTGGAGCATGCGTGTGCTACGCAGCAGGTGACCCAATAAGCACGGTAAACAAGCTGTCCGAGTTCATATTCAGCCTAATCAGAGCGATCGGACTCATACTGCTCGGACTCGGCATCATGCAGGTGGGACTCTCGCTGAAGTCGCATGATCCGTCGCAGCGTGCGAACGGATTCCTGACTGTAGCAGGAGGTGTCATCATCACCTTCACTAAGGAAATACTCAACATGATCGTCGGTTAATGACAGGGAGCAGGTGACAATTATGATGGAGAAACTAAAAAAGACAGCCGTACTGCTCGGAGGTGTGATGCTTATCCTCCTGATAATCGTCTGGGGGATAAAGCATAATATGAAGCCTGTCGATGTGCAGCCGGAGTCGGATACTGAAACGGAAGTCGTTACTGAAGAGCCGGAAGTGGCTCCTGAGGCAAACGCTGATTATGACATAGCTACAGGGCTGAAGCTGAAGGACAAGGATGGCGTGAAGACACTGAGCACAGATCATTTCACGCTGACTCTTACTCATGGAAAGAGCTGGGATGCGAAGGTGGGTAGCAAGACATCGATCACAATCTATAATACGGCTCTTTATGAAGCGAATCACGGAGGAAAGCTCGTGACCATCCTTGCCTATGATGCGGGTGATGAGAGCTATGATGTTCTGCCGGAATACAACGTCATAGGAGAAAGCGGCGGCAAGGTATATATAGCCGCATATCCAACTGACATGCAGTATGACAGCAGCGATAAGAAAGCAGTTGCAAATTATCTGGCAGTATTCGAGGAAGTCAGCAGGCTCATGGAGGATGCTCCTGACTGCCCGTTAACTTTCAGGTAAGCGAGGCAATTATGAATGCACAAAAGGTTAAGAATGTAGACGGCAAGGTCGGCGAGGGAGTGAAGTTCGAGAGGATCAGAAGGATCACCGGCTACCTCGTCGGCACTATTGACCGTTTCAACGATGCTAAGGCCGCAGAGGTCAAAGAAAGAGTGAAGCATGGAATTGGATAAACAGAGATAAGGAGGTGAATGACATTGGACAGTGACAACTGGGTAGTGCAGAATCTTGAGAACGCACTAAACACATGGAACACGAAGATGGCAGAAGTATGGTCGCTGCTGACCATGTCGCCTCAGAATTTCAAAGGCGGAGGCATCTGGCATGTCATCCTTCAGATCAACGGAGCAGTGAAAGGCATAGGCCTGGCGCTGCTCGTTTTGTTTTTCCTGATGGGTGTGGTCAAGACGAGCGGAAGCCTGACTGATGTGAAGAGACCGGAGCATGCTCTTAAGCTGTTTATACGGTTCGCAATAGCAAAGGGAGTAGTCACATACGGCCTTGATCTGATGATGGCGGTCTTCGATATAGCCCAGGGTGCTATGAGAACGATCATGAGCGCTTCGGGCGTCGGCTCTGCGACCAAGACGACACTGCCGAAAAGCATGGTGGATGCAATTGAGGATTGCGGCTTCTTCGAGAGCATCCCGCTCTGGGCGGTGACGCTCATAGGAAGCCTGTTCATAACGGTCCTGTCGTTCATCATCATTCTCACGGTATATGGCAGGTTCTTCCGCCTGTATATGTACACGGCAATAGCACCCATCCCGCTTTCAACGTTTGCCGGTCAGCCGACACAGAGCATCGGAGTCAGCTTCCTGAAAAGTTATGCGGGAGTGTGTCTTGAAGGCGCGATCATAGTGCTTGCCTGCATCATATTCAGCAAATTCGCAGCCAGTCCGCCTGTCGTTGACAGTGATGCGGCTGCCGCGACGATGGTGTGGAAGTATGTCGGAGAGCTTACGTTCAACATGCTGGTACTCGTGGGAATGGTCAAGATGAGCGATCACCTGGTCAAGGAAATGATGAACCTTTAGGAAAAGGAGGAAAGTATGAAAGTTATAGAAATTGGCGGAATGAAAATTTTTCAGCTTTCCGGAAAAGCTGTGATCCAGTCAAATCCCGCAGATCCGCAGAGGAAAGACAGGGTCCTTTTTTACCGGAATATGATTTTGAGTCTGTAGGAGGGAAAAGAACAGAATGATAGACATTAGGGAATTCGTTGAAAAGATGAAGTCAGAGGTCAGAGAGTATCTGCCGGACGATGCAGCAGAGATTATCCAGATCGACGATGTGGTAGTTGTCAAGATGAACGATCAGAAGCTGCACGGGATCACCTTCAAGATGCCCGGCGTTGATGCAGCACCGACTCTGTACGTCGATGAGATGTATGAAGCATACAAGGACGGTGCCGACATGGAGTTTCTTGCAACTGAGATGGCGAATATGTACTCGGCATCCAGGAATGCCGTTGCTCCGCCGCAGGTCGATCTCAGCTATGACAATGTCAAGGACAACCTGACAGTCAGACTGCTCGAGAAAAAGAGGAACCGTGAGTTCCTTACGACCATGCCTTATGTAAGCGTTGGACATGGCCTTGCCGTTATCGCAGACATCAACATGGGCGAGGATCGCGGCGGTGAGTGGAGGATCGCTGTCAACAATAATGTCCTTGAAAGCCTGGGTGTAGATAAAGAGCGTTTGTTTTCGGACGCAATGTCAAACGCAAAGATTTACGACCCGCCGGAACTAGTGGATATGACCAATGCACTGTTTGCTCCGGAGAAGGATAACCTGCTTGAAAGGAACGAACCGCTTGCCCCTGAGGAGGTCGGCGGCATGTATGTGCTGACCAATAAGAGCGGATCGCTCGGAGCAGCTGCGCTCTTCTATCCTGATGTGAAGGAGAAGACTGCTGAACTGCTTGGAAGAGACTACTATATCCTCCCAAGCAGCATCCATGAGGTCATCATTGTGCCTGACTCGCCGGACATCAAAGCGAGGGAGCTTTGCGACATGGTGAAGCAGGCCAACAGGTCAGTTGTTGACGAGAAGGATATCCTTTCGGACAACGTCTATCACTACAGCAAGGAAGACCGCAGGCTGGATAAGATCTCAGCTGAACCGGAACTCGCTGACAGAGTAGCCGAAGGGAGGTAGACCCTATGGAGGTTCGCATCAACAGAGAAATAAGAGACTACACAG
>JBGULF010000015.1:0-9284 GCA_045115935.1 Anaerovoracaceae bacterium
AGTCTCGATTGCTGACGCCTACGATCAGACGCACATTCGCTATTCTCAGGACATCCCGTCGTTGATGAAGTTTGACTTTATCAATGTTATTAGTGATGGGGCCAACACCCGTTATGGCTCTCTGTTCAGCAGCTATGAGTTTTACTTCAAGTGGAATTCGACGAACGGGGTGGACTACAACAATGCCGACGGCATCGATTCCATCCATGTGCTTATCAACGGCTTATTTGCACACAGAACGCTGTTGAACATACTCCACAACTATGTTTATTTCCCGGACCACAGTGATAGCAATCTTCTGATCCTGCCGAAGTATTACCAGTACTACGGCGCAGAAAAAATGTACGCTAATATTCTCAAAGAGTACGGGACCGGTAGCGGCAAGGGTGGTACCTATTGGGGAGCGACCGGCTGCGGAAAATCCTATACTATGCTGTTTCTTGCCAAGAGACTCACGATGTCTTTGGAGTTGCACAAGCCGACAATCATTTTGTTGACCGACCGCAACGATCTGGATGAGCAGCTTTCGGATGACTTTGAAAACGCAAAAGAATACCTTGTCGATGAAAACTCCGTGAGCATTGCCAACCGCAAAAAGCTGCTTGAGAAGTTGGCTGATATTGAGAGCGGAGGCATCTATCTGATGACCATCCAGAAGTTCTCGGAAGACATCAGCCTTCTCAGCCGGAGAAATAACATCATCTGCATTTCCGACGAGGCCCATCGGACACAGACCAATACGGAAGCTAAATATGTCATCTCAAAAAGTGACGCAAAGAAGACATACGGCTTTGCTAAGTATCTTAGAGACTCTTTCCCGAATGCTACTTATGTTGGCTTCACTGGAACGCCGATTGATGCCACACTACGAGTCTTTGGTGATGTTGTAGTTCAATACACAATGAAGCAAGCCCTTGACGATGGCGCTACTGTTGCAATTGCGCGCTTGCCTGGTCCTCGTGAAGTACAGTTGGATGAGAAGATGGCTCAGGCATGTGACGAGTATTATCGTTTACAGGCGGAGGCCGGGGCAAACGAGTATCAGATTGAAAAGTCCAAAAAGGACATGACCAACCTGAAAGTCATACTCGGTAATTCTGATCGCCTTGATATCGTTGTACGCCACTTCATTTGGCATTATGAAAAACGCTGCGAAGAGCATGCCACGGTGAACGGCAAGGCCATGTTCGTCTGCTATGATCGTGAAATTGCATGGGCAGTTTATAACAAGATCAAGGCCCTGCGGCCAGAGTGGTTTATTAAGCGCAAATGTGCTCCGGAATACGAAGGCACTGCCATTGACAGAGACTCCATCGAGATTGAGAAGGTCATGCTTGTTTGTACCAACGGCAAAAATGACCCTGCTGAGATGACGGCTGTTATTGGTGATTCGAAAACCCGGAAAGCCTATGCACGTGCATTTAAGGATAATAAGTCAAATCTGAAGATTGCAATAGTTGTTGATATGTGGATCACCGGATTTGATGTTCCTTCGATGGATACCATGTATCTGGATAAGCCGGTTGAGACCCATAACCTGATTCAGACGATTTCTCGTGTAAATCGTGTATTCAAAGGCAAGAAAGAGGGCCTCATTGTCGATTATATTGGGCTCGAAGGGGCAATCCTGACGGCCATGAAGCTCTACAACGGCGATATAACTCCTATAAATGGCGTTGATACCTCGCTGGTGGTCTTCAAAGACTTCTTAGATCGCATCATTGAGTTGATGCACGGATACGACTACAGCGCATTTTTCACGGAAAATATTTCTCCGCTTGAGAGGCTGATAATTATTCAAAAAGGCGTCGAATATGTTCTTGCAGATAAAGCCCGGAAAGACAATTTTATGGGATTCACCCTGCGCTGCAAAAAGGCATTTGATGTCTGCATTGGTCATGATGCGATTACGGCTCATGAGGTTGAACAGCTGCATTACTTCCTGTGTGTAAGGTCCGTTATCTTCAAGATGACTTCCGGAGATACGCCGGATGCGACTTTGATGAACCAGCACGTGGCCGAACTGGTAGATAGAGCTATTAGTTCTACCTACAGCGGAAAAACATTCAACTTCGATGAGCAGCCGACGGACGATATCCAGATGCTCTTCAGCGACGAGTTTATTGAGAAACTGAAACGGATTCCGTATCCGAACACAAAGTATCAGGCCTTGGTAAAACTACTGAAACGGGCAATTAAGGAATTCGGAAAAACGAACCGACTGAAAGCAATTGAGTTCTCAAAGAAATTGAAGAATGTCATTGACCGTTATAATTCCCGGAACACCATCAGCGATGTTGAAGATATTATTGAAGATGTCGTGGACAACCTCAGTGAGGAACTTGAGAAGATCTTCTCCGATCTGAAGAAAGAGAAGCAGTCGTTTGAGGCGATGGACATCACTTATGAAGAAAAAGCATTTTACGACATTCTTATCGCTGTGGCAGAAAAATATGGGTTTAAGGATCAGCTGACAGAGGATACATACATTTTCCTCGCGAAAGAGATCCAAAAGCTTGTAGGTAACAAATCTAAGTACACCGACTGGACCAACCGGCAAGATGTCAAGGATGAGTTATATGCAGACGTCGCTAAGCTGCTGAAAAAGCATGGTTATCCGCCGAGAACAATCGACGACGCATACGATGAGATCATGAAACAGGTGGATAACTATAAGCAGTACGCTGATTAATGGGAGCGAAGCAACTATGAAGCCTTTTCGAGAATATGACCTTAGCAAGGTGATAGCAAATCAATGGGCGGCAGTGAACAAAAAGATAGACACAATGTCCAACGAGGAGATTATGGCGAATGATCTTGACGTGTTGGCTGAAAACATCTATCAGGAGTATTTCATTGAGCCAGTGACGATCTTTGAGGAGGACTTCTCGAAGAGGAGCATAAAACAGGGGAAGATTCAGAAGTATATTGACCCTTTCTTTCGGGATTATTCAGACCGCGAGTATGTTGAAGTCGATGGTGTAATTGCAGAGTTCTATTTCCCATATACGGGAGAGTCTGACCTGTTTAAGTGCCGTGCATCAACGTTCTCTATGGGTGTATATCCGGAAATAACAGTTAATAAAACGACTGTTTCCTTCCGTATTGAGCGCTCTCTATCGGAGATGAATAATGCGAAAGCAAAAGACAGTTTGCTTGGAAGCCTCGAACAAGCTCTGAAGGAAATCCGAGATGGACTTTCATATGCGAACAATGATGTGGCTGCCTTTAATAATTCCTTGAAGCAGCAAGCAATGAAATGGCTCGAGGAGAAGAAGAAAAAAGTCGAAGCTTACTTCAGCATTGCAACAATGTTTGAGGTTCCGATAGAGAAGAAGGAGTACGCGCAGACACATATCCCTCTAAAAAGACACATTGTTCCTGTTGCAAAGCACTATGAAACTTCAAATTACTACGGGATCTTAGACGGTGATTATAAGGATATTTTGGATTCTATCAAACATACGGGTTCGACTTATGAACGCACACCTTCTTCATATAAGACGCTCCATGAAGAAGACCTGCGGAATACACTCTTGGCGGCGCTCAATGCAACATATAAAGGAGATGCTACGGGCGAAACTTTCCGAAATAGAGGAAAGACGGATATCTGTATTGAACGTGATAATAGAGCCGCATTTGTCGCTGAATGCAAGATGTGGACTGGTCAAAAAGAAATTGGAAATGCAATTGATCAGTTGGATGGTTACTTAACTTGGCGTGATTGCAAAACTGCTCTTATATATTTCGTTAGGCGTAAGGACTTTTTGAAAACGCTTGAGTCTGCGGAAGCGGCATTACGTGCTTATGATGGTATGAGAAATGTTGTGTCTCTTGATAAGAACGAGTTTGAATGCTTGTTCCTATCAAAGGCTAACCCCGGGCAGCAAATTAAAATGCGGGTCATGCTTTTCAATCTATATTGTGAAGATTGATTTAGGAGCTTCAATTTCATGGACAAAGACGCCAAACTTCGCCCGTTCTATCTGGCGAAAATACTATATGAACGTACCGACGAGGATCATTATCTCACCACCGCTCAGCTGATGGAGATCCTTGAAATGGAGTACAAGATCAAGACACACCGGCAGACGATTCCTGCCGATGTAGAGATCCTGCGCACTGTTGGCATGGAGATTCAGGAAGTGATGTCCGCGCAGAAGCGCTATAACCTGATCAGCCGTGAATATGATCTGGCGGAACTGAAGCTCCTGATCGATGCGGTTGAGTCCTCCAAGTTCATCACCCCGAAGAAAAGCGAGGAACTGGTGGCCAAGCTCTCCCGGATGGCCGGCAGGAATCAGGCGGAGAATCTTAAGCGGAACATTTCCGTGGAGGACCGTATCAAATACGATAACGAGAGCATTTTCCTGATCATCGACGGTGTCAACGAGGCGATCAACGCCGGCAAGAAGATCTCCTTCCAGTACTTCAAATACGATGTGCGGAAGGAGCAGAAGCTGCGCAATGAGGGAAAGCCGTGGACCTTCAGTCCGCACCGGCTGGTCTGGAACGGCGATTTCTATTACATGGTCGGCGTGTTCGACAGCAAGAAGGTCGGGACCTTCCGCCTGGACCGCATCGTGAAGCGGCCGGATGTGCTGGAGGAGGATGCCCTTCCCTTCCCGAAGGACTTCGATTTCAACAAGCATCTGCAGGTCAGTTTCCGGATGTTCGGGACCAATTACACGACGGTAGATCTCATTTGCGCGAATGATCTGATGGACGCGATTCTGGACAAGTTTGGCAAGGATGTCACCACCTACTGCTACGACATGGAGAACTTCCGCGCCGAGGTGGAGGTCGTCCCCAGCAAGGTGTTCTTCTCCTGGGTGTTCGGCTTTGAGGGCAAGGTCGTGATCAAGGGACCGGCAGAAGTCAAAGAGGAATATAAGAATATGGTTCTGCAGGCGGCGGAGAAGCTATGAACTGGATCAATGCATTTGAGATCCTTTGCTACGCGATCACAGCCCTTCTCCTCTGGGATATCATCCGGAAGAAAAGCCGAAGAGAGCTGCGGCTGTTCCTGTCCGCCGCGCTCGCCGGCTTCATACTGGAGCTGCTGGCCGTCCGCGTGACCGGGATCTATCACTACAGCCCGGACTACTATATCAGCATTGGTTTCGCCCCGTATCAGTTCCCCTTCTTCGGAGGGCTCATGTGGGGCGGCTTGACAGTCTGTGCCCTTCGAATCGCACGGAAGCTCGGTTTCGGAAAGCTGATGACCGCTTTTGTGACCGGCTGGCTGATCGTCTCTATGGACATCCTGCTGGATGTGGCGGCGATCCGACTTAGTGGCGGCTTCTGGGTCTGGGAAGGCCGGGATATCACACTGGACGTGACACATCACATGTTTATGAGCGTCATCTGGGTAAACTTCCTGGGCTATCTCTTTGAGACGCCGGCTGTTGCGTATCTGACGCTGCGAAGCTGGGAGTTGAAGGAAGAGAGTATGACCCGGAAGATCCTGATGACCATCGGCATCGGTCTGGCGGGAGTGGCCATCGTCGGTGCTGCCAGCGGAATTGCGCTGGGCCTGAATGCACTGACGGATGAATGGTTTGCCTGCATTGCCTTTATCCTGCTGTGGGGCTTCATCCTGGTACGGCTGATTATGCAGGTGATCAGAGAGCGCGGCGAGCTGACATTCAAGGGGAAGAAAGACTGGGTGCTGCTCATCTTCTGGGCCGCCATGTACGGATACTGTCTGGCAGCGCTCTTCTCCCTCGGGATCCTGCAGGCGGTACCGTGTTATGGCGTCCTGGCCATGATCCTGACAGCAGGGACACTGCTGCTCGGAGCGGCCGGTGAAAAGGAATCAATTTCATGAAGAAAACAGCCAAATGGATCCAACACACCCACCTTTTCCGCAGAGACGAGTATGAATGCTCAGCATGCGGATTACGGTCGGACAAGCCATACAGGACCTGCCCGGGGTGCGGTCTGCCGATGAAAGGCTCGAAATACGATCCATCCTGGGTGGATGAGATGGAAACAATCGACGCGATATTTGATGATTGAACGGAGGCCCTTATGGCTATCACAGTGAACTTAAGATATACCGGCAAAGACGGCGCTGCCCGGAAGTTTGCCGAAGAGATGACGGCCAGCGGCACGGTCGCGGCAATCCGGGCTGAAGCAGGGAATCTGCGCTACGAATACTACCAGCCGCTTGATGATCCGGAGACCATACTGCTGATCGACAGCTGGACAGATCAGGAAGCGATCGATATCCATCATGTTTCCCCGATGATGGGGACCATCGCCACGCTGCGGGAAAAGTATGATCTTCACATGACCGTGGAACGATATGTCAGCGCGGAGACACCGGAATCAGAAGACCAGTTTATCAGGAAGTAGGATTATGAAGAGAGCTGTCTTTTTGCTGCTGACTGCAATTCTGCTTCTCCTGTCCGGATGCTCTTCCGGCGGCCAGGTGATGGATGGCGATGTCACGGTCTACGGCTATACACAAATATCACAGGAACAGGCCAGAGAGATGATGGCTCAGGATGATGGCCATGTGATTGTCGACGTCCGCAGACAGGATGAATACGACGCCGGCCATATCCGGGGAGCGATCCTGATCCCCAATGAGAGCATCGGTACAGAGAAGCCTGAGGAACTGCCCGATCTGGACCAGATCATCCTGATCTACTGCCGGAGCGGGAATCGCAGCAAGCAGGCGGCCCAGAAGCTGGGTGATATGGGCTATACGAATATCTACGAGTTCGGCGGCATCAACACCTGGACCGGAGAGATCGTGACAGATGAGGCTCCGGAAAGCAGCTCACAGGATAGCGCTGCAGGCGAAAAAACGGAGAAGATGGTCGTCAGGATCACGGTCGGAGAACGAAGCATCACCGCTGAACTGAACGATAATGATGCCGCAAAGGCACTCTGGGATCAGCTTCCCCTGACGCTTCCCATGATGAACCTTTACGGACGCGAGATGTGTTATCGGATGGGAAAAGGTGCGCTCCCGGACAAGGATGCTGCAGACGCCGGCTATGAGATCGGTGACATTTCCTACTGGCCCCCTGCCGGAAGCCTTGTGATCCTGTATAAGCAGAACGGTGAAGTGTTCGAGCAGGTAAAGATCGGGCACACAGACGACGATGTATCCTTCTTTGACGGAATGGAGGATACGGACATCATATTTGAAAGGGTCGAACAGAAATGAAGATACTTGTACTGGAAAGCAGCGGAAATAAGAAAGGGTCCTCTAATCTTCTCGCTGAGGGCTTCATCAAAGGCGCAAAGGAAAACGGCCATGAGGTAACGGTCTATGACGTGATCCGGGCGGATATCCGTCCTTGCCTGGGCTGCAATCACTGCGGCATGAACGGCCCCTGTGTTCAGAAGGACGATTATGAGAACAAGCTCAAGGGCATGATCAAGGCGGCGGACATGCTGGTGTTTGTCATGCCGGTCTATTACTATAACTGGCCGGCCCAGCTGAAAACGGTGATTGACCGCTTCTACAGCTTCACCACGGAGCTTGCTTACATGCATAAAAAGACCGTCCTGTTGACGGTGGCATGGGATGATACGGATACCGTATTCTCCGTGGTCGAGGCCTATTACCGCAGGATCTGCGAGTACATGCAGTTTGAAGACTGCGGCATAGTGCTTGGCGGTGGCTGCGGCACACCGTCCATGACCAGAAGTAGCGGATTTGTTGAGAAGGCATTTGAATTGGGGAAGACGATCTAACGTTAGTCAACAGAGAAAGAGATAATCAAATCGGGATTTGCAGGAGGAAAAGGCTATGAAGCACAAAGTCAGATTAACAGTTATCGATAAGAAGCTCTACTCGGAACTGCAGCAGCAGTACTGTGCAGATCCGAATTCCGGCGCATGTCCCTGCTATAACGTGGGTGACGTCTTTGAGTTCTATCGTGATGATGAGCGGGATGATTTCTGGCATTGCGGATTAAACACTCTTGTGAAAACAGATGCTGATCCCGATACCGTGGCAGGTGGACCTAAGATGCCGCATTGCTCGGAACTTTGGGATGCTATTAGCCGGTACATCTATACCGGATTGCAGGGCGGCTCCATCATGAAAGGCTGGATGGAGCGCGAGAATGAGATGATCGCCTGCTGCTCTGACGGCACAAGACCTGTTATCTTTAGGATTGAACGGATTGACTACGAGTAATACAACTCGAGATTTATGAGGATGTGATGCAATGATTATCAGAAGAATCGAGCCTGAAGATGCAGGAAATGTATCAGCTTTGATTGTTAGGACGCTCAGAGAAGTCAACACCAAAGATTATTCGAGGGAATATATCGAAAATGATGTTCAAAAATTACAACCGAAAGACATCTTAGAGCGCGCAAAATGGACTCATTTTTATGTAGTATGCGATGAGGATAAAATTGTGGGCTGCGGTGCAATAGGACCGTACTGGGGTAAAGTTGACGAAAGTAGTTTATTCACTATCTTCGTTTTACCAGAGTATCACGGGCAAGGAATCGGAAGAAAGATCATAGATACTTTGGAAAAAGACGAATATTTCCTTCGTGCGAACAGAATTGAAATACCTGCCTCGATCACTGCAACTCCCTTTTATATAAAAATGGGATACACATATAAAAACGGAATTAGTGTACCAGATGAAGAAGGTCTTATACGCTTAGAAAAGCATAGATAAAGACAAATTCTGGTTTGTGAGGGCAGTTATGAATGTTATATCATGCGTTGATGAAGACTGGCTTCTTTCAGAAGAGGCATTCTTGCTATATGCTTCCTGTATGTATCAACCAAGGTATGAGAATTTCAAAAAACAAATAGAAGATTTATTAAGCGATCCATCGGTAAGAGTATATGTGTGCGAGAGCCAAGGCAAGAAAACATGCATGATGGTGCTGAGAATCTCAGATTCTGTTGCTGAAATCATCGGAATTGCTGTGTCCGAAAAAAAGCGTCGTCAAGGAACCGGAAGACGCATGATCCAATATGTGATGAAATCTGAGGGTTTGGAAAGGATCGATGCACAGACAGACGACGATTCAATCGGATTCTACCGTAAGTGTGGCTTTACCGAAGATAGGATCGTAGTTGATTATCCTGATGGTTCTGTTGTCCGATACAACTGCGTATTAAGCAAATAGACAACTTCAAGTTTGTCGGGATGACGCAAAATCGCAGTTTGCAGGGAGAATTACGTGAAAAAAGAAAAAGATGTAATAACAATCCGAGATTTTACGGAAACAGATCTTTCACTCATGTTTAAATGGTTGACAGATAAGAGAGTGCTGGAGTATTACGAAGG
>JBGULF010000016.1:0-2956 GCA_045115935.1 Anaerovoracaceae bacterium
TTATTTATTGCATAATGTAATTGCCGAAAGTTGCAGAGTTAAATGGAGAATATTGCATCTCCAAAACGGAGAAAGTTGCAGAGGATCCTGCAAAGCCTCCGGGCTCTGAAAATCCATTGCAGACATATCTTCCAAATTGTAACCTTATGTTATTGAAGCCAACAATAACGTAAGGAGGAAGGAGTATGTTAACAATGGATCAAATACATCATATCAGAGCATTGTATTATGAGCAAGGATACAATATATCTGAAATCGCCAAGGCTACGGAGCGCGACTGGAAGACCGTAGCAAAGTATATTGACATGGCAGACTTCAATGAGCCGTTACCAGTCCCGGCTTCCGAGAAACAATTCTGCCCCAAACTTGAACCTTACAAGGCACTCATTGACAGCTGGCTCGAGGAGGATCGGAATCATCCTCGCAAGCAACGACATACCGCCAAAAAGGTCTTCAAGCGGCTCACCAAAGAGGTGCCTGGCTTTGACTGTTCATACCGCCTCGTGGCGGAATATGTGAAATATCGCAAAGAGGCGCTGAATCTCAAACGCAGCGAAGGATTCCTTCCGCTTGAGCATCACCCGGGCGAAGCACAGGCGGACTTTGGCAGTGCAGAGTTCTATGAACGCGGCAGGCTGATCTCCGGCAAGTATCTCGTATTATCGTTCCCGTGGAGCAATGCAGGATTCCTGCAGCTGTTCTACGGAGAGAACATCGAATGTCTGCTTGAAGGATTGACTGCGATATTCAGACACATCGGCGGCGTGCCACACGAGATCTGGTTCGACAATGCCTCATCGATGGTGACCAATATCATCAAAGACGGTGGCCGCGATCTTACCGAACGCTTCTCCAGATTCAAGGAGCATTACGGTTTCAAAGCCGTATTCATGAATCCTGATGCTGGTCATGAAAAAGGCAATGTCGAGAACAAAGTCGGCTACGGAAGACGGAATTACCTGGTTCCGGTACCGGAGTTCAATGATCTCATGTTTTACAATACCGAGCTTCTGGAGCAGCTTGATGCGGACCAGGATCGCGAGCACTACTACAAACAGGCAACGATCCGCGAATTGTTCGAGGCTGATAAGTCTGCACTTATGCCGTTGCCAACGGTCTGGTTCGACACCAGCAGGGTCATTACCGGGCTGAAAACTGACGCATACGGCCGTTTCACACTTGAAAACGGAAAGCACGAATATTCATCGGCTCCGAAATATGCTTTAGGGACAGTCAATGTGAGACTTGACTCCACATTCGTCACAGTCCTTGATGATGACTATCGCGAGATAGTGACCCATAAAAGACTGTATGGTGATGAACGCCAGTCCAGCATGGAATGGATACCGTACCTTGATTATGTGTCCAGGCATCCGCGTTCTCTGAAGAACACAGGCATCTATGCGATGATGCCGGCTGCCATGCAGAGCTATCTCAACAACTGCGACGGCAGTCAGAAGAAAGATGTCCTGCATATCCTGTCAGAACTCACTGATCTGACAGGCTTCGAAAGCGCGGTCCAGACAGTGGAACAGGCGATCCGTTACGAGGCGCATGATCCTGACAGTCTCAGGAGTCTGTACAACAGTCTCTTTTCGGATATACCGCAGCTGCCACCTCTCACTACAGGAGAGATGATCCCTGCGCTGGATCCGATGCCGGTCCATCTGGAAGATTACGACCGCTTCCTCAAGAGAGGGGGTGGCCTGGATGCATGAGTTTGAGCAATATCATGAAAGTCTTGTCGCATTCTGCAAGAGACTCAAAATATCATCAGGCATGGCTGATCGCGCGGAGATCACAGAAGGTGAAACTCATGTTGAGTTCCTCTACAATCTCCTCAAGCGGGAGATCGAACTTCGTGATCAGGCGAAGATCGACGGTCTGATCAAGGATGCCAGGTTCCCGGTGGAGTACTCGTTCAACCAGTTCCGGACGGATGAGGTCGAATTCCCGGAGGAGTGCACACTGGATACGCTCGAATCGCTCCAGTTCCTGCGGGAACACAAGAATGTCATCATGTACGGCGGTACCGGCACCGGCAAAACGATGTTATCGATTTGTATCGGCCTGATCGCCTGCAAACGGGACATCCCGGTCCGGTTCTTCCGGACGGCATCACTGGTGAATACCTTGTCTGCCAAGATGAAGGCTGGTAAACTGGATTCATTCAGAGAGAAACTCAGCAAGGCTTCAATACTGATCCTGGATGAATTCGGCTACGTACCCTACGACAGGGATGGCATCAATATATTGTTCGACTTTCTGTCGGAGATCAGCGATGATCCGACAAAGGTCGTGATACTGAACACGAATCTGGAATTCTCCAGATGGGTGAATGTTCTGTATGATCAGAAGATGACGGCTGCGCTCATTGGGCGGCTCACACACCACTGTCATCTGATACTGTTCCCGGGCGAAAACACGCGTCTCAGGGAGTCCAGCATCAATATGATCTATCGGAATATCGCAGACCGTCAGGAGCGTCTCAGAGGGCAATAACTGAATCAGTGATATGTCTGCAGTGCTGTCTGTGCAGCGCTTTGGCAACCCTGCCGGGCAGCCTGCAATTTTCTCCAAAATGGAGATGCAACTTTCTCCATTTTTGGATGCAACTTTTTGGAATTATTGCTTGCAAAAAACAGGCGACGACAGTCTATTATAACTGATTGTGAATCGCCCTAGTTTCGGAAGCGGCATCATTGTAATGTCATTGAAAGATATAGATAATCCGAAGATTGCATATGTTGTAAGGGGATACTCAGACTGTATCCGATGTCGGGATGGACTGTTGTTTCTGTCGTATGACAGAGAACTTAAAAGCTTTATGGTAAATAATATAGAGCAACTTTCGTCCTATGCAATACCTCCGTCGACTCAGGAAGTGAGGCTGTGAGGAGACGCGTTTCCGCTATAACTCTGTATATGCAGGATCAACAGGGGAGCACCTACGGCA
>JBGULF010000017.1:0-12739 GCA_045115935.1 Anaerovoracaceae bacterium
GCGCGCGCGGTCTGGGAAAGATAAATCACTTATTTCATAACAGCCGAAAGGAGTATTTATGGCAAACACTAATGATGTAACTTTTGAGATCGTGGAACACATCGGCGTTATTGATGTGATCGACAACAGGGAGGAAAAGTGGACCAAAGAGGTCAATGTCGTTGCGTGGAATGGCGGCAAGCCCAAAATCGATGTAAGGGATTGGAATAGCTCGCACGACCGTATGAGTCGTGGAATCACCCTCACTGAAGACCAGGCAATGAAGATGACCAAGGCTCTTGTGGATAGATTCAGAGCAAGATCTGCTCAGGAACATGCCACACCCATGAGGGACGACTACGCAAGGTAGCGCGGTCTTACAGCAGAGAATTTCTGAAACCACACAAAAGCGGCAATCTGTATGCTATTATTCCTACAGGTGCCGCGTTACATTGCGGATACTATGGCCGAGGAATATAGGGGAAATAGAGATGAGTGTAACCGTAAGAAATCTGCTCAAGTTGCCATCACTTGCAAATGCAACTGTCATAGCCGGAAAGGAAGGTCTGGATAAGATCGTAGCCTCAGTTTCCGTGCTTGAAACAATGGAATACGAGCTGATCGATGATCATGCTTACCTTAATGATGAATTCAATGGCAGCGAAATAGTTATAACGGGATTCCTTAATGGCGCGGAAGATATAGATGCCCAATATAACAGCGTGAAGAGACTTGCTCTCTCCGGCGAAGCAGGGCTCATACTGTATTACGTAGGAGTAATAGTAAAGAAAGTCGATCCATCGATAATCAAGCTAGCTGACGAACTGAAATTCCCTGTTATCGTCATGCCTGAGAACCAGTTCAACCTCAGATACAGTGAAGCTATCACGGATATCATGGGACTGATCATACGTGATCAGATCTCCGGTGAGCCAATGATAGTTTCTCTGCTTGAGTCTATATCCAAGCTGCCGGTTCATCAGCAGAACGTAGGTACGATGATAAGGCTGATCAGCAACAGACTAAGATCAAGCGTCATCCTTACGACGGATAAAAACAATACTCTGTACGAAGCAGCCTGGCCGAGTGAATTAGCAGGTATACATACAGCTATCGAAGATTTTAATGCGGATGACTTCAAAACAAATCCGATCGGTTTCCCGAAAATGGAAGATGCGTTGGTATATAAAGAGGATGTGAATATTTCGGGAACAAAGTATAACCTTTATGTAGTACATGTCGGGGGACCGCTTGCAGGAATACTGCTCCAGCAGACTGTTGAGGGAGTCCGTATAGCTCTCAAGCTGTGGGGCAAAGATAAGGGTGAGAGTGTTGCAACGGAGATCGTGGAAGCGATCCTGACGGACCAGCCGGTCAAAATGAGATCGTTGTCCGCTATGTTCAATCTGGACATAGCATCTGTAGATTCCATGTGGGTGATCAATGGCAGCACATTTTCAGCATACAATGTTCACCTTGTAACCGATGAAGCACATAAATTTTGCCGTACAGTATGTGCAGACCTGTACAAGGAAAGTATCGTTCTGTTCACAGATAACATAAAGAGAAAAGCAGATGTAGATGCCCTGAGAGCGAATATAGAAACAGTATTGGGTAAGGATGTCAGGATAAGCTTCTTCACCAATCTGAAGGACACGGGAGAAGTAAGAAGTGCGTATCTCCTGAACTATGACAGCTGGCGCGATGCATCAAAGATCATGCCAGATAAGGAATTCTTTGTCAGAGGAGACATAGAGTTCGCAAGTGCATGCCGACAGATAGTAGAGCGTGGAGCTGACAGTATATCGGAGTATCTGAGTCTGTTTGATGTTATTGAGGACAAGAAGGGAAACGATGATTACATAGATACGCTCTGTACGTTCCTGCTGGACGCAAATAGCAACGTACAGACGACATCAGAGAAGATGTTTGTTCATAAGAACACAATCAAGTACAGGATCAAAACCATGAGCGACTGTTTGGGATTTACAATAGGCTCTATGCCTGAGTCTGAAAAGCTTTATAAGGCTTGTGGTATCAAACGTCTCCTTGATTAGCAGGTGATGCAGAAAATGCAATAATCTAAAGCAGCGAGCTTTGTCCATTTGGACAAAAGACGCTGTTTATATTTTGCCTCACAGATAAAGATTAATGACCTTTTGAACATCTAAAATCATCATGTTGGGAATTTTTATATGGAAAGAAGGGTCAAAAATATGGGAAAGAAAGAAACAGGTTTTGAAATCAAAGCCGAACAGCGGCAGAGCTGGACATCGATCGCAGCTATCTGGGCGGGCGGAATGATATGCGTTCCGTGCCTTATGATCGGAGGAGTACTGGCAGGAGGAGGTCTGTCGATTGGACAGATGCTGCTCTCGATACTGATAGGATACGGACTTATCTGTGCATACATGATCATGATCGGAATGCAGGCATGTGATACAGGCCTTCCTGTAGCGGTCATGGCTTCAGGCGCACTTGGTACAAAGGGCTCAAGATACATCATCAGTATCATTCTTGCCATAGCATGTATCGGCTGGTTTGGTATCCAGTCCGCAACATGTGGCAGCGCATTCGCGTCGATGATCGCAGGAATGAGTGGCGGTGAAGCAAGTTCAACAAGCGTTATGATCTGGTCGATCATATGGGGCGTGATAATGCTTGCCACGGCATGTAGCGGATTCAAGGGTCTTAAGTGGCTCAACTACATAGCTGTTCCTATGCTGCTTATAGTATGTCTGTACGGGCTGATAGCCGGAATAACTCAGAACAATGGTGGAGCTGTGATCGCAAGCTACGCACCGGAGGCATCAGCCGGACTCGTATTCGGTATCTCAATGGTCGTTGCATCGTTTGCACTCGGCGGAGTCATCTCAGCTGACTACTGCAGATTCGCTAAGAACAGAGGCGATGTAGTCAAGTCCTCACTTGTCGGAGTAATTCCTGCAGGACTGTTCATGCTCATGACAGGAGCTCTGATGAGCATAGTAACAGGGCAGTATGATATTTCAGCTATCCTAAGCTCGCTCGGAGTACCGTTCCTCGGACTGCTGGCGCTCGTGCTTGCAACATGGACAACGAACGTTACGAATGCGTACTCAGGCGGTCTTGCACTCAGCAACCTGCTCGGATTTGATGAGAGCAAGTTCAAGGTTACGACCGGTATCGCAGGCGCGTGCGGAACACTTCTTGCAGCACTGGGGCTGCTCAATGCATTTCAGGGATTCCTGTCACTTATGTCAGGACTCATCCCGTCACTGGCAGGAGTAATAATTGCAGAATACTGGATAGTGAATAAGGGAGACAGAGAGAAGTTTGATATCAAGGAAGGCTTCTCTGGAATCGGAATCATTTCATATATAGTCGGTGCCCTTGTAGCATGCATAACAGGCGGCACGTTCGCGAACTTCCCGGGACTGGTGGAGTCGATGCCGTTCCTCAATATCCCGTTCTTTGTAGGACCTGTAAACGGAATCGTAGTATCGCTCGTGTTATATGTTATACTGGCTAAAGCCACAAATAGTGATAAGTAAGATGTCTGGGGATGGAGCAGCAGCTTCATCCCTTTACATAGATTAAACAAAGGAGATCAGAAAATGCGTAAACTAGGAATACCTGAAATCGAAGATATCGCCAGAGGCGCAGCTCTTCTGGGTGCAGGCGGCGGAGGCGATCCGTATCTCGGAAAGCTTGTAGCAATAGGCGCGATAAACGAGTGCGGACCTGTTACACTGCTTGATCCGGATGAGGTACCGGATGACGCGCTCGTTGTTCCTTTCGCAATGATGGGAGCACCGACAGTGCTGTGCGAAAAGATCATAGGCGGAAGCGAATACAAAGCACTGTTTGATATTGTTTCAAGTCATGAAGGAAGAAAAGTCTTCGCTACTATGCCTATGGAAGCCGGCGGGCTGAACTCGATGTTCCCGATCGCTGCAGCAGCAAGACTGGGCCTGCCAATGGTCGACTGCGATGGCATGGGAAGAGCTTTCCCTGAACTGCAGATGGTTACATTCACCATAGGCGGGATAAGTGCATCGCCAATGGGACTGGCCGACGAAAAGGGAAACACTGTTATCTTCGATACGATCACAAATAAATGGTCTGAAGAGCTTGCCAGAGCGGTCACGATGAGCTGCGGCGGCTCCGTAGCAGTTACTTTATACAACCTTACCGGAAAGCAGCTCAAGGAGTATGGAGTCAAAGGTATCGTTACCAGAAGCGAGCAGCTTGGGGCTGCTATGAGGACTGTAAAGAACGTTACTGACAAGACTCCTGAAGAAGCATTCCTTGAGTTCACAGAAGGATTCAAACTGTTCAAAGGAAAGATCGTTGATGTTCTCAGAGAGACCAGAGGCGCTTTCAACTTCGGTAAGGTAGTAGTTGAAGGAATTGGAGAATGCAAGGGCCGTACTGCTTATGTCGAATTCCAGAACGAGAATCTTGCTGCAGTTGTAGATGGCGAGATCGTAGCAACTACACCTGATCTGATCACACTTGTAGATACAGAGACATTCAACCCTGTGCCTACCGATGCTCTGAAATACGGCAAGCGAGTCATGATAGTCGGCTTGAAGTGCTTTGAGATGTGGCGCTGCAAAGAGGGACTTGAACTCGTAGGACCTAGATACTTCGGACTGGACACTGACTATATTCCTATCGAGGAAAGATCGAAAGGAGGGCTCAGATAATGTATAAGCTTGGTATAGACGTAGGCGGGACCAATACAGACGCTGTAATAATCGATGAGAATTACAACGTAATAGCCAGTGTAAAGAACCCGACGACAGAAGATATTTATGATGGTATTGTCGGTGCTGTAAGAAAAGTACTCGATGAATCCGGTGTAGATAAGCTGCAGATCGGACAGGCTATGCTTGGAACGACACAGTGCACGAATGCGATCGTTGAGAGAAAGAACCTTGCAAAGATCGGCATCATAAGGATCGGTGCACCTGCTTCATGCGGTGTAGATCCGATGGTCGACTGGGCTGAAGATATAAAGGAGATCTGTGAAAAAGCAGTTATAGTCCGCGGAGGCTATGAATACGATGGCAGAGAGATCACTGATCTGGATGAGGATGCATGCCGTGACTTCTTCAGCGAGATGAAGGATAAGGGAATCAAGTCGATAGCGATATCCGGCGTTTTCTCAACTATAAGGAATGATAATGAACTTCGCGCAGCTGAGATCGCTAAGGAAGTCATGGGAGAAGATGTACATGTTTCCATCTCCAGTGAGATCGGCTCCATGGGATTGGTCGAAAGAGAAAACGCAACGATCCTCAATGCCGCACTGTGGAAGATCGCAGAGAAGTTCACAGACGGTTTTGCCAAGAGTATGGAAGATGAAGGTATTAAAAATGCCAAGATCTATCTTTCGCAGAATGACGGAACACTGATGACGATGGAATATGCACGCAGGTATCCGATACTGACGGTAGCTTGCGGACCAACCAACTCGATCAGAGGTGCCAGCTACCTGAGCAAATTAGCGAATGCTATTGTTATCGATGTTGGCGGAACCACAACTGATATTGGTGTCATTCAGAATGAATTCCCAAGAGAATCCAGTGTGGCAGTAACTATAGGAGGTGTTCGTACCAATTTCAGAATGCCTGACGTTATGTCCATCGGTCTTGGTGGAGGTTCGATCGTAAGAGAAAAACCGGACGGAACTGTGACCGTTGGTCCGGATTCGGTAGGCTTCGAGCTCACGGACAAAGCGCTTGTGTTTGGCGGTGATACACTTACTGCGACAGACATAGCGGTAAGACTTGGAATGGCGGATATTGGGGATGCTTCGCTCGTAAAGGATGTTCCTATTGAACTCGCTGAGAAAGCATTGGATGCCATAAGGGTCCTTGCTGAAGATGCGATCGATGCAATGAAGCTTTCAAGTGATGACAGCGATGTAATACTGGTAGGCGGCGGATCGGTCATACTTCCTGAAGTGCTTGCCGGTGCAGCACAAACGGTCAAACCGGAGCATTTCGGTTGTGCCAATGCGATAGGATCCGCAATATCCAAGGTCAGCGGTACACTTGAGACACTTATAAATTATGATGAGATCCCTCGTGATCAGGCTCTTGCTGATGCTAAGAATGCTGCTATAGAGATGGCTGTAGAAGCAGGCGCAAAGCGTGACACTGTAGAGATTATCGATGTTGAGGATGTTCCACTGCAGTACTATCCTGGAAATACCAACCGCGTTAAGGTAAAAGCTGCAGGTGAACTCATCTCCTGATCCTTTCGGGAGTGATAGTTGATAGCAAAGACCGCGATTCTCCTCGCGGTCTTTGCCTGTACATTGTAGAGATTAACACAGGTCAGTGTTGGCCTGTGTTTTGTTTTGTCAAAAGGGAGGGGGGAATTTAATTGCCATATTATACAGAAAAACAGATTGAACAGGCGCGTTCAATGGATCTTCTGACTTACTTGCAGACTTATGAGCCAACAGAACTAGTGAAGTTGAAAGGAAATACCTACTGTACAAGAGATCATGACAGCCTGAAGATATCCAATGGTAAATGGTATTGGTGGAGTAGAGGCTTCGGAGGAGTATCCGCGCTTGACTATCTTACGAAGGTACAAGGCCTGAGCTTCACGGATGCGATGAAGAAGATCATAGATGATGAGCCGAATCTGCATAAAACAGATACAAAAATATGCAGAAAACCGGAGCGTGATGCAGACAAGAGGCTGCTCCTACCTGATCGATACGAAACGAATGAAAAAATAACAAAGTATCTTACAGGCAGAGGAATCAGCAAAGACCTTATAGAAGCATGCATCCGAAAAGGAGTTCTGTTCGAGTCACTGCCTTATCATAACTGCGTGTTTGTCGGTCTTGATCAGAACGGTGCTGCCAGATATGCGTGCTATCGGTCAACGAATGATCAGAAGATAATGGGTGATGCTGCAGGATCAGATAAACGTTTTTCATTCAGAACTAATGTTAAGGGAAGAAAACTGCATGTGTTCGAATGCCCGATAGACCTGCTTTCATATCTAACGCTAACAAAAATGCAGACCGGCAAGTGGCTTTCCGAACCAATGCTTTCTCTCGGCGGAGTGTATGAACCGAATAAGGATCCATCAAAATGGAAGCTGCCTGTCGCTCTTCAGAATATGCTGCAGGATCATCCGGAAGTGACGAGCATCGCTCTTCATCTGGACAATGACGCTGCAGGTAAGAGCGCAGCCTGGGCTATCGAAGGCATCCTGAGAGACAAATACAATGTCTCATATGAACCGCCTCCGCGGGGAAAAGACTACAATGATTATCTTATGACATTATGTCAGCAAGGCAGGTCAAGGAAGATGGATGCTGCCAGATTCGATCATCCCAGATGAAAAAAGATCCTAAAATGACAACAACCCTGCGGAGCATCCTTGTTTGCTCTGTAGGGTTGTACGTGTCATTGTTTGTAAGAAGGTTTATGAAGAAGATTATTTGTCTCTGTTGACAATGATAGGATACTGCTTTTGCCTTAATTGAACTTAAAACGATCATATTTTTCTGATTAATTATGAAAAATGAGTACAGTTGAAAAGCATGTTAATACTTATACAAACAAACGGTCAGGGGGTGTTGAGCTGCTCTCCAAAACTTGATATTGTGCAGCAGAAAAGCAACCAACGGTCTATACAAAAGACTCGAGTCTAATTAATTAGACTGTTGCGTTGCCAGTTGAATTAACTCAACTGGCTGCTGATTCCAAAACCTCAATAGTCCGGTTAAAACTGATTTTTAGGTCATTTGACACATTAGTATACGAGACATATAATAAAGGTGCACCAAGGGAAAAAGCCCTTGGTGCGTTCGTTTATGTCGGTGCACCAATTATATAAACGCCTTAGAGAAGGGAACAATATCCGAAGCTCATTTTTTTTTACGCTTTTTTTAATGTTCTGGTATACCAGAACAATTGAACCGATTTTTACGGGAGGATAGTTATGGAATGGGTCTATGATACCGGCGGACGGGAGAAGTATTACAAGGCGCTTAATGTGAAGGATTGTGTCACCAGAGCTATCGCCATTGCGACAGGAATGGACTATAAAGAAACATATAAGACACTGAAATACTATAACAATGGAGAGACTCCGCGAAACGGGGTTTATACGATAGTCTATAGCAAAATGCTGGAAGACATGGGCTGGGAATACATCTCCTGCAGTGAAGATGGTCAGGAGACGGTATATCTTCGAGATGGAGAGCTTCCTACAGAAGGTGCAATAATTTGTAGAATAGAAAGGCATGCAGTAGCAATAGTTGATGGTATTATCCATGACACATTCAATAGTGCAGGTGATGGAAGTAAGAAGGTATATGGGTATTGGAAGAAGCAGTGTGAAGAAAAGGATCGTATGATAAAATCTATTACAGGAAGCTTCAGCACATCAACGGGTAAAAGGGGAGGCGGAATATGAGCTTCAAAGATTTCAATGATGACGGCCCGGGAACATACGAGTGGGACTATGTTCTTGGACACAATACCACAGGGCTGTTTCCTGATGAGACGCACTATATTATTGACAGCAATGTTCTTGAGGAGATCATATTCACATACTCCGGCGGTGAATCATGGGAAACCATGATAGGGGACTGCTGGAATATAGAGAACATCAGACAAATGAAGGATGGCAGTCTGACCTTTGAGCAGGATGGCAAGAAATATATAGCGAAGATAAATATGAAGTTCCGCATGAAAAGCGGGGAGACGATATACGACTTGACAGAATTATAACGGCAAAGACGGAGGGTATAGTTTCTTATGACATTGATATCGCTACTAATATTATGTGGAATATATTTGCTGTATAAGGTAATGGATTATCTGTTTGACGCAGTATTCTCTAAGCCTAAACATACATCAGCTGCGGTTGCTGTTCGAAACAGTGATGTCGATTCAATGACAGGTGTTGAATTTGAAAAGTATTGCATTAACCTGCTTGTAAAATCAGGGAAGTTCAGCCGGGCACACATGACTGATGTCACTAATGATTATGGTGCTGATATTGTTGCTACTGATAATGAAGGCACCCGTTGGGTATTTCAGTGCAAAAGATATAGCAGTAATCTCAACAACAGACCAATACAGGAAGTAATTGCTTCAATGGCTCATTACAAGGCGACAAAGGCTGCAGTCATCACTAACTCGTGGTTCACTGATAATGCCAAAGTGCTAGGGAGAGATAACGGAGTATGGTTGATTGATAGAGCCGGACTCATTCAGCTTGAGGAACAGGCAAAGAAAAGGGAAGAAGAAAAGCAAACAAAAAAATCGGAGCAAGTGGAGCAGAGAAATGCAAGCATAAATTCAAGCAGCAAGGCTCCTAAAAAAACTGCTGAAGAAATCTCTCGGGAAAGAAAACGAATGATCATTGTATCTGTAATAGTAGGGGTAGTTTTGATTGTATGCGTAATAATTGCTTCTATTCAAGATCATCAGGCGAAGCTGGCCGAACTGGAAAAAGAAAGAGCAAATCAACAGAGAGAAAAGGAACTAAAAATAAAAGAACAGGAGAAAAAAGAGAGTGACTTTGAAGAAAGTAGAGAAGGACCAGTAAAGTGGCTTAATTTTACATTCAGCAATGATATGAAACTTGGTACTGATCATAGCGGGGAATCTTCATTTGAGGTAAGAGATGTGTACTCCGAGAATGACGCATCAGTTTTTATTTCAGGCAGCCATGATGATATTCACTATGACAAGAACTACGATTTTGGATCTGTTGTAAATTCTTTTGTGAATGATAATGATGCGGAAGTTGCATATAGTGTAATAAGCGGAGTCAGTCTAGATAATGCAGAAATACAAAGAACTCTTTCTGACAGAACAGAATTAGTCTATATAATCGCATCTCCATATAATGTTTATCAAATCAGGGCTACTGTAAAAGATAGGGAGAAGCTCGATAGTGTTATAAGTATGATCCGTTCTGTTGAGTTGGATGAGACTTCAGAAATGGAAAGATACGATTACTATCGGGATTACTGCATCGATGTCCCATATTTAGATATGCTAGAGAGAACTGTGGAAAACACATCACTAGGAAAAGCAGATTCACGAGAAGAAATAAATATGGATCTAGATAAGAAATATCAATGCATTGTCTATCGTTGGTTTGATGATAGTGACAGAATTATTTGTGATGTTAGTTGTTATAGGAAATGCATAAACGAGGATGCTGGGTTTTACACAACTGATTTCTACGTTAGAAATGTAGCGTACTATGACTATGATTGGTCTTCTGATTCTATCGTAATATATGATAATGATATAAGTGAATTTGAGACCGTTGAAGACCTCAAAGATTATCTGACTAAGAAGTATGATACAGATTTTACGGATAATAAAGCTGTAGATGAGTTCTGGGATTATATGAAAGGAAGATGGCAATAGCATACGACGGTACGACAGATTATGTATACAAAGATGAAATAGGAAAGGATTTCGAATAAATTCAGAATACAACGTATTACATGTAGGTGCAGCCAATTGTGGCTGCATTTTTTGTTTATAGAACGGAAGAAGGAGGACTAGTCGTATGACACAGGAAAAAAAAGATGGGCAAAATAAGATCCGGGTGATTGTCTGTAAACCGGACGAGAAAGCTGTTGTTATCGAGATGGAAGACAGCCTTGAGTCAATGCAAAACATGGTTGGTGGTCTGATTGAAGAGTATATGCCGTGGGACGATGAGGTCGCGATCATCTGCAATGAGGAAGGAAAGATGAACGGACTTCCGCTCAATCGAGGAATAAAGGATGAAGATGGTCATCTGCAGGACATAATCGCAGGTGACTTTTTTATTTGCTACGCACCGATCGAGAGCGAAAGATTCCTGTCGATGCCGCCTGAACTTGAAGAAAAATATCTCGAAAAGTTCGAATTGCCGGAGCTGTTTTTTAGGACGAAGGATGGTATCCATGCAGAAAGGTATGAGCCTTGGCCTAAGGAAGTGACGCAGGACTATGCCCGCTAATTTTAGCAAGCACTGCCGATGTCATGACGCATGACTCTGGCGATCCTGGTGGCAAGCCCCCAGACCCCCGGCAGTAGCCGATAAAAAGTAGGAGCACACACAGGAGCACACAGCTGCTGCCGGGAGGAGTACGTGCAGGAGCACATGAACAACATGAGAGGAGGAGCATAACAGGAGCATGAGAAGGAATGTAAAGAAGAGCCTGTGGATGAGTAAGGAAGAGGAATGGGATCTTAAGCAGAAGGCACAGGCCGCATGCCTGACGGAATCTGAATTCATCCGACAGCGCATTGCAGGATACACCCCGCCTCATCAGATCGATGACCGGTTCTGGCGAGCGATGGATATCATCAGAGAGTTCGCGGACCACATCGATGCCATTGCGATGGAGGCGGATAAGCCTACACTGGCGCTCGCTGTCATGGGTGAAGCGAAGAAATGGCGTATGTTTCAGAACGCGATCGAGATGGAGTTCCTAAGACCGAAGCGGGGTGATGGCTAGTGGCTGTGACTAAGATATGGAACATCAGGGGCAGAGCAGATGCTCCGCTCGAGTATATAGCGAACCCAGAGAAGACACAGCGCGAGTACACCGAGGAAGAGAGGCAGGCGCTCGCTGATGTCATTGCGTATGCAGCAAACGAGGACAAGACCGAGAAGCTGTACTACACGACCGGCATCAACTGCAGCGTGGAGTGTGCCCGCGATCAGTTCGACACGACCAAGCTCCGTTTCGGCAAGACCGGAGGCAATGTAGCGTACCATGCCTACCAGAGCTTCAAGCCGGGCGAAGTCACACCTGATGAGGCGCACGCCATCGGAGTGCAACTGGCAAGGGAGTTATGGGGTGACCGCTTCCAGATGGTAGTAGCCACCCACCTTGACCGCGATCACCTGCATTCACATATAGTCATCAACAGCGTGTCATTCAAAGACGGCGGCAAGTTCCATGACTGCCGCGACACCTATAAGCTCCTCCGGGAGACATCAGACAGGATCTGTCGTGAACATGGTCTGTCCATCGTGGATCGACCAAAAGGAAAAGGTGTAAGCCAGTATGTCTACAAAATGGAGAAAGCCGGTATGCCTACGCGCTATAACGTAGCACGGCAGGCGATCGATGAAGCTGTCGCTCTCAGTCTCAACATCGAGGAGTTCAAAAGCGAACTCAGGAAGCGCGGTTACAGCTACCGCTTCGATCCGCAGCGCAAGTACTGGACGGTCACTCCACCGGGATGGAAAAAACCCATACGTATCCATCAGCTTGGCAGCGACTACACCCGTGAGAGCATCGAGCGCAGGATCTATGAGAACGATCCGTCTGTCAGACAGGAGCGGCTCAGGCAGAACTATCGCATACCGAATAACTATAGCCTCCGCCGCCGCATAGATCACATCATGGGACGGAGCGGTCTGGAGAAGCTGTACCTCAGGTACTGCTATGAGCTCGGTTATCTGCCTAAGTACAGGCAGAATCCGACCAGGCTCCATATAGTTCTGAAGGAAGATCTTCTGAAGTGCGACCAGTACTCAGAGCAGGCGAAACTGCTGTCGAAGTACCACGTGAATACTGATGAAGATCTTTCCTTGCTTATGGAAAAACTGGGCGAAAGGATGAGTGTGCTTGGTCATGATCGTGATGAGTTCAGACTCATTGCCAAGCGATCATTGCCGGAAGCTGAGATCAATAAGGCGAGAGACAACGTAAAAGAACTGACTGCTGAGATCAGACAGCTGAGGCATGAACTGAAGGTGTGCGGAGAGA
>JBGULF010000018.1:0-2206 GCA_045115935.1 Anaerovoracaceae bacterium
GCGCGCGCGGTCTGGGAAAGATAAATCACTTATTTCATAACAGCCGAAAGGAGTATTTATGGCAAACACTAATGATGTAACTTTTGAAATCGTAGAACACATCGGTGTTATCGACGTTATCGATAACAGAGAAGAGAAGTGGACCAAGGAGGTCAATGTTGTTGCATGGAACGGCGGCAAACCGAAAATCGATGTGAGGGATTGGAATAGCGCGCACGACCGTATGAGCCGCGGAATCACTCTCACTGAGGATCAGGCAATGAAGATGACCAAGGCTCTTGTCGACAGATTCAGAGCAAGGTCTGCTCAGGAACATTCGACTCCCATGAGAGACGACTACGCTAGGTAGTCACAAGACGGCACCAAATAGAGAGAAATTTTGTTTTGGTGCCGCAGTACATAGCGTTTATTCATCTGTACGAAAAACACTGAAGAACCTATCGCACAGATTAGCCATATATTCAGGGCTGTCTTTCATGCCAGTGCGGTACCATTCTGTCAGTATGTGTACGAGAGCGCCGCCTCGGCCTATGTAGAAGTAATGCTCCTCTTTAGCGACTGACGGGAAGATCTCATCGACCACTACCTTTACATCTATATGTGTGTTTGAAGAAAGGATTATCTTCAGATAGTCCTCGTTATTTTTCATCGTTTCAAAGAAATGCACATACCAGGGTTTTTTATCGGAGGTCGCAAAACCTTCTTTGAAATCCCGTGTAAGTTCTTGTATGATCTGGAGGCTCAGGGCATCCGCAAGGGCCTGCTTAGTTCCGTAGTTTCTGTAAAAAGCCATCCTCGAAACACCAGCACACTCCACGATTTCACCAATAGATATTTTTTCAAGTGGAGTATCTCCCATGAGCTTCATAAGAGCAGTGCACAGGCATTCGCGTGTGAACTGGTTCGACTCTTCATTTGAGAGACGCAGATTGTCTTTGTTGGTCATGACAGGCATTGTATCAGTCCTTTCCGATGTTACTTTTTTTATCGGTTTTGTCACAGCCGAGGCTGGTTCTATTGAGAAGAACTTCGCACGGTGTTATGTTTGTAACATCAGAGTAAACCATTATTCTAATGAATGTCAAACGATATGAAACTTAAATAAGGGAAGGAGGACGTCATGGATAAATACAGACAGGAAAGAGTAAAACGCCTGCAGAAATATGTAAGTGAGCAGGGACTGGATGCCATGCTTGTGACTTCGCAGGATGCGATATATTATCTTTCCGGCGCATCATATACACCGGTAGAAAGACCGTTCTTCATTATCGTGAAGCCTCAAGGGGCACCGAGTCTGGTCGTTCCGAGACTCGAGTATGAACATATGATGAAAGTAGAAGGATTCGGAGAGATCCATTACTACTTTGAATATCCATCGATCCCGGGGCAGAACTGGTATGACTATATCGCTCAGGATGTTGGAGAAAAGGCGGTAATCGGTATTGAGCCGTCGCTTCCTTCCGCATACAGAGAACTTCTCAAGGCAAAAGAAACTGTGATCGTTGACTACATAGATACCATGAGACTTGTTAAGGATCCTTCAGAGATCGAGGCCATAAAGCTTGCCTGTAAGTGGACAGATGAAGGTATGAAAATGATCCATGAAGGACTGTACAGAGGTCAGTCCGTGCTTGAACCTGTCATGCCGGCACGTGACATCCAGACCGGAGTTATCAAGACAACTGATTATAACTATATGACATGCAGCTTCCTCACAGCTGCATGGCCTGCACCGAAGAGTTCTCAGCCTCATAGCCTCCCTGATTTCGCAGCAAGGTTTGGTGACGGGCCTATCGTGCTTATGAGCTACAACAGGGTAAATGGATATGCTGCGGAATGTGAAAGAACAGTATTTTTGGGGGACCCTTGTGAAAGAGACCGCAAGTTATTCGACATAGTCATGAAGGCCAGAGAGATCGCTTATTCAATGGTAAAGCCGGGCACAAGATGCGAAGACATCGACCTCGCGACGCAGGAGTATTTCAAATCTCTTGGATATGGAGATGCGATCATACACCGCACAGGACACGGCATTGGGCTGGGCAATCATGAAGCGCCTTGGCTCAGCGCTGGCGGTGATCATGTGCTGGAGGAGAACATGGTCATCAGTATTGAACCGGCTCTGTACTTCAATGATATCGGGGGGTTCCGTCACTCAGACACTGTACTCGTAACAAAGAACGGATATGAAAACCTGACACATTAT
>JBGULF010000019.1:0-2079 GCA_045115935.1 Anaerovoracaceae bacterium
GCCGGTTCATCCGGTTGCACCGAGCACTCCGAATATACCGGGTGCTGATATGAGTACTGTTACGCAGGCAACTGTTAACCATGCTGCAAATGTCGTGGCAGAAAATAAGATATCCGACAGGCCGCAGACAGGCGATACAGGCAATCTGTACTTATGGTTCCTTTCCATGATTGCTTCCGCCGGATTATTCTTGACAGGCATTGTCCATTTGAAAAAGAAAAACGGCTCAGTCACATTTTCTGTGTGATGCAGGGTTCCGGTCATAGTCCCGACGGCTGATGTCGAAGATCTTCAGGAAGAAGTATTCGTCATCTGGATAGCCATAGCCCTGCCGCCTGAGTGTTTTGATCTTGTTGTTCAGTCCTTCGATCTTTCCGGCTGAGATCCGGTAAGTCGCATGGGCAATGATACCTTCAAAGTGGTTTTCAATCAGGCGGCCGAACCACCGCAGATGTCTGTTCCCTGTGGCGAAGCAGATATCTATGGTCTCAGTCATCATCTCCGCCATGACTACTTCACTGGTCTGCCGGTACGCCTCGCTGAGTTTCTCCTTGATGAGATCCAGCGTGAACAGGAGCTCGTTTTCCGCAAGGAGCGCGTCATACTTTGCCTCATATCCGGACTTTCGGATGACCTCTTCCTTATTGAAGAGACCGCCGCCCTTTGACAACACTTTGCCCTCAGATGCTTCCTGATCCTTCCGCTGAAGGGTCGAGCGGCTGGACGTAAGGATATAGCGGGTGCGCTTGAGTGCCCTGGCTGCTTCGAGGTTTCCTTCTTCAGTGAGCCGTCTCTGCTCATCGCGCCGGACTTCGCTGACCACCTTATCATTGAAGTTTTTGACGATGTGGAAGTAGTCGAATACCGGCTGGATCCATTCGCAGCGCTCCTCGAAGGCCTCCTGGAAATCGGAATTCATGTCGCAGGCGACAGCTTCTACGCTTTCCATCCACTCCATCCCGACATGGTCAATGAAGTCGTAGACGACCTGCTTCTTCTTGCCGTGGCCGATCCAGAGGACGTGGCCGCGCTCCATGTCGATGATGTGCGTAGCGTAGCGGTGCCCGTTATGCAGCTTGAACTCATCGATACCAAGAAACTTTGCCTTATGTTCCGGCTTACGCAGCTTTTTGCCGTCAATCGTATACGCATCCTGCAGGCGCTTTTTATCGATTGCCTTGACAACGTTTTTCCCAAGGCCGGTGATCTCGGAAACCTGCTTGAGTGTATATGTTCCATGAGCCAAAAGATCCCGGGTGTACTGGTACAGTTCTTCCGTGATCCGGTGCCCATCCGCTTTAAAAGAGATGAACTGGGAATGTGTCCCGCCGCATTCCGGACACCGAAACTGGTTATGCGGAAACACAACACTGGAGAGATTCCCGCCGATGCAAAGATGCCGCAGAGTGATCTCCGGATGCTGGTTCACATGCATCCTCGCGCCGCACTCCGGACAGACCGTTTCTTCCGGAGGGACATCCAGCGTACCGTGGTAGCAGAAGACTTTTCTGCCGGATACCGCTTCATGAACGGTAGTCTCCGTATTATGGAAGCCATACAGGCAGCACGGAATCATCAAAAAATCTGTTGATTCTGCAAATGTGAGTTGTCCGTCAGCCTCAGGTCGGATATACTGCATGATGAAGGGTCTCCTTTGGATTGTGGTATCTCATCTTGCCAGGATGATACGTACAACCTTACAGGATGATCCTTCTTTTATTCAAGTGTAAAGGTGCAAAGTGTTATAAGCAGGCTGTTCTTAGGCTCCTGAGCCTGAGGCATAGAAACAGCCACCCTGCGAAGCAGGGCCTGCCCTTGACGGGTTCTGGCAGAAACGCTATACTGAGCAGCCGATATGGTGAAGAAGGCAGGCTGTTCTTGAGTTCTTCACCGTCGGCACTTAAGCCGCAGCGTTTCTGACAGGTTCAGTCAAGGGTGGCGTACGTAACCAGTAACCATCAAGCACACAGAAAAAGTGATTGACCCAAAATTCCTCTACGGAATTTATGCAAAAAGAAAGACAGTGAATTGCTCCACTGCCTCAAATTTTTATTGTATAGAAAAACTCATAAGCCCACC
>JBGULF010000020.1:0-14714 GCA_045115935.1 Anaerovoracaceae bacterium
CAGCGCATACTGGACATGCAGCAAGTGCGGCAAGTACTACAGCGATGCTGAGGGCAACGATGAGATCACTGAAGGCAGCTGGATCATCGAAGCGCTCGACCATGACTGGGGCGAGTGGCAGGATCATGATTCGAATCAGCACAAGAGAGTCTGCAGCCGCGACAGTGAACACATCCAGTACGAAGATCACAGCTGGGACGAGGGCGTGGAAACTACACCTGCAACAGAAGAAGCAGAAGGTGTCATGACATATACCTGCACAGTCTGTGAAGCGACAAAGACTGCGATCATTCCGGCGTCGCAGGGTGGCTCCGGAGTAGATTACGACGTGATCAACAACACGTACTACAATGACCTTGGCAGTGGCGTCACAATTCTTCTTAATAGTGATCAGCCGATGAGCAGGTTCGGATCTTTCGAGAAGCGCGATGCATCTGAGGTACCTCTTTATTTTACGATCAGTGAGCTTGAAGTCGTGGAAGGCCAGGATATAGTCACGGTCGAAGAAGAAGAGGAGGCATGGGAACGCATTAAAATAGATGGTGTCATAAGCAATGTCCACCCATGGCTGATCAAAGGTAAAAAACTTGGCAGCGCACAGCTAAAGGCAACGTATACCGATGATAATGGTAAAACGGGAGAATTCACATTCACTGCCAACGTTGAAAATGACAAGTATGATACCTATATCTACAGGGAAGACGGTGTAAGCAGAGATACATCCTGGGGAGGATTCTGCGACGCGCTTCCTGGCGACACGGTATATCTGAAAGCATACGGTGAGAGAGAAGAGTCCGAAAGCATCAACTGGGAGTATGACGGTCACCACCACGGCTACGATGGCTTTGATGTAGAATGGAGCATCCAGTCCGGAGATGAGTTTGCTGAACTGGAAGCAGATCCGGATGACTCTTCAAGAACAGGCGTAAAGATCCGGAACCTGGATTATAACTATGAAGATGATAACTGTGTTGTCGTTAAAGCCAGCTTTAAGAGTAAGGAAGACGGAAGGGTCAGATCTACAGCGACTTATCCGATAACGATCAAGGAAGATTTCTGCATTACCTATGCGGGTGAAATCGACAGAAATCTCGGACTCGGCGGCAGAGTAACGATCCATCCTGAGTACCGCCACTACTCAACGGATATCGAAGGCGGGTATGAGGTGCTTGACGGATACACCTTCAGCTGCTATGCCCCGGAAGAGGCTGACGCTGATGTAACGGATAACGGAGACGGCACGTTTACCATCACCAGAAGGACGACCGGATGGGCAGACATCAGATTGCAGACCACAAGCCCTGAAGGCGGCGGTCTGGGGGATAAGGTCATAGACTTCAACAATCTGTACTACAAGATCGGATTCCTCAACGAGGGAGACGTTACCGTTATGGATGACGGCTCGGTAGAACTGCAGCTCGATCTCAGTGATTTTGCAAAATCAGATGAGAGAGGATACTCTTTCAGCTTTACCACAGCTAAGTGGATCCAGGGCAATTCTTCAGGTCCGACTACAACAAAGGGAACCAAGCCGACAAGAAACGGCGACAAGGTCACCTTCTATGGAGACAGACTGGATCAGGCCGGCTGGGACTCCTGCGACTTCAGAGTAAGGGTGATCAATAAATATAATACGGATCAGATACTCTGCCAGGCAGTCATCCATATCACGCTGCAGTCAAGATGTGATGTTGAAGGGCACAACTGGGGAGAGCCTACTTACAGCTGGTCAGGCAATTCCAGCGTAACGGCGCAAAGAGTATGCCTCAACAAGCCTGCTCACGTTGAGAAAGAAACCGCCCAGACAACATATACTGTCAATTCAGAACCTACATTCACTGAAGAGGGAAGCGGCACATACACTGCTGTATTCGAAAATGAAGCATTCGAGACACAGACGAAGACCGTTTCCATTCCAAAGCTGGAAGTAAAGCCGGAAAGCCTGACATTCGAGAGCGTCAAACCGCTTGCTACCATAGTGGGAATGACTTACATCCACGGAAACAGCTATTACATGGACGGCAATAAGTATACCGTTACTTACAATAACGGCGATGTACGCGAATATGTATGTAAGACAGTAGGGAGCTACGTAGGTTACTTCGGTGTCGGAGACGCGACAGGTGAGATCACCAACAGTGACCACATTTCCGGAGGTGCGGCAGTTAAGGGCGAAAATACGGCTGTACTGAATGTCAGGATAGACGATACGATCCTCAGTACTACTGTTACCGTTACCGGATATGAAACAGCAGCAGAGTTCTGGGCTGCTATATGTGACCACGGGGATTACTTTCATTATTCAGAAAGCGCAGCTACATGCTCGGATACCGGACACATCGAGTACTGGAAATGCAAGAAATGCGGCGCGTTATTTGCCGACCCGGAGGGAACGGACAGGATCACCGAAGAGGATCTCGTTCTGCCTGTTGATCCGGATAATCATATATGGGATAGATCCGTGATCATCCGCAAGGCTACTGCGGATGAGGAAGGGATCATGCAGCTCATATGCATGTATGACGAGTCTCATACAAAGAATATACCGATTGCAAAACTCGATCCGGAAACGAGCGGTCTGAACGATCAGGCTGAAAGTTCCGTGAATGATGCTGACGCGGCAGCATCCGCACTTACCGGAAGCGCGGCAACCAGCGCAGCAATACAGGCTGCTGAGACTGCGGCAAATGATGCATATACCAAGGCAGCGGAAGCAGCAGAAGCTGCGCAGACAGCTCTGGAAGCTGCAGAGACTGCTCTCAACGATGCCAATGATCAGCTCGACAGCGCTTCGACGGATGCTGAAAGAGAGGCTGCACAGGCTGCTTTAGATCAGGCTCAGGCAGCGTATGCTTCTGCCCTGCAGGCCTCGGGAGATGCAAGTATTAACGTCGAAAAGGCGAATGCTGTTGTAAAGAAGGTAGCTGTTAAGAAGGCGGTGGCACAGGCAGCTGCATCAAAGACAGCAGCAGCCGGTGCAACGAAGGGAACAAAGACTGCTGTAACCAAGGCAGAGACAGCGCTGAATGATGCAAAAGCGGCAGCAAGTGCTGCAGGCAATGCTGTCAGGGCGGCACAGAACGTAGTGAATGCGGTAGAGGATGCAGGCTACGGCGAGGATTCCGATGCATACAGAGCAGCAGCTCAGGCGCTGGAGGAAGCTCAGAACGAAAAGACAGCAGCAGACAATGCAGTGACCGCAGCTGAAACTGCACTGACAAAAGCTCAGAGCAGCTACGATGCAGCTGTTGCAGCCGAGAAGAAGCGCCAGGGTACATATAACAAGGTGATCCCGCAGGTCAAGGGAGTGAAGCTGTCGTCCAAGAAGACTTCCATAACCGTGAAGTGGACGAAGCTGACATCTTCTCAGATCAAGAAGTCCAAGGTCACCAAGTACGAGATCTGGCTCTGCCCTGACACAAAGTTCGGAAAGTCGAATACCACAATAAAGACTGTTACGAAGTCCTACAGTACAAAGACTTTCACAAAGCTCAAGAAGGGCAAAAAATACTACGTGAAAGTGCGTGCTATCAAGTATGTCAAGGGCGTCAAGAACGTCGGAAAATGGTCTTCGCGCAAGTACATAAAGACGAAAAAATAATTTAAAAAGTTGTTGCATTTGCATCATTGATTGCATAAAATATATGGGCGCGCCGAATGCGGTGCGTCCATATTTATTACTTTCTGCGCAGGGTAAACCTGCGCCAACAAGACCACAGGAGGTGTCAACATGAGAGATTATGAACTTCTATTCGTGCTTGATCCAAGCCTGGACGAAGAGACTAAGGCAAACCTCGTTGAGACAGTAAAGTCTGTTATCAACGCTGGCGGCGAAGCCGGAGAAGCTGATGTCTGGGGCGAGAGAAGACTTGCTTACAGCATCAACAAGAAGAACACAGGATACTATGTAGTTATCCCGTTCAAGGCTGAAGCAGAACTGCCGAAGGAACTCGACAGAAGACTCAGGATCAACGAAAACGTAATGAGACATATCATCGTTTGCCAGGACGAAGAGTAATCAAAAAAGGGAGGTAAGTTATGAACAGTGTAATACTTATCGGAAGACTTGCCAGAGACCCTGAACTCAGCTACACAGCTAACACACAGACGGCAATGTGCCGCTTCACTATCGCGGTAGACAGACCGAGAAGACAGGGTGAAGAACAGGGAGCTGACTTCATCAGAATCACAGTGTGGGGCAGACAGGCTGAGACTTGCGACCGTTACCTCAGCAAGGGAAGACAGGTCGCCGTCATGGGTAGGATCCAGACAGGAAGCTACAAAAACAGAGAAGGTGTCACAGTCTATACGACAGACGTCGTAGCCGACAGGGTAGAATTCCTCGGCGGCGGCAATGGCGGACAGGGCGTAAGCCGCGATACGTTCACCGGCAGAGAGCCTAGCTTCGGCCGCATGACACAGGACACCGGCTTCAGCGCTCCACAGGAAGCGTTCGGCGGTTTCGACGACATGCCGGATACATTCCAGGCAGCTGAAGATGATATTCCATTCTAAGAAAGGGGAAGCACGAATCATGGAAAGAAATTCAAGACCTAAGCGCATGAACACAGGCATCAGAAGACGTAAAGTCTGCCAGTTCTGTGCTGATCAGGACAAGAAGATCGACTACAAGGATGCAGAGACTCTTAAGAAGTACATCACAGAGAGAGGCAAGATCCTCCCTAGAAGAGTCACGGGCACATGCGCAATGCACCAGAGAGCAGTTGCAAAGGCCATCAAGAGAGCCAGAGTAGTCGCGATACTGCCATTCGACGCAGATCAGTAAAAACAAATCAGAGAACCGGCCCGTGAAGGACCGGCTCTCTTTGTCTTTGTGAAAGTTGAAGAATGCCGGACAGCAATAACGAAGAAAAAGCCGTAAATACAGAGACGCAGTCAGAAGATCAGCCGGAAATGCAGGTTGAGGAACAGACTTCCGATACTAAGAAGATCCAGCGTATGAGCAAGCGCACAATGTACAGATGGATCAGATTCTTTTCGTATGCCTCTGTTTTGCTTGCGGCTGTCTTTACGCTGGCCACGATAATGGCATTCAATCATTACAAGCTATACCCGGGAGCAGTCGAAAGAGACTCCCTGAGTTCACCGGGAAGGGGTTCTGACTACATAATCGTCAGCTGGGATGACACTCACAGCACCGATGTGTACAAGGTGTGGGTCAAGGAGCGCGATCTGGTCAAACAGGATAAGGAGAAAAAAGCTAAAGAGGAAGGCACGGAAGAGGACGAAACGATCGTTCCCGACGAAAGCTGGACCGAGCTTGAGACGGAATTTCCTGAGATCACGGTCAAAGACCTTAAGCCCGACACTTCTTATTCGTTCATAATAAGAGCGGACAACGAAAAGAAAGAAGGTATAGCTACGCAGCCGAGGAGCTTCAAGACAAAGAAGGTCCAGAAAATAAAGGCCAGCAAGAAGATCACCAAGTTCACCTTCAGCGAGCCGTTCAGGATAGGCTCCGCGGAGACGGATCTCGTCTATGAATCGAGCGATCCGGACGTTGCGACGGTCGATCCCGAGACCAACGAGATAAAGATTACCGGAGCGGGAGAGGCTGAGATCAGGATCAGCGCAAGATCCAACACCGAATACGACGGTGCCAGCAAGAAGGTCGATCTCCTGGTCCTCGACTCGACACCTGTCAGCGCAGGCGGAGCGTCCCCGAGGTTCATTTATCACCTTGATTCAGACAACTGCGAAGTCGTCAAAGTGGTCACGGGTGCCGGAGGAGCAGTTATACCGCAGGGACTCGCATACACGGGTGACAAGTATATAATCTCGTACGGCATGGGCAGTCCTAACCGCATCGTCAGCTTTGATGTTGACGGCGACGGCAAGACGGTCAGCGTACCATCGGTCTCGATGGGCCATCCGAACGGATTCACATATGCGAACGAGAACGGACGCTGCTACTGCGTAAAGGGCTGGACGTCAAAGGCATATACCTATGAACCGACTTCGGATACATACGGTTCGGTCAACCTCTCATACGGATGCTCGGGCATAGGATACGACAGAAAAGAGAAGCTTCTATACACATGTTCACGTACCGCGATGGTGGCATATGACATCAGCGACGGATACAGCGTGAAGTACAGGTGCGGAGTAGTAAAACACAGCGGCCACGTATACACTCAGGACTGCGGCGGACACGCCGGCATCATGTTCAGGTGCCTGTCGGGCAGCAGCAAGCACGGCACAAACTACATCGACCTTTACGACATGAAGAACGGCAGATATCTGGGAACGTTCACATGCGACCTTTCGGAAGTCGAAAGCTGCATAGTCGATGATGACGGATTCCTCGAGATACTGTCCAACAACTCGAGCAATGCCGACTACATCTGGAAGACCAATCTGAACATCAACACCCTCGGACAGGGCCTCTAGACCGGAAAACAGCAAATAAAAAAGAAGCCATACAGATGCGTCTGTATGGCTTTTTGGTTTTAACCTTTTCGCAGTTCTGCGATCTTCTGCCTTGCGGTTATCGCGAGATAGAGGATCTCGTTTGCCGGGGTAGGTATGCCGTGCTTCTTTCCGAGCCTTACGACCTCGCCGGCGTACTCGTCGATCTCGATAGGTCTGCCTGCCTCGTAGTCCTGGAGCATCGACATCTTCTTGTCAGGCGGGAAGTTGATGAGCATCTCGATTATCTCGTCGCGGTCCTCTACTGTCAGATTCACGCCTTCCGCCCATGCGACCTCGAGAATCTCGTCCATCAGCATCCTCATCAGGGTCCTGACCTCTTCGACCTGTCCGAAGAATCCGCATTCAGCCTGGACTTCCACGGCTGTCTGGCTGGCGCCGGTATTGAGCATCCATTTGCGCCATTTAGCCCTGATCATATCGTCGTAGATCTTGACGTTGATCCCGAGCTCCTTGAGCCTTTCGTATGCCTCCACTACTTCAGGTGCAGGATCGCGGTTGTCGGCATAGCCGATCTGCATCTCACCCAGAGTCCTGAAGTATACCCTGCGGCTCATGCGGTGGGCGTCCGTTCTGAGGACTACACCGTAGAACGATCTGTTTTCAGGGAACTCCGATCTGAGAAGGGTGGTCGTGGTGATGCCGTTCTCTATAGGAAGCAGTATCGTATCCGGATCTATCAGCGAACGGATGTCTTCAACGACCGAATCCATGCTGTACGTCTTTGCCGCAAGGATGAGCAGGTCGATGTGGATGTCCTGCGAACGGTCTGAATAGACCTCCGGATAGAAAACTTCGTTGTTTACTGAGATGCCTTTCGTTCTGAGACGCTCGGCGCGCTCGCCCGTTGCGAGCAGGTAAACGTTCTCAGGATCTCTTTTATACATTTCATACATCAGTGCGCTGCCGACCGAGCCGGCGCCAAGGATGCCTACTGTCTTGATCATATGCGGTACCTCTCTTAATAAAATATGGTATCTGTCATAAGCATAACAGATACCATACCGCCTTTTCTATAGTTCCAAAATTATTTCAGCTCATTTACGTTGAGCGGTGTCTTCCAGATGTAATCGGTGTCATCGCCCATGGTGTTGATGAGGAGCCTCACGTAACCGTCATTGCCGACCACAGCGCTCTCGATCTCGCCGAGCTTGACCCTGATGGATCCGAGGTAGGCGTTATCTGCCGCCCTGTAAACATCGAGGTAGTTGGTCGTTCTCTTGTTGGCTCCGCTGATGCCGTGGAAGATGAAGCCTCCGCCGGCGCCGCAGTCCTGCGTGTAGTGGAATATGCCGTGATTGCATCTCGAGAACAGCTTCTTGTGAGTGAAGGATCCGTCTGCGCTGTATGCTCTTATGCCGGTACGCGAAGAAGCGTAGATGCGGCCGGTAGTCTTGTCATAGCCGACGCCTGAGGATGAATACGGTGTGCGTGACTTGCCGAACTTCTTGCTTGCCGGGTTCCAGGTGTAGATCCTCGTCGTGTATCCCTTGAAGATGTAGCATCTCTTTGTGACCGGATCCCATGTGATGCCGTTAGGATGTCCGATGCAGAACGAGAACTTCGATGCGTCAAGACGCTTGCCTTTATCTGAGTACGTCACTATCGCCTGGCCTGCAGCCATTCCGTACAGTACGTAGTATTTGCTGCCTGTGTATGCGAGGCCCTGAGGAACCGTGGCGTTCTTGTGGCCTTTTATCGAGAAGAGCTTCGTGCAGTTCGACGTGTTGAAGGTGTATACGATCCTGGCATCGCCGCCGCCCTGAGGATTCTTCAGCAGGGCCTTTGCGAGATCGGACTTGCCCTCAAGCTGCTTTTTTGTCTTTGTTATGAACAGGGATTTGCCCGGTTTGACGTAATCGCTGATGACGTAGGCTGTTCTTCCGTTTACCTTGGCACGGTACCAGCTTTCCGAACTACCGGAGCGATGCGCCGGCAGCTGGAGCGTTATCTGCGCACCGACACCCGTAGTACCCAGCACCTTGAATGTAGTCCCTGGGCCTTTTCTGTAGTTGAGGTAATCGGTGGACACGGCTGATTTGCTTCCGAATCTGCTTACATCCACAAAGTCCGCTCTTATGTATCCGGTCTTGCTGCTGGTTGAAACCTTGTACCAGCGCTTTGAGGCCGAATTGCTTGTGGCGCTGGTGAAGACCTCGGTGTATATCGTAACTTTCGTACCCTTGTTGAGCAGTCCGAGCGAGTCGGAACTCGTGGTCGCCTTCTTTCTGAGATTGACCTCGTTATCGTTGACCTTGCCGGAGCCTGTCAGAGATGCCGCTTCTGCCGTGAAAGCAGGAGCGTTGAGCACAGGCAGGGCGGTAAAGATCATTGCCGCCGCCAGCATGAGCGTGACCGTTTTTCTTAATATGTTGCGTTTTTTAATCATGATGATCCCCATCCTTTTTTACCAGATGCGAACTGACCGGCGCCGCTGTATTTTTGCGCAGGCCGGTATTCGTCCATTGAAATTATAGGAAGGCGGACCTTCTGCTCTCAATAAATCTATACAAACAAAAACCTTTATATTTTGTAAGACAAAAAACGCTCAAACCCTTGAGGTTTCGCAATTAGAACACAAAAAAAGGGTTCGCCCGATATATAATATTAGCGTTATGAGTATGTGGGATATTATTTATACATTTACAACATGGGTAGCGAGGGTCCACGAACACGTCCTTCAGTTAAATGACGCAGGCGGCTGGTACTTCGACGACAAGCAGCTGCACTTCATCGTCTTCGGATTATTCGGTATGGCGCTCATATTTTTGCTGTACCCGCTGTTCAAAATGCTCGCAAAACGTGACCACACCATGGTGATCACGTGGCTTTACGTGTTTACGGTGATAATAGTGCTGGCATTCGCCATTGAGGTAGGCCAGTGGTATACGGGAACTGGTGTGATGGAGAGTACCGACATCGCATACGGCATCACCGGTTTTCTTGTCATGTTCATTATCTTCGCCATCCTCCGCGGGCTCTATCACGGAATAAAGGCGATGGTAAAGAAGGACGACAGAAAGACTAAAGTCTACTCAAGGGATGAACTGAACATCGACGACTATTGATATAAACGGAGGAGCGATGAAAAAGGTCGGACTTATCATGGGCAGCGACAGCGATCTGCCGGTAGTGCAGAAGGCTGCTGCTGTTCTTAAAGAGCTTGGAATACCGTATGAAGCGCATGTTTATTCGGCGCACCGCACGCCTGCTGAGGCAAGGGATTGGTCGCTGGCGGCAAGGGACGAAGGCTTCGGCGTCGTCATAGCCTTCGCCGGCATGGCCGCCCACCTGGCGGGAGCGATAGCCGCAAACACCACGCTCCCTGTAATAGGCGTGCCATGCAAGAGCGCTGCGCTTGACGGCATGGACGCTCTTTTATCGACCGTGATGATGCCGAGCGGCATCCCGGTCGCAACAGTCGCGATAGACGGAGGCAAAAACGCAGCGCTCCTTGCCGCCGAAATACTCGCGCTCTCTGATGAAGAACTTGCGCAGGCGCTCATCGCGCGCCGCGAGGCCGAGTCTGAAACCGTCCTTAAAAAGGACGCGGGAATCGCAGACCGGATATAAATTATGCCAATGTAAACGTTAAGTTAAAGGAGGACTAAGGATGAAGCTTGTTTACACAGGTAAGACAAAGAACGTATTTGAACTCGAGAACGGCAACTATCTGCTGAAGTTCAAGGATGATGTGACCGGCAAGGACGGCAAGTTCGATCCGGGCGAAAACCAGATCGGCCTGACCATCGAGGGAGTCGGAGACATCAACCTTCAGATGACAGATTATTACTTCAACAAGATCAACGAAGCCGGCATCAGAACACACTATGTAAAGGCCAACTTCGATGACACTACAATGGAAGTAAAGCCTGCCAAGGTGTTCGGACACGGACTCGAGGTCATCTGCAGACTCAAGGCTGTCGGCAGCTTCATCAAGAGATACGGCGAATACGTTGAGCCTGGTACAGACCTTCCATACTATGTAGAGACTACATTCAAGAACGACGCACTCGGCGATCCGCTGGTCACAAAGGACGGCCTCGTGGTTCTCGGCGTCATGACAGAGGAGCAGTATGACGACCTCAGAGACATGACACAGAAGATCACAAAGATCGTAGCTGACGACATGAAAGAAAAGGGACTCGACCTTTACGACATCAAGTTTGAATTCGGATATGACGCAGACGGAAAGGTCATGCTGATCGACGAGATCGCATCGGGCAACATGCGCGTATACAAGGACGGCGAGTACATCGAGCCGCTCAAGCTGAACGAGCTCTTCTTCGCATAAACAACCGAAAGGACAGGTAAACATGGGAGGATTTTTCGGCATCACTTCCAGCGAAAACTGCATACTTGATGTCTATTTCGGCGTAGATTACCATTCCCACCTCGGCACCCGCCGGGGCGGTTTGGCCTCATACGATAAAGAGCGGGGATTCCAGCGCGAGATCCACAACATCGAAAACGCGCCTTTCCGCACGAAATTCGAGGGTGTTGTAAACAAGATGAAGGGCCAGGCGGCGATCGGCTGCATCAGCGACATGGATCCGCAGCCTCTGCTCTTCCGTTCCGCGGCAGGCACATACGCGATCTGCACGGTCGGCATCATCAACAATGTCAGCGAGATCACGGATATCGTGCTCAAGGGTTCGCATGGACACCTCGAGGCGATGACAGGCGGAAGGATCAACCAGACTGAGCTCGTCGCGGCGCTCATCTCCGAGAAGGACGACCTTGTAGAAGGTATCAGATACGCTCAGGAGACGATCGACGGTTCTGCAACGATACTTGTGCTCAGGGAAGGCGGAAGCATAATCGCCGCACGCGATCTCAAGGGCAGACTGCCTATGAGCGTCTCCGTGAGTGAAGATGCATCAGCGGTCAGCTTTGAATCGTTCGCCCTGCTGAAAGCGGGATTCGAAGAGTTCAGCGACCTCGGACCGGGAGAGATAGTGGAACTCACACCGGGAAGCTGCAGGCAGCTCGCCCCTCCGGGAGACGAGATGAAGATATGCGCTTTCCTCTGGAGCTACTACGGCTACCCTACGACGACATACGAGGGAATGAACGTCGAAGTGATGCGCTATAATAACGGACGCATCATGGCCAGAAACGATCAGGCCCACGGCTTTGACACATCGCAGGTCGACTACGTCGGCGGAGTACCGGACAGCGGCACACCGCACGCGATCGGCTATTCCAACGAGACACATCTGCCTTTCGCGAGGGCATTCATAAAATATACGCCTACATGGGCGCGCAGCTTCATGCCTACAACCCAGGCGGAGCGCAACAAGGTCGCAAAGATGAAACAGATCCCTGTGACCGAGCTCATCAAGGGCAAGAACCTTCTCTTCGTGGACGACTCCATCGTGCGCGGCACGCAGCTCCGTGAGACAGTAGAATTCCTCTACGACAACGGCGCTGAGGCTGTACACATGAGATCGGCCTGCCCGCCGATCATGTACGCGTGCAAGTATCTCAACTTCTCGCGAAACAGGAGCGACATGGACCTTCTCTCGAGGAGGATAATCGTTGAGATCGAGGGCGAAGAGGGACTGAAGCATCTGGACGAGTATTCGGATGCGAATACCGAACGCGGACGCAGGATGCGCGAGGTCATCGCCGAGAAGATGGGCTTCGAGACACTGGAGTTCCAGACACTCGAGGGAGTAGTCGAGGCGATAGGCCTTCCTTCGTGCAAACTTTGCAAGTATTGCTGGACCGGTAGAGACGACTAGAGACAGGCAGCGCAGGAGCAGACAGAACAGAAGGTGTTCAATGATTACTAATTCATCATCAAACAGTTACAAAGCGGCAGGAGTCGATATCACGGCGGGCTACAGGGCGGTTGAGCTCATGAAGAAGCACATCGCAAGGACTACGGTACCGGGCGTGATGGGCCAGGTCGGCGGTTTCGGCGGCCTGTTCGAGCTTGATCTTGAAGGCATAAGCAAGCCTGTACTGGTGAGCGGCACTGACGGTGTCGGCACCAAACTGAAACTCGCTTTCATGCTCGACAAGCACGATACCATCGGTATCGACTGCGTGGCAATGTGCGTCAACGACGTCATCTGCGTGGGAGCAAAGCCGCTGTATTTTCTCGACTATATAGCATGCGGCAAAAACTACCCTGAGAAGATCGAGCAGATCGTAGCGGGAATATGCGAAGGCTGCGTGCAGTCCGGAGCTGCTCTCATCGGCGGCGAGACTGCAGAGATGCCGGGCTTCTATCCTGTTAACGAATACGATCTGGCAGGATACTGCACGGGCATCGTAGATAAGGACAAGATCATAGACAACAGCCGCATGGCTGAGGGAGACATCATAATCGCTCTTCCTTCCAGCGGCGTACATTCGAACGGATTCTCGCTGGTGCGCAGGGTGTTCGCTCTCGACAAGCCAGATCTTATGGCAATGAGAGCCGGCAACACTGAGCTCGAAGGAAAGTCCCTGGGAGACGTGCTGCTCGAGCCTACAAAGATCTACGTAAAGCCGATCCTCGCGCTCATCGACAGGCTCGGAGCTGAAAAGATCAAAGGCATTTCGCACATAACCGGAGGCGGATTCTATGAGAACATCCCGAGGTCGATCCCGGCAGGACTGACTGCAAAGATCGCCCGCAAGGCAATCAGAGTACTGCCTATCTTCGACCTCATCGCAAAGGTCGGAGTCATCAGCGATCACGACATGTTCAACACTTTCAACATGGGAGTCGGCATGACTGTCATAGTGTCACGCGAGGATGCTCCGGTCGCGCTGAACGTGCTGAGAGAGAACGGCGAAGATGCGTATATTATCGGCGTCATCGCCCGCGGATCAGAGAAGATTACGATAGAATAAATAGTATTTTTCTCCGCTCCTGTATTATAATGGATTCAGAGAAACAGCGGCGCTGCCGCAACTTATTTTGAGGGATCAGCCATGACAGACAAAGCAAGGATCGCCGTAATGGTCAGCGGCGGAGGCACAAATCTGCAGGCCCTTATAGATGCTCAGAAATCGGGCCTCATTGAAAAGGGTGAGATCGTACTCGTCATCTCCAACAGGGAGGACGCGTACGCGCTTGAGCGCGCCCGCAAAAACGATATTGAGTCCTTTGTCATAACGCGCAAGGCAAGCGGCGGACAGGAAGGATTCGAGGAAGCGTGCTGCGAGATCATCGATTCCAGAAACATCGATCTCATAGTGCTCGCGGGTTTTCTCATGATACTCAGCAAGGACTTCGTGACGCGCTACGACCATAAGATCATAAACATACATCCTTCACTCATCCCGGCATTCTGCGGGGACGGCTTCTACGGGCTCAGACCGCATATCGCGGCGCTCGAAAGAGGCGTAAAGGTGACGGGTGCTACCGTTCATTTTGTGAACGAGATCGCTGACGGCGGCGAGATCATCGCGCAGAAAGCGGTCAATGTAGAAGAAGGGGATACGCCTGAGGTACTCCAGAGGCGTGTAATGGAACAGGCTGAGTGGCTTATTCTGCCTGTAGCGGTGGCAAAGCTCTGCCGCAAGATCGTAAAGGAGAAACATGGACATTTATAAAGTCAGGAAATTCGGTGATGCGGTAGAGGGAAACAGATATCCCGGCCGCGGCATCGTGGTCGGACAGTCCTGCGATGGCACCAAAGCTGTCATCGCATATTTTATTATGGGACGGTCTGAGAATTCGAGAAACCGCGTATTCGTTGAAAGAGACGGAGCTGTTTTCACGGAGCCGTTCGACGTATCGAAGCTCGAGGATCCGAGCCTCATCATCTACGCGGCAGTAAGAACATTCGACAACCATCTGATAGTCACAAACGGCGATCAGACGGACACCATCTATGAAGGCCTTGCTGAGGGCAAGTCGTTCTACGAGGCGCTCGAGTCAAGATGCTTCGAGCCTGATGCCCCGAACTTCACTCCGCGCATAAGCGCAGAGGCGGTGTTCGGAGACGGCACCTTCAGATACAGGATGAGCATACTCAAGAGCGCCGATGCTGAGGGAAGCGCATGCAACCGCTTCGGCTATGACTATGCACCTGTAGCCGGCGTGGGACACTTCATCCACACGTACGAGCATGACGGCAATCCGCTTCCTACATTCCAGGGCGAGCCGGAGCGCGTGGAGATCCCGGATTGCATAGACGCGTTCACGGATGAGATCTGGAACGCACTCGACGAAGACAACAAGATCTCGCTGTATGTGAGATATACGGATATAGAAAGCGGCGCAGCAGAAACGCGCATGCTCAACAAGCACCAGTAACGCA
>JBGULF010000021.1:0-109502 GCA_045115935.1 Anaerovoracaceae bacterium
CACCTATAAGAAGTGCGCCGACAAGGCCCGGTCCGTATGTAACTCCGATAAGGTCGATATCTTTTGTGCTCACGCCGGCGTCATCGAGTGCTTTTCCTATGACGTCGTTGATGCGCTCCAGGTGCTTTCTGGATGCTATCTCTGGTACCACTCCGCCGTATGCGGTATGTATATCGATCTGGGAGCTTATGACATTACTCATGACAAAGCGGCCGTCGGCTACCACCGAGGCTGCTGTCTCATCGCAGCTCGTCTCTATTCCAAGTGTAAGGAATCTCCCGTCTTTCATAGTCTGCTATATCTCTACTTCTACTTCGATCCTGCGGAGGTCGAGATCCATAAGAACGGCATCCTCGCCTCCTTTTGCGTAATATCCCTTTCGACGGCCGACCTCACGGAAGCCGAGCTTTTTATAGAGCGCCATCGCGGCTTCGTTGCCGCCTCTGACCTCCAGAGTCACCAGCACGCATCCGTCATCTTCCGCCTTAGCGATCATGTGGCGCAGCAGCGCCTCACCTATGCCTTCCCGTCTGAACTCGGGAGCGATCGCTATATTATATACCTGGGCTTCTCCGGCGACCATTCTGATCTCGCCGTAACCCGCTTTTTCTTCGCCGTATTCCGCAACGGCAACATATACATTGCCGCCTGCAGTGACGTCTTTTGTGATCTCTTCAGCGCTCCACGGAGCACCAAAGGAGTCCCTCTCTATACGCGCCATAGCCGGCACGTCATAAAGCTTTGCCTGCCTGATCCTTATCTCTTCCATCAGATTTTCACCGGCTTTCTTATCCTGTCGCTGAGCGTTCCTGCCTTGAGGCGCTGCTCCGCCTCTGCAAGACGCATGTACTCAGGCATCAGCTCGTTATATTTAAGGATCTCTCCTGCGTTTGCTTTTCTGAGAGCTATCCTTGCCACGGACTCCGCATGCTGGTATCTGAGAGATTCATCCGCAAACACGTATGAGCCCCCGGCCATAGTGCTTTCGATCATCTCAGAATATGCGTCTATGCCGTCACCCGTGAAGAAAGCGACTGTTCCGCTGTGCTCTGCCATTCTTGTACCGAGTTCCTCAAGGAGCTCTTCGATCATGTACTGCTTCTCCTCCATCACGGGGATGGCCGACTGATGTTCGCAGTCCGTCGTAAACACCGCTTCGTATACACCCGCGTATGTCTGATGTCTTCTTGCGTTGATCACCGGCACAACGTAAAGAGCGCCGGCTGATATCGCTTTATCGAGAGCTCTTACGGCCATGGCCTCAAGCGTCGAGACAGCGATGCATGGGATCCCCAGCATCTGGGACATGATGCGGGCCGTAGTGACGCCTATCCTGATGCCCGTGAACGATCCCGGTCCGACCGATGCGGCGACATGCGTGAGTTCATCCTTCGTGATCCCCGCTTCGCGTACAGCCTCGTCGATCAGTGTGATCATTCCTCTGAGATGGTTCATCTCTTCAGACGATGATGCACTGAAAACACGCCCGTCATCATCGATGACAGACGCGGATCCGTATTTACCTGTTGTTTCTATAGCAAGTACTTTCATGTTTCCTAAAGGAATTCGACTATGCGTTCCCCTTCATTTTCTCCGTATTCAATCTGTATCGCCAGCGCGTCTTCAGGCAGCACATCAGCTACAATGTCCGCCCACTCGATGACGCATGCCCCGTCTCCGTCAAGCATCTCTTCAGCGCCTATATCAAGAAGTTCCTCGCCGCTTCCGAGTCTGTACACATCGAAGTGATACAGTGGGAGCCTCCCGCTCCTGTACTGCTTCACGATGGTGAATGTAGGGCTGTTTATCTCTTCAGTGATCCCGAGACCTGCAGCAATGTATTTAGTCAGAGCTGTCTTGCCCGTACCGAGGTCTCCTATGAGCGCTACAACGTCACCCGGCTCCAGGGCTTCAGCTATGCGAAGTCCCAGAGCTCGGGTGTCATCTTCAGATTTCAGTACCAATGTTCCGGATAATGGATTATTCATTCTGTATCTTTATTTATGAAGAAACGGACTGATCTTCTTATACACGAGGAATGTGACCAGGCTGTTCAGTCCCGCCTTGACAAGGTTAAAGAGTATTATCCATGGCATGAACGGCATAAGCCCTTCAAGCGGCATGCCCATAAACTTAGGTGTTATGAATAAGTTCGCCGGGATCATGATGACCGTCATCGCAAGTGTGCCGCATATGAGCGCGATCACGGCGCGTTTTTTGGTCTTTTCCTTTGAGTAAATGATCCCTGAAGTCAGAACCAGGGCAGATGTTGCAATTATATGCATGATTATGCCATAGGCTCCGGACGCGGCGGAAACAGTAACACCCTGGAGTATTGCTGTCACGGCAGTGAGCAGGATACCCGCCAGCGGGCCAAAGGCAAAGGTCCCCATCAGGATAGGAATGTCCGCAGGGTCATATTCCAGGAAAGGCACCGCCGGGAATATCGGAAAATGGATCAGGAATACCAGTACGATCGATAGCGCTACCAGCATGGCCATTTTCGCAAGTCTTTCAGTTGTCATTTTTTGGTTCATAACATATTCCTCCTTTTCGATATCATGAACTGGTGGAATCTGTCAGGCATTAATAATGGCCTTGAAAAGGTCAAGGCCATTCATTACAAATCATATGCAATGTTGTTTCTTTCATCCGGACTATACCGTCGGTACCGGAATCTCACCGGTTCGGCCAAAAGGTTCGCGGACTTACACAGGATGCCTCCCGTGATCACCGCCGGTGTGGACTTTCACCACGCCCTGAAACAGATTAAGTTGTTGCTTGCCGCTGAGCGGCGTCTTATTCGCAGCAGAGGGATGCGATCGCTCTTGCGTAAACGCGCGCCATTTTCATGAACGAATTTACGCTGAACTTCTCGTCCGCCTGATGCATGGTGTTTTCGTCTTCCGGGAATGCTGCCCCGTAGGCGAGTATATTGTTGAACATCTTGGCGTATGTGCCGCCTCCGATGGTCATCGGCTGTGCATCACTGTAGCCCGTCTCGTCGATATAGGCATTCATGTATGCCACTACCATAGGATCATCAAGATCCTTGTACAGCGGCTCCTGCACCATCCTTGTCACTATCCCCAGAGGGCTTCCTTCCAGGACGGATTCGATGCCTTCGAGCACCTGCCTGTCCGTGAAGCTTACCGGATAGCGGATGTTGACCGCTATGCTCGCGATGTCCTCATTAATATTAGCGACTCCGACATTAAAAATCAATGGTCCCGAAGGTCCGTCCTCAAAAAAGCACCCGATCTGCTCCCCGTGAAGGTTGAAGCCTATCTTTTCATTATAGAAAGCGATGAATTCATTGAGGTCTTCGTTGCTGAAGCCGATATTGCCGAGGAAGCTCATCAGTATGCTGACTGCGTTGAGGCCAAGATCAGGATGAGCTCCGTGTGCAGCTGTTCCGAAAGCCTCGACAACCAGCGAGGACCCCTGTTTCTTTACCTTCAGCCTGTAACCGGTCTCCTCGCAGAAAAGCTTCGCGCGGTCAGCGATCAGATCATACTGATTTTTGCTGCCCGCGATAACTGCTTTTGCATAAGCAGGCACTGCGTTGTGAGCTGTACCGCCCTCAAGCTTCGTGAGCCTGAGATCGTCCTTTCCCGGCCTCGAGGAGAACTTTCTTGCAAGTTCAAATACCAGTATGCCCATTTCTCCGTTTACAAGCGGGAAATCGGCATCCGGGGTGAATCCGAGAGCCGGATGTCCGCAGTGTTCAGTATAGTGATCAGCGCTTATATTCCCGGTCTCCTCGTCGAGTCCCAGGACCAGCCTGATGTTCATCTTAGGCTTCAGGCCTTCGTCTTTCAGCGCCTTAAGAGCATAGAGGCTTGCGACCACCGGTCCCTTGTCATCCGATGTGCCTCTTCCGTATAAGAAGCCGTCTCCTTTGTCAGTCATAACGAACGGATCCGTGGCCCAGCCGTTATCGACAGGTACTACGTCGAGGTGTCCGATTATTCCGAAATACTCATCGCCGCCGTTTTCCGACTTCCATTCAATGTGACCGGCATAGTTGTCATCATTGTATGTATCAAAGCCAAGTTCCTTGCCCTTTTCGAGCATGCTTATGAGTGCCTCATGCACGCCTTGTCCGAAAGGAAGCAGCTCTCCGTCCTTTGTCTTTACAGGGTCAGCCTTTACGCTCGGTTTTGAAACCGATTCCGCGAGAGCTTTCAGCATATCGTCCTTATATGCGTCGATCCTTTCAAGATATCCCATTTTATTCTCCTTATCAGATGCCGGATTCTTCAGTGACAACGTTCTCCAGATCTTCAAGTTCTTTGGCTTCCGCTTCAGTCTTTGTGATATATTCTGTGACCGGTTTTCCGTCTTTTATTGTCGAGAGTGTTACGGATCTGACTACGTTTCCGGTTTCATCGAAAGTAAACAGCCCCGTTGCACACTTGAGTCCGTCGAAATCCATCAGCGCGCTGCGGATGTCTGCCCCTTCTGTCGACTTAGCGTTGTGGAACGCATTTATGAGGAGCAGATATGAGTCGTAAGCGAGTGCCGCGCTGTCTGTAGGCATGTCGTCCGCACCGTATCTGTTTGCGTACTCTATCTGGAACCTCTGCGCTTCCTCAGTATATGTATCGGAAGTATCGTCGTTCTTGGTAAGTACTGATTCGTACGGGAATACGACCTTTACGCCTTTATGCTTTTCCATCATGGAGATGAATGAAGGATCTCCCCAGCCCTTTGTTCCCAGGAACGTCACGCTTTCAAGTCCCATTTCTTCAGCCATGGTGAGGAAGATATCCATCTCTTCCGCTCCCAGGGAAACGAAGCATACTTCTACACCCTTCCTGCGGATCTCAGTGAGTACAGGTCTCATCTCCTCTTCTACAGGGCTTATCTGCTCGGACATAATGACGGCTCTGCTGAGTTTTCCGGCGATCTTCTTGATCCTGCTGTCGAAGCCTTCGAGGAGAGCTGCAGTACTGCTGTCGTTTTTGACACTGACTACGCCTATTTTTCTGGATCCGAGCTCCTGAGCAGCATATTCCGCCAGACCCTCTCCCATCTGGGACTCAGTCACGCACGCTCTGAAATAGTAGGTGCTGTTCTGTGTGATCAGCGGGTTCGTGGCAGCCGGAGTTATCGCAGGGATCTGTGCTTCATCCAGATATTCACCTATAGTCAGCGATGAAGCTTCTCCTGCCGCTCCAATGATAGCAACAGGATGCATCTCCGTAAGCGCCTTGATCGCTGTCTCAGTGCCTGCTACTGTCGACTGTGTGTCTACTTTTACCAGGTTCACCTTGTAGCCGTCCACGTTGTTGTAGATGCTGTTGGCGAGTTCGATGCCTTTGATCTCATCTTTCCCCTTGTCAGCGTATCTGCCCGACTGAGGTTCGATGACTCCTATCGTGATCGATGAATCTGGCTCGCTGCTTTGCGGCTTACTGATAAAAGTCTGCCTGAAGCTGGTCCACGTTGAGCATCCGGACAAAACAAAAACCGCCAGGATCAGAATGACCGGGAGCAGCGTCTTCTTTATTGAGATTTTTTTATTGTGTTTATCAGCCAATCTGTATGACTTCCTTCATTTCCTTAAGGCTGAGCACATCGTTTGCCCTGCGCCTTACCGCAGCGGCTCCGTGCATGCCTTTTGTGTATCTGATAATGTATTTTCTGAATTCCTTGACCCCTGTCGTTTCCCCTTTGAGTCCGCACAGCATCTCAAGATGCCTGAGCATCATTGCTGTTCTCTCTTCATCAGAGGGACGCGGCGGGATGTCGAGACCTTTGTATGCGGCGTCCAGTTCTCTGAATATCCATGGATTTCCGAGTGCGCCCCTGCCGATCATGACCATGTCGCAGCCTGTTTCGGCCAACATGCTCATTCCCGATGCGGCATCTGTCACATCTCCGCTCGCAATGACCGGTATGCTCAGTGCCTCTTTCACATCCTTTATGATATTCCTGTCGACCACTCCGCTGTAATACTGCTCGCGGGTCCTTCCGTGTACGCAGACAGCTGAAGCTCCGCCCTCCTGGGCAGCAAGAGCGACTTCTACTGCGTTAGCTGTATCGAAGCCCTTGCGGATCTTTACCGTTACAGGCTTCTCAGTAGCTGATGTCACAGCCTTCACTATATCGCAGACAAGTCCGGGATCACGCATAAGTGCGGATCCGTCTCCGTTCCTTACGACTTTGGGAACAGGGCAGCCCATGTTTATGTCGAGAACTTCGTTTTTCAGTCTGTCCAGCTCGCGGGCTGCAAACGCCATTATTTCCGGTTCGCTTCCGAATATCTGTATAGCAGTCGGGCCTGCGCCTTCCGGAATATACGTAAGATCGCTGGTCTTGCTTCCTCCGTAATACAGGCCTTTCGCGCTCACCATCTCGGTGTATGTGAGTGCGGCTCCCTGCTCTTCACACAGAGTACGCATCACAGCATCGGTGAAGCCTGCCAGCGGAGCCAGGACCCATGGAGAAGCAAGCTCCAGGTTTCCGATCTTTGCACTCATCAGTCCTGAAGGACTCTCTTCTTGTTGAGTCCTTTGTTCTTCTCATGCAGCATCTGCAGACCGTCAAGAGTAAGTCTCCTGTCGATCACGTCTATGCAGTCTACGCCGCTCTCTACCATCGTCGCCATACCTCCTGTGGCTATGACTTTGATGTCGTCAGGATCACAGCCGAGCTCTCTGCTCATCTCCTGCTTCATTCCTCTTACCATGTGCTCGGTGAAGCCCATGTGGCCGTAGATAAGTCCGGCCTGCATGCCTTCAGTCGTATTGCGGGCAATGAACTTACCCGGGATCTCGAGGTCGACGTTCGGCAGTTTGGCAGTGTGTTCAAAGAGGGCCGCGGCCTGAGTCTTCATGCCCGGCGCTATCGCTCCGCCAAGGAATGTTCCGTCTGCTGAAACACAGTCGAATGTTGTTGCCGTACCGAAGTCTATCACTATGAGATCGCCTCCGTACCTGATGTGGGCAGCAACTGCATTGACCAGACGGTCAGCACCCAGTGCGCGCGGGTTCTCATAATTGATCTTTATACCTGTCTTGATACCCTGCTCCACTACGATAGGTGTCTTTTCGTAAAATTTGAGACACATATGCTCAAGTGTGAACAGCAGTGAAGGTACTACTGAAGCGATTATTATGTCGTCAATGTCACTTTCAGTAATATTTATGCGCCTGTACATCGAGCCGAGTATTGTGCCGTACTCATCTGCAGAACGCCTGTTATCTGTCGCAAGTCTCCAGCTTTCAACCAGTTTTGAACCTTCGAACACTCCGACTACTATGTTCGTATTACCAACGTCTATTGCAAGAAGCATATCAGTTCTCCTCTTCGAGTCTCTTCAGCGCGAGTGCAAGCGTAAGGCCCGGAATGACCCTGTTTGCCGTCATCTCGGCACCGAGGATCTCATTCGCTTTCTTGAGTCTGTACTGCACTGTATTGTTGTGTATCTCGAGGAATTCGGCTGTTCTGCCCGAATTCATTCCGGCGTCAAGCACAAATGTGGAAAGTGTGTCTACCAGCATCCTGCCCTTGTTCTGCGAAACTTCGCGTTCGAAAGGCTCCAGAAGATCGAGATACATCTTGCGCTGCATCTGCGATCCGCTCTGCATGTATACGCAGTCGCTCACCATGGAGATCTCGTACTTGGAGAACACCCTTTTATAAGGGAATACCTTTTCCATGTATCTGGCGGTCTTGTTGATCATCTTGAAGCCGTCAACGCAGCTCTCGAGTCTCTCAAGGCCTGTCACATGGAATATACGCTCGTCCTTCTTGACTGACTTCAGCTCGTCAAACATCTCGAGGCAGGCATTCTTGACTGCTATGCCCTTCTCCTGACCTCCGTCTGTATAGACGATGCCGTAGATCTCATTTGACTCTGTCGTGGTCAGCAGACCGAAATCCGCTTTCTTCTTGTACTCAGCGAGTATGTCCATAAACGTGTCTACCGAATCACCGGCATTCCTGATATAGAACGCGCATGTGAACTGCATCCCGCGAAGGCCCGACTCATCAAGCAGAGTATGGCAGAACGAAATGTCGCCGCGTACTGCCGATTTGATGAATTCAGCTCTGGAATCCCTGTCCGGAGTGTACTTCCACATTCCGATCGCGAGCTCTATCGTCTGGGCGAGCTTGCTCATCTCGGCAGAGGAATACTCATCTTCGTTATCAACTATGACGAGGATATATCTGCCGTCCTTGATGTTGATGAATCCCCAGTATGTGATGACGCCTTCGATCTCCACGCGGGTGAATCCCGTCATCGAGAAAGCATCGAGCTTGCGCGCAGCCTGAACTGCATCCTCGATCTTTACGAGATGTCTTGTCTCGACAGTGAGTATGGTATTGTACTCCTCTGTCATCAGCACCACCTGATAGTTGTTGTTAAGAGCAGCTTCTCTGAGAGCAGCAGGGAAATTGCTGTGCTTTTCGAAGTTGAGCAGGTGATAGATCGTATTGTTCAGGATGTTGTCGGTGTAGTTTTCGCCATAGAGGATCTTGTCAAGCACCTGCTCAATGAGCATGCTGTATGTGATGCTGCCGTTGTCATCGATGACGATAAGCGGAAGTCTGACTTCCTCTGCAGCTGCGACGACTTCAGGAGCTACCGATTTGACGCCTCTGTCATTGAGATAGACGACAAGGGCACTGATTCCCTTCCTTCCGAGGTCGTTCACCGCTTTTCTCTGTGCGCTGATATCATCTCTGCTGGACCAGAAATGAGTTATCACCATCTGTTCCTTCATGCCGTTGCGTTCCACGCCCATGTCAAGGTCATACTCATCAAGTACCGATACGGACCTGACGCGTCTTGAACATTCATCCTTGCAAGCCAGGACCCGGCTTCCTCTGAACGCATCCAGTTTAAGGCAATCGTTTACGTTTATCTTCATGTTGATTTCTCCGGTTTTCCGTCAGATCACTTCTGATCTGTATCATCTGTTTCAAAGCTTACTACTTCGCGGTCATCTGGTATCGCTGCGGCATTGAGCTTCCTGAGTTCTTCCCTCATCAGCCTCTTTTCCTCTTCCTCGATGCGCCTGCTTTCTTCAGCTTCTTTTTTGTTCTTGCGTGCGATCTCTTTGTTTTCGCTCTCGATCTCCTGCCTGATGGACTCAGGATCAGCTTCACCCGTGAACAGTCTCTCGAACTGGTCTCCGTCGAGCGTCTCTACGAGCAGCAGGGCCTGTGCGACTCTCTCAAAGGCATCGTCATGATCCTGAAGTATCTTTTTGGTTTCAGCATAGCACTGAGTCAGCAGTGTTCTTATCTCATGGTCGACTTCCGAAGCGACCTCTTCAGAATAGTTCTGACGGGTCGAGAAGTCCCTTCCGAGGAATACCTCATCGCTGGAGCTGAACGATACAGGTCCGAGCTTTTCGCTGAAGCCGTACTTCGTTATCATCTGGCGTGCTATTCCGGTAGCGCGCTCGAGATCGTTGCTGGCTCCTGTCGATATGTCATCGAGCTTGAGCTCTTCAGCTACTCTTCCTCCGAGGAGATGCTTGATATTATCGATCATATGGCCCTTAGTCTCGAAGAACCTGTCTTCTTCAGGAAGCCACATCGTGAAGCCGCCGGCCATTCCTCTCGGTATGATGGTTATCTGATGTACCGGATCAGAACCAGGTGTAGCTCTCATCACGATAGCGTGTCCGGCTTCATGATATGCGGTCAGCTTCTTCTCTGCATCGGAGATGACTCTTGACTTCTTCTGAGGTCCGGCCATGACCTTGGTGGTAGCCTCTTCGATCTCATCCATCCTGATCTTCGTTCCGTTTCTTCTGGCGGTCAGGAGAGCGGCCTCATTGATGAGGTTCTCGATATCTGCCGGCGAAAAGCCCGGTGTCCTCTTTGCGAGGATCTCAGGTGAAACGTCTTTGTCGAGCGGCTTATTCTTTGTATAGAGTCTGAAGATCTCCTCTCTGGCCTTGATGTCAGGCATGCCGATGACGATCTGTCTGTCGAATCTGCCCGGTCTCAGCAGAGCCGGATCGAGCACATCCGGTCTGTTTGTAGCAGCCAGGATGATGATCCCGAGATTTCCGTCGAATCCGTCCATCTCAACGAGGAGCTGGTTCAGAGTCTGCTCTCTTTCATCATTGCCGCCGCCGAGTCCGGCGCCTCTGCGCCTTCCTACAGCATCGATCTCGTCTATGAATACGATGCAAGGAGCGTTCTTCTTTGCCTCGCTGAAGAGGTCTCTTACTCTTGAAGCTCCTACACCTACGAACATCTCAACGAAGTCAGAACCCGAGATGGTGAAGAACGGTACTCCCGCCTCACCTGCGGTAGCACGCGAGATGTATGTTTTACCTGTACCAGGCGATCCTACGAGAAGAACTCCCTTTGGTATGCGTGCGCCGAGCTTGGTGTATTTTCCCGGATTACGCAGGAAATCCACGATTTCGGAGAGTTCTACCTTCTCCTCCTCAAGTCCGGCAACGTCCTTGAACGTGATCGATTTGGCATCGCTCTTGTAAAGTCTTGCTCTGTTCTTTCCGAACTGGAATGCCTGCTTGTTTCCTCCCTGACTCATCATGAAGTAGAAAAGGAAGCCCATAGCGATCACCATGAGCAGTGTCGGCAGAATGTTGAGCAGAGTATACTCGCTCTTTGGCGGCTCGCTCTCGAGCTCGATCTTGTGTTCTTCGAGCATCGGATTGATGGTCTTTTCCTCGAGCCAGCCGATCTCAAGCAGTGACGGCGCATATGTCACCTCTTTGGTTCCATCCTTCTTTACACCGACGAGCTTTCTGTCCGTAATGTTGACAGACTCATAGTCCCCTTTTTCAAGATGCGTCGCAAACTGTGAGAACTTGACATCTTTTACGTCGGTACTGCCTGCCATGCTTCTTATCATCATGGACATACTGAGCACGACTACAAAGATGATCAGATATGTTCCTATACTGCGTCCGATATTTCTCAATTCCTGTTTTCCTTTCTTTGTATAAAAAGCGGCACTAAAAAAGCCTCTTATTTTGTGTCCCGAGCACAAATTTTATCATATAGATTCATCAAGTTCAATCAAAAGAACTCTCTTCGTTGTGTCCGTAATATGAAATTTTGGTGAAAACCTGCCTTTTGTCTGCTCGCGCTCACCTGCAAAATACTTGCTCGGGAGCACCCAGAGCACCTCGCTTCCTATGCATACCATCAGTATGCTGTCCCTTGCAGACTTCCTTACTTTTGAGTCCACGAGCAGGTCCTGGATCTTTTTGCTGCCGTGTTTCATAGGCAGAAAATCGCCTTCACGCCTTGTTCTCAGCTCGATCTCGCCCAGTCTGCCCGGGTATTCATCGTTGAAGGCATCAAAGTCGAATGCGGCATAAGGCACGTCCTCATCGGGAATGAATTCCTTCGCCATCACTACTCTCGGATAGATAGCGATGCTTTCGTCAGGCCTGATGACTTCCTCTTCCCCCGAGAAAATGATCTTATCATACTCCCTGCGCGCCCTGATGCCGTAAGGCAGATCTATGCCTGCAGATGGGTGGCTGCTGTATATCAGGCCGGTGACAGCCGACACATTTTCGAACGTGGCACAGTCCTCCAGCCTCAGAAGACTGAAGATCATGCTGACTATGCGGCTGTTGATCGGAGGCGGATTGTCCCTGATCCCTGATATGTCGAGCACGGCCTGTTCCTTTTCACCGCTCACTTCTACATATTCGAAATAATCGTTCATGGCTATCTCTCTCAGGAGAGAGTCGTCCATGTAGGCAAGCCCTGCAACACGTCTGAGATTATCCTTTATCTTCGGATTGTAATTCTTTTCCAGATAAGGGATCAGCTCGTTTCTGATCCTGTTGCGTGTATAAGTATTCTCATCGTTTGACTTGTCGATGTTAGGCTTCAGCTTGTTCTCACGGATGTATTCCTCGATGTCCTTACGCTCAATGCCGAGGAGCGGACGCACGATAAGATAACCTGCCTCCGACATCCTTGCAGCAGGGATACCGGCAAGGCCGTGAGGGCCTGTTCCGCGTATGAGCCTGAAAAGCACCGTCTCAGCCTGATCGTCTGCATTGTGAGCTAAGGCAATGACGATCTTTTCTTCCGGCACACCGTTTTCTTCAAGTTCGGCGGCGACTTCATCGAATATCTGATATCTCACCTGTCTGCCGGCCTCCTCGACCGAGATGCCGAGCTCAGCTGCAACGTCCTTGCAGGATGCCTCATATATTCTCAGTTCGAGATCCATGCGGTCGCAGATATCGCTCAGATGCATGCTCTCGTCGTAAGCCTCGGGCCTGATCATGTGATTGATATGCACAGGGACGAGCAGCAGATCGTACATGTCCGCGATGCTGTTGAGCGCATGCAGCAGGCACAGTGAATCAGGTCCGCCCGAGACGCCGACTATGACTGCCGACGCCGGCGAAATGAGGCCGTTGTCTATGATAGTGTCAATAATGTAATTTCTCTTCATTTTGCTGTTATTCCAAAAAAGTGTTTCCCGTTTTCCGTCAGAATGCTGGCTGCCTCTTCGTAGTCAAGGCCTTTCAGTATCGCCATGCGCCTTACTATATGTTCGATGTACGGCGATTTGTTCGGTCTGCCGCGCAGCGGCACCGGAGCCATGTAAGGAGCGTCTGTCTCAGACATGAGATACTCTACAGGCAGCTGTCTGACCACTTCGGCTGCCTTTTTCCCGTTTTTGAATGTTACCGGGCCTCCGAGCGACATTGTTGCGCCGAGCTTCACGTATTCAAGAGCCAGTTCCGGTGAACCCGAGAAGCAGTGCATCTGAACACGCGCGTCAGGTATTTCCTTATCCCCGACTTTCCTCGGTGCAAACCATGACTTCCTCTCATCTGAAAAAGCGCCTTCCTCTTTAAGGATGTCCATGGTCAGCTGATGCGCATCGCGCGAGTGGATCATGATAGGCATTCTGAGTTCGTTGGCAAGTCTTATCTGTTTTCTGAAGAGCTCCTGCTGCTCTTCGCGGTCATCCGTTCCGTAGTAAAAATCGAGTCCGATCTCACCTATAGCGACTGCTTTCGGGTGAGCGGCAAGCTTCCTGATCTCCTCTATGTCTGCATCGGTGTATGTCGATGCGTGGTCGGGATGGATGCCGACAGCCGCATAGCACCACGGATAGTCATCCGCGTCTTTGAGCGCCTGTACCGCCGAGTCTGTGCAGTCTGCCACGTCTATGATAAAAGCTACGTCCGAAGCCTCTATCTCGGCAGCAAGCTCCCGCCTCTCCTCTTCAGTGTATTTTTCAAAATTAAGATGTGTATGTGCGTCGAACAGCATTGTATTACCCATATAAACATGAAAAGTGTACAAAAAGTCATCCGGATGATTTAGTGTACACTTTTCTTTAACTCCTATTTTAATTATTCGGTGCCCTATGCCCTGGCTGCTGCGCCGATCGCATAAAGCTCTTCGAGTTCCTTATCGATGTCGAGTCTCGGGAAGAGCATGTCGCCCTTGTGAGTCTCCGCGCCGTCCATCTGATAGAACTCAAACGCATCTTCCCATACTGCCGGCTTGTCTGCAAGTCCGAGCTGGTCTCTCATGCGCTCCGATGTGGTGTGCATGAACGGAACGATCAGGATCGATACGATTCTGAGAGCCTCTGCAAGGTTTCTCATGACGGTATCGAGCTCAGCCTTCTTTGACTCGTCCTTTGCAAGCACCCAAGGTGTCTTCTCATCGATGTACTTGTTGGCGCGTCTGATGAGGATCCATATCTCTTCGAGCGCCATGTTGAACTGGAACTGATCCATCTTCTCGGACACTCTGTCAGCTGTCGAGGTCGCCAGTCCGATAAGCTCATCGTCTATCTCGTCCCTTGTTGTTGCTGCAGGCACGACTCCGCCGCAGTACTTCTTGATCATGCTGACTGTTCTGGAGAGCAGATTGCCCAGATCATTAGCCAGGTCGAAGTTCATCCTCTTCAGCATCACTTCATTAGTGAATATGCCGTCCTGTCCGAATGTGTACTCACGGAGCAGGAAATACTTGAGTGCGTCGATGCCGTAGCGGTCGATCAGTACTACAGGGTCGATGACATCCTGTCCCTTTGCCGCCTTTGATTTCGATACCTTCTCGCCTCCGAGCAGGAGCCATCCGTGACCCCTTACCTGCTTCGGAATAGGCAGATCTGCGCTCATGAGCATTGCCGGCCAGATGAGCGAGTGGAATCTTACGATTTCCTTGCCTACCAGGTGGCAGTCACAAGGCCAGTATTTGTTGAACTTCTCACAGTCGTCCGGTCCGCCCAGAGCTGTGACGTAGTTCGAAAGTGCATCAACCCATACGTACATGACATGCTTCGGATCGTTCGGTACCGGGATTCCCCAGTCAAACGAGGAACGGGATACGCAGAGGTCTTCCATGCCCTGCTCCACAAAGGCTACCATCTCATTGCGTCTTGTCTCAGGCACCAGGAAATCAGGGTTTTCCCTGAACTCCTCGAGAAGTCTGTCGGCATACTTTGACATTCTGAAGAAATAAGCCGGCTCGCTCGCCTTTGTTACAGGCCTGCCGCAGTCAGGGCAGCAGCCGTTCACAAGCTGCGACTCAGTCCAGAACGCTTCGCATTCCTTGCAGTAAAGTCCTTCATATTCTCCGAGATAGATGTCGCCCTTGTCGTACATCCTCTGCCAGATCTTCTGGACTCTCTCCATGTGTCTCGGTTCCGTAGTCCTGATGAAATCATCGTATGAGATCTCCATGGTTGCCCACAGATCCTTTATGCCGGCTACGATCTCGTCTACGTATTCCTGAGGAGTCACGCCCTTTTCTATCGCCTTTGTCTGTATCTTCTGTCCGTGCTCATCGGTGCCTGTCAGGAACATGACGTCATAGCCCTGCAGCCTCTTGAAGCGTGCCATGGCATCCGCCATTACCGTGCAGTAAGTATGTCCGATGTGCAGATTTGAACTCGGATAATAGATAGGTGTTGAGATGTAGTAAGTTCCTTTGTTCTCCATTGTCTTCCTTCCCGCTCGAATGAGAGCTTCTGATTAGTTACCGTATTCTTTCTCGTCCACGCTCCAGTCGCCGCTTCCGGATTCACCTTCGGAAACAAATGAATCCACGAGTCTCGATGTAGCGATCGCGAGTGCCCAGATGGCTGCACTTATTACCAGTGCTCCGAATATGGAAATCTCGATTTTTGTATTAGGTTTCATAATATTCTCCTTTGCAGTCACTTTCTGCAAACTAACATTACAATTATAGCAAACGGCGCAAGTGATGTCATTCTATTTGTCTTCAGGCTTGCGGACCATCTCGGCATACGGGAGCGTCGTGAATCCGCTCTTTTTGTATAATCTTATGGCATGCAGGTTTGTGTCTTCGACCTCGAGTCTGTGGACATGGTCCGGATACTTTTCCCTGACAAGGTCAAACAGCCTGCTGCCCAGGCCCTCGCCCCTCGCATCTTCTTCGATAAAAAGGTCCTCTATCCATATCGCCGGTTTGCCGTACTCTGTGCTGTAGCTGTGTGCCAGCATGGAATAGCCGCATATACTGCCGTCTTCACGCGTAAACACATAACCCGAAACAAACGGGCAGTCAGACACGCATGCATCTACGTCATTGCTGAAGATCTCTTCAGAACCGTTCGTGTAAACAGCTTCAGATGTATAAAAGCTGCGCATCATGTCTGTAACCGCGTCCTTATCCGATGCTTCCATCGGTCTTATAGAAAATTCACTCATAATGTCCTCACTTATTTACAGCAATGCCGCTACAATTATCGCAAACATTTTACATTCAGGCAACCTGTTATGATATTATTAAAATCTATGAAGAAACATGTCAGAAAAAAACTGAAAAAGCATGCATACACAGCCGCCCAGTGGACCTGGGGCCTGCCTCAGACCCTGATCGGCGCTGCTCTTTATGCTGCCCACAGAAAGGACGAGCATTTCGACTACCACGGCGCTAAAGCGACCGCGTGGGACAGGGATGCCGGCATATCTCTCGGCAAGTTCATCTTTGTGCCGCGAAAGAAGACTTCCCACAAAGCTTTTTCACCGGATGATCCGGAAAGCATGGTAGACCGCTTCCTTCTCGATCACGAGTACGGTCACACGATACAATCGATCATACTCGGACCGTTCTATCTGCTGGCAGTAGGCGCCCCTTCCATGCTCTGGAACAGGCTTCCGTACTTCAAAAGCAAAAGAAAACGAAGCGGAAAGTCGTACTATTCCGCTCCGTTTGAAAAAACTGCAAATATACTTGCTTCCAAAGTGTCGAAAAAATAGATTCGGCACTTTTTTAATGACAGCTTATTTTGCTTTCTGGGCTCTGCCGATTTCCAGACCCATCCTGAACGCCTCTACGTTAGGTGCGATCAGCTTCTCTTTCTTTGCGAACTTATGAGCAATGCCCTTCTCGATTACTTCAGGAGGAACTGCCTCTGTTGCTCCCACATAAACTCCGAGCATGATGACGTTGAGCGCTCTCGGATTGCCGATGTCGATCGACATCTGTGTTACAGGAGCTTCGATGACATTGATGTCATCTCTCTCGATAGGATCCGTAACGATAGTGCTGTTCACAAAGAGGTTTCCGCCCGGTTTGAGGTTGTCGATGAACTTATGCAGCGACGGTCCGTTCATTACAACGAGGTCCTCGAGGCTGTAGCTTACAGGAGCTCCGATAGCTTCGTCAGAAATAACTACATAGCAGTTAGCTGTGCCGCCTCTCATGGCAGCGCCGTATGAAGGGAAGAATGTGACGTTGAGGTCAGTAGCCTGAGAAGTTGCCTCAGCCAGAAGCTTGCCCATCGTCATGACTCCCTGTCCGCCGAATCCGGCGATCATAAGATTTCTTTCCATGGTTTACCTCCTATTGCTTCTTCTCTCCGCCGTCTCTGAATACTCCGAGAGGATATTCAGCAAACATCTTCTCTCTCAGGAAGTCCAGTGACTTGAGCGGGTCAAGTCCCCAGTTTGTAGGGCAGCTTGTAACGATCTCAACGATCGAATAGCCCTTTCCCTCGAGCTGATATTTGAATGCCTTCTTGATGGCGTTTCTTGCCTTGATGACGTTCTGCGGTGTGTCGCAGCTGACTCTCTCGATGTAGTACGGAGCTGTCAGCTGGTTGATGATCTCGCTCATGTGCATCGGATAGCCGTGCTCTTCAGGATTACGGCCGCCCGGTGTAGTTGTGGACTTCATGCCTACGAGAGTTGTAGGAGCCATCTGGCCGCCTGTCATTCCGTAGATACCGTTGTTTACGAAGATAACTGTGAAATTCTCGCCTCTGTTGGCAGCCGAGAGTGTCTCAGCAAGTCCGATAGCTGCGAGGTCGCCGTCGCCCTGATATGTGTATACGAGCGAGTTCGGGGACGATCTCTTGATGCCTGTTGCAACGGCGCCTGCTCTTCCGTGTGCAGCGATGGTCTCATCGCATGTCACGTAGAACTGTCCGAGTCCGCAGCATCCTACGCCCTCTACTCTTACGAGGTTGTCGAGCTGACCGAGCTCTTCAGCAGCCTCGCCGATGATCTTGTGGATCGTGCTGTGCATGCAGCCCGGGCAGAATCCGGATACTGCACCTTCGATGATACCTTTGGTCCTGGTATAGACTTTCTTTTCCTCAGCCATTACAGCACCTCCTTAATGAATTCTTTTGCGCCCTTCAGCACCTGATCGTTGGTCAGCAGCTGGCCGCCCGATCTGAGCACTTCGTGCACAGGGCACTTGCCCTGGATCGCATAGTCGATGTCCCATCTCATCTGAGCAGGGATCGACATCTCTACGTCGATGATGCCCTTGACTCTGTCGAAATCAAGATTTCTGAATGCGTCATATGGGAATGGCGAGATCGTGACCGGTCTGATCATACCTGCTTTGATGCCCTCAGCGCGGAGCTGTCTGATGACCGCTCTTGAGATACGTGCGCTGATGCCGTATGCAGCGAATACGAACTCTGCATCGTCCATCATGTATTCCTCTACTCTGACATCCTTGTCCCATGTCTCATACATGGCTGCAGCGTCAATATTGACCTTCTCCTGGCCGTCGCCTACCGAACCCGGTCTGCAGAATGCCTGCTGTCCGAGAGGGTGTCCTACGATAGCTCTGTCAGCGAATTTAGCTCTGCATGCTGCGAGCTCTTCGTCTGTCTTCATCGGCGGAAGCACTACAGGCTCCATCATTGTGCCCATAACGCCGTCTGTGAGAACGAGAACAGGGTTCTGGTCTCTCTCTGCGAGGTCATATGCCTCGTAAACCATGTCTACGCACTCCTGTACTGAGTCCGGAGCGAGTACGATCATTCTGAATCCGCCGTTGCCGGATGCCTTTGTTGCCTGCAGGTAGTCCTGTTGTGCCGGCTGGATGGCTCCGATTCCCGGGCCGCCTCTCTGAACGTTTACGTATACCATCGGGATACGTGCCGATGCGCAGTATGATACGCCTTCGCTGTAAAGCGAGATGCCGCATGACGAGGACGAGCTCATGGCTCTGATACCTGTCGAAGCAGCTCCGTACAGCATGTTGACGGAAGCGACTTCGCTCTCGCCCTGTACGAATGTGCCGCCTACTTCAGGAAGCCTTCTTGCCATGTACTCAGGGATCTCGTTCTGAGGAGTGATAGGGTAGCCTGCGAAGAAGCGGCAGCCTGCTCTTACAGCAGCCTCAGCGATCGCTTCTGTTCCTTTCATGAATACTCTTTCTGCCATATCGCTCTCCTTTCCTATCTCCACACCTCTATTGCGGACTCAGGACAGATCTGGGCGCACATCGCACATCCGATGCAGTCCTCAGGTCTTGCGGAAGTCGCATAGAGATAACCCTTGGAGTTAACTTTCTCGCCTATCTCGAGGCACTTCTTAGGGCACGAGATGACGCAGTAGGAGCATGATTTGCAGGCTTCAGTCGTGATTTCGATTCTTGCCATTAATATTCCTCCTTCTTAGCAATACCTTTGTTTATTCTAATCAACCCACGAGTAGGTCAGGAAGAGGTCGAGAGGTACCAGCGACTTGTCTGTCATGGCCTGTGCTTCTTCGAAGATCTCTCTTCTTACACATGCGCTGTTGACTGCCGTGAAGCCGTCGAACAGCTCATCGATCCTGTCCAGTCCTTCCATGAATTCATTAACTGATGTAGCGTATCCGAGATTCGGATTTCCGAGTATGTATATGTGGTCGAGCCTCATGGACCCGAGAATATGACGCATTGTGCCGTCGATCGCATCAACGCTTTTTGTCCACGGCCTGTAGGGATTTACGATATATACCGGGACCGCATCATCCTTGCTCAGCAGGTCGCTGTAAGCTCCTGCGAACTTGGCTGCCTGATGGCCTCCGCCTATATCCAGCAGAGTGTAATGATCGGAGATGAGCGATACCCTGACACCTCCCACCATCACAGGAGCGTCCAGATACTGCTCCTGATAGATGATGTTGACGCCTCTTTCCGCAAAGTCCTTCTGCATGTCGCGCGATCTGTAGAGCGGTTTGGTCTGGTCGAGGTCGAAGAGGTCGACCTGCTTACCGGTCTTCTGCGCAAGCTTGTTTGCGATGTTGAGGATTATCTCGCTTTTGCCTGATCCGGCCTCGCCGATGAATACGAAATTCTTCTTCTCATCCATCAGCTGTTCGAATGTCTTATCTGCTTCGTAAAAAAGTCCCATCTGTATTAATCCTACAAAAATGGCTGTCCCTATGTCCCGGAACAGCCTCATTCTATATTACCCGTTGGTATTTATTTGCTATTTACTTATACAATAGTTTACACGCTTTTGCAAGTAAAGATTATGTGAAGGAGGCTTGTTGTTTATGCTATTATAAGCCCATGAGAATACTAAGCATTACAGCACAAAAGCCGCACTCCACAGGCAGCGGCACATACATGACCGAGCTTGTAAAAGCTTTTGACCGCATGGGCCACAGTCAGGCTGTCGTCTGCGGAATATTCCCGGATGACATAGTGGACTTCCCTGAAGGTGTCTCCTGCTATCCTGTCCTTTTTACTGAGAAAAAGGCCGATCTTCTTGCTGCGCCATGCAAGGCTGCGCAGTCCAGGTTCAACGCTCTGCCTTTCCCTGTCGTCGGCATGTCTGATATTATGCCGTACACTTCGACCAGGTACCGCGATCTTACACCTGAAATGATCGCTCAGTTTGAGGCAGCATTCATCGATGCTGTCGGACGGGCTGTTGCCGGCCTCGATCCCGATCTCATCATCTGTCACCACCTGTTCCTGCTTACCGCTCTTGTCAGGAAGCATTTCCCTGAAAGGAAGATAGCCGGGATCTCTCACGGCACAGACCTCAGGCAGATGATAAACTGCGATAACCTTCGCGAGATCGTAAGGCCGCATATAAAAGAACTCGATGCCGCCCTTGCTCTGCACTCGGAGCAGCGCGAGCAGATAATCGATATCTTCGGCATGGATGAAAACCGCGTATCCGTTATCGGAAGCGGCTATAACAATAAACTGTTCAATACCGGAGGCAGGATCAGCCGTCAGCAGGGATCACCTCTCAGGATCGCCTATGCAGGCAAGATAAGCAGGCCGAAGGGTGTGCCTGAGATGCTCGCCGCCCTCGAAAGACTGGCCGCAGACAGCGATGTTCCCGCCTTTGAACTAACCATGGCAGGCGGATGTCAGGATGAGATGCTGAAGGATAAACTAGGAGAGCTTCCTCCGTGGGCGGAATGGCTGGGGCAGATCCCGCAGCCCGCACTCGCGGAGCTGCTCCGCCGGACGGACATCTTCATACTTCCGTCCTATTTTGAAGGACTGCCGCTGGTGCTGATCGAAGCCATGTCCGCCGGCGCGGTGCCTGTCAGCACCGATCTGCCCGGGATCAGAAGCTGGATAAACGCAAATGTAGGCGGCTCAAATGCCGTATTCGTTCCGATGCCACCGATGAAAAGCATCGACGAGCCTACGGATGAAGGCCGGAGTGCTTTCATCGATGATCTGACTTCTGTTATAGGCGATACGATCAGCGCCTTTGCAGAAGGAACTCTTCCGGGTCCTCTGCCGGATACTTCGGCGATAACCTGGGACGGACTTGCAGCCCGTCTGCTGAATATCTGTGACTGATAATCATTGCCGCCGGATGGCGGCTTTTTTATTGTTTAAATCTATATTTATATTTTATTAAACAAACACAATACGCCATTCGCCTTATGTTAATATTTTGCCTATAAAAGAAGGAGTTGACTATGGACAGAGATCAGGCAGCAACAATAATGGCGAATGCCCTCAGGGGTTTTCACGGCCGGTTCAAAAGGATGTACGGACAGCTCTGCATGCGTGTTGATGAATACACATTCCTCAGCACCGGCGGCACCAAGATCCTTTCCGAAATTTCCGAAGACAGTTTTGAGCTCTGCGACATCAGTTCGGGAGAGCTCGGTGAGATATTCAGCAAGAGGAGCGATATAAACGCCATACTATTCGGCTGCTCAGCCGATACTGTTGCCGTATCCGAAAAAGCCGATGTACTGCCTGTCACACTTGAAGACCTTGCAAGGCTCACAGGTTCGGAACTGAAAGTCATTCCCGATGCTTCCGCGGCAAGTATCCTTTCTGCCCTGACAGATTCCTCTGTCTGCCTGATAAAAGGCACCGGCACTATAGCGATCGGCACCAACTGCAGAAAGGCTGTAGCCGGAGCTCAGATCGTCGAAAAGGCATGTGAAGCGGAAGTCCACGGCGAGATGCTGGGCGGAACGGTGCCAATTGAAAAAGCCCTCGCTGATACTTTCAGAAAGGACTTTGTTTCAGATTATATAAACCGCAACGAGGAGCCTCATACAGAATACGTCGAATATGATGAAGAAGAGTTCGCCGTCAGAGGCAGCATCATAGACCACGGCAAGGATCTCGTAAAACGCGATCTGTCCTATGGCTCATGGGGCAATCTCTCGGTCAGGCTCAATGACGATGAGATGCTTATCACCCCTTCATCGATGGATTATTTCGACATCAGGATCGAAGACATCGTGAAGGTCAACATACATACTCTTGAATACGGCAATCAGCGCATCCCGAGCACCGAAGTCAGGATGCACGCCGCAGCTTACAGAGAGCTGCCTGACTGCAAGGCTCTTGTCCAGACCCGGTCCAATGCAATAAGCGTATTCGCCGCCTGCAAGGCCGGCTTCGCTCTTGGTGAAGGCGAGCTCCAGGATCTGATCGGCGATGTGAAGGTCACGGACTATGCCCTGCCGGGCTCAGAAGAGCTTGCTGAGTCAGTGGTATCGACTCTCAAAGGCACTCACGCCTGCGTCATCCCTCATCACGGAGCAGTTTTCTACGGTCCGTCGCTCGAGGTGGTGCTGGCCATAGCCGAAGCTGTCGAGATGAGAGCGCGCAACATTCTCGCTTTCGATTCAGGACTCTAGCTTCTCCAGATTGCTTTTGTATTCTCCATAGCTGAAGAACACCAGGCCGATCCAGATAATGGCAAAGGAAATCACCTGCACCCTGTCGATCGGCTCTTTATATGCAAAAATACCGAGCAGGAGTGTGATCGTCGGACTGATATACTGAGCCAGCCCGATCACGAACAGGGTGACCTTCTTGGCCGCGCTTCCGAAAAGCGCGATCGGTATGAGGGTGATGAGTCCGCTCAGGAACAACAGAGCATACTTTCCCGGCACACCGTAGCTCAGTGCGCCTATGCCCTTCGTTTCTATGTAAAAGATAGCAGCGACAGCCAGTACAGCGTAGAACATGGTCTCGTATACCAGCTCGATAAGCGGCGGTCTGTCCGTTGCTTTTTTTATTGCTGAATAGCAGGCCCAGGTGAACGCAAGGCCGAGCGCCACTCCCGGGATCTCCCCGTAGTGGATGAGCATGACCGAAAGGGCTATGACGGCAAGCCCCATCGCCGTCACGTTATACTTCGTGAACTTTTCCTTGAAGATCACAACACCGAAAAGGCAGATGACGATAGGCTCTATATAATAACCGATCGAGGACTGTATCATGTGACCGGTCGTCATTGCCCAGATATATGTGCTCCAGTTAGCCGTAAGCAGCAAGCCTGCCGCCAGATATCTCGGGATCACACCCTTCTCTTTGAGAGGTCCCCATATCTCCTCCCGTGAGTATCTCATTCTGGCTGCTATATATGAATACACGAACATGGTCACCATGCGGTAGAGAATGATGATCCATGACGATATAGGTACCAGAGCCTGCCAGTATATAGGGCAGAAACCCCAGAACAGCTGACACGCCAGAACGCATATCAGTCCGGTCCTGTAGTCACTGCTGTTTCTTTTGTTATTTGACCCAATGCTCTTTTCGTCCATCAGATGATAACCGCCTTTACAGACCCAGTTCCTCCTCAACGAGTCTTACTGCGATCTTTATGCAGTCATCGCATGATGTGAAAGCTTTTCCGTCATTTCCGGTCTTGATATCCTTGCAGATTAGCGCCTTCGCCTGCTCAACGAATCTCTTCTGCATTATGCCTGCGATCCTTGTTGTTTTAGCCTTTGTCATTCCGGCTCTCTCCGTATTGCCGTCGCTGTGCACAAGGCCTGCGATCATGGCAGCTCCGCTGAGGGCTCCGCATACGCCCTGAGCCGTGCCCATGCCTGCTCCGAATCCTTCACCCATCTTATAAAGCAGGGACTCGTCTATTCCTACTTCGTCTGCAAATACGCATGCCACTGACTGGCAGCAGTTAAATCCGTTTCTGTGCTTTGCGGAAGCTGATTCAGCTCTGTCCATTTTTTGTCCTCCTGTTGGATCCTTTGATTTACGACGAATATGATACCACATTTTTTTGCAACACTTCAGCCTTTTTACGATACTATATAAATGAGAGCTCTTAAAAAGCATACACGGTGCTTAAATGAGGATTATCAAATGGATGAAAAACTGATCAATGAAGCGATAGCCGGGAGCAAGGAAGCGTTCTGCTCACTCTACGGCGAATATAAGGACAGGCTGTACCGCTACGCGCTCTACAGGCTCGGCGATCCGACTGAGGCTGAGGACGCGGTGAGCGAATGCGTGCTCGCCGCATGGCAGGGCATCGGAAACCTCAGAAGCGGAAAGGCATTCGGATCGTGGATCTTCAGGATCCTCTCGAATTGCTGCGCCGCGAAGATAAAGGAAATGATCGGTACACGCGAGAACCTCGAACGCATCTATGACGCCGGCACGGGCAATGTCTCCGTTCCCCCTTCCCTGTCTGTGGAACTTGCCGAAGCGCTCGCTCAGCTCAGGGATGAAGAGCGGGATATAGTATTGCTCAGTATCATAGGCGGACTCAACAGTACTGAAATAGCTTCCCTTACGGACCTGGCTCCGGGCAGCGTAAGGTCGAAGCTGTCCAGAAGCCTCGCAAAGATGCGTGAGTTCTTATCATAAGGAGAATCAAAATGAGCAAAGATCATGATTATATAAAAGAATTGTTCGACAATGACGGCATCAAAGCCCCGGAAAGCCTTTCCGAGGAAAACATGCTCGCAATGCTGAACGCAGCCGAAGAAAAACAGTTTGAACCTGTGCGCGCCAGAAAGCGCCCGTCACTGAAAAAATGGGTCGCAGTTGCGGCGGTAGCTGTCATTGCAGTCTTCGGCATAACAGGCCTCAGGGATATCCTGACAGCACCTCCTGACACAGCCCTTGCAGGTGATGAACTCTACGTCTTCAAGAGCGAGAGTGAGATCAGAAGACTTCTCAAAAGCATGGATAACAGTTCCGGTTTCGGCCGCTTCCGTTCAGGCCTGGGATCCGCCGAGGATGAGCTTGTCGAATATGAAAGCGCTCCTCTCGGGGACTCCGCATCTGACACCGGTTCAGTCAGCAACTCTGCAACAGCAAAGTCTACAGGGGCAGACAGTCATTCAGAGACATACCTTCAGGTGGATGATGTGGACGAAGCGGATATCGTGAAGACCGACGGCAAATACATTTATTACGTGACAGACAGCCGTGAAGTAGTCATTCTCTCCGCTGAAGACGGAAAGACAAAAAAGCTTTCCACAATCGGAAGCAGCGGTGTTGAGAATTACATAAACGACATCTATGTAAAGGGCGACAGGCTTATCACGGTCGGAACTATCTACAAGGATGACAGCGATGAATCTTCTTCCGGCATAGTGGTTTATGACATCAGCGACCGCAGCAAGCCTGAAGTGCTCTATGACTTCAGCCAGACCGGCAGCATTCTCTCGAGCCGCATGGTCGGAGACTATGTATACCTCGTTACCAACGACTATGTATACAGAGGAGGCCGCGCAGTCCCTGCGTGCGGAAGCATCAGCAACCCTAAGAGCCTCGAAGCAGCGGATATATGCTGCGTTCCTCAGCCTCATACGACTTCATACATAGTGCTCAGCGCCATAGATGTATCATCGGGAACTCAGGGCCGCTCCGCAACAAAGGCAGTATTCGGTGCAAGCGATCAGATCTACTGCAATGATCACAACCTGTACTGCACAGCCACTGAATGGAAGGATGACAGCGACACGGTATTTACGCGTATAGTCCGCGCAAGTCTTGACGGTCTCAAGGTGAAGTTCAATGCCACGACCGGTGTCCGCGGATATGTAGATTCCCAGTTCTCGATGGATGAGCGCGACGGTTACTTCCGCATCGCAACAACATCACAGCGCGCCGGCATCGATGTAAACAATCTGTACGTGCTCGACTCAAAGCTGAAGGAAGCAGGGAAAGTAACGGGATTCGCCCGCAACGAGAGCATCAAGGCCGTCCGCTTCATCGGTGACAAGGCATATGTGATCACCTACGAAGCGATCGACCCGCTCTTCATAATCGACCTTTCGGATCCTGCAAGTCCGCGCATCGAAGGTGAAGTAAAGATCGACGGCTTCTCGACTCTGCTTATACCTGTAAGCGAAGACAGGCTGCTCGGCATAGGCCATGCGACCGGAGACAACGGTTACGGCGGAGAGTACGACAGCGGACTCAAGCTGGCCCTCTTCGACATATCCGATCCGTCTGAGCCTGAGGTTCTCGACAGCAAGGAATTCAAGGACATGTCCAGCATTGCACAGTATGATCACCATGCACTCATGGTAAACAGCAGCGAGGGCTACTTCGCGATACCTTACGAGGTATGGGATTACTCCGACGTTGCCGAAAGCGATGTATTCGTCGAAGAAGAAGCTGAAGATGATACTCTTGCAGATTACGAGCCGGAGTATGATTATGACACAGGAGTGCTGCTCTTCAGAGCCGGGGACAAAATCAGTTCTGTAGACAGACACAAGATTGAGGGCTCGCCGATCCTCAGGAGCGTGTATATCGGTGACTGGGTATACGCACTCGATGCAGACGGGAACGTACAGAGCTTCATGCCTTATAAGTGATTTGCAATAAAAAAACTGTGATAGTACAATAAGGCATGGCTTACGATGGAATCATTACATATGCTGCTGCAAAGGAATTAAAAGAACGTATCGTACCAGGCAAGATAGAGAAAGTCTATCAGCCGGGTCCTGAAGATCTTTTGGTGCACATCCACACCCAGCGTGGGAATGTGCGCCTTTTCATTTCCTGCAACAGCAGCTCCGCAAGGGTATGCCTGACCGGAGGAAGCTATACGAATCCGGAGCAGCCTCCTACCTTCTGCATGCTCCTCAGAAAGCACCTGCAGGGAGGACGCATTACCGACGTCAGGCAAAAGGACTCCGAGCGCATAATCGAGATAGATATCGAGGCCCAGAACGAACTCGGTTTTTCGGTATGCCGCAGACTCATAGTCGAGATAATGTCGAAGCACAGCAACATAGTTCTTATCGACATCGAAAGCGGAAAAATAATCGATTCGATAAAGCGCATATCCATAGACGTGAACAGATACCGTCAGCTTCTGCCGGGCATGATATACAGGTATCCTCCTGCGCAGGACAGGACGCCGTTCAGAGAGGTTACTGAGGATACCCTTCTTCCTCACGATGACCGTGCGCTCATGTCGCGCATCGCCGGCATATCCCCTTCGATCAGCCGCGAGATGCTCGCAGACTGCTACACATCGCACGATGCTTCCGTGATCTCTGTCGTTCCCGCAAGGAAGCTCCTGTCCATAATCGCCTCTGTCGATGACGGCAGCGCAAAGCCGCGCGTCTATGTTGACGACGAAGGCACGCCGAGGGAGTTCCACATCACTGCACTCAGCGAGTTCGAGGAGCTCGATACGCTGTTCTTCGATACCGTATCGGAATGCGTAGACTTCTATTTTACGAACCGCGTCGCTTCCAACATGGTGCGTCAGAAGGCCATGCCTCTGCTGAAGTCCGTGCAGGCCTCGCACAGCAAAGCGCTCCTCAAGAAGAAAAGGCTTTCGGAAGACCTTCTTAACGCGGAGAATTCTGAGAAATACAGGCTTTACGGAGAGCTTCTGACTGCAAATCTGCATCTGGTAAAGCCGGGCGACCGCAGAGTCAGAGTCATCAACTATTACGATGGCAGTGAGATAGAGATCCCTCTGGACGAGAAGATCTCCGGGTCTGCCAACGCGCAGAAATATTTCAAGAAATACTCTAAAGCCAGGACTGCCATCCACGAAAAGCAGGCCCAGCTTGAAGATAACGACAGAGATATAGAATACCTCGAGTCAGTGATACAGAACATCGAAGCGGCAGACAGTGTTCCGCTGCTCGAATCCATAAGGGATGAGCTCGAAGAGACCGGATATGTCAGAAGGCGTCAGAAGGCTTCCCAGCGGAGGAAAAAGAACCGCAGGCCTGAACCGCTCAGATATGCGCTCAGCGACGGCACGGAGGTGCTCGTGGGCCGCAATAACATCGACAACGACTGGCTCACCATGAAGTTCGCCTCAAAGACCGACGTCTGGATGCATACCAAGGACATCCCGGGATCTCACGTCATAGTCAGGCTCGATGACGGCCGCAATGTGAGCGATCTGCCGGCAGAACTCATTTATGAGGCCGCATCGATCGCAGCATACCACAGCAAGGCTGCAGGCAGCGATAACGTGCCGGTGGACTACGTCCCTGTCAGATATGTAAAGAAACCGAACGGCGCAAAGCCGGGCATGGTCATATTCACCCACAATCAGACGGTATATGTGACACCGAAGCTTCCGGAGACAAAAAAATAAAATTAGTGAAATCGCTTTCCAAAAGGAGTACAATAGTCGTGCACGGTCTGTTAGCTCAGCTGGGAGAGCGCATGGGTCACAACCATGATGTCGCGGGTTCGAGTCCCTCACAGACCACCATAAAAGCGCTGAAGCCTATGACTTCAGCGCTCTTTGTTTTGTTCCGGCTTATCCTGTATTACTTTGCTCCGTTCTCTCATAACTGGTCATGCGGTAAGTAAAATAGCGCACGGAAATAAGCACACCGATCGCCAGCACCATTACCAGTGCAAAGAGGATCATGCTTACTGTCAGTTTTTTCCTGAGACTTGTCTTTTTTCTCTTTTTCATACTTGTATGATATACTAAATGTCGCTATGAAGAAAATACTTTATCCATTGATCGCTGCGATTGTGATAATTCTCGATCAGTTAACCAAATACCTTGTAAGAGCAAACATGCAGCCCGGTGACAGGATTCCCGTCATCGGTGACTGGATGAGCATATACTATGTTCAGAATACCGGCACGGCATTCAGCATGTTCCGCGATAACCGCTTCGTTACTGTATTTCTTACTGCGGCGCTCATTATTTTTTGCATCGTTTTTATTGTAAAGGAAGCGCGTGAAGGCCAGACCCTCATCGCTGTCCTTTTCACCTTCGTTGCCGCGGGCGGAGTATCGAACATGATCGACAGGCTCACGCTGGGCTTTGTTACCGATATGATATCATGCGGATCATTCGCAGTATTCAATGTCGCAGACATAGGCGTGACCTGCGGCTGCATACTGGCGATGCTGGTTCTTCTGCTGCAGTTCAAAGATGAAGAAAAGGAGGCTTAAATGTCCGGTTACATTCTCACGGTAAAAGCCTCTGCCGAAGACGCCGGCGTAAGGCTCGACGCTTTCATAGGATACAACACCGATGAGCTCTCAAGGAGCTACGCTGTTAAGCTGATCGAAAAAGGCCGCGTGAGTGTGAACGGGCAGACCGTTACCTCCAAGAAGCGTGCGGTTTCGGACGGCGATACGGTGACGATAGACATGCCTGAGCCGGAATCTCTTGAGATCACCGCAGAAGACATCCCTATCGAAATAGTGTACGAAGATAACGACGTTGCAGTGATAAACAAGCCTCGCGGCATGGTGGTGCATCCGGGACCCGGCAATTACTCCGGTACGCTCGTCAACGCCATCATGTTCCACATGGGCGATTCGCTCTCGTCAATAAACGGCGTTATACGTCCCGGCATAGTCCACAGGATAGATAAAGACACGAGCGGCCTTCTCATGATAGCCAAAAACGACAAGGCGCATGAATCGCTCGCCGCCCAGCTCAGGGAACACAGCGTAACAAGAGAGTACACAGCTCTGGTATACGACAACATTCGCGAAGAAGAACTGACCATCGACGAACCTATAGGACGCGATGAACGCAACCGCATGCGGAACGCAGTCAACGGAAGCGCTGCAAGGAACGCAGTCACGCACATAAAAGTGCTCGAGCGCTTCGGAAAGTATACACTTGTAAGAGCGAAGCTCGAGACCGGCCGCACCCACCAGATCAGGGTCCACATGGCATACATCCGCCACCCACTTGCAGGCGATGAGCTTTACGGACCGCGCAGGCAGTCTTCGAAGATCGAAGGCGTAGAAGTGCATGGCCAGCTGCTTCATGCGGGCACACTCGGTTTCATACATCCATCGACCGGAGAATACCTTGAGTTCCACTCGGAGCTTCCCGAAGTATTTGAAACGGTACTGGCAAAACTACGCAAATAAAAAACCGGCGGAAGCCGGTTTTCGCTTTATTCAGCGGTTTTTATTCAATTACATCCTGATTGAAGTCGAATTCAACTTCACTCTCTTCTTTTTTTGCTGCAGGCTTTATCTCCTCTACTACAGGGTCTGCCTTCCTGACCTCCGGCTGCTGCTCAGCAACATCGAAGTTGACTGTCTTTGCCTGACGTGCTTCGCCTGTACGGTTGTCGCCTTCGCCGAAAGGTCCGTAGTAGCTGTACTGGCTGCTGAATCCGGTGATGCAATAGAATACCGGTGCCAGGAATGTATATCCCCAGGCCCAGGTCTCGGACTGTCCGTAAGCTTTAGCTGTAGCCTTTCCCATCTGATATGCAAAATAGAAATACATGAACCAGCCGACGATCGGAACGATGACGACGAACAGCCTCAGCCAGTACCAAGGGTTGTTCATGACCTTTTCGCATAACTTATACTGATTGTAGAACGGTACGAAACCGATCCATCCAGGCTCTCCGGCTTTCTCGAACATCTTCCAGAGGCCTATCGCCATAATGATATACCAGAAACCTGATGATCCGGATGTTGTACCGCTGTTCTCCTGTGCATATGCCAATATTGAATCCATTTTCTTGTCTCCTTAGTCCAGATTTATTTTTTTACCCGTTTTATTGCTCACTCGGATCGTTTTCAACGATGCGTCTGACTTCTTCCCTGTCAGCCTCACGCTGTTCCTCGAGCTTCTTGTTATCGCTTTCCTGCTTGCTGAGCAGAGCCTCTCCGATCTGCTTTGCTCCGCTTATAAGAAGTGCTCCTCCTGCCACGCCGTAAGCAATTATTCTGATCAGCACTCCTCCGAGATCTTTGTTAGGGCCGGCGTTTATATTATCGATTCCTGTTTTATTACTAGCCATATCAGTCCCTCCTTGAACCTATTTATTATAGCATACTTTATATATATCTGTCCTGCGCGCTGAAAGCAGCGGCAATTTTTGTCTTACTTCATCTATATAATCAAGGTCTATCTCCGTTATTGTGTGGCCTTCCTTCTCGTCCATCTGCATGAGGACTCTTCCCCACGGGTCGGTGATAATGGAGTGTCCGTACGCTGTATACCCTGCTTCAGGATCCAGAGCAGTAGCCGTACCCACCATGTAGATCTGGTTTTCGATGGCTCTCTGCCGGAATGCCACTTCCCAGTGAGCCGGTCCCGTAGTCATGTTGAACGAAGCCGGGTTGAAGATGACCTTTGCTCCTGCAAGAGCCGGTATGCGCGAGCTCTCAGGGAACCTTATGTCGAAGCATATGTTGACAGCCATTCTGCACCACTCTGTTTCGAAGGTATCGAATGTGTTTCCGGCCGTGAGGGTGTCGGATTCTTTGAATACCTGCTCGCCGTGGGCGTAAATGTCGAAAAGATGTACCTTGCGGTGCTTGCCTATCTGCCTGCCCTCCCTGTCGAAGACATAGCATGTGTTATAGATCCTGCCGTCATCGCCGAGTTCAGGTATGGACCCGCCTACCATATACACGCCGTTCTTGCGAGCTATCGTCGACATTGCAAGCCAGCTGTCTCCCTGCTCAGGTTCGGCATTTACCGGAAAGAGATCTGTCTGATACGGACTGTTCCAGATCTCCGGCAGGCTGATGATGTCGGCTCCCTTTGCGGCTCCGTCTGCTACCAGCTCTGCCAGCTTCTCTATATTATCATATTTGTCTTCTAGCACTTTCAGCTGAAGGCTCGCTATCTTTATGCTCTGCATGTTTGCGCTCCTTTTCTACAGGAATGAGATCAAAGCCGTACCTGCGAGCATCAGCATCATGCCCGCTATCTTCTTTATTGTTACAGGTTTCTTTTCGATACCCAGGAAGCCTACAGCGTCTATCGCCAGTCCTGAAGCCATCATGCCGATCAGGTTCATGATCGTCGAAAGTCCGGTCCCGAGTATCGGCGCTACCGCTGCGTTTCCGCTTACCACGGTAAGAGCAAACAGTCCGCCGCTCACCATCCAGACCCTGAAGTCCGGTCTGACCTCATCAGTCTTATCGAATATCCCGTTTTTACCTTTCAGTACGAACAGCACGGTCATGAGGGTCAAAGTGGAGATGATAGCCACCGACATCGATACTATGGTCGCCTTGCTGACAGACTGCACGACGACCCTGAGCGTACCGTTGACTGCGATCTGCGTGGAACACGCTATGCCGTCAATAAAGGCAAGGATCGCATAAAACATGGGGAACGATCTTCGTTCTTCGTTTTCAGAAGGTTTTTCGTGAGTCACCAGTACGAGTCCCGCAAATACCAGTACGGCCCCTGTCAGCCTCATAAAAGACATGCGGGCCTCATCAGCTCCGAACAGAGCGAAATGGTCGATGACAAGACCGGTCACGATCTGCCCGAAATTGAGTATCATTACATTTCCGGCGGCTCCGAGCTTCGGAACGCACACTATGTTCAGCGTCACTATGATGATCGCGCAGACTCCCCCGAGCCATATCCATGGCGGGTTCTTCGCAATCTCATGCACCGGAACGGATAATGCGTGTTCATTAAACAAGATAAGAGCGGCGAGGCAAAGCCACGCCACCATAAAATTGAGCCCCGCTGTAATAAACGGGGATCTGAAAAACCTTCTGGCTTCTGTATTGACGCTTGCCTGCACTGTTGATGCAATGCCGGCGATCACTCCTATTGCAAGAGCTAACATTATCTCTTTAGTTCCTATTTCCCTATCCAGCTCTCATCAGACGGATCGTCCCTGAAAGCCTTGAGTCTCGAAATATCACCCTCTGAAATATATCCGTTTTCAGCAGCAGCCGCTATGACTTCATCAAAGTTTGTGAGCGAGACCCATTCGATATCTGCAGCAGCCATGCGGTCGATGCCCTTCTTCATTCCATAGGTCATGATGGAGATCACGCCAAGCACCTCTGCGCCGGCATCTCTCAGAACATTGACAGTGTCTATGCAGCTTCCGCCCGTAGAGATAAGATCTTCTACTACGACGACCTTCTGGCCCGGCTCGAGTCTTCCTTCTATCTGATTGCCTCTTCCGTGGTCCTTGGCTCCCGATCTTACGTATCCCATCGGAAGGCCCATAAGATGAGCCGTGATCGCTGCATGGGCGATGCCGGCTGTGGCAGTGCCCATCAGCACTTCCGCCTCAGGGAATTTTTCACCGATAGTGAATGCGAGCGCTTCCTCTACATCGGTCCTTACGTCAGGCGCCGTGAGTGTCAGTCTGTTGTCGCAGTAAATAGGGCTTTTGATACCGCTTGCCCATGTAAAAGGATCCTCCGGTCTCAGAAATACGGCCTTGATCCGGAGAAGATCCTCTGCTATCAGTCTTTTTATGTCAGTATTCTTATCCATTGCTCGTCTTTTCCTTTATATAAACTCTTCTTTGCATCTTGCATATGCATCGATCGGTCTTTCCGCAGCCGTTATCGGTCTTCCCACTACGATAAAGTCCGATCCCGCAGCCTTAGCCTGTGCCGGTGTCATGACTCTCTTCTGGTCATCATTGCTGTTTTCAGCGAATCTGATGCCCGGTGTTACTGTAATGAAATCCGCTCCGCATGCTTCGTGGATCCCTGCAGCCTCGAATGCCGAGCATACCACTCCGTCGAGGCCTGCTTCCCTGGCATTGAGAGCATACTTTTTCACTACCTCATCCATAGGCTTGTCTATCAGGAGCTGGTTGTGCAGTGTTTCCTCATCTGTTGAGGTCAGCTGAGTCACGGCGATCAGTTTCGGCTTGTCGGCAAATCTCGCAGCGCCCAGCAGGAGGCCCTCCTTCGCTGCTTTCATCATCTCAACACCGCCCGCGGCATGCACGTTCACCATGTCTACGCCGTATGCGCCGAGCACCTGCATGGCCTTTTTGACTGTGTTTGGAATATCATGCAGCTTGAGATCGAGGAACACCTTGTGTCCCCGCGCCTTAAGCTGTTTGATCATTTCAGGTCCCTCCGCATAGAAAAGCTCCATTCCGATCTTCACATACGGTCTTCCCGATCCGATGCCGATATCATCGCAGCTTACGACTTCGTTCCTGACCCTAGTAAGTCTGTCCAGGAACTTGATTGTTTCATCAGCGCTCTTGAAATCACAAGCGATTATTACATCCCTCTCATTCATCATATCGCACCTCTTAACTATTCACATATCATTCTCTCTTATCACTTTAATTATTATACATTAAAAGCTGTCGATTCCGTACTTTTTCATTGCATCAGGAAGATCGCGCACGATATTTCTTGAGGCATACGGATCTACCAGATTCGCGGCGCCCACTTCTACAGCGACAGCTCCCGCCATCATCATCTCCAGTACGTCTTCGGCCGATGATACTCCTCCCATTCCTATCACCGGTATCTTAACGGCTTTTGCTGTCTGATACACCATGCGCAGAGCTACCGGGAACACCGCAGGGCCCGAAAGACCGCCTGTAACATTCGCAAGCAGCGGCTTCTTTGTCCGCAGGTTGAATCTCATTCCCATCAGTGTGTTTATAAGGCTGATGCCGTCGGCACCTTCGGTCTCGCATGCCCTGGCGATCTCGGTCACGTCCGTAACATTAGGCGAGAGCTTCATGATGATCGGTTTGTCTGTCATCCAGCGGACTGCCTTGACGACCTCAGCCGCCATCTTAGGATCAGTACCGAAGCTCATTCCTCCTCCGTGCACATTAGGGCAGCTTATGTTCACCTCATACCAGCCTATCATGTCCGACATGGATGACCTGTCCAGCCTTTTAACGACTTCGGCATATTCATCGGTCGAGAAACCGCTCACGTTTGCCATGACAGGCTTGTGGAAGACTTTCTCCAGCTTCGGGAGCTCTTCCTTTATAACGTCATCCACGCCCGGATTCTGCAGTCCTACTGCATTGAGCATGCCTGAAGGACATTCCGCTATACGCGGCGTTTCGTTTCCGAATCTCGGGTCGAGTGTGGTGCCCTTGAACGAAAAAGTTCCGAGGCAGTTGATATCATACAGTTCTGCGAATTCATAACCGTATCCGAATGTGCCTGATGCAGGAATAACAGGGTTATCGATGGTGATGCCGCAAAGATTGACTCTTGTATCTACCATAATATCTCCTCCGTTCTGAGCACCGGCCCTTCCTTGCATATGCGCTTATTGCCGTTTCTGGTTTTTGTGCTGCAGCCCATGCAGGCTCCGAAGCCGCATCCCATGCGCTCCTCAAAGCTCATCTGGCCGCTGATACCGGCTTTCTCATACACCTTTTCATATACCGCCTTAAGCATAGGTTCCGGTCCGCAGGTGTAGAAATGTGTAAATGTCTCGCCCTGATTTTTCAGTTCCCTGAAGGCATCTGTCACAAATCCGCGCACGCCGCAGCTGCCGTCAGCCGTTGCCACGATTACTCTGGCACCGAGCTTTTCGAATTCATCCACGTAATATATCTCTTCCCTGTTGTTGAATCCGAGTATCACAGTGGTATCTGCCTTCTCAAGGCAGCGGGCGGTGAGATACAGCGGCGGTATGCCCACGCCTCCTCCGATAAGGAGCGGCCTTTCTCCGGCATCGCTGAGATCGTATCCGTTTCCCAGTCCGGTGAGCACATCGAGTTCGGCTCCCGGTGTAAGGCATGTCATCTCTTCAGTCCCGTGGCCGAGCACTTTATAAATGATGGTCACGCTGTCTTTGCGTGCATCACATATGCTTATCGGCCGGCGCAGAAAATGTCCGTCGAGCTTTATGTTGATGAACTGTCCCGGCGCCTTTATGCCGCTCACATCTCCTGTCATTCTCATGAGCCAGGTCGTCGGAGTGAGCTTTCTGTTCTCTGTAATTGTAAAAAATCCCTGTTTCATTTGTCCGTCTTTTTAAGCGTCTATGGTTGAAATGGTTTGTGTCGTTTCTTCAAGCACGTCGAGGAGAACGCTTACTGTATCGAGTGATGTGAACAGTGTAGCATTGTTCTCGCTTGCGCACTGTCTGATCAGCGCTCCGTCGTTTGCCGTAACGTGATCACCCACCTTGCGGGTATTGATAATATAAGCGATATGTCCCATGCGGATGGCTTCAAGGATCTCATCAGAGCCTTCGCTTATCTTCTTCAGCTGTCTTGTCTTTATTCCGTTCGCCTTGAGGAAGTTCGCGGTGCCCGTGGTGCCCACTATGTTGAATCCGAGGTTATAGAAACGGCGGATCAGCGGCAGTGCCTCAGCCTTGTCGTCTCCAGCAAGCGTTGCGAATACCGTACCGTAGTTGCGCAGCTTGGTTCCCGACGCTGTAAGAGCCTTGTAAAGAGCCCTGTTCAGCTTGTTGTCGTATCCTATCGCTTCTCCCGTTGATTTCATTTCAGGTGAAAGATATGAGTCGAGTCCCTTGATCTTATTTGAGCTGAAGACCGGAACCTTTACATAGTATCTCTTCTTCTCCTCAGGATAGAGATCGAATATTCCCTGTTCCTTGAGAGACTTTCCGAGCATGACCTCTGTTGCTATGTCAGCCAGACTGTAGCCTGTCGACTTCGAGAGGAACGGTACCGTCCTCGACGATCTCGGATTGACTTCGATTATGTAAACTTCCTCGTTGCCGTCAACAATGAACTGGATGTTGTAGAGACCGATTATTCCGATCCCCGGGCCGAGCTTCTTGGCATACTGAAGGATCTTTCCCTTCACCTTGTTGCTTATCGAGAAGGCCGGGTAAACCGAGATGGAGTCGCCTGAGTGTACTCCTGTTCTTTCTACGAGCTCCATTATACCAGGCACGAATACATCGCGGCCGTCGCATACTGCATCTACCTCGACTTCCTTGCCGAGTATGTATTTATCTACAAGTACAGGCTTGTCTTCGTCTATTTCTACCGCAGTCTTCAGGTAATGCCTGAGCTGAGCTTCGTCAGTGACGATCTGCATCGCACGTCCGCCCAGAACGAATGAAGGCCTTACCAGTACAGGATATCCTATTTCTTCCGCAGCCTTTACGCCGTCTTCGATCTTTGTGACAGCACGCCCCGGCGGCTGAGGTATCCCGAGCTCATCCAGCACTTTTTCGAATCTGTCCCTGTTCTCTGCCCTGTCGATGGCTTCGCAGTCAGTACCGATAAGCCTGACGCCTCTCTCTTTCAGCGGCTCGGCAAGATTGATGGCTGTCTGTCCGCCGAGAGTCGCGATCACGCCCTCAGGCTGCTCAAAATCGATTATTGCCATTACGTCCTCGACAGTCAGCGGCTCGAAGTAGAGCTTATCCGCTGTCGTGTAATCCGTCGAGACTGTTTCAGGATTGTTGTTAATTATGATCGCTTCGTATCCCGCGCGCCTTATCGTCTGTACTGCGTGCACGGTCGAATAGTCGAATTCAACGCCCTGTCCGATCCTTATAGGGCCGGCTCCGAGAACGATTATCTTTTTCTTGTCTGTAAGTCTGGACTCATTTTCACCGGTATATGAAGAGTACAGATATGCTATGTATTTTCCCGTATGGAGGGTATCCACCATCCTGAATACAGGTGTGATCCCGTTGGCCTTTCTCTTCTGATATACCTCCACCTCACTGAGGTTCCAGAGCATCGATATCTCCTTGTCAGAGAATCCGAGGATCTTTGCAGCTTCCAGGGTCTTTACGTCGTTGACACGATCTCTGAGAGTCTTTTCCATGTCGACTATTGTCTTGAAAGCCTCAAGGAAAAGCTCCGTGATCTTTGTGATTTCATGGATCTCTGCTACGCTGATGCCGCGCCTCAGGAGCTCGGCGATCGCATACATATTGTCATCCTTGAATTCGGATATGTACTCCCTGAGATTGTTGCGGCTCATGCCGTCGAATTTCGAAAGATGCAGGTGGCAGACTCCTGTCTCAAGCGATCTTATCGACTTGAGGAAGCTCTCCGTGAGCGTTGAGCCTATGCCCATGACCTCTCCTGTTGCCTTCATCTGTGTGCCGAGCACATTCGTGGCATCGCTGAATTTATCGAACGGGAATCTCGGGAATTTAGCGACTATATAATCGAGGCTCGGCTCTGTGGATGCCAGCCCGCCGGCAACTTCGATCTCATCGAGAGTCATGCCGAGTGCGATCTTTGCGGTCACCCTGGCGATAGGATAACCCGATGCCTTTGACGCCAGAGCTGATGATCTGGAGACTCTCGGATTTACCTCTATAAGGTAATACTCGCTTGTTTCAGGATGCAGAGCAAACTGAACGTTGCAGCCGCCTTCTATTTTGAGCTCGCGGATTATTCTGATAGCAGAGTCGTTGAGCATCTTAAGATCATGATCGTTCAGGGAGAGGATCGGAGCTACAACGATGGAGTCACCCGTGTGGACTCCTACAGGATCGACGTTCTCCATTCCGCAGATCGTGATGGCCCTGTCGGTACCGTCGCGCATTACTTCGAATTCGATCTCCTTATAGCCTCTGACTGACTTTTCGATCAGCACCTGATGTACCGGTGACAGATTGAAAGCGTTGATAGCTATGTCTTCGAGCTCCTTTTCGTTGCTGGCGAAGCCTCCGCCTGTTCCTCCGAGCGTAAACGCCGGTCTCAGGACTACCGGATAGCCGATATCCATGGCTGCCTTTTTGGCTTCTTCTATGCTGTATGTTATCTCGCTCGGTATTACCGGTTCCCCGATGGACTCGCACATCTCCTTGAAGAGTTCTCTGTCCTCTGCTCTTTCAATGGAATCCGCAGGTGTGCCCAGCAGCTTTACTCCGCACTCGGCAAGAACGCCCTTGCGGTCGAGCTGCATTGCAAGATTGAGTCCTGTCTGTCCTCCGATGCCCGGCACTATTGCGTCAGGTCTCTCATATCTGAGTATTTTTGCAACATATTCCAGTGTCAGCGGTTCCATGTAGACCTTGTCGGCGATCGACGTATCCGTCATGATAGTAGCCGGATTGGAGTTGCACAGAATGACCTCATAGCCCTCCTCTTTGAGTGCAAGGCAGGCCTGTGTTCCTGCGTAGTCGAATTCCGCTGCCTGTCCGATAACGATCGGACCGCTTCCTATGATAAGTACCTTTTTTATATCCTCTCTTTTTGCCATTTGTTCCCTTCTTCCGTTTTACTGATCTGTCATCGAATTATATGCGATCTTACCGTCACATACAGTAAGGTAGTTGCGTCCCATAACCCTCCAGCCTTCGAAAGGCGTTGCCTTGCCCATCGAAAGCAGTTCTTCCTTTTCTATAGTCCACTCTTCGGCCAGGTCCCATACCGAGTAATCGTTTCCGAGCGGTATGCCGAAACGTCTGCGCGGGTTATATACAAGCAGCTGCTCAAGCCTGTCCATCGTGATGATGCCCGGCATCACCAGATATGTGTAAACAAGCGGAAATGCAGTCTCTATCCCGACTATGCCGAACGCTGATTTTTCAAGGCCGCGCGACTTCTCCTCCGCCGAATGCGGAGCGTGGTCTGTCGCGATGCAGTCTATGGTGCCGTCCACTATGCCCTCAAGAAGGGCTTCCCTGTCGGATGCGCTGCGGAGCGGAGGATTCATCTTCCACTTGCCGTCTTCCTTCAGCATGCTGTCATCGAGAAGAAGATAGTGAGGCCCTGTCTCACAGGTCACATCCACGCCGCTTTTCTTGGCATCCCTTATGATGCTCACACTCTCCTTCGTTGAGATGTGGCAGACGTGATAAGCGCAGCCTGTCTCATCAGCAAGCTTAAGATCGCGCTCGATCTGCTTCCACTCGGATTCCGAGCAGATGCCTCGATGTCCGTGCTCTGCTGCATATGTTCCGTCATGTATGTATCCGCCCCTCAGCAGGCTGTTCACCTCGCAGTGAGCGGTTATTATCTTTCCGAGAGCCTTTGCCGTTATCATGGCTTCTCTCATCATGTCGTCCGACTGCACACCGTGACCGTCATCCGAAAACGAAATGCAGTTTCCGGCCATTCCGGCAAGGTCAGCCAGCTGTTCGCCCTTCTGTCCTACTGTTATGGCAGCATATGGATAAACGTGGATGCACGCATCGCGGTCGATTATATCCTGCTGCATCTTCAGGTGCTCTGCGGAATCCGAAACAGGCGCAAGGTTAGGCATCGTGCATACGGCAGTATAGCCGCCGTGCGCTGCCGCTTTTGAGCCTGTTGCTATTGTCTCCTTATATGAAAAACCCGGCTCCCTGAAGTGCACATGCACATCGCAAAAACCGGGTAAAATAGTGTATGTTGATGAGAGTCCGATGCCCGCATCCCTGAGTACCTTCGTATCGATCGTAGGACTGAAAGTCAGATTTGTTGTTCCTGTTCTGTCCATGCTCCCCTCCTTTTCATTCAGTATAGTCTATCACGAAATAAAAGGAGTTATCAACGGAAAGCAGGGCCTGCAGGCGGTCATTCCATGATTTTTATAAGAAGCAAGCGCCCGCTTTCGAGCGTTATCTCCGCGGTATTGCCGGGCAGGACTTCATTGCTTGTTGCATACTGATAGTCCGGGCCAATGACCGCATCTTCTATCTCAAACTTGGCATTTTTAATGGTGACACCCCGTGCAGCGCCTTCGAGTGCAACGAGAGAGAAGAAGGGATATCTGTCCTCAACGGATGCCTTTCCGGGATGACTGATCCCCTCTTCATCCGTCCACGACGATATAAGCTCCATCTCTGAATAATCATCCACGATCATACCGTGGCAGCCCCTGTTCTCAAGAGCTGTGAGTATGTAGGCATTCACGAGAGTATGATCCAGCCTTTCTCCTATCACACCGATGAGGAGAAACTTCCTGAAGCCCCTCTTCATTCCCTCACGCATGGCGTATACCGTATCGGTATCGTCCTTTGCGACAGGAAGTGTGATGGTCTCCACATCCAGATACGGGTCATCATAGGAGTCCCAGTCTCCGACAATGAGCGACGGAGCAGCCCCAAGCCTCTCCATATGCTTCAGTCCGCTGTCGCAGTACACTATAAAATCAGATCCCCTCAGATAAGAGCGCACCTTTCTGTAGTTGCCTATTTCAGCACCGCCGACGATCACACACCTTTTTTTCTCACACATTTTGCTATGCCTCGTGGACCAGCTTGCCGTTCATGTCCTCAATGTCTATGGCTATGATAAGAGTCCTCTGAGCATCCTTCTCGATCTCGTGCTCAACGTACTCAGGCGGGCAAGGGAACTTGTCGCAGAGCAGTCTGCTGATCCTTACGATCTCGTCGTGATCTTCGATCAGCTCAGCTTTTCCGAAAACGATGACGCTCTTAACGTACTTTGCCCAGTCTCCTTCTTTCTGATAATCACCGCCAAACACGCAGTACGAGACCTTCGGATCCCTCTTCACGGCGCTTACTCTGTGGCCGAATGTCGCACCGTGTATATAGATTCTGTTAGCCTCTTCATCATAATAATGATTGATAGGGTATCCGTACGGATATCCGTTATCCCCCTGTACCGACATGACACCTCTGGTCTCTGTCTTCAGCAGTTCTACGATCTCCTCATGACTCAGCGCCTGCGGACCTCTTCTCATTTTTCTGAACATAATACCTCCTATCGCGAAGCGATGATCTCTTCAAGTTCTTTTGTGCTGAATTTATATGCCGAATTGCAGAAATAGCACTTTACCTCTATTTCTTCTCCGTCGTTGATCATTTCCTGCAGGTCGCCCGTGCTGATCGTGGCCAGCGCTCCTGCGACCTTTTCCTTTGAGCAGCCGCAGTAATATCTCACCGGCAGCTTCTCAGTGATCTTGAGCCCCAGGTCTCCGAGATAGTATTCAAGTATGTCCTCCGGACTCATGCCCTTATCCATCATGGTGGTCACAGGTTCAGCGCCTGCGACTTTAGCCTCGAGTGCTTCTATAGTCTCCTCAGCGGCATCAGGCATCACCTGAAGGATGAATCCTCCTGCATGCTTCACGGAACTGTCGGTATCGACCATGACCCCCAGTCCCACCACGGACGGAGTCTGCTCGGAAACAGTGAAGTAGTAAGCCAGGTCGTCACCTATCTCTCCTGTCTGGATCTCGACCTGTCCGTTGTAAGGCTCCTTGAGTCCGAGGTCCATTATAACGGTGAGGAATCCCTTGCCTACGGCCCCGCCTACGTCAAGCTTGCCTGCACGCTTCAGCGGGATGTCAACTGCCGGATTCGCCGCGAACCCCTTTACGTTGCCGTGGCTGTCAGCGGTGACAGTCATCTGAGTGATCGGGCCATCTCCCTTCATCTGCAGAGTGAGCTTGTCATCTTCGCCCTTCATCATTGAACCCATCATTGCTCCGGCACTCAGCAGTCTTCCGAGCGCAGCCGTCACAACGGGGAATGTATGATGCAGTTCACGCGCCTCTGCAGTCAGGTCTGTCGATCTGATGGCAAACGCTCTGACAGTGTCCCCTGCAGCAGTCGCTCTTACGATATAGTCATTCATTATACTTGCACTTCCTTAATCTGTTATATCTATGTCCGCGACGATCCTGATATTGTAATCGGGATATGCCGCCTTGATCTCTTCGCTTAATATTTTAACACCTTCGCTGTGGGAAATATCAAAGCTCATTACGACGTCGAATCTGATGATCTTACGTTCCTCATCGATATAGAAGCCGTGCATCTGGAGCGCCCACTTGTGCGCCAGAACTATCTCTTCGATAGCAGCTCTCATGTTCTCGGCCTTTATATCCGTATTGCGCGAATATACGCCGACACCCGTCAGCACCACCCCGGTCTCACGGTATACTTTTTCGGTAAGCCTCCTTGTCAGTATGTCTACCTGATCGACCGTCATGCTGTCAGGCAGTTCCACGTGGACGGAAGCATATTCCCTGTCCGGACCGTAGTTGTGCACAAAGAGATCGTATGCTCCAAGCACAGCAGGCTCTCCGACGATTATTTCCTTTATTCTCTTCGACACTTCAACGTCAGCTCTCCTGCCGAGTATGTCACTGACCGTTTCACTTATCATCTCATAACCCGCCTTGATGATCAGGCCCGAAATGATGACGCCCATGTATGCCTCGAGCGAAATGCCCCTGAAAGTATAGATCAGTGCCGTAACAAGCACTCCGAAGGATATCGCCGCATCAGACAGTGCATCGGTCCCTGAAGCTACCAGTGCTCCCGATCCGGTCTGCTCGCCCTTTGCCTTGACATACCTGCCGAGGAGTATTTTTGTGACAACAGCAACTCCGATTATAACGAGGGCCACGGTCGAATAATGTGCTGTCTGCGGATGGATTATCTTCTTTACGGACTCGACCAGCGATGTTATTCCGGCATACATTACTATACCGGCTACGATCAGCGCTGACAGATACTCGCTGCGCCCATGACCCAGAGGGTGATCCTTATCCGGCTTCTTGCCGGCTACCTTTGCACCGATTATGGTGATTATCGATGACAGCGCGTCTGACAGGTTGTTTACGGCATCCAGAACAACGGCGATGGAATTCGAAAGCAGTCCGACGGCAGCCTTGAATGCGGCCAGCATCAGATTAACAGCGATACCTATCACGCTCGTCCGTACTATTATCTTTTCCCTGCTTTGCTGTTCATTCATTATTTCCATCTCCGCGGACAAAAGTTCCCACGACTGTGATTTTACTTCAAAACATGCGCTCAGGCAATGCCGGAAGATGGGAATCGCGCGGCGAATCTGTTACAATACAGGCATGGAAAAGAAACAGACTATTTGCTTACTTAATGACTCTTTCCCGCCTATCATCGACGGAGTCTCAAACGCGGTCCTCAACTACGCGCGCATTATTGAGAAAAACCACGGGCACTCGCTTGTGGTGACTCCTCATATGCCGGGCGAGGACGACAGCTCATATGATTTCCCGGTTGTGAGATATCCCAGCATCGACACCAGAAAGCTGATCGGATATGTTGCGGGCTACCCGTTCTCACCTGAGGCAGCGCACGAGGTGGAAGAGCAGCAGGTATCGCTCCTGCACGCCCATTGTCCGATCGCCTCCTGTCTGCTTGCCAGGCAGCTCTCCGAAGCTTACGGACTTCCGCTGGTCCTCACGTGGCACACAAAATACGATCTGGACATCGCCAACGCGATCAAAAGCAAAGTGCTGCAGGAGGGTGCTATTCAGGCTCTGCTGCGCAACGTGAATTCATGCCACGAGGTCTGGACCGTCAGCAAAGGTGCAGGCGAAAATCTCAGATCCATCGGATACGAGGGCGACTATATCGTAATGCCAAACGGCGTAGACCTGCCGAGGGAAAAAGTATCTGAAGATTTCATAGTAAAGACAACTGCCGGATTTGATCTTCCTGCAGGCGTCCCTTGCTTCCTCTTCATCGGAAGACTGATGTGGTACAAAGGCCTGCGCATCATACTCGACGCGCTTAAATCTCTGGATATGAGAGGCACTGATTTCCGCATGATATTCATAGGAGGCGGAGGCGATGAGCAGGAAGTACGTGAATACACCAGAGTGCTCGGTCTCGACCGCAAGGTAATCTTCACAGGCGCCATTTCTAACAGGGAAAAGCTGCGCGCATGGTACAGCCGTGCCCACCTCTTTCTCTTCCCTTCAACCTTCGATACCAACGGGCTGGTCGTAAGAGAAGCTGCCGCATCAGACACCCCTTCGGTCATAGTCGCCGGAAGCTGCGCATCTGAAGGTATAACGGACGGACGGAACGGGTTCCTCATAGACGAGAACGCCGGGTCGCTGGCAGCAAAGCTCACCGAACTGTGTGCACAGCCTGATCGCATGAAGATCGTCGGCAAGGGCGCGGGAGATGAGCTGTATATCTCATGGGAAGACGCAGTAGCGCATGCCTATGACCGCTACGGAGCCGTAATCGACAACTACAAAAGCGGTGTCTACGGAAAACACGATCCGATAAAAGGCTCCTGGATGCAGTCCCAGGGCGAACTGATGCAGATACTTGGAAATATAGGTGCTGCAGGCAAGGCTTTGATCCAGGACATAGAAGCGACCCAGGAGGAAATAGATATTTCACTCCGCTCTAAACGCAACAAGGCTATAGTTGACGCAATAACCACCGGCTACGAGGCCAGAGAAAACCTCCTCTCCATCGGAAATGAAATAAAAGAGCAGATCATGGAGGCCAGTGAAGACTTCTGGGAAAAGCTCGACCGTTACTTATAAAAAAGATGGGTACTGATATACATCAGTACCCATACTTCTTTTTGGTTTTTTTCAGTTTTTCAGACTACTTGTTAGCTGCTTCCATCTGAGCAGCAACCTCAGCTGCGAAGTCTTCTTCCTTCTTCTCGATGCCTTCGCCTACCTCGAATCTGACGACTTTGACCAGTGACAGGTCTTTGTCAACAGTCTTCAGGTACTCAGCAACAGTCTGCTTGCCGTCTTCTGCTCTTACGTAAGTCTGATCAAGCAGGCAGATTTCCTTGAGCTGCTTTTTGATACGTCCGTCAACCAGACCCTTGAAGATCTTGTTTTCGGAGATCTCGAGCTTGGCAGCAATAGCAAGACCTGCGAGTCTTGTCTTTGCTTCATCTGAAAGGAAGTTCGGCAGATAGTTGAAGTTGAAGCTCTTGTCAGCTTTCTTCTCAGCCAGGATTGCAATATCCTCTTCGCCCCATACGCCTGCAACCTTGTCAAGAAGGCCGTTCAGGATCGGCTTTGGAAGTGAGAACGGATCGTTCAGTGCACTTTCAAGAGTGATCTTGCCGAGCTTTGTGAGCTCTTCTTCCGAGATCTCGTCTCTGCTTACATACTGAGGGTTCATTGCTGCTACCTGCATTGCAACGTTCTTCAGTGCTTCCTTGTTGGCATCATTGTCTGCACCGTTAGCAGCAACGATAACGCCAATGTTTCCGCCACCGTGAATGTATGTAGCCAGGACTTCTCCGGAAGCCTTTTCGATTCTTCTGACCGACATGTTTTCACCAATCTTTGCGATGAGGGCTGTCAGGGCTTCTCCAACTGTTGAGCCATCAAAAGCCATAGCCTTGAATGCATCCATGTCATTGCTTTCTGCCTCGAGAGCCAGATCAGCAAGTCTCTCAACGAATCCGATGAATTCGTCGTTCTTGGCAACGAAGTCTGTTTCAGAGTTTACTTCTACGATAGCAGCTGTCTTGCCGTCTTCTGAACATGCAGTTCTTACAAGACCCATAGCAGCGATTCTTCCTGCCTTCTTAGCAGCCTTTGAAAGTCCCTTTTCTCTCAGAACTTCTACAGCTCTGTCCATATCGCCATCAGCTTCAACCAAAGCTTTCTTGCAGTCCATCATGCCTGCGCCTGTCATGTCGCGCAGTTCTTTAACCATCTTTGCCGTTACAGCCATTTTTTCCTCCTGTTATTTAAAGAATACTCAGAATCGCACGAATTACTCTTCGTCTGCAGCTTCCTCTTCTGCTTCAGCTTCTGCAGGAGCTTCCTGGAAGCTCTCACCCTGCTTAGCCTCGATGATAGCATCAGCCATGCAGCTTGTGATCAGCTTTACGGCTCTGATAGCGTCATCGTTTGCAGGAATTACATAGTCTACGTCGTCAGGATCGCAGTTGGTATCTACCATGCCTACTACAGGGATACCGAGGATAGCGGCTTCCTTGACAGCGATTCTTTCCTTCTTAGGGTCAACAACGAAGATTGCTCCAGGCATTCCCTTCATGTCCTTGATTCCGCCGAGATATTTCTCGAGCTTATCAGCCTCAGCGATCAGCTTCAGTGCTTCCTTCTTGGCATACTTGTTGATTGTGCCGTCTTCCTGCATCTGTCTGATCTCAGCGAGTCTTTCGATTCTCTTGCTGATAGTCTTGTGGTTTGTGAGCATTCCGCCCAGCCATCTCTCGTTTACATAGAACATTCCGCATCTCTCAGCCTCATCCTTGATGGCAGCCTGAGCCTGCTTCTTTGTTCCTACGAACAGAACCGGCTTGCCGGTCTCTCCGACCTTTCTCATGAAATCATATGCGTCATCGATAAGTCCCAGCGTCTGCTGAAGGTCGATGATATAGATTCCGTTTCTCTCTGCGAAGATGTAAGGAGCCATCTTAGGGTTCCATCTTCTTGTCTGATGTCCGAAATGGACGCCTGCTTCGAGCAGCTGTTTCATTGATACTACTGACATTTTTTAACCTCCGGTTAATCAACTTCCACTGAGTCTCAGCCCATGGGCCAAACGCCTTAAACCCCTGAGTTTCAGGGCACCGCGGCCGACTGCAGTGTGACAAATAAATACGGGCGCGCAAGACGCGCGCCCATATATTATAGGCAAACAAACCAGCTTTTGCAAGGGTTTTATAATACTTTTTCGAGCCTGATCAAATAAATAATCGACTGTCTTTATTTGTCCAGTTTACCGCACTTTGAGAACACTCTGTCGAATCTCGAAATGACATCATCTATCATCTCTTCGTTGTATGCGGCGCTCGTGTACAGCCTTGATCCGGCGAGGGTTATTATGCCCTCTGCCATGTATGCGGCACCGATATGCTCCATCTCGATCTGTCTTCTGGAAGTCTCTTTCAGCACAGAAGGCAGCGTCCACGGCTTGCTCCAGTCAACAGCGAAGTGCATGGTGCCGACGGTGTCGACATGACAGATGGATCCCTGATTGAATACCACAAACGGGAGCCCGTGTCTTTCTGCGGATGCCCTGATCCCCTCTGTCAGGCGGTCTGCAAGACGGCCTGCCTTTTCACATGCATTGGTCTTTTCTATCTCTTCCAGAGTGTAGTAGCCCGCGCAGCAGCTTATCGGCGTAGCGGCCATAGTTCCTCCGCAAAGTGCTTTCTTTACTTTCTTGCCCGATGAATCGAGTCCTGCGCCAAGGTGCTGCATGCAGTCTCTGTGACCGCCGATGCCGCCGGCTCCCGGATATCCTCCCGCAATTACCTTGCCGAAAACAGTCAGGTCAGGATCTACACCGAAATATCCCTGTGCTCCCGAGAGGCCGAGACGGAATCCCGTTACTACCTCATCGAATATGACGAGCGCGCCGTATTTATGTGCGAGCTCCACCGTGCCTTCGATGAACTCTTTTGTCACCGGCCAGGTGCCGCTTTCAGGCCCTACAGGTTCTACGTATACAGCAGCAGTTCCTCCTGTAAGCCTGTTTTTCCTCAGCTTTTTCTCGAGGTCATCAAGATCGCCCGGGAAGAACTCATCGGTGTGGCTGAATGCGTATCCCGGCACTCCCCTCGACTGCAGGCCTTTTGTACCCGGTATCCTTATACCGTAGCAGAGCATGTCAGACCAGCCGTGGTAAGCTCCGCCCATCTTCAGGATGTTCTTGTTGCCGGTCTTCAGTCTGGCTACTCTTGCGGCGACCATGTCGGCCTCAGTACCCGATCCCAGCATGCGGAACATTTCAACAGACGGCACCAGATCGGAGATCTTTTTTGCGAGCTTGTATTCATACTCATGGAAGAGTCCCGTCGACGGTCCGCAGGTATTCAGCAGGTCGATTACCTTCTCCCTGATGCATTCGGGATTGCTGCCGAGCACAGTAGGACCTCCTGCCTGGAGCAGGTCATAATACTCGTTTCCGTCTATGTCGTAGAGCTTTGCTCCGTCAGCCTTTGTTATAACTATAGGGAACGGATAGTTGAACGCGAGATTGTGCTGTACCCCGCCCGGGATTATATTCTTTGCCTCGCTTATCTCCGCCTTTGAGCGGGAGCACTTCTTTTCGAAATACTCGCTCTCATACTCTGCGAGCGCATCAGGCAGCACGCCGTATATAGGGCTTTTTATGAGTTTATCAAGCTGTGCATTCACTGCGTCAGCATCAAGATACTTATCGATCGCAAATCCGTTGTATGCCATATCGAATTCCTCCTGTCAAATTATAGCTTTGTTTTTCCACCGTCCCGACCTGTAGACGATGTATGTCATCGCCGCTCCTATCAGCCATGTCAGCAGAAGCGAAACGAACATCATGTAGAAGTGTCCGTGAGGTTCCTCAGGCGACCTTGTCATCCAGGTCATCAGGTATGCCAGCGGTACACGTATTATTACTGTTGAGATCATGGACAGCCACATAGGCGCCATCGTATCGCCCGCTCCGCGCATTATTCCCTGCAGGCACTGAGTCACCTCCATGGCAATGTAGCCCGCACTGAGGATCATCATCATATGATAACTCTGCTCTACCAGCTCATCCGTATTGGTGAACAGCATCATCAGATATTTGCCGAAGAGGAGTATGAGCACGGTGATCACAGCCGATGTCGCCATGGCAACCAGTGTTCCCTTCCTCGCTCCTGTCTCTACGCGGTCCAGTCTGCCGGCTCCGATATTCTGCCCGGCGAATGTCGTCATCGCTGCGCCGAACGAGAACGCAGGCATCATTACGAATCCATCGATCCTCATGACTATGACGTTGGTCGCGATGCACATCGGGCCGAAACTGTTGGTGAGCGACTGTACGACTACCATCGAAAGCGAGAAGATCGCCTGCGTAACGCCTGACGGCAGGCCCAGTCTTACGAGTTCTCCCAGATATTTGCGCGTCGGCTTCAGGTAGGCTGCTTTCATGTCAAAGCAGTCGGTCCTTCTGCGAAGCTTCAGGAATGCCAGAACGGCTGAGAAGGTCTGCGCGATGACGGTAGCCAGCGCAACGCCCGGGACTCCCAGCCCCAGCTTTGCAACGAAATAAATGTCGAGAAATATATTCAGTATTGTCGCTATCACAAGGTAAAGGAGTGCGGATACCGAATCACCGAGCCCTCTCAGCATGCCGCCGAGTATATTATAGAACGCGCAGCCTGCTATTCCCAGAAAAATGGTCATCAGGTATCTGTCGCACCAGTCTATTATCTCCGCAGGAGTGTTGAGCAGCTTCAGCAGCGGCATCGTTACGAGCGGAGCAATAGCCATAACAATAAGGGATGCGACAAAAGTCATCGTGATGCATGTTCCGATGGTCCGGGAAAGCGCCTTGCGCTGTCTGGCGCCGAAGTACTGGGATACCATGATCCCTGCTCCGACGGATATTCCCATGAACAGAACCAGCAGAAGATTGAGTATCGGCCCCGCGCTTCCTACCGCAGCAAGAGCGTTGTCGCCTACGTATTTGCCCACGACAATACTGTCAACTGTGTTATACAGCTGCTGAAACACATTGCCTATGAGCATGGGTATCATGAATTTGACGATCTGGTTTACCGGATCGCCCTGTGTCATATCTACGGGTTCAAATAACTTTTTCCACATTGTCTACCAGCACTCTTTGTATATATCAAATATCTCTTCTGTTGTAAGAGGTCTGAACGCTCCCTGTGAAATAAAGCAGGAATCTGCTATCTCAGGAAGCTTTTCGTATTCGTCTTTGCCGAAGCCGAGTTCGCGAAGCGTAGCCGGAAGGCCCATTTCCTTAATGAACGATCCAAGAGCTTCTATACCCGCAAGAGCAAAAGCTTCGTCGCTGTCATATTTATCAGCGTCGAGGCCCCAGACTCTGCCGGCGAATCTCACGAACTTTCGGAGGCCGTCTTTATATATATGTCTGTAATACACCGGATGCAGCACGGCAAGGCCCTCACCATGGTTGCAGTCCGTAAATGCCGAAAGCTGATGCTCCATGTTGTGAGCCTGGAAATCCTTGGACTTTCCGGTCTTTATTATACGGTTTTCCGCAAGCGATGCCGTCCACATTATATTGCTTCTCGCCTGATAATCATCCGGGTCTGCCACCGCAGCCCTGAAATCCCTTATGAGTCCTCTCATAAGGCCTTCGGCCACATCATCAGCCGGATTGTCTTCGACGGGATAGCTGAAATATGTTTCCATTATATGTGACAGGATGTCAAAAGTTCCGGCCCTGAGCTGCCTGACCGGCATCGTAAGCGTATATGAAGGATCCATGAGAGCGAACAAAGGATTCATCTCAGGATAATCTCTGTCAGTCTTTATGTGCGACTCCTCATTCGTGAGCACTGCGCACCCGTTCACTTCACTGCCCGTAGCAGGCATGGTAACAACCACTCCGCACGGAACGATATCGTGGGTCATAGGATTTCCCTGCATCCAGAAATCTTCCCAGGCATCGCCGTCATAGCCCGCCTGCACGGATATTGCCTTGCAGCAGTCCATGACAGAGCCTCCACCGATACCTATGATAAGTCCGGCATTCATCTGTGATGCCAGTTTTGCCCCTTCCTTCATCTTACCGAGAGTAGGATTCGACATTATTCCCGGAAACTCAATTATCCGGCTGCCTTCCTCAGCGCTGCAGTCCCTGCTGTATCCCAGCGATTCGAGCACGCTGATCACATCGTCATAGGCACCGTTTCTTTTTACAGAACCCCCGCCGTATCCGACCATTATGTTGCGTCCGGGAAGTGCGAATTCCCTGACAAACTGCGCGAGATGCTCCCTTACGCAGCCTTTCCCGAACTTCACTTTCGTTCTGCATTCCCAGCTGAAATCTTTCATGTCCTGTCCCCTGTCTGCCGTGAACTGTAAATCTCTGAATCCAAGTATACGCTGTTTGCATATAACCGGGCAATAAAAACCGGAGGCATCCTTAACGGACGCCTCCTTCTTCTGTTAACAGATTTAATACGCTATTTCCCGATTATACCGGAAACTCGATTGCGATGTCCTTGCCCTCTGCGATGTAGAGCTTAACGACTCCGCCGCCGAATGTCATCTGTGTACCTGCAGGAACTGCCAGTGCAGGAGCTGCTGCTTCTGCAGGAGCCTCTTCTGCTGCATCTTCTTCGCCTGCAGCAGGATCCTGGATGTTGTCTACGATCTCAGCTGTGAGCGGTGTCAGGGAGTCAGATACTTCCTTAAGAGTAGCACCGAGGCACTGTCCGATCGTCAGGCATCCGTCAAGCTTCAGAAGTCCTGTGTCTACCAGGTCAGGGAAGATTGCAGGGTCTTCAAGGTTGTGGTGCGATATTTCGCCCGGCTCCATTCTGCAGCAAAGTACTGCAGGATCATTCTTATGCTCTAATGCATATTCCAGTTCGATTGACATATTTTTCCTCCGTTTTCTTTCAAGCAAATGCCTGTAACTACAATACCATTGTAGTTACAGGCATCTGTCTAAACAAATAGACGCTTTCAATATTGTAAGTTATTTTAATAATCCTTATCAATAAATCCGGCGTTAAGGCTTGTAATGCAGTCCTTCAGCCGGGCTGAACACCCGCGAGTTCCATGTCAACAGCGAGGCAGCCTTCATTCCTGCGGTCTGTTACCTGTCGCTCTGCTGCCCGGCTTTCTTCTTTGCATCCTTAACCAGTGATGCGATGTTTTCCCTCTTTACCAGATCACAGCCGTTGTCTATTCGGTCTTTCATCATGTTTGCCTGTGATTTCGCATCGTTCGTGCTGCCCGAAAGCAGGACTGTCCTCATTGTTTTCATGAGGAACTTATCGAGACCTGTGACAGCTGCAGGATCATATCTTCCGCCGAGAATGTACATCAGCACTCTGTTCTCGTTTTTAGGGTCGATCTTCCCGAGGCTGTATCCCCATACCTGTGCGTAGTTTTCCGCTGTCTCATCAGCAAAGCCGACACCGTAAACAATGAGCTTCTTCATGATCTCATCATCGAGCATCCTTGCAAACTTATCAAAATCGACTATGCCTGATCCGCGGATCCATCCGCCGTAAATAACGCAGTCGTATTCGTGAAGATCTATTCCCTTTGCATCAGAAAGAGGCAGTACCTCGCAGCCGAGATCTTCGGCTATCCACTCTGCATACTGTCTGGTCGATCCTCTTTTTGAAGTATAAATCACTATGCTTTTTGCCATTACCCTTTTACATTCTCCTCTCCGAGAAGCCTTATCAGTTTAGCTCTGAGAGCATCCGTGAGATCCACACGATTGTCGGCATTGCACCTTACCGGTTTCTGACCCGGAAGATATACCAACACATCGCGGCCGCCCGGATACAGGCTGAACATGTCTGTCAGGTGCATCAGCACTTTGCGCGCACTACCGTGTGATCTGATCACTTCCTCAGGGACCCTCAGCTTGACAGGATCGCTCAGAGGCGCAGCCGGTCTGTTTTCTGCCCTGCGCGGAGGCTCCGGAGCATATCTTTCACCGGAAGGATATCCATAGCCGCCGGCATCTTCGCGATTCTGCGCTCTGCCCCTGCCGAGGCTGCCTATGTTTTCGATTGGCACTATGTCTTCCACGAGGATCTCCGCCTCGCTCTCGTCCTTGAAACTGACGCGTCCGAGGATTCCGACGATCATGTCGTTTTTGACGAGATTTCTTTTGCGTTCATATACCTTAGGGAATACTATCGCGTCGATGACACCGTCGAAGTCCTCAAGGGTCATTCTGGCCATCTCCTGGGACTTCCTCGTGATCATTGTACGCACGCCGTTTATCATGCCGGCCATGATGACCGAATCACCGTCATTGAATTTTGAAGTATTTATGACCATGCTGTCGGCATCATCTCCTTCAGCGGTAAATTCCTCACCGCCTCCGGTCAGTTCAGCTGTACCTGCACTTGTATTGTCTCTGATAAGCGCCGCATATTCGTCCAGAGGATGCCCCGAAAGATAGACTCCGAGCATCTCCTTCTCCATCGCGAGCTTGGTTTCCTTGCTGAAGTCAGCCACCTTCGGAAGCTCAGGACTTGCTATCGCCTCATCTGCAAAGTCCTCGAGCTGGAACAGACTTATCTGCGCCCTGCTCCCCTGCTTCGCCTTCTTCTGGGCTCTCTGCACGGCATCGTCGCATACAGCCATGAGCTGGGCCCTGTTTGGATTTATATCGTCGAAAGCGCCGGCTCTGACCAGCGACTCTATCGCTTTTCTGTTGAGCTCACCCGCATCTATTGCTTCGATGAACTCATAGATATCATGCGTTCCCTTAACGGACCCTCTAGCTTCGATTATCGCATCGATGATGCCTTCACCGACGTTCTTGACCGAAAGCATGCCGAAGCGGATGCGGCCGTCTTTTGTCGAGAAGTTCTTTTCACTCTTAACTACCGAAGGAGGATCAAGCACTATGCCCATCTCGCGGCAGTTCCTTACGTAATCCGCAGTATGCTTTGCATCTCCTGCCATGCTGGTCATGAGAGCTGCCATGAACTCCGCAGGATAGTGAGCCTTGAGATAAGCCGTCTGATAAGAGATCACTGCATATGCCGCAGCATGCGATTTGTTGAACGCATATGAAGCAAACGTGACCATGTCTTCGAATATGGTCTCCGCGGCGGCTGCCGGAACACCGTTTCTGGCACAGCCCGCGATCTCAACATTGCCCGCTTCATCAGTCTTTCCGTTTATGAAGTACTGCTTCTCCTCGAGCATCACCTGCATCTTCTTTTTACTCATCGCACGGCGCACGAGATCTGAACGGCCGAACGAATATCCGCCGAGATCACGCACTATCTGCATCACCTGCTCCTGATAGATCAGGCAGCCGTAGGTGACTCCGAGGATAGGCTCGAGATGCGGATCCACGTATTTCACGTGGTCAGGATGCTTCTTGTTGTCTATGTATTTAGGGATCGAGTCCATCGGGCCCGGTCTGTACAGAGCTATTCCCGCGACTATGTCCTCAAAGCAGCTCGGCCTGAGGTTCTTCATGAAGTCTGTCATACCGCCGCTCTCAAGCTGGAACACGCCCTTGGTGTTTCCGTCCGAGATCAGCCTGTACACGTCCGGATCGTCGAAATCCATCGATGAAAAATCAATGTCAATTCCGTGGTTCGCTTTTATCATTCGAAGCGCATCACGTATGACGGTAAGGTTCCTGAGTCCGAGGAAGTCCATCTTGAGAAGTCCGAGCTCCTCGATCGTTGTCATGTTGAACTGGGTCGCAACGCCCTTATCGGATGAATAGAGCGGCACATACTCATCGAGCGGCATCTTCGAGATAACGATGCCCGCAGCGTGCGTCGAAGCATGGCGCGGCAGGCCTTCAAGAGCCATCGAAAGATCGAGCACCTGCTTGACGAGCGGCTCGTTCTCGTACCTCTGTCTCAGATCAGGGTTGACCTCGAGCGCCTTGGCGATGGTTATGCCGAGCTCATTTGGTATCGCCTTCGCTATCGCGTCTCCCTCCGCATATGTAGCATCAAGCGCTCTCGCTATGTCTCTGACGGCCGCCTTGGCCTTTAAAGTACCGAAGGTGATGATCTGCGACACCTTGTCTTTGCCGTACTTGCGTATTACGTAATCTATGACCTCCTGGCGTCTTTCGATGCAGAAGTCTATGTCTATATCCGGCATGCTCACGCGCTCCGGATTGAGGAATCTTTCGAAGATGAGGCTGTATTTGATCGGGTCTATCTCGGTTATATCAAGGCTGTATGCCACGATGCTTCCCGCAGCGGAGCCTCTGCCCGGTCCGACGGCTATCCCGTGGGATTTAGCGTAATGGATGAAGTCCCAGACTATGAGGAAGTATTCCACATAACCCATGCCTTCTATGACCTTGAGTTCCGTCTCAAGTCTCTGTCTGTACACGCTGTCAGGATCCATCGCTTCAGCTCCGTAGCGCTTTACCAGGCCTTTATAGCAGAGATCTCTCAGATAATCATCAGTACTCCTTCCGTCAGGCGGTATGTACTCAGGCAGATGATAATTGCCGAACTCGAACTCCACATTACACCTTTTGGCGATCTCGTGTGACCTGTCGATCACGTCAGGCATATCCGGGAAGAGCTCTCTCATCTCAGCTTCGGACTTCACGTAGAACTCATCGTTCTCAAACCTCATACGATTCTCGTCAGTCACCTTCGCCTGAGTCTGGATGCACATCAGAACATCCTGAGCCGTTGCATCACTTCGTCTCATATAATGGGCATCGTTCGTAGCTACGATCGGGATGCCCGTTTCATCGCTGATCATCTTCAGCCCGGTCATTACCGTTACATCCTCTTCGAGATGATGGTTCTGTATCTCCAGGAAGAAGTTGTCGTGTCCGAAGATATCCCTAAGCTCAAGCGCTTCCTTTTTTGCGCCGCCATAATCTCTTGCAAGAAGAAGCCTCTGCACATTTCCCGCAAGACAGCCGGACAGGCATATCAGGCCTTCGCTGTACTGTCTCAGAAGTTCCTTGTCTACACGCGGCTTATAGTAAAACCCGTCGACGTAACTCTTTGATACTATCTTTACGAGATTGCTGTAGCCCTTTTGGTTTTCAGCGAGGAGTATGAGATGTCCGTAACCGCGGTCTTTGTCCGGATCCTTGTCATAAAGAGTCCTCGCGGCCGTATAAACCTCGCACCCTATTACAGGTTTTATGCCCGCCTTTTTACAGGCCTTGTAAAAATCGACAACACCAAACATTGCGCCATGATCTGTTATGGCGCATGAGTCCATACCGAGCTCCTTGATGTATTCAGGGAGTTCGGAGATCCTGCTCATACCGTCGAGCAGGCTGTATTCAGTATGAAGATGTAAGTGTGTAAACATGGCTAAAGTATACCATATCCTGTAAATCGACTTGCCAAATTAAAAAATTTTCTGCTGCCATTTGTTGCCACGGTTCCGCAGTTAGATGTAAAATACTTGAGTAATTTTCAGAATCCGAGGGTAAGGACAATCCATGGTATATAACAGCATACTCGAGGCAATGGGCAACACCCCTATGATACGCCTCAATCACATCAACCCACCTACAAACGCAGAAGTCCTCGTCAAATTTGAGGGGCTCAATGTAGGCGGTTCCATCAAGACAAGAACAGCATATCAGATGATACTGGCTGCTGAAGAAGCCGGTGTCGTCGGACCGGGCTCCATAATCGTTGAGCCTACCAGCGGCAATCAGGGCATAGGGCTTGCGCTTGTCGGAGCAGTACGCGGATACCGCACGATAATCGTCATGCCTGACTCGGTCAGCATTGAAAGGCGCAAGCTTGTACAGCACTATGGCGCAGAAGTCGTGCTCGTGCATGATGACGGAGATATCGGAAAATGCATCCATGAATGCCTTGCAACTGCAATGAAGATGAAGGAGCAGGACAAGCGTGTATTTGTTCCTCAGCAGTTCATCAACAAGAACAACATCGTTGCGCAGAAGACTACAACAGCAAAGGAGATCCTGGAGCAGGTCAATGGTCCGATCCACGGATTCTGCTCAGGCATCGGAACGGGCGGCACCATCACCGGCATAGGTGAAGTGCTGAGAGAACACTATCCGGACATCGAGATATGGGCAGCTGAGCCTGAAGACGCTGCGATCCTGGCCGGAGGCAGCATAGGCACTCACGTTCAGATGGGCATCGGCGACGGCCTGATCCCGGACATACTGAACACTGAAGTCTATGATAACACCTGCATAATCCCTGACGACAACGCCCTCGACATGGCAAAGCGTCTGGCGAGCGAAGAAGGCATAATGTGCGGCATATCATCCGGTACAAACGTGGTTGCGGCGATTATGCTGGCAGAAAAGCTCGGACCGGGCAAAACAGTTGTAACGGTGCTTCCGGATACGGCTGAACGCTACTTCTCCACCCCGCTCTTCGAATAACAAACACATAAAAAAGCGGCTGTTCTGCGACAGCCGCTGATTTTTTTATTTAATTCCGCGCTCTTTCTTGAGCATGGCGATTTTGAGCTTCTTGATGCACTCCTTTACATCGTCTTCGGTATAGTTGTTCTCACCTACGATGTTGGACTCGATGCCCTCCGGGTTCTTGTTGAAATCGACCACGTTGTCGAGATACGGACTCTCTACCACGAAGGTTCCTGCTGTTCCGCTCCAGTTGAGTCCGGCAACAGGAATTCCTCTCTCGCCGATCTCATTGACGCAGTTTACATAGTCTACGTCGAGATTGCCCCATCCGTCTGTTTCAACTATGACTCCGTCAGGTCTTGCGCACTCAGCGACTACAGCTGCCGTTCTGGAGCATCTGATCTTTTCCTCGTTGCCTTCAGGTGATCCGAATACCAGTACTCCCATCAGGTCGATGCCCGGATCCTCACCAAGCAGTTTGATCAGAGGATCTCTGAAGTGGTGAAGGCTTGTTTCTTTTGTTGAAGGACCTACTCCCATGTTGCACCTCCTTAATTCATAGCCTTGATCGCACCGTCTCTGAACTCGTTCGGAGTCAGCATGACAGGCATCGCGCCGTAATCGATAAGTGACTTGCCTCCCTCAACGCCGCATGGCTGATCAGGGAAGATCCAGGTGTCCAGCATAGCTCCGTGAGCGATCATTTCCTTGATGACGAGCACTTTCTTCTGACCAGGACGGATCCTGTCGTAGTACTCGTGCCTCTCTGTGCACTTTGAGCCCTCGAACTTCTTGAGCTGTGGCCTGAACTCATTCATCCACTCTTCTACCATTCTGTATGCATCGATGATAGCGTATCTCTCCTGACCCATGCCCTTCTTAAAGGTAATGTCAAAGGAGATGATAAAGTCATCGTCTGCAGGTGTGCCTGCTCTGTTGAGGTAAAGCATGTCTTTGAGGTTGCCCTCGGATGAACCGAATTCGTGTGCCTGCTCGCCGTCAACATCAACGCCCGTAGGCATAACGTAAACGCCTGTAATTGTGTGGGTAATGCCTTCTCCGCATTTTCCCAGCACCTTGACGGATATCGGAATGATATCCATGATGGTGTTTGTATATCTGTCATGATCACCGGGTCTGATGATCTGGATGTCTATCTTTTCAATGACTTTGCTGTATTTTGCGGCCAGCGCGTCGAGACCGTCTTTTGTTATGGTCATTTTGCCGTCTGTAGTGATCTTGTTCTCATCGCCGAACTCAACATCGTCCATGTGGAACGCTCTGATCACCAGTCTTCTCAGTTCAATGTCTTCCATTGTATATTATCCTCTTGCGCATTATGCGATAGCCTTAAAGCCTCTTTTGTAAAGATGGGGCTGATTTCTCAGCCCCATCTTCGGAATAGTCCGATGTCCTATTCGTTTGTCTCTGTACGTCAGTACTAGATAACTGCGTGATATTCGAAAGGCAGCGATACGATCTTTCCCGGCGTCTCGATTGTCTCGAGAAGCTCGAGGGATGCCTTTACGATAGCAGTCTGCATCTCAACGTCGTGAGGTGCGCCTGCATTAGCGCCCATAGGTACCATTGGAGCAGCAGCTCTCGGTGTACCTGCCTGTCTTACGACTGGTGGAAGTGCCGCGATGATGACTGTAGGGATACCTACCGACTCGATTGCTCTCTGCACGATTGTTGCAGAGCGGTGGCAGGTTCCTCATCCAGCGGTGAGGAGACACGCATCTACGCCCTCCTCTTTGAGCATCTGAGCTACAGCCGGACCTGTCTCGTTGGTGAACTTCTCAATGTTTCCGCCGCCGCCCATGAATCCTGCATGGTAAGGTGCGCAAGCCTTGATGAATCCCTCAGCTGCGAGTTCCTTAAGTCTTGTGATAGGGAACATGCAGTTGATGTCCTTGTTAACGTCAGAGTTGTCGTAACCACCGTGAGTTACCATCAGATCGTCTTCCTCGGACTCGTTAGGGATCTTTCTCCATGTGAAATCTCCAGCCAGGTTGAATCTCTCCTGATCCTTTCTGTGAACGCCGGCAGCTGTTGCGAGAGCAACTGTCATCTCGCTGAGCGGCTTTGTTACAGGAGCCCATACTGACTTCGGAGTGATAGGTACGAATATCTCAGACTGTAATCCTTTTACAACTGTCATACTCATTTTGTATTAATCCTCCTGATTGTTTTTGCTGTGCATTTCGTTTTGGAGTTCTCTGGAATGCTCGATCGTTTCGAGATATCTAGGGTTGATTTCGGAACTTTCCTGTTCTATGAAGCTCATATTCCAGGCAACTTCCTGTCCGACCTCGAGGTCGTAATCGGAAATGATCATTCTCTTAGGGATTCTGAGATGTCCCAGTCTTCCTTTGAAATCGATTGCTACGCTTCCGTCATGGACTTCCACGATAACGCCTTCCATTCTGATTATCTTATCACCGTATTTCATATCTCTTGTAGATCTTACCTTTCAGATTAGTCGTATTTAGCCTTTCTCTTTTCGCTCATCGGCAGTGCCTGCTCGTTGTCAACGAGTTCCATCTTTGTGCCGTAAGCCTTTTCGATCAGCTCTACGTTGTTCTCCTTAACTGCGTGTGTGTACTGTCTCTCAGGTGCCTTGATGCTCTCGCCGGCCATCTTAGCCTTCAGCATAGCCAGACCTCTGATAGCGTCTTCATGGCAGAGTGTGTTGCATGCAAGTACCTCGTTCTCGATACCGGACATCGACTTGTTGTTGTCGACCATAGCATCGCAGTACTTGTTACCTGTTACGAGAGCTCCCTGTACAGCGCAGAATGAGAATCCAACAACCGGAACGCCTCTCTTACCGATCTGCTCGATATGGGAAGTGAAGTCTACGTGGTTGTTTCCGAATCCCTCTGTTGTAACGAATGCTCCGTCTACGTTCATGGACTCAACCATCTGGCCAAGTCTTCTTGATACGTAGAACTTGTCAGTGTTAGCCTGCGGCGAACCAACAAAGATAACGCCTACCAGGTCAACGTCGTCGTCATGGATTGCTTCGTATACCAGCGGCTCTCTCCAGTAGTGTCTGGACATTTCCTTCGAAGCAGGTCCGATGCATGTCAGTGCGTGGATGCAGCCGTCCATTACTTCGAGAGGGTTAGCAGCTACAGGAACGTTACCGAGGTCTACGTTCGGCTTAGCTCCGAGTACGCCAACTGGCTCTGTCGGGAACAGGAAGTTATCGTGCATAGCGCCCTGGCCCATGATCTCCTTAACGATAACGATTTTCTTCTTTCCAGGTCTTCTAACCTGCTTCATTGTCTGAGTCTCTACTACCATGTCATCAGTGAGATCCTTCTTCATTGCGTTTCTGATCTCCTGAGTTACGTGGTCAACTGCAGTATGAATAGCGATAGGGCCCGGTCTCTCCATGTTCTTCTTGTTGTCGATTACAGCGTGAGCTCTGATCATGATTTCGCCCTTGTCTACTGCGCCAGGACGTCCCCACATCATGTTCTCATCAATGTAACCTTCCGAAGAACCGAACTCACCTACCTGTACTCCCTCTTCTGTGATACCGGTTACTACCATTACTACGCCGTCGAGAACTCTTGTAACGCCTTCACCAAGCTCATAATCGTCTTCCTTTGTAGCGATCGGCTGGATATCCATTACTGTCTCGGAGTATACGTGGTAGTTGTCAGGTGTGATCACGTCGAGTTCGAGGCTGTGAACGAGCTTCTGAGCGTCAGCGCCCTCAGTAGCTGCTGCCTTACGAACGTACAGTGTTGTTCCTTCGATCTTGGTCTCGTCACCAAGAACTACCTTATCGATCTTGTAGTGCTTACGTGTCATCTCTCTGACTACTACAGCCTCACCAGTCTCCTCTGCTGCTGCAGGAGCTGCTGCTGCTGCAGGAGCTGCTGCTGCTACAGGAGCTGCGACTGCGCCGCCGCCGATTCCTGTAGGGATCTGGATGTCGATGTTCTTGCCTTCTCCGATGTGCAGGCTGATGTATCCGCCTGCTGCAGGAGCTGCAAATGCAGGAGCTGCTGCTACTGGAGCCTCTGCTGCTTCTTCAGCTGCAGGAGCTTCTTCAGCTTCTTCTTCTGCTGCGTCGAACTTGTCAACGATGTCAGGTGTAATAGGTGTGAGAGAATCAACAGTCTTTGTAAGCTTTGATCCATTGAGCACCTGGCCAAGCTTCAGTGCGCCATCGAGGTTCAGCAGTCCCGAATCTACCAGATCTGGGAAAATTGCCGGATCCTCGAAGTTTGCAGGTGTCAGTTCTGTTCCTGCCTCTGCTCTGCAGCAGAGTACTGCTGGATCGTTCGCATGCTGTTTAGCTGTTTCAGCTGTTATTGACATATCGATCTTCCTCCTAAAAGTTTTTAATGCCTGCCGCACAATGTGTGTCGGCAGTGAGTTTTATAATTCCCTCCGCCCGGATCTTGTCGGGGTTATCCGGGCGAAGATAATTAACGGTGATAATGTATTATTCTACGGTCTCGTTGTCTTCAACGTTATCAACAACGTTGAGATCCTGGTCGACCTTCTTGGATACCTTCAGTGTTCTGTAAAGCGGATGTCCGACAGCCATCATAGCAAGGTCTGTCATATGCATTACCTTGAGTCCCATCTTAGGACCGGATGCCATAACTGTGTTGGAGCAGTCAGAGCAGTTACCGATGATGATGTACTCGCAGCCTGCCTTCTTGAACTCGAGGTTGTTCTTTACCTGTCCAGGGCAGTTTCCAGGACGCTCGCACTTACGTGTACCGTTAGGCATCTCTGCAGCCTGCTTGCAGTAGCAGACATGACCTACTGTACCATTGTACTTAGCAACGAGGTCTTCCATTCTCTCAAGGTTTCCGCCGCATGCGCATACGAGGATGCCGACCTTTGCTCCGTGGAGGTCTCTGAACGGACGTGTTACCAGGAGTGCTCCTGTGCACTTTGTGATAGGTGCGTCGAGCTCGGTTGCCTTACCTGTGAAGGATCCGCCCATGATGACTTCGCCGTAGCCTCTTTCATCGAAGCCGCCTGCTCTGTCGATCAGAGCCTGTACGCTTGTGCCTACAGGAACGTTCTCGAATACGTGTGCTTCGCTTCCGCCCTTGATCATTCCTCTTACTGTGATGTTCTTGTCAATGAGAGGCTTCTGATCTTCGATTGCTGATGCGCAGCTGTAAACTGTCTCACTGTTGATTACTACAGCGTTTGCTGCCGATGGGAGTTTGTCCGGCTCGAGCTCGATGCCGAGGCACTCTCTTACTACAGCACGCTCCTCGCCCATCGGATAGATATCCGGGAGGAGATGTCTTTCTATAGCCGGATCGTCCTTCAGGAGTGCGTCCAGCTTCTCAATGGTTTCTCTGTGTTTTTTCTTGATGGCGATGATGCCCTTGTCTGCTCCTGCGATCTCCATGAGATAGTGGATACCTCTGAGCAGCTTGGCAGGATCCTCATCGATCTGCTGAATGTTGTGAGCGAGTCCAGGCTCACACTCGGAAGCATTTACGAGAATGTAGCCGTGGTCGAGAACCGGCTTGTCATCCTTGCCGTTGTAGATCTTGATGAATGTCGGGAATCCGGCACCACCCTGTCCGATGATACCTGCTTCTTTGATCATCTCGAGGTTTGTGCCCTTCGGGATCTTGACATACTCATCAGGCTGCTCTTCATCCGGCTTTATGATGATCCTGTCTTCGAGGATCTCGACTACTTCGCCGTATACACTGGAGTGAACATTTGCGCCGAGTCCTGTCGGTGTTGCGATCAGTGTACCCTTCTTGACCTTGTCGCCAACAGCTACGATCGGTGCGCACGGTCTGCCTACAGCGCCCTGCTTCAGTAACATCTGAATGTTTTCCATAATACTTGATCTCCTTTGTCTTAAGACACGCAAAAAAACGCCTTTTTTGACGAATCCATAATATCACTTTTATTTATTTAGAACAACCTGACTTATGCAAAATAATTATCGGAAACATATAAATTTCAAGGCTTAGGCACTCCACTATTTTCTATAATATAGACGTTTAAAATTTCTTAATCTGCCATTAAGTAAAAGTGGATATGAGGGGTGGTTATATCATTGACGCTTTATATTGTTTGCGATATCATACAAAGTGAAGACCAATGTTCTTCAGGCACTATTTACACGTGTAATAAGTAATAATTACTAGGGAGGTAATTACCTATGGCAAAGTATCTTGAAGCCAAGATCAACTATGACAACTATGACAAGACAGTCATCAGAACAGTCGAGGCTCATACTGAGGGCGAATACTGCAGAGTCGCTCTTGACTGCCCGGAGCTGCCGGGAAAGACAATGATCGAAAAGAAGCATTATCTCGAGGAGCATTATGACTACCTCAGAACAATGCTTATGTTCGAACCTCGCGGACACCACGACATGTTCGGGGCATTCCTCTGCGAGCCAATCAATCCTGAGGCTGACTTCGGCGTATTCTTCATGGACGGCGGCGGCTATCTCAACATGTGCGGACACTGCTCGATCGGAGCTGCTACAGTTATCCTTGAAGCAGGTCTCATGGAGATGAAGGAGCCTGTAACACAGGTTGTTATCGAAGCACCTGCAGGCCTGATCCACCTTGAGTGCACATGCAAGAACGGCAAGGTCACAGGCGTTAAGCTCACAAACGTTCCTGCATTCGTATACAAAGAAAACCTCGAGCTCGAGTATCAGGGCAAGAAGGTCGTATACGACATCTGCTTCGGCGGTTCATTCTTTGCTCTTGTTGACACAGAGAAGAACTTCGGATTCAAGGTCACTCCTGAGCACACAAAGTTCCTCACAGAGTGGTCAAGCTTCGCTCTCCAGGAAATCAATAAAACAGTTCCTATCCAGCACCCTGAGCTCGATATCACAAGCGTAGACCTCATCGAGAACTACTGCGAAGACGAGCTTACAGAAGATGATAAGGTATTCTGCCCTGAGGCTAAGTTCGCACTGAAGAACCAGCTGGTATTCGGCGAAGCTCATGATCCTCAGATCGACAGATCGCCATGCGGAACAGGAACATCGGCTAAGCTGTCCTGGCTGTACAAGCATGGTAAGCTCGGCGTAGGTGAATGCTTCGTTTACAAATCATTCATCGACACAAGATTCATCGGTACTGTTGCAGACACTGCAAAGGTAGGTGATTTCGACGCTATCATCCCACAGGTCACAGGTGCTGCTTATCTCTGCGGAGAAGCTAAGTGGTTCATGGATCCGGACGACAAGATGACAAAGGGTTTCACTGTCTAGTTGATCAGTTTACACATGTAAAAACAAAAGGCCGGCTGCACTGCCGGCCTTTTGCTTTGCCCCGTATGTTAAAAACAGCATAAGTTATTGACATTTGTCCGTCTTCGTTGTAACATTTGACAGTCGCGAAATGATATGCGCGCGTAGCTCAGTGGATAGAGTGGCTGACTACGAATCAGTAGGTCGCGGGTTCGAATCCCTCCGCGCGCACCAAAAAAACTCCGGAATCATCAGGTTCCGGAGCTTTTTTCTTTTAGTTTTTCAGACTCTGAAGCGGTGCAGGTATGCGCCCGCCTCTTGCTATCATGACTGACGGTGATTTGGTACGGAGCGGCATTACCGGTCCATATCCAAGCAGTCCGCCGAAATTAAGCTCCTCGCCCTCGGCAAGTCCTATCGCCGGGATCAGCCTCACTGCAGTAGTCTTTGAGTTGACCATGCCGATCGCTGCTTCATCCGCAATGATAGCTGCGATCACGTCGGCTGTCGTATCTCCCGGTACGACTATCATGTCCAGACCTACTGAGCAAACGGAAGTCATCGCCTCAAGCTTCTCTATTGAAAGAGTCCCCTCTCTCGCTGCATCTATCATTCCGGCATCTTCACTCACAGGAATGAATGCTCCTGACAGACCGCCTACACTTGACGAAGCCATTACTCCGCCCTTCTTGACCGCATCATTCAGCATGGCCAGAGCAGCAGTCGTCCCGTGTGCACCGCACTGTTCGAGTCCGATCTCTTCCAGGATGTGCGCAACGGAATCACCGATCGCAGGCGTAGGCGCAAGTGAAAGGTCTACTATGCCGAACTGTGTATTCAGCCTTTCAGCTGCCTCTGAGCCCACGAGCTGCCCCACTCTTGTAATCTTGAACGCCGTCTTTTTGATGGCCTCTGATACCACATCAAGAGGAGCGTCTTTAGGCATTCCCGCAAGAACGGATCTTACCACTCCCGGACCTGAGACACCCACGCTGAGCACGTGGTCTGCCTCGCCCGTGCCGTGGAACGCGCCTGCCATGAAAGGATTGTCCTCAACGGCATTGCAGAATACAACGAGTTTGGCAGCGCCCATGCACTGATCGTCTTTGGTGAGTTCAGCGGTCTCTCTGATGATCGCGCCCATCTTTCTTACTGCATCCATGTTGATGCCGGCACGCGTCGATCCTATATTGACCGATGAGCATACAAATTCCGTCTCTGCCAGAGCGCGCGGGATCGAGTCGATCAGCTCCATGTCGCCAGCGCTGAAGCCCTTGTGTACCAGCGCAGAGTAACCTCCTATAAAGTTGATGCCTATCGTATGAGCAGCTCTGTCAAGAGCCTTTGCATATTTGACCGGATCTCCGCCTGAAACTCCTGCAAGCATCGAGATCGGCGTTACTGACACTCTTTTGTTTACGATAGGAATGCCGTACTTGGCTGATATATCCTCTCCGACTGATACGAGGTCGCCGGCGAGGCAGCAGATCTTGTCATATACCTTTGTACATGACTTGTCTATATCAGTATCCGCACAGTCGATGAGCGATATGCCCATCGTAGTCGTGCGGATATCAAGATTGTTGTCTCTGATCATGGAGATCGTCTCCATGATATCCTTTACATCATACATATCCGTCTTCCTTCCCGCTGATCAGATCCTGTGCATTGAGTTGAAGATGTTTTCGTGCATGAGATGCACCTCTATGCCCGGAAGACACTCCTTAAGCGCATCCTCGAGTTCCCTGATGCTCCCCTTAAGTCCTGATATGTCTATAAGCATGTTCATAGTAAAGAACTTATCCATAACTATCTGTGATACCTGGATCACATTCCCGTTTGCCTCTGCAACGCACGAAGCTGTTCTGGCAAGTATTCCGACATCATTGACGCCAACTACCGTAAGAACTGCAGTTTCCTGTTTTTCCATAAGGTCCTCCTTGAAAAGAATTGGGTCTCTTTAATACTCAGGACCCATACCTTTGTATATTTTATCTTTTTATATGAATTCTTTCAATTCCATTTCTCAATTGCAAGAACCTCCCAAAAGCAGTATCATCAGCAATGGGTATCGGGATCTGTAATAATTCGTTCAGGAGGATAAAAACACTATGAGCAGTATCATCGACAGATTCATGAAATATATTTCCGTAGATACACAGTCCGATGAAGACAGCAATACCTCACCAAGTACAGATAAACAGTTCAGGCTGGCCCGCCTTCTGGCCGAAGAGATGACCGCCATGGGTGTGACCAACGTCAGACTTGATGATCAGCACTGCTATGTCTATGGCGAGATCCCTTCAAACGTGGACGCAGACATTCCTGCCCTCGGTTTTATCTCGCACATGGATACCGCTCCGAACGCCCCGGGAGATGCAAGCAACGCCAGGATACACAAAATCTACGACGGTGGAGTGATAGTTCTCAATGATTCCGTATCGCTGGACCCTGTTGACTGCCCTGAGCTCAACGATTACATAGGCTGCGACCTTATCGTCACCGACGGAGTCTCGCTTCTCGGAGCCGACGACAAAGCCGGTATCGCTGAGATCATGACAATGGCAGAAACGCTGATAAACGATCCATCCATCCCTCACGGCAAGATCGGTCTCGCATTCACACCGGATGAAGAGATCGGCCTCGGAACGGAGTACTTTGATGTCAAAGGCTTCGGCATGGATTACGCATACACCGTTGACGGCGGTCCTATAGGCGAGCTGGAGTATGAGAACTTCAATGCAGCCGAGGCACGTATACACATTAAAGGCCGCGACATCCATCCGGGAAGTGCCAAAGGTGTGCTTATAAACGCTGTAAGGATCGCTGCCGAACTTGAAGGAATGCTGCCTCAGGAGCAGAAGCCTGAATTTACTGACGGCTATGACGGTTTCTTCCACATGACACAGTTGAAAGGCACCCCTGTGGAGGCGGAGTCGCGCTATATAATAAGAGACCACGATGCAGCGCTCTTTGAGAAGAAGCTCGAGCTGATGCGCAAATGCGTCGATTACCTGAACACTAAATATGGGAATGCTGTCACTCTTGAGATACGCGAGCAGTACAGAAACATGCGCGAGCTTATCGAACCGCATATGTTCCTGATAGACAATGCGGAAGAGGCATTCAAGGCATGCGGAGTCGAGCCTCTGGTCGTTCCTATCAGAGGAGGTACAGACGGCGCGATGCTCACATACAAAGGACTGCCTTGTCCTAACCTTTCAACAGGCGGACTCAACTTCCACTCCAATACTGAGTACATCCCGGTGCAGTCGCTGGAAAAGATGGCGGAAGTTCTGGTAGAGCTGGCAAGAGCAAAATAGAACCATAAAACAAGGAATCAAAAGAACGGATCCTCACGATCCGTTCTTTTTATATTTATCGTTAATCCTCATCCAATTTTCTGAACACCTCTTCCACATCTGCCCGTATAAGCAGCGATGCCCTTTCATCAGCAGGTGTTGATTCCCTGTTTATCACCACCAGGCTGCGCCCGCTGAAGTCATTTATGAGGGACGCTGCCGGTTCCACAGCCAGGGATGTGCCGGCGACGATCAGTGTATCCGCACCTGTGATCTCCCTGCACGCGCCTATCATCGTGTATTTATCCGGGATCTCTCCGTAGAGCACTACCCACGGCTTTATGACACCCCCGCACTTATCACATCTCGGCACGCCTTCGCTCTGAACTATCTTGTCGAGCGGGTATTCCGCCTCGCAGTCCACGCAGTAGTTTTCGTGAACATTGCCGTGCAGTTCATATACCCTCTTGTTTCCTGCTGCCCTGTGCAGACCATCTATGTTCTGCGTAACGATCCCGCGCAGTTTGTCCTGTTTTTCCAGCTTATACAGGTATTTGTGAACAGCATTGGGCTTCGCGTCAGGATATATCATATATCTTCGATAAAACTCGTAGAACTCCGCTGTATGCAGCATGAAGAAAGCTGCGCTCAGTATATCTTCCGGCGATTGTCCCCTGAAGCTTTCCGAGTAAAGTCCTTCCTCTGAACGGAAATCCGGTATGCCGCTTGCAGTCGACACTCCCGCCCCGCCGAAGAACACTATGCGCCTCGATCTTCCGATTATCTCTTTAAGTTTTTCCACACTCGCAGTCATTATCCTGTCAGTATTTGTTGTGTACCTTCTCAGCGAAGCACATGACGTCTTTTATATTGATCTCTGTACCGTCGTCAAGTACCGCTTTGCCGCTCATTTTGCCGAACACCTGATGCTGGTCTGAGACTATCACCTTGTAATCGAGACATGCCGCCCTGTCGAGCACCGGCTCAAAGGTCATCTCGAAACGGCCGTCAGAGGACGTGAACTTCCAGGTGTCCATATAGCCGCTTTCAGGTATCACGAACTCCACGTCATCAAGCTTGTGGGCTTTGCCGTTCCAGAAAAGCATGTTTTCGGATGCCGCGCTCGTATCACCGAAACCGTATCCTATGTTCCATCCGAAACTGTTGCCGTCTACGTCGGCATTTCCCGAGCCCCAGAACCAGGTGTTGTCATACGTCCATACGCCCCTGCCCCAGTCGAGGGTCCCGAAGTCAGTCGAAGGATCGAAACTGTATTTTTTACCGTCATAGCTGACATATCCTGCAGCTCTCATGCAGTTGATCTTCTGGTTGTAATAAAAAGCGTGCTTTTCAGGCCACGGGGTCGCTATTACCATTGAGTCCATAGGCGGCTGCTCAAGCACTATTTCAGCGTCAAAAGGCTTGCCGTCCATGAAGTTCTCGAAATGACACTTTATGTGCCTTGTCTGATACCTGACTTCGAAGCTCATCTGAAGCCTTTTGTCACTGTACTTCGTCGTACCGTAGGATGAATCATTCGGCAGCCCGAGCTTACCCATCGGGAAGGCATTGAGCACCGTCTCAGTATGCTCCCACGGCTCGTCTCCGAACACAAGCAGGGACACTGACTGCAGGCCGATATAGCCGTCATCGGATATGGTGAATGCAGCCGCGAAGTCCCTGTTCACGACCAGATAATAATCCCACTCTTTAATACGGAATGCCGGCGCCTTTATATCGTTCCTGCGGTATTTCTGCACCAGGCTCCTGGACCATCCCGGTTCTCTCAGCTCGCCCTTTTCATCGAGCAGAAGCTGAACATTCGTTACTTCATGATTTCTCATAGCCGTCACCATTCTCCCTTTCAGAATTCGTTCTCCTCCATGCATCTGAGCACGGCTCTCTGCATCCTGGCCATAAGTTCCCTGTGATCTGTTATGAGGTCGTATACTGCATCCTCGGACAGAACACCTCTTTTCAGATCCGAAGGCAGCTTACCTGCCTCATCAGCTTCATAATCGTCCATCCACTTCTTGCTGCCATAGTAGTCTTCAAGCTTATAGAATTTGCTCTGTATCTGCTCGTACTTATCCAAAGCAGCGGCAAGCTCCGCTATGGCTTCACCGGATTCATCCAGATATGATTCCATCTTTCTGATTCTTTCATTCTGTTCCTTGCTCATGCGATACCACCTCTGTAATTTTCACGCCGCTTTTTTATCGCCCGTCAGTTCGCTGACAGCTGCAGCTCCGAGTATCATGACGGCTCCGATGATAGTATAAATATTGATCGGCTCCCTGAGGAAGAATGCCGAAAGCAGTACCGCCTCCACCGGGTCGATATAGCTCAGTATCCCGACCGTCTGCGTCGGCAGTTTATTGACTGCATCGAAGTATATGATGTAACCGATGCCCGTATGCAGCACGCCCAGAACCAGCAGGCAAATGATGCCGGTCGTTGTAATGCTTATCGCTCCGAATGCTCCGGTAGCCGCCGAATAAGGCAGCATTATCAATGACACCAGAGCCATCTGCATGATGGTGGTGTTCACCGGAGAGATATCCTTCATATACTTGTTGATCAGCACGACCATGGCATAGAAGAATCCGCCCGAAACACCGAAGATCACGCCCTTGAGTTCGGATATGTGCAGTCCGGTCTGCAGGACTCCCGACACCAGTATCATTCCGCAAAATGCCGCCGCTACGCAAAGAAGCTTCTTTGCCGTAAGCTTTTCTTTAAGTACGACAGCCCCGGCAAGTATGTAGAACACCGGCTGCATATAATAGCAGAGCGTGCTCGTTGCTATAGTCGTGTATTTGAATGCCTCAAACTGGCAGATCCAGTTGCAGCACATCAGGGTAGAACTCAGCAGCAGCCACCACTTGTTCCTCATGATGGCTTCGCGGTCAGGTTTTTCTTTCCTTGCCGCAAGCAGGATCAATATCGTGATCACGCCGAAGAAAGCGCGCCCAAGACAGATGATGCTCGACGGCATGTTTATGTATCTTGAAAGAGTACCTATCGTGCCGAAGAGCAGCATCGTGAAAATGAGCTGCAGTCTTGCGTAATTTTTATTGTCCATTACCCTCTTATCTTTTCTGTCTATTTATCATCTGCAAGAGTGAAAAACTCCGCCGGTATGTGGCAGTAGCCTGCCGGATTCTTATCCAGATACTTCTGGTGATACTCCTCCGCGGTGAAGAAGTTCGCAAGCGGCTTCACTTCAACCGCAAGAGGTTCTCCGACGAGTTCCTCCTCTTTCTTATACTCCTTCAGTATGGTGCCGAGCATGTCCGGATCGCTGTAATAGATGCCGGTGCGGTACTGGATGCCTGTATCGTGGCCCTGTCTGTTGACCGATGTAGGATCAATAACAAGAAAATAGCAGTTTATCAGCTTTTCGAGGCTGATGATGCTCTCATCGAATTCAACGAGCACTGTCTCCGCATGCCCGCTGCTCGCGCATACGTCCTGATACGATGGAGCATTATCCGGACCGTTAGCGTAACCGGCTTCCGTCCTCGTGACGCCCTCAAACTGGTCGAAATATTTCTGCGTTCCCCAGAAGCATCCTCCCGCAAAATATATGGTCTTCATTTACTGTTCTCCCTAAAGCATTATTATCTCAGGTTTATGTTTTTCAGCAGGCAGGAAGTTGTTGATCAGCTGTTTGGTCTTGAATTTCAGATGCGACGTATTGGCTCCCGGATTGCAGGCAAACCATTCAGCGTCTGCTACCGCTTTGTCGATCACGACTTTTACTTTTCCCTCAGGATCGTTAAGTATGCCCATGACCGAAGCCTCACCCGGTGTAAGGCCTATCACATTCTGCATGTCCTCAGGCGAAGCGAATGACACTCTTGCCGTACGCATCATGGCGGCGAACAGCTTTGAATCGAACCTCTTGTTCGCAGGCAGTATGACGAGGAAGAACTGCGTTTTCTGCCTGTTGCACACTACGATCGTCTTGCGAATCTCAGCTCCGAGCTTTTCGGAGATCTCCACGCACTCCTCCATGGCTTCGACGGTATCGTTATCGACTCTCTCATATTTGATATTGAGTCTCTCCAGTTCCTGATATGTTTTTGTTTCAAGTGCTCCGCGTTCATCCTGCGGTGCAGTTGTCATGACTTCGCTTATAAACATCTCATTCCTCCCTTTTTTACTTTATAGTTATTGCGGATTCCAATATGCGCGCGAAAGCTTCAAGGCCTTCCCTGTCCTCCTCCGAAAACCTGCCGAGATGCGGGCTGTCTATGTCGAGCACCCCGCAGACCGAGTCTCCGGAATGCAAAGGTACTACTATCTCCGAATTGCTTGCTGAATCACAGGCGATGTGTCCCGGGAATTCATGAACGTTCTTCACGAGCTGGGTTTTATCTTCAGCGGCTGCCGTTCCGCATACGCCTTTTCCGATCTCAATGACCGTGCAGGCAGGTTTGCCCTGGAACGGTCCAAGCAGGAGTTTCCCCTCTTTCATCAGATAAAAGCCGGCCCAGTTGATGTCCTCAAGCGAATCCCAGATAAGTGCCGCTGCATTGGAAAGCACCGTGATATCCCACTCAACGCCTTCTGACAGACTTTCGAGCTGTCTGCACATGAGATCATAATCCGTCATATCAGATATCCTTTCTTTTTGTAAACCAGATACGTAGTTATTTTACCATATAAAACGGCTGTCTTTCGACAGCCGTTTGCGCTGAGTGTGTTCGGATAATGCCTGATCTACTGATCTTCTCCGAATTCAGCCTTGTATGCGGCGACCAGCTTCTCCGGCCAGTCGGATGTTGCTTCGAGCCTGCCGGTAAAGAACCTGAGCGTTGCAGGCTCATGCACGAACTTCAGTCCGCCTATCATGTCTCTGTGGTCGAAGACCCACTTGACTCTGTCTATCACGTATTCGACCTGCGAGAGTGTGAATACACGCCTCGGCAGGGCCAGTCTCACAAGCTCCATGGATGCAAATCTCTCGCTTCCGTCAGCATTCCTTTCCTCAGAGAGCGTGCCTCTTTCCATTCCTCTTATGCCGCCGCAAAGGTAGAATGCACACACAAGAGCTCCGGCAGGGTATTCCTGCTGAGGTATGTGTGAAACGAAACTGGTGGCATCGACATGCGCTCCCAGGCCGCCGGCAGGAGTTATCATCGGCACGCCGTAATCGACCAGCTTGTCAACACAGTATTTTATAAACTCAGGACCATGTGAGATGATGTTCATGTCCATCGATTCATCGAAGCCGACAGTCATGGCTTCGATCTCGCGTACTGACATGCCGCCGTATGTCAGGAAACCCTCAAACATAGGGACCAGGTCCTCCATCGAGTGGAACAGCTCCTCGTCTCTTACAAGGATCGCTCCGCCGCGGGCGAATCCGAACTTCCTGGCCGAGAAATATATCATGTCGAACTGGTCGGCGATCTCTCTGGTGATCTCGCGCACAGACATGTCCTTGCGTTCCTCATCACGGATCTTTATGAAGTACAGGTTGTCCTGAAGAAGCGACGCGTCCAGAACAGACAGGATCCCATGCTTTCTTGCGACTGCGCAGGCATCCTTGAAGCTCTGCACCGATACAGGCTGTCCGCCGATGAGGTTTGTACCGGCCTCAAGTCTCATAAAGGAAACATTGTCTGCACCTTCCTTTTCTATGCAGGCCTCAAGCTTGTCGAGGTCTATATCCCCCTTGAAAGGAAGGTCACTCTGCGATTCCAGGCCCTCGTCCTTTACGAGCTCCTCCACGTGACCGCCGAGTCTGGTTATATGAGCTTTTGCCGTCGTGAAATGATAATTCATGATCACGCAGTTTCCCGGTTTTACGAATCTGGTTGCGAGAATGTTCTCACATGCTCTTCCCTGATGGGCAGGCAGGCAGTATTTCATGCCGAAGATCTCTTCAAGCTTGTCCCTCATGCGGAAGAACGATTCGCTTCCCGCGTATGCGTCGTCAGGCGTCATCATGCTGGCGAGCATCTGATCGCTCATCGCATTTACACCGGAGTCGGTAAGCATATCCATGAAAATGTCGCCGTTATGAAGCTGGAATGTGTTGAATCCGGCTTCCTTCATCTTCTCGAGTCTTTGGTCGGCCGGCAGCAGCTGAAGCTGCTGAACGATCTTTACTTTGTGCATCTCCACCGGAATTGGTTCGTGATCATAAAACTTGATTGCGGGCATTGCAGTATTCCTCCTTGCTGTTTATCTGAGTCCCAAAACAAAAGCTCCGCAGCTGTCTGCTGCGGAGCGTCATTAACGATGTGCATCTGTCACATTATCATACTACTCACAGCAAAACAGCTACCCCGTCGAGGTAGTAATAATAATAGTATTCTGCTGCGAAGTTGTTTCTCTGTTTCATTTTGACCCTGTTTATTGTTAACTGGTTTTTTAGTATAGCGCTATGGTACTACGCTGTATTGTGGATATCAACAAATATCACTCTTGTTTTTATTTAAAATCACAAAGCATTTCCACGATTTTCCGGACTCCGTGGCAGTCGAAGTCCAGCGGTTCGCCTTTGAGTCCTGCCATCATGATCTCTGCCTGTGCCGGTATTTCCGCAATTACAGCATCCCTGTCTCGTATCGCTTCTCTTACCATCAAAGCCTGTTCTCTGTCAGCCTTATTGATGACAAAAAAGACCGGCTTATCCAAGGCCTTGCCCATATCGTATATCTTTTCGGACAGATGTATCGATTCGTATGACGGATCTATGATCATGAGGATCACATCCGCACATCTGTCAAGCCCGCGGCCAAAGTGCTCAACTCCTGCTTCTGTGTCGGTGATCACTATGTCATCAGAACCGGTCTCGAGGTTATCGAGAAACATCTTTCCGGTGAAGCCTATGCCGCAGGCACAGCCCTCTTCAGCTTCTGCGATCTTGCCGACAGCCATAAGGTGAAGTTTTTCTTCTCCGGAAAGGAATTCTTCGGGAATATCCGAAAGATGCCACCTGTTGTCAAAGACTTTGCCTTTTTCATCGAACACCCTGTACGCACCCTTCTTACCTCCGAAGTAGTGCGTGAAATCTTCAGGCAATTCAAAGCCGAGCTGCCTGTGGAGCCCGTAGTTCGATTCATCTGAATCGATCACCAGTACATTTTTTCCTTCTTTTTGGTATGCTCTTGCGAGCAGTGTTGCGACAGTGCTCTTTCCGCACCCGCCTTTTCCGCACAGTATTATCTTCATTCCAGACTTCCTCCGGACAGTTCACGTCTCATCAGCACAAGTTCCTGCCAGCCGCTTTCCCGCGACCGGAACCCTTTTGGATTCCTGCCGAACTCAACAAAGCCTTCACTCTTGTAGAGTTCGATCGCCCGCTTGTTCTCCGCAGTAACTTCCAGCTCAAGCTGGGCATAGCCGGCTGCTTCAGCACATTCTATACAGGCTTTCAGCAGAGCACGCCCGGCCCCGAGGCCCCAGTACGCCTTATCGATACCGACTCCGAATTCAGCCCGGTGTTTCAGCTTTTCTCTCCTGCCGACGCAGCTGATCCCTGCAGTCCCGATTACATTTCCGTCGACCTCAGCCAGTATCTCGATCTCATCAGGGCTGTCTGCCCTGTCCTGCAGGAACTTCGCTTCCTGTTCGACAGTAAAGGTCATCTCCCCGGGATAAGTAAGCATCCAGTCGGTCTGCTCATGCGTCAGATTGAAAACATCAAGCACAGCTTTTCCGTCCTCCGCGGTACAGTTGCGCAGGATGCATGTTCTGCCGTCTTTCAGTTTTATCGTTTTACAGTATTCCATAGGTTTTATAGTCCAAGCAGCGCTTCCACCTGATCTCTCTTCTCATTCAGAACGCATCCGCCCTTGTGGTCATCCGCAAGGATGTCACTGCTTCTGAGTGCCGTGAACAGCTTTGATCTGAGCGCTTCCTTAAGCGAGGTATCTTTTACATTGATATCCGAATATGGTGAAAACGGGCAAGGTTCAGCGCCGCCGTGTGAATTGATGTGGAAGAATCCGCGTCCTGCAGCCAGGCATCCGCCGGAGCTTTTCTCATCGCCCGGGAATGAGATGTATATCATATCCTGCCTGTTCATCCGCAGATCGTCCACCCTGGCAGACATGTATTCACGGTCATCGTCATCCGGTGCGAGATGATCGCCTTCATCGGATACCGGCGTGAATTCAATGTAGAATACAGCCTTGCAGCCGCGCGATCTGAGCGATTCCAGAAAGCTGTCAGAATATACCTTTTCAAGGTTTTCCTTCGTAACAGTCACGGATACGCCGTATATGACGCCCTTTTCATGGAGTTTGTCCATCTTCTCCATGACAGTATCATAAACGCCCGCGCCTCTTCTTGCATCGGTCTCGTCGCGCTCTCCCTCTATGCTTATGACAGGCACGATATTGCGGCACTTTTCAAGGAGATCAATATGTTTATCCGACATGAACGTGCCGTTGGTAAAGACCGGGAACATGATGTTCTTCATCTTTCCGGCCGACTCTATCACGTCCCATCTGAGCATAGGCTCACCGCCGGCAAGAAGTATAAAACTGACCCCGAGTTCCTCAGCCTCCCTGAATATCTTCATCCACTCCTCTTCAGTCAGCTGCATCGACGGAGCGCAGTCAGTCGTTGCATCATTGGCACGCGAATAGCATCCTTCGCAGTGCAGGTTGCAGCTCGAAGTGATGCTTGCGATAAGATACGAAGGCACGTGAAGACCTTCCTTTTCGTTTTTTGCTCTTCTTTTGTCCGCAGCTGCACATGCAGCAGCAAATTTCACTAGAAATGCACTTTCGCGCGGATCTTTAAGAGTCGCTTTGAGAGCATCCTTTATTACCTGCTCAACACCTTCAGTCAGGTATTTCTGTAAATCAAATCCTTCGTCCATTTAAGTCCTCTTTTATTTTTTCGTTGAGCGAATAGCTAAGAACGTCGGGATACTCATCTCATGCAGTCTGCCTTCACCATTCGTATCTTCATACAGATCCAGCACTTCAAATCCTGCCTCGAGCTGTCCGCCTATCTGTTCTTCCAGTGAGTGTGAGAACTGAACGCCGGCATCTTCATCCTGCAGCTGCTTCATCTGTTCAGGATTCCTGAGAGGATCGAACGGCAGGGAATTGACTATCATTTTTTCTTCACTGTCCACTATATAGTTAATATAGTGGTCCACTCCGGAAAGCAGCGATCCGCCATGCTTAAGGACACGCCGGCACTCCTTCCAGACCGGCCGCACATCTTTGACATAACAGTTCGACACAGGATGGAAGATCAGATCAAAGGATTCATCTTCAAAAGGAAGCGGCTTTGTCATGTCGCCCTGTATGATGGTTATCTGGTACCCCTCTCGCTCTGAGACCATTCTCTCGCTTTCGATCTGTTTCGAAGAATAGTCAAGCACTGTACATTCTGCCCCGAGAGCCGCAAAGACCGGCATCTGCTGGCCGCCGCCGCTGGCAAGTCCCAGGACCTTCTTTCCTTTCAGATCACCGAACCACTCATGCGGTACGTTTTTGGTCGGCGTCAGTTTCACATCCCAGTTGCCATTCACTGCTGCTTCATATTCCTCATGACTGATGGGCTTTCCCCATTCCCAGCCTTCTTCGATCCATCGGTCTATGGTCCGTGCATTTATATCCTGATATCTTTTCCTGCGCATCCACTCTTCCCTGGTTAGCTTTGAGATGTGTTCTGTCCGCCTGTCCATCATCTTGACCCACTCAGCATCCACATTCGTATACTGATAAGTGAATCCGCATTTTTCCTGCACGCGCCTGGATTTGTCGTTACCTTCGAAATATCCGCACCAGAGATTCTCAAGATGCAGGTCCTCGAATGCATGGCGAATGATCTCTTCCACGCCCTCAGGTATGAGGCCTTGTCCCCAGAAAGGCACGCCGATCCAGTAACCGATCTCTGCTTCAGTGTCCGGCAGTCCGATGTTGCTCTGCTCTCCTATCATCAGGCCTATGCTCCCTATCGCCTTACCATTTTCTTTCAGGCAGACAGCATAAGTCTCAGGAGCAGCTAAAACAGTCCTGATTATGTCAAGACTGTTTCTGACGCTCGTATGTGCAGGCCAGCCTGTAGGAGGCCCTATCCTATCGTCTTTTGCATATTCATAAAGATCCTCTGCATCCGATTCTTCCCAGGGACGCAGGATCAGTCTGTCTGTTTTCAAAATCATCTCCTGACCTTTGAACTTCCTGAACCGATGTTATTCTTCACGCTATTGTACTACAAAAAAGGAACTGCATAACTGCAGTTCCGAAAAAAGCCTTGTTTAAATGTTTTATATGCGCTTTGCCAGAGCCATCACTCTCAGATAGCTCAGCCCTGCCAGAAGTGCAGCAATAAATATAAGCATCATAGTCAGAAGTCTGTGATCCATTTTTAAACCGAGAATAACGACCAGAACTGTCAGCCCCATAACCACGAACATATTAGGCAGTATGTAAATCGCGACTGCCGCGCCCTGTTTGATCACTTCTATCTCGTTTTCCCAGTCAAGCCGCATATGCTTTACTCCGCACACACATCCCCATGCTGTGGAGAACGCGCACAATGCAAGACCAAGTATCAAATAAAGCAGCATATCGGCTGCAGGAACTCCCGCGGACATGCATATACATAAAGTGGAAAATGCCATTGCAGGCACAGTCAGATACATGTTGAACAGCATCTTCCCCTGATACACAGTTTTCCTTTCTACAGGGAGACTCTGCAGGATCCAGTAATTTTTCCCTTCAAGCGACGGAGACATCGCTGTTGTTGCGGCCATCCCTATGAAGAAATAAATGATGAACGGTATCGCCGGCTGGAGAATGGCATGATCAAAAGGCGCATCCGAGGTAACGACACTCACTATCCTGTCAAACCCGATGATAAGTGTGACAAGTCCGAGCAGAATGGCTAAGATTTCCCCCATTGCCCCGTTCACCGTGTATGCCGTAGACCCCATCAGCCTCTTATACTCCTTGAACGCTATAGAGTTGACCACGCTGTGCTTCTTCAGCCCTGTCATCTTATATTTCTTTGCAGCAGCATGCGACTTAAGCGCAGAATTGATGCTTCTGTATGAATTGCCGACTAATCGGAATATGACCGCGAACAGCAGCGCGCTCACTCCAATAAGCAGCAGCATGGCAGTTACGCTGCGCATTGTGACTGCATCTGCAAACCACTTTGCAGGCAGGTATATATCCGCTGCATCTGATGTCATCTCCGATGTCTTCTCAAGAGTTGCCTCAACTTTGTCGTTTTTGAATACGTCTTCTATTATGAAGCGCAGTGAAAAGCAGAATATAACGAAGATCATCGTAAGAACTGTCTGGATGATGTTCGTCTTTCTGAAACCCGCGCTGATCCTTGCAATCAGGAATCCCAGAAAGGACGCAAACAGCATAGGTATGACCGGCAGGAAGAACGCCAGTATGATCCATATCGGATATATGAAAAACGCCGGATGAGCGTAATATCCATATCCGATCAGCATCGCCAGAGATATGCTCACATACCACGGCAGACTTTTGATATACATATACAGGAACTTGCATCCCGCGACAGTCCCCGCCTCAAAAGGCATCGACATCAGCATGTCGTATTCCCTGAAGTTGAAAAGGTATCCGTTTGTCTTGAAAAGCGTGAAGAAAAAAGCCAGAAGGCTGATGATCAGCGCGCACATCATCGGAGCAGAACCTATCATGCCGGCTGTGCCATAGCCTATGCACATCAGAATGCAGTACGCCATAATCATCGCATAGATCAGGGCAGCTCCGATAAATCCGCCTATTATCTTTCCCCTTTTCTTCTTATCCCTGCAGTGCCTGTATATGTTGCCCCGGCTTGTTGAGAGAAGCAGGGTCCTCAGAAGGATCATATTCTTATTCATGGTCTGCCTCCCGGAAAGCATCACCCAGGAATGCCTCTTCAAGCGAATGGCCCTCTGTGATCTCATCCATCGTTCCCATTGCCATGATTTTGCCTTTCCTGATTATGGCAACCTTATTGCAAAGTTTCTCAGCCACATCAAGCACATGCGTTGAAAAGAATATCGCCGAACCGTTGCGGCACATCTCTCTCATGATTTCCTTCAGAATGAAGGATGCTTTAGGGTCAAGTCCTACGAAAGGCTCATCGAGCACCATCAGTTTAGGCTCATGGATAAGAGCGGAGATGATCGCCACTTTCTGCTTCATTCCGTGTGAATATGAGCCGATCATGTCACCGAGAGAGTCCGTTATCTCGAACATGTCAGCGTATTTCTTTATCCTTTCCTCACGGTCCGCGGCACTTATATCAAACACATCAGCCACGAAGTTCAGATACTGGATACCTGTCAGATTCTCATACAGATCCGGGTTGTCAGGGATATACGCCGTTACCTTCTTGCATTCCATCGGTTCATCCTTCACGGAATTACCGTCTATGTATATCTCGCCTTCCGTGAAATCAAGCACCCCAACGACCGCGCGGATGGTCGTAGACTTGCCCGCGCCATTATGTCCGATAAAACCGTAGATATCTCCGCTCTCAACTGTGAGCGATACATTGTCTGCAGCTTTCTTCCCTTCTCCGTATGTCTTTGAGTAGTTTCTTATCTCAAGCATTTTACTTCACCTCCGGCATTTACCGGTTTTCCTCTTTTCTGATCATGTCTGCCAGCGCAAGAAAATCATCGGTTTTGAGTATCGCGATGCCTTCACCCTCTTTGCCCAGCACCATGAGCTGATCGCCCGCACTTATATCGAAAACCTTTCTGGCTTTTGCAGGGATCACTATCTGACCTTTATCCCCGACTGTAACTACGCCGAAAAGGTATCTGCCTTTCGGCGGAACACCGAGGCCCATGTTCTCTCCGGGTTCAAAGTTTGTAAGATCATCCAGGGAAACGCCCAATGCTCCGGCAAGCAGCCGCGCCTTCTCAAGGTCGGGAGTCGTCTCTCCGGACTCCCATTTGGCAACTGCCTGTCTTGACACACCGACTTTCTCGGCAATATCTTCCTGAGTCATATTCTGCAGCTTCCTGAGCTGGATAAGATTGTCTTTGAACATCTTTTTCCACCTTTCCATGTTTTACGGTTTTTTCCGACTATTCCCACTTATGCAATTATTCTTTACATAATTGTATGGCGGATAACAGCTATCGTCTACCAACCGGAGCTTACATTTACATGCTTTTTTTGTTATGAAAAGTTGCCTGCTCCAGGTGCCTGTACTATTCAATAAAAAAACGACTGCAGGACCCTGCAATCGTCTTTAGTTAAGATTTTATTTGTACTGTTACGCGTATCAGCAGCCGCCTCCGTTCTGCCTGTGCTTAGGACAGGAGTCCGCATAGGGACAGCCTATGCAGGCATTGCCCTTCTTTTTTTCCTTGTAAATGTATCTGACGGCGAAGAACAGTATCGCCGCTAATATTAAAATTGCTGCTATTGTAGCAATATTCATCGTACCGTCCTCCTTTCATTTTTCCTTTCAGCATAATGCACGGCGAATATCGCCGCGCACCACGCTTAGTCAGGTAACCTATAATATATAGAGTTTATGCAGTTGCTTCAGCGGTCTTTGCAGCCTTGTGGAGCTGATACTGCTCATCGAAGTGAGCTCTCACCTTTCTGCCGATGAGAACTACTGCTGCGACCATGCAGATCTCTGCGATAAGTCCAGGAACGAATCCTGCTGCAAAGTGGCCTTCAGTAAACAGTGTTCCGAACTGGTTGATCAGGAATGCGATAGTATATCCTGTTCCGAGCTGCAGTCCGATCGCACCCCAGAGCCATCCTCTGCTCTTCATCTCTGAATTCATTGCTCCGATCGCTGCGAAGCAAGGAGGTGTGTACAGGTTGAAGAAAAGATATGCAAGCGCTGTTACTGATGTAAGTCCCATTGTTGCAGCTACTGTATTTGCGCCGCCTGTCATTGCCAGCTCCTCTGTATCGATGAACGATGTCAGTGCGTAAACAACAGCAAGTGTTCCTACGACATTTTCCTTTGCGATGAAGCCTGTGATCGCTGCTGCGGCAAGCTGCCATACTCCGAATCCCAGAGGAATGAGCAGTATTGCAAACGGCGAAGCGATCGAAGCGAGGATCGAAGTGTTCTCTGCGCCTTCTTCCACAACCTGGAAATGCCAGTTGAAGGTCTGCATTATCTGTACCACAGTGTTGCACACGAGGATGATCGTTGCGGCCTTTATGATATATGCCTTTGCTCTTTCCATCATGGATTTGAACGCGAACTTAAGGCTCGGCGCTTTCCACTTAGGGAGCTCCATGATGAAGAACGACTTTCTGTATTTATATCCGGTGATTCCCTTGATGAGCAGAGCTCCGAGGAAGATCAGCACGAGTCCGAGGAAATACGACAGAGTGCTTACCCAGCCTGCGCCGTTAAAGAATGCGCCTGCGAAAAGTGCGATGACCGGGATCTTTGCTCCACACGGAATGAATGTTGTGAGCATCGATGTAGCTCTTCTTTCTCTCTCATCACGGATCGTACGGCAGGCCATGATAGCCGGGATTCCGCATCCTGTACCGATGACCACAGGGATAACGGACTTGCCTGAAAGACCTACTCTCTTGAAGATCGGATCCATTACTGCACTTACACGTGCCATGTATCCGCAGTCCTCCAGCAGAGCGATCAGGAAATACATTACCATTACGAGAGGCAGGAATCCGACAACTGCTCCTACGCCTCCCACGATACCGTCAGCAAGCAGAGCAGAAAGTATAGCCGGGCTGTTCTCGAGCTGTCCTGCTACCCATCCCTGGAATGTCTCGATCCATCCTACCAGCCAGTCTGCGACGAGAGGTCCGAGCCATGCCTGGGACACCCAGAACACGCCCCACATGACAACGGCAAATACCAGAATTCCTGCTACAGGATTTGTCAGAACCGCATCGATCTTATCTGCTGAAGTAGTCTCCGCAGAAAGAGTCTTTCTTGTCTCTACCTCAGCCACGATCCCGTTCACGAAACTGTAACGCTTGCGGTCTTCAGCATCTACTGCATTTTTATCGTGCAGGTCGATGTCTGCCTGAAGGTATGGCGCTTTCTGTGTTGTTCCCGCAAGTGAGATCGCTTTTGCGATCATCTCCGCAAGACCTTTGTTCTCAGTGGATACTGTCTCGAACACAGGGCAGTTAAGCTTTGCAGAAAGTTTAGCCGCATCGATCTTTGTTCCTTCCTTCTCATTGATGTCTGTCTTATTGAGAGCGACAACGACAGGGATACCGAGTTCCAGAAGCTGTGTTGTGAAGAAAAGGGATCTGCTCAGATTTGTAGCGTCTACGATATTAACGATCGCATCCGGGTTTGCTGTACGGACATATTCACTCGTTATACCCTCTTCCGGTGTGAACGGTGACATCGAATATGCACCCGGAAGGTCGACTGCGATGACTTCCTTGTCACCCGCGAATTCCTTCTTAAGCTGGAACTCCTTGCTTCCTACTGTGACTCCGCCCCAGTTTCCGATCTTTTCATTCTTGCCCGTAAGGGCATTGTACATAGTTGTCTTGCCGCTGTTAGGATTGCCGGCAAAAGCTATTCTCATCTGAAATACCTCCTTATATATAACATTTCCTTTTATGACCTAAATTATGATGGCTTCTGAAAGCATCTTATCGAGGTTGTATCTGCCGTCTTTTATTACGACGATGCAGCTTTTTTTCTTTTTGGAAATAAGTGTTATAGGCTCCCCCTGATAGCAACCCAGCCTGAACAGGAACGAATTCATCTCATCGTCATCAGTATTGATATCCTTGATGATATACGTCTGTCCCGGTTCAGCATCCAGTAATGTCTTATTGCCTGCTGCAACATCATGCGAGCCTTCTTTGGTCCCTGCGCCTGCAGTGTTTTTATTTAATGCATAAGCGAGTTCCATTATGCTTCCTCCCTATATTATTAGTTTACCTTAACATTATTAGACTACCTTAACTATCGTTAGTTATAACTAACCAAAGCCTGTTTGTCAAGCTAATTCCGACTATTACTGTAGGAAAAACATATATGTTTAGAGACTGAAGGCATCGGCAAAAAACATGCATAAAATGAAAAATGCGTCACAGAAGTGACGCATTTCAATATAAATAGAAATAATCCGTCAATGTCTATCCTTCAGGCAGGTACCTGTTCAGAACATCTCCCAGCTTTTCCGCAAACACCGCATGCCCTTCCGGAGAAAAATGAACACCATCGAATGTCATCTCAATGTTCCACTCTGCTGAATCAGCAAACAGGCACCCCTTCCTGTCTGCGAGCTCACGATACGCTCTTCCAAGATCCTGTGATTCATCCACCAGATCATCATCAAGGACCCACTCTCCATACTGCAGGACCGGAGGCGAGATCAGCAGGACAGGTTTTCCCATGTTGATGATCGGATCAATGAACCTTTCCATTCGTCCGGCTATCTGTTCTGCGCTCAGGCTTCTGAAAAGATCGTTGGTGCCCAGCATCACAGTTATAAGATCAGGTTCATTTATTCTGATAAGCCCGATATATCTGGAAGCCTCGCGCGGCACGGTCATCCCGTTGACGCCGCAATTGATCACATCACATTCATCCAGGCGGTCCGTCCATCGCACTTCTGCAGGGTATCTGTCTCCAAAGTACGATCTTGGGTCATATCCATATGTATTCGAGTCTCCGATACAGAGTATCTTCATTTCTCTTCCTCCAGCAATTTTTTATAGTAAGCTTTTGCCTGATACAGTGCTCCGGCCGGATTATGTGCCAGTACTCTGTCTTTGGCGACCAGAGTTGTTACAAGCGCATCGGAATACTTATAGAACAGGCTGTCATGACCTACGCAGAGTCCCATAACGACATTTAGGTCCGTTTTTGCCTGATTGAGCACCTCAGCCTGCATGACCGGATTACACATAACAGCTCCGGTTCTGGTTATGTCCTCTTCCGCCACACCTACTCCGGTTTTCAGAAATGATCCGATCTTGCAGACCGCACCGTAAACTTCGAATCCGTTCTTCCTCAGAATACGCGCAAGTATGCGGCTTTCCTCAATCAGGCCTACACAAGTTGCGATGCCTATCTTCTTGTATCCCATCCGTTTCGCAAACTCGACGGTCTCTTCAACGCGTGTGTACCTCAGGTAGAATTCATTCTCGATCTGCGCGGATATGATGGAGACCCTTCTGTTCTCCTCATCCTCATAAAGGCTGCGGACCTTTTTTATTGTTTCTTCTGACAGTTCAGCCGTAAGGCAGAATTCAGGGTATTCCTTATCCCTTGTCTGGCAGTTCAGCACTCCGCAGTCTACACACGATTTTTTCTCTTCCATGATCATTGCCCCTTCCGGATCTCATTCAGTATCTCACCGCAGTCTCCGTTTATGCAAATCGACTGAGCGGCTATTGCTTTCGGTGCATATGCTTCGTTGAAGTTAAGGCAGGCGTATGCCGCATCAGGGTTGTCTGCCGTCATGACCCAGAACGGGAACTTGATTATGACAGGCGTATTTGATCCGACACCTGTTTCAAGATACAGCACACGTCCCTTCTCATGATATTTGAGGAAGCGCGCATAGTTTGCAGAGGCTTTGTGCCAGCCTTCATCCTCAACAAAAGTATCATCAGCCCTGAGGTTCATTTTCATTTCGCAGCCGTCATCGGGGCATTTAGGGATCAGTTCTGTCGGTACCCTCATGGATACACTTCCGTCTGCCGGCATGCGGAAAATGCCTTTATCATCACGCACAAAGCCCTGTGCTTCCATCGCCTTCATCACCCACTCCTCATTGTCATATGTTTTCCGGTTCGAAGGGTTTACGCTCTGGAAAAGGCCATAGTCACCCTGAGTGTAGAACAGCCTCGTTTTATCGATGCCGGCTTTCTGGAACTGATGGTCCACATTTGTGGTTATTACAAAATACTCCCTGTCCTTCACCAGCTCAAGAAGGTCACTGTAAACGGGCTTTGGAGCATCCATGTAGCGGTTTATGTAGATATTCCTGGCCCAGAATGCCCAGAATTCCTCTCTGAACGGAAACGGGTAGAATCCGCCGGAATACATGTCTTCAAAGCCGTATTTTGCTGCGAAATCCGGAAACCATTCATTGAATCTGTCTCCCTCATAAGTAAAGCCGGCAGAGGTGGAAAGTCCTGCTCCGGCTCCTATGACGATCGCGTCTGCGGCCTCAAGCTCTTTTCTGAGTCTTGCGATCTCCCCGTCTCTGTCGCCGCTGCCGTAATAAATGCCTCCGCGCAGCCTGTTAAGTCCGGCAGACCCCTTTCTTATGCTTTCAATGTAGCCGTTTGTCTCATCATAATAGTTTGTCATAGTAACTTTCCTGAATCTGTGTTTTCATTTGCAATGCTGATCATTTACTCTGTTTTATCATATCACAGCAACTCACATCTCAAAACAGCCGTAAAAATGACGTATTAAAAAAACGCCGGAATGCAGCGTCCCGGCGGTTTGGTGTCTCTATTCTGCTGAAAGAGTTATCTTTACATCATTTGCTCCGAGGAGTGCTTCAAGTTCATCCTCGCTTTTGTTCTCAATATGGCCGAGCATGGTGTATGACCACGAATTGCTTCCGTAAAACACGACCATGTTGTTGCCTGTATACAGGACTATGTCTCCCGGTTCTGTTGTGATATTGGTATCATTGCTCGGAAGATCAGTTCCGATAGCCCCCACCTGTTCAAAGCCGCCGTACATGGACATGTCGATCGTGAGAGGCGATCCCGAAACCAGTTCGGCAAGAGCTTCTACAGATTCATTGTCTTCCCATGTGACTGTCATCTCTTCATCATTTATTTTCATCGTAATGGATCTCATTCCATTATCCTCCTCTGTGCTTTCAGTATTCTGTTCAGGCTCTTCATTTTCCTGAGCCTCATTTGACTCCGAGCATGCTGTCAGCAGCATAGCCATAGCAATAATCAAAACTACGGCATAAAAACGTCTCCTGATCATAAGTCCTTTGCCATCCTTCTTATTTCATCCAGCGTTTCTTCCTTCACTTCCCCTGCAGAAGTGAAGAAGCCCTTGTCCTCCAGGCCCAGATATCCGAGAAAGTCACCGTCGAACGAGAACCTGGCTCCGGTATACTGTTCCTTGTCTCCCGATGCAAGGAACATCGAGACGTATTTCAGACTTTCCGGTGCTTTCGGGTAAAGCGCCGAATAGAACCTGTCTATAGCGCACTTGAGCTGCCCGCTGATACCGTGATAATAGATCGGCGCCGCAAGAACCAGCATTTCCGTGTCTTTCAGTTCAGCATAGATCCTATGCATGTCATCCTTCTGTATACACTCGCCGTTTCCCTTGCCGTGGCAGTACTCGCATGCCAGGCAGCCTTTGATGTTCATCCTGCATACATCAAACTGCACCACCTGATGCCCCGATTCTTCTGCGGCAGTTCTGAAAGCTGACGCCATTTTTGCCGTATTGCCCTGCGGACGGGGACTTCCGTTAAGTAATACTATCTTCATCTTCGCGCCTCTGTACTAAAGATATTTTCCGAAGAATTCCTGCAGCTTGTCGAAAGGAATAGCATTGTAATCACCGCCGTCATAAAGGTCTGTATGAGATGCTCCCTCGATCGCGAGAAATTCCTTGTTATCAGTATACTTGTTGCCATTGATCATATTTTCATATGCATCCTTGCCGAAGTAGAAAGAATGTGCCTTATCGCCGTGCATCACCATTACTGCATTCCTGATCTCATTGGAGTATTTCAGGATAGGCTGGTTCATGAAAGACTCACATCCGATGATGTTCCATCCTCCGTTAGAGTTAAGCGATCTTGCGTGATAGCCTCTGTCTGTCTTGTAGTAGGCATGGTAATCCTTGACAAAGTACGGTGCATCATCAGGCAGCGGATCGATGACTCCTCCGCCAAGCGCATACTCTCCCGCCTTCAGATCTGCGAGTCTCTGTGCGCACAGTGCAGCTCTATGAGCATAGCGCTGCTCCTCACTGTCTTCCGAATCAAAATAGCCTTTTGCGTTTACTCTTGTCATGTCGTACATGGTAGAAGCGACTGTAGCCTTGATCCTTGTATCAAGTGCTGCAGTGTTCAGTGCCATTCCGCCCCATCCGCATATACCAATGATACCGATGCGGTCAGGATCGACCTTGTCATTAAGAGACAGGAAATCCACTGCTGCCATGAAGTCTTCAGTATTGATATCAGGAGAAGCCATATATCTTGGCTGTCCGCCGCTCTCACCTGTAAACGACGGGTCGAATGCGATAGTCAGATATCCTTTTTCAGCCATTGTCTGCGCATAGAGACCTGAGCACTGCTCCTTGACTGCACCGAATGGTCCGCTGACAGCGATAGCCGGAAGCTTTCCCTCTGCATCTTTAGGTACATACATATCTGCGGCAAGTGTGATGCCGTAACGGTTCACGAATGTTACTTTGCTGTGGTCGACTTTATCGCTCTTTGCAAAAGTCTTATCCCATTCCTGTACCAGTGTAAGTTCTTCTTTTCTGATCATCTCTGTTCTCCTTTTTTATACGTGACTGTCATCTTATGTTTTCCGCTGCTCTTATCAGGTGATCCATGCAGTCCACTTTGCGCTGGCTTTTGTGGAGCTCTTCTATCAGGTCGCATCTGCACCTGCGCAGACATTTCACTATCTCGTCATTCAGACCTGCTTCATGAAGGCTGCTTACTCTCTCGATATCCGCGCTGCTGCAGCCTGCATCACCCATATTTACAATTATTTTTTCAATGTCTAAGCTTTTCATATCTGCATCATAAATGATTGTTTTGATATTCGCTAATGGTTATAATGAATATCATGATATTCTAAAAACGCATATCACCGAAAGGAGCACCGGTATGGATATCCGCAGCCTCAGATACTTCCTCGCAGTAGCAAGAGAAGAGAATATGACGAGAGCGGCAGAGCTGCTGCATGTAACTCAGCCTACTCTCTCCAAAACACTCAAAGCTTTGGAAGAAGAACTCGGAAAGAAACTGTTCACGCGCAGGAGTTTCAGCATACGTCTGACTGATGAAGGAATACTTTTACGTGACAGGGCGGAAGATCTTGTTGCCATGGCTGACAAGATAGAGCGGGAATTCATATCGCTCGATGAAATAACCGGCGGAGATCTCTACTTTGGTCTTGCCGAATCATATCAGATACGTTATCTCGCACGTGAGATCCGCAGATTCAAGGCAGCATATACGGGGCTTAACTACCATATCACCAGCGGCGACACTGAGCAGGTAACTGAAAAGCTCGATAAAGGTCTTCTTGATTTTGCTGTCATCTGCAGCGAGCTTCCTGACACCCGCAAGTATGAATACATCACTTTCCCGGAGAAAGATATATGGGGAGCAGTCATGCCCGCCACGCATCGGCTTGCATCAAAAAAGGCCATCACTGTCGATGACCTGAAAGGTGAACCATTATTCTGTTCAGAGCAGAGCTGGCAGCGTGAAATAAGCGAGTGGGCAGGTGACCGGTCATCTGAGCTCAGTCTGGAAGGTTCGTTCCGGCTCTCTTATAACGGATCCATGTTTGCCCTTGAAGAACTGGGCATACTGCTTACGTTCGAGCACCTTGTTGACTGTTCTGAAGACAGCGGACTGGTTTTCAGACCGCTATCCCCTGTCAAAGAGACCGGCTTCTATCTGATCTGGAACAAGTATCAGGCCTTTACGCCGATAGCCGAAAGATTTCTCTCACAGATCACACAGTCATTCTCATCGTAAACCTCTTAGCTTAAGCTCTTCGGCGATCATGGAATACAGAGGCGTCTTTACACCATAACGCTCTCCCATCCTGACCACCTCATATATGAGACCATCGACCTCGGACTGTCTTCCTGCTGCTACATCCTTCTGCATCGAAGTCGTTACTCCGGGGTCGCTGCTGTCAGTTATCTTTAAATTGACCGGAACTATATCCTCTCCGAAACCGATCCCCATGGCATCCGCCAGATCGGATATCTCTCTTATCAGGCCTGCAAAACAATCCCTTATCTCTCCCGGCGCCTGCGCAGCTCCGATTGTGGTGTTGTAATACAGCCCTGCCGCACCTTGCGGAGACACGAAAGAGAATTTACGCAGTGCATCCCTTTCGATGTTATCAGACAGCACCCCTTCGATACCGCTCTCATCGAGATCATCTTTGATCTTAATCAGTCTTTTACCGATTTTGTCCTCTAGATCCTTCTGATCCCTTCTTAGCCCGAATACCACGCGGAATATGGTTCCGCTCATCCATATAAGCCCGGGTTCCTTAAGCTCTGTCCAGATGTATATACATCCGTCAAGCACCGTGATCCCCGGCATTGATTTCTGCATCTTTGCTCCTGTACCGAAAACATTAAGAATAGGAATAATTATGGTATCCGGCCCGGCTATTCTCTGTATGAACGGATTTACTCCTTCGATGGAATAGCCTTTTACGCATACAAATATAACGTCCGGGGTCTGACCGTCCGGATAGTCATCCATGCTGTATGCCCTGACCGGATCAACCGTGAACTCCATATCCGGCCGGTGAAGTCTCAGCCCGCCGTTCCTCAAAGCCTCAAGCTGTCTTCCGCGTGCGATAAAAACGACATCATTCCCGGCGTGAGCAAGATGGGCGCCAATAGCACCTCCCGTTCCCCCGGTCCCGATGATCATGTATTTAAGTCCATTATCAGTTCTCATAGAGCCCATTACTCCTTGTCACATGCCCAGGACAATTCCGACCACAGCCGAAAAAGCTATGAAGAAGATCGGATGCAGTTTTTTAAGCGGTGAATAAGAAAAGCACACGAACACTACTGCGGCAAGAATGACAGCGGGCCAGTAAAACAGCTGTGTCGCGCCATTCACCTCATGGTTCATCAGTGCTATCTCAGCGACCTGAAGCAGAGCTGCTGTTATAAGTGCTACCGAAGCAGCTCTCAGGCCATAGAAGGTCGCATCCACTATCCTGGATTCCCGGAATTTGTTAAGGAAGCCGGAAATGATCAGGATTATTACGAGTGACGGGAACACCAGCCCCAGTGTAGCTATAATTCCTCCGGGTACCCCTGCCGCAGTATATCCGGCATAGGTAGCCATATTTATTCCTATCGGTCCCGGTGTTGATTCGGAAACAGCGATCATATCAGCAAGCTGTCCTGATGTGAACCATCCTGTCCTGCTTCCGAGGTCACTTAGAAACGGTATCGTAGCCAGTCCTCCGCCCACAGCGAACAGTCCGACTTTGCAGAATTCAAAGAAGAGACGTATATATATCATTCTTCCCCGCCCCCTTTCTTTGAACGCTGAACGCTTCTTATTGCCAGGCCGGCTATTCCCGATATGATCACGAGAAATGCAGGAGATGTTATAACATCCCACACGCGTGCGAGCCGTTCAGGCGCTGCCAGGAAATTACCTGCAGCCGCAAGAGCCAGGACAATGATATATATAATCCTTGTCGGCCAGTCTTTGACCGCTCCTTTAAACAGCTTGACGACACTCGCAAGTATAAGGGCCGTTACACAGGCGCGGATACCGCTGAAAGCATGCGCAACGATCGCACTGTCCATGACGCCGCTCAGAAACGCTGCTATTATCAGAATCAGTATAGCCGGAACAGTCACCACTCCAAGCGTTGCCACAACTCCTCCGGCGATCCCTGCCTGATTCGAACCGATAAAGGTCGCTGTATTTACGGCTATTACTCCCGGTGTGCACTGTCCGACCGCATAATAATCAGTCAGCTGATCAGTCGTTGCCCATTTTTTATTATCTACTATTTCTCTCTGCAGGATGGGCAGCATTGCATACCCCCCGCCGAACATCATGCTCCCGACTTTTGCAAAAGTCAGGTACAGATCGATCAAAATGTGCATTGATTGCTTCTCCCTACTCATTTCTATCTGTTATTTTCCCCCCATATACACAATTGATCCAGAACCTTCATAAGGGACTTTCCCCTCTCACTTAAACTGTACTCGACCTTTGGCGGGATCTGAGGATATTCCGTCCTTATGATCAGGCGGTCGGATTCCAGCTCTTTCAGGTTCGAGCTCAATGTCTTATCGGAAATATTCTTCAGATATCTTTTCAGCTCATTGAACCTTACGGTCCCATACTCCATCAGGCAATACAGGATCACCAATTTGTGCTTCCCGGAAATCAGCGAAAGAGTATAGCTGAAGCCTGTATCTTCAAAATTCGCATTTTCAATGTATTTCTTTATCATATACTTTCCTCTGAGATAGTACCTGTTAAAAACAACAGTACTTGAATTTTATTCATGCACTGCTACAATTCTATTCGGGACGTTTATCCCTGTCAATTCAGTTACAGAAAAGAGGTACTCACCATGAGAAAAAAACTAAATATCACGGAAGGTATTTTCCCTATGCCTGTCCTTATGATCGCAACATATAACGATGACGGCAGTGTCAATGTAATGAATGCCGCATGGGGAACGATGCAGGAAAGAGGAAACGTGGCTCTGAAGCTGTCAGAATCACATAAAACGGTGCAGAACATCAAGGCAAAAGGCGCGTTTACCGTGAGCATCGCAGATGCAGATCATCTGACAGAGGCTGATTATTTCGGAGTTGAATCCGGTAACAGCGTCACGGATAAGTTCGAAAGGAGCGGTCTTACTGCCAGCAAAGCAGAAACCGTCGACGCTCCTGTGATCAATGAGTTCCCTCTTTGCCTTGAATGTGAATTCATTGAATACCAGGATAATGAGTACGGATGTGGCGTTATCGGCAAGGTCGTAAATGTCACGGCTGATGAACGCGTGATGGCTGACGGAAAACTCGACATGTCGCTTGTCAACGCCATAGCCTTTGACCCGTATACACATGGATATTACAAAGTTACAGAGAGGGTCGGCGAAGCCTTTAAGGACGGACTTAAGCTGAAATAGTGTTATAATGGCTGTATGAAACAGTCGGATAACACAACTTCAAAGCTTGTTCTCATACCGCTCATGCTGATCTGCATGGCAGTGGCCCTTTTGATTGCCGCAGATCATGCAGACGGATTTGCTGAATGGTACAGTGTCAATATCTACTCACCACTGATTACGGGGACTGTTGGCCGCCTGGCCGGCATCGCCCCGTTTTCTGTTGCAGAAGCTGCGGTCTGCATCCTGCCTTTTATTATCATTACAGATATAGTTCGCTGCCGGAAAAAACTGCTGAAAGCATTTTTCCACATATTGCTTATCGTGTCCGTACTTTTATTTTTGTACGCTGCAAACTGCGGAGTAAACTACCACAGGAACACGTTTGTTGACCGTCAGGCTCTTGCCGAAGCGCAGTTTACGGAAAACCAGCTTGCGGATTTCTGTGAGTACATAATCACCCGTTTAGAAGAATGCAGTCCGGATGCGGATTACCCGCAAGGCAGAGATCTTGCTGCTGTGGCACAGATGTCCATGCAGGAGCTTTCAGAAAAATATCCTTCATTACAGGGATACTATCCTCCTCCGAAGCAGCTTGCCGTACTTTCCGGAGCATTTTCAGCCATGGGAGTGAGCGGCATATATTCGCCGTTTACTGTTGAAGCCAACATAAATGGAGAAATGCCGGATATGGAGAAGCCGTTTACCGCATGTCATGAGCTCTCACACCTGAGAGGCTATATGAACGAGGGCGAGGCCAATTATATTGGCTGGCTGGCCTGCATAGGATCTGATGATCCGTCGTTCAATCGAAGCGGATGGCTTATAGGATGGATATATGCGGGAGGCGCACTGAGAAGAGTCGATCCCGAACGCTATGAGAAGATCCGCGAAAAGCTTCCTTCATATGCCGCCTCAGAGATTGATGAGAACGACCTGTTCTGGTCATCCCATGAGACAAAAGCTTCTGAAGTGCAGGACCGTGTCAACGATGCTTATCTGAAAGCAAACGACCAGAAAGACGGTATACAGTCCTATGGAATGCTTACCACGCTCATGCTCATGTATTATTTCTGACGCCATTTCAATATAGCCATGGCAATTATTATTATGTATCCGCAGATGCTTACAAAATCAGGCAGTTCTCCAAACGCGATCAGGCCCCAGGCTGCGGTAAACAGGATGTTGGTATAGTCATACACAGAGATGTCCCTGGCCGGTGCAAAGGTATATGCAGCTGTTATAGTCAGCTGTCCTCCCATAGCTGACATTCCCGCTCCCAGCAGTATTAGGAACTGCGTAAGTGTCATCGGATGCCAGTCGAACACCATGAACGGAAGACATACGATACATGAAAACAGTGAGAATACCATTATTATGACCGGTCCGCGCTCTCCGCTTATGCCAAGCTTACGCACATATGTATATGCTGCTCCTGCGCCAAAACCCGACAGCAGGCCCGCGAATGCCGGTATGCTTGCGATCCCTGCAGTCGGCTTGATTACGAGGACGGCTCCGAAGAACGCGACCGCTACGATCGCCCATTCTTTCTTCGTTGCTTTCTCCTTAAGAATGATCGCCGACATGATGATCGCAAAGAACGGTGACATCTTGTTGAGCACGCTTGCGTCAGCTATTGCTATATGATCTATTGCCCAGAAATTCAGGATAACGCCCATTGTACCGTACAGAGAACGGCGTATAAGATCGGGCCAGCTCTCTTTTCTGATATAGAACTTCTCCGGCGTGCGCGAGAGTATGACGATCGCAAACGCAGCCGCTATCGCATTCCTGAAGAAAGCCTTCTCCATTGTCGGCAGATCTCCTGCCATTCTTACGAACAGTGACATCAGCGAAAAGAAAAAAGCTGACGCTATTATGCAGATTATCCCTTTAGTTTTATTATTCAAACCTATCCTTCGTTCCATCTATAATCAGTAAATTCCCAGATACCCAATAGTAAATAATACCACATGATAACCGCCTGCGCACCTTCAGCCGCATATCCTTCGTAAGCTCCCGTAAAGGCAGCATAATTTGACATTGCCGCGACTTTGTGGTAAAACGTGCAACTGTAATTTTATTATTGGACTTAATTCTGCAGCATACGGTATTTTTTGACATCGCGGATCTACATATAAAAGGTAAAACTATGGATACAAACAGAACCATGATGCAGTTTTTTGAATGGTATCTGCCTAATGACGGGTTCTGGTGGAAAAGATGTGCCGCAAAGGCACAGAACCTGGCGGAACTCGGTATAACAGATATCTGGCTTCCTCCTGCATACAAATGTACATCTCAGAATGATGTAGGTTACAGTATTTATGATCTTTACGATCTCGGAGAATTTGAACAGAAAGGAACAGTAAGGACAAAATACGGAACAAAGGAAGAATACATTGAAGCTGTTAAGGCTTTGCATGACGAAGGCATGCTTGTCTATGCCGATATCGTCCTTAACCACAGGATGGGAGGCGATGAACTTGAAAAGGTTCGTGCAGTGCCTGTTTCACCTGAAAACAGGTACCAGCCTGTAGGTGATGAGCAGACAGTCAGTGTATGGTCAAAATTCAATTTCCCGGGAAGAAATGGAAAGTACAGCTCCTTCAAATGGGACCACACCCATTTTACAGGTACAGACTGGGATGAATCATCAAAAGAGACAGGCAAGATATACCGTTTCACAGGAAAGAACTGGGAACCTGATACGGATCAGGAATACGGCAGTTTTGACTATCTGATGGGAATGAACGTCGACATGGAGAACCCTGAAGTCATCAACGAGCTGAAAAGCTGGCTTGAGTGGTATCTGAAAGAAACAAACGTTGACGCTCTGAGACTTGATGCAGTCAAGCATATAAGTTTTTCGTTCTACCGCGACTTCCTGAAGACGATCCGTAAGGACTCAGGCAGAGCATATCCGGCAGTCGGTGAATACTGGAGCGGAGATCTTGACAAGCTCCTCTATTACCTCGATTCAGTGGAAAATGAGATGAGCCTGTTCGACGTAGCTCTGCACTTCAATTTCTACAATGCAAGCAAAGCTGGCAGTGATTATGATATGAGCACTATCCTTTCACGCACTCTCGTAGCTGAAAGGCCGGCTAATGCCGTCACGTTTGTTGACAATCATGATACACAGCTCGGACAAAGTCTTCAGTCATTTGTAGAGGACTGGTTCAAGCAGCTGGCATATGCCATCATCCTTCTGAGGAAAGGCGGTATGCCTTGTGTCTTTTATGCGGACTACTATGGCAACCCTGCACATAACCGCCCAATGGTGCCTAATCTTGGTAAGCTTATCAAGCTGAGACACCTGTACTCATATGGAGATCAGAAAGACTATTTTGACGACAAGCATATCGCAGGCTGGGTCAGAAGCGGTGATGATCAGCATACAGACTCCGGTTTTGCTGTTCTGTTAAGCAACGCAGAGGGCGGGACCAAAAAAATGCTCATGGGAAAAGACCGCTCAGGTATAAAGTACTATGACGCACTGAGTAATACTCAGGATCCTGTTGTCATTGATGAGGACGGCTACGGCGTTTTCTCAGTCGGAGATAAAAGCGTATCTGTCTGGGTCACTGAAGGTGCGCTTGAAGAGCTGACAGTGAATGAATAGGATCCATTATTGAGTCACGATCATTTCCAGGAAGTCCTTTGCTTCAGCAGCCCCTCCGCATGCTCTGAAACTCTCAGATACTTTCGCGGCGCCTTCTTTATACTGCGGCTCGTTTATGATCTTCGTCAGAGCATCGAGGACATCCTCTTCGGATATCGATTTCAGTCTTACTCCGGCACCGAGTTCTTCAGTTCTTTTTGCCACGGCATCCTGCTCAGGAGTCTGAGGGAACAGTACAAGCGGCACGCCGTAGTACAGACCCTCAGAGGCAGAATTCATGCCGCAGTGAGTGATGAATGCGTCAGCGATCGACAGCACGGCCATCTGGTCTACTGACTCATATACCTGTATGTTATCCGGAAGGTCATCAAAATGATCGGTATTCGTACCCATGGAGATGATCACCTGCCAGCCTGTAGGCGCAAGCACATTGATGCAGTTGCGGTAAAACTGTCTGTTCTGGTTTACAGTACCCATCGATATATATACGGTCTTATCTGCGGTCTTTTCTACGGGCTTGGTGACCGGACGCATAGACGGACCGATGAAACGGTACCTGTCGGAGAAAGTCTCCGAGCACGGCTGAAAATACCTGGATGTATATACTATCGTATTAGTATCGTTGTCATTCTGTACTATATCGAGCAGGCTCTTCACAGGATAGCCTTTTTCACGCAGGCGTTTCAGCTGCCTGTTGATACGCGGCATTGCCATAAGCATCTTTGCGATGTCCCAGGCGCTCTCCTGCATGTACTTTGCCGAATAGCGATTGAAAGCGAAAGTCGTGGTCGATGAAACATACGGCAGACCATGCTTCATTGCTGCAAGTTTGCCCCAGAATGCTACAGAATCAGACACGACCACATCCGGCCTGATCTCCTCTATTACACGGGAAGTCATGTCATCAAGCGCGAGCGTCGAAGAAACCAGCAGTTCGGTCGCGAACACCTTGTCCTTGCCGACACGATCCGCGTTTTCCTTATCTTCCATCTCAAAATCGTATCCGTCACAGCTTATGAATGTTGCACCGGCACTTTCTATTTTTTCCCTGAATTCTTCAAATGAAAAATACCATATCTGATGTCCGGCTTCAGTAAGTGTCTTTACGAGTCCGAGTGTCGGATTTGTATGGCCGTGTGCCGGAATACAGAACCACGCGATCTTCATTTAGTATTATCCCTCCTCAATTTCCGGATCTGACCGATGCTTTGAATAATCCATGCTTATTGCAATAGTAGAGAAATTCCTTTGTTCTGCTTATTTTGAAGCGGGCTTCGGCATTTCCCTCCGGGTACAGTTTTTTGATTTCATATCCGTCATCCTTCAAAGCCAGGATGAACGAGATATAGTGTGATTTGCTCATATCGTGGGGAATCGTTACATAGTACTCATCCTCTATACGCTCAAAAACAAACTGATGCGAGTCGTCCTCCTGCTCAGCCTCCAGTGCGGGCAGAATGATCCCGCAGCAGCTGACTACAGCTTCTCCCGTACTCTGAATAATGTTTCCGCATAACGGACACACGTGAAGCTTCATGCGCTTCATATTAAAGGATTTGTTTGTATTTACTACGTCCTCGCCGGAAAACAGCTCTATCACCGACACTCCCAGGGCTTCAGCCAGCGGTTCAATCAGGGAGATATCAGGATAGCCCCTGCCGGTCTCCCATTTGGATATTGCCTTATCACTGACATTTATCTTCTCAGCCAGCTGATGCTGGGTCATGTTTCCGCTTTCCCTCAGGCGCTTTATCATTGTTCCAGTCACATATTTATTCATATATAACACCTCCTCATGGAGTCAGATTAATATGTGATAACACAGGAAACAACCTACGCTCAGTAGATATACTTACCCTTCTTCATGAACAGCTCATCATCAGACTTCTTTGCTTTGTACTCGTAGGTCAGTTTATCGTAGGTCTTTCCTTCGACTGCTAAACAGTCCTTCTCAGTATGTACGAGCTGCATCCCTGATTTTTCAAGCACCCGCCTCGATCCGATATTATCCGCTGCGCACCAGGCAGTCACACAGTTTATTCCTTCGTTTTCCGTCAGGTATTCAAGCACTTTCGTCAAGGCTGCCGTTGCCAGGCCTCGTCCCTGCCATGCCTGTACGACACTGTAGCCTACCTCGATCTGATCGCATTTACCGGCAGGATCATACTTATAGTCATATGCTCCGATCGTTCCGACCAGCACATCATCGACATCCATGACCCACGAGTAGGAGTGCTCTTCATCGTAGCTATCGATAAACCTGCGCACGGTTTCCTGAGCCATCTCAGGAGTCGCGTATGGATTCCATCCTGAGTATTGGGACATCGCCGGATCCGACCCCAGGCGGTGATACAGCGGTTCCGCATCCTCCATTGTATATCTGCGCAGTATAAGACGGTCTGTCCACAATTCAACCGTTCCATGTGGTACGATCTCCTCTATGGACTCGATCTGTGAGTTGTAGATCAGCCAGTCTTCTATGAAAATGCCGTCCTCTTTTCCGCCGTACTCATGCATCAGGAACTCGTAATTACCATGACTGGCCCGTCCGGTGAAAGTCTGCCCGTATATATCTTTCAGGCGTATGTATTTTCCCTCATATTGTGACAGATCCATCCTGTAACCCCTTTTATGCTGCAAGTCAGTTTTTATCGTATTTATGATATCACATAGTTCGGATTCTTTTATCACAATAAAAAACGACTGTATATTTCAACAGTCGTTTATGGCGGAGGACATGGGACTCGAATTAGTCAGTAAGGCGCAAGCGTTGAAATTTCAAGGAGGAAACACGCCGTCCACGCTTGTACCCGGGATTGTACCCAATTATCTGTAAATATCCCTTCGATGCCCTACTTCTACAATAATAATTATGATTTCAGCATCATTTATCTCTGCTAAGATCATATAATCTCCTACTCTATACCTCCAGTATTGACTTAGGCTGCCTGTCAAGCCTTTGCCATGCTGTCTAGGATTATCTGTATTTAAAAGGTTTTTCTCGATCCACGATTTGATAAGCTTTCTGGTTGCCGGATCCAGCTTCTTGATTTGCTTAACAGCTCTCGCTTCGTATTTAAGCTCATAAATCATAAGTCACTCCAGACTTCATCATGACTGTAAAGCTTTACTTCTCCGGCAGCTTTGCGTTCTTCATATTCCTTTAAGGCCTGAAGATCATATTCATTTTCAATGCGTTCCAATGCCGCCATACGCAAAAACTCAGACACTGTCAACTGATTATATCGCGCATAGTTTCTGATAAGACGTTCATCTTCACTTGATAATCTAAGCGAAAGCATAGTGGCTCGCCTCCCTTTGTAATACATTGTAATACACAGGAGTGTTTCCTGTCAATCTGTATTATCCTCGTATTTTATATATATCCTGTCCGGAGCTATCCTCTGTTATTCATATTGTGTAAAGTAATGCCGGCAAGAATCAGTATCGCTCCTATAATGTCGCTCAGCCCGAACGCTTCTCTGAGCACAACTATACCGAGTATTGTTGTAGTAAGAGGGTTCAAAGCAGTCAGTATCCCGGCAGTTTCTGCGCTTATCACTTTCTGTGCTACAGGCTGCATGGCGAATCCAAAGCTTGAGCAAATGACCGCCAGCATCAGTATCATCATCCACTGGTTCGCGGTTTGAGGGAGGTGCGGAGTCTCAGTGGCAAAAGAACACGCCATCCCGAAAACTCCCATAAAGCCCACATACAGTATGCCGATAACAAAAGGATCGTATTTCTTTGCCTTCCTGTCTGTGATTATGATAGCTGTCGTGTATAGAAATGCCGCTGCGGTACAAAGCAGCTCGCCTATACCAAGTCCACTGCTGAATCCTTTTGCCGCAATAAACCCGATGCCGGTCAGACTAAGCCCGCAGCACATCAGAGCTTTACCGTTGATTGGCTGACTGAATACGAGCATTTCTGCAAGAGGCACAAGTACAACAGCGGAGTTCTCTATGAATGATGCTGTCGCTGCAGTTGTATATTTAAGGCCGTTGAGTTCCAGTGTCATTATGAGAAAATAAACAAAGCCCAGCAGTGCTCCGGCAGTCAGATTATGATGATCGGACCTTACAGATTCAATCGTTCTGCGGCCGAAGAACATCATTAGTACTGAAAAGGCGATCAGAGACCTGACGCCGAGAAGATTAAGCGGCTCCATGCCCCCTGCTAACAGCTGCTTGGAGAAGATGAAAGACGATCCCCTGGCGACGGCTACTGCCGACATCAGAAAGACCGCCGATTTTATTGAAAGTGATTTGTCTGTCTTGTTCATCATCAGTCTTCAGGCGTCTGCAGCTTGTGATACCCTGTTTGCTGACGCGCTTCCTTAAGTGTCATGCCGGCCTCGATCTTGGCCATGATCTGCTGCTCGACTGCTTCTATCTCATGCGCGACCTTGAGGACTTCTTCAGCCCGCTTGAGCGGGACGACGACCACACCGGTATTATCTGCACATATGAGGTCGCCCGGGCAAACCTGTACCCCGGATATGCTGATCGGCTCATTGATGTGATCGACATATACTCTGTCCTTGCCTGTAACCATATATGTACTCTTTGAGAAAATAGGGTATTTAAGCTTTCTGATCACATTGATATCCCTGCAAACTCCGTCGATAACCGTGCCTGCGATCCCATGTTTAACAGCATAAGTGGACATTATGTCGCCCCAGACGGTGCAGTCGAGGCGTCCATTATTATCGATTACAGCTACTTCTCCCGGCTGAATGTCATCGATGAAATCGCCAACTGTTCCTTTGACCTCCTCTCCGCACGGCGCGTAGTGAATGGTGAATGCCTGTCCGCAGATATATGTATCCGGCACTACAGGATGGATCCCCAGACAGCCACCTGTAATGCGGAGCTTGTCCATAGCGTCTGAGATGCTCGGTGTATCGAGCTTGCTGAATGCTTCTATAACTTCCTTAGGTAATGTAAGTTCAGGTTTCATTTCATTTTCCTTTCTACCAACTTGTCAAAGCCATATACTTCCATGGTACTCATACCTGAAAGCAGTTTTTCTCTTACTTCGATCTCGTAGTCATATTTCTTTAACGCCTTAGCGAACACCTCATCTTCTCTCTCCTGCGGCACTACTACGACTCCTTCACAATCACCGAATATGATATCTCCCGGTTTAACGCTGACTCCGCCGCATACCACAGGCACATTTACGCTGCCGAGGCTTTCCTTCACAGTTCCACGGGGATTGAATGCCTTGACGAATACCGGCAGTCCCAGTTCAAGAATATCCTGTGAGTCCCTGCAGCTTCCGTCGATTACGACTCCGGCAATGCCTTTCACTTTGCACGCTGTAGCCATCATGTCTCCAAAATGCCCGGCTTCTGTATAGCCTTTGCAGTCAAACACCAGTACATCTCCTGCTGTGGCAGCCTCCATTCCCTGATGGAGCGCCAGATTGTCTCCCGGAAAGCAGGCTACCGTTACAGCTCTTCCGACCATCTTTGACTTTGAATCTATAGGTTTGATCGCTGAGTTCATTACAAACTGTGGTCCAACTGAGTCAGCTACATTTCCGGTAGGAAGTTTGCTCAGCTCCTGAACTTTATCCTCTGTGAGTTCCATTTCGACGTCTCCCTTCTGCTTTACTTTTTCAACATCTTCTCATAGTTGAATTTGTCATCTGTTCCGAGAAGATCGCCGCTTGCCAGTATCTCTGCCAGCATTGCTTCTTCCTTATCGTAAAGCTCTTCCGCTTTCCCAAGGACTTCATCAACACGTTCCCAAGGCACGATGACCACGCCACTTCTGTCGCACATCACAACATCTCCGGGTCTCACCTGTACTCCGCCGAACGAGATCATCTCATTGGTACTCTGTTCCATGATGCGGCCCCTTGCGGTAGCCACTACGCAGCCCCTCGCGTAGACCGGATAGTCCGCGTCGATAATATCGTCAAGGTCTCTGCAGCATCCGTCAATGACTGTGCCAGCTACCTTTTTCATTTTGGCACTGTTCGCAAGTATGCCTCCCCAGCACGAGGTGTCGAGCCTGCCGCCGTTGTCGATAACGATGATATCTCCAGGTTCGGCTGTAACGATCGCGTTCATTCCGAGGTGATGCTTGTTCTTGGTCTCTCCTGCCGCACACATCTTTACAGTGACAGCTCTGCCTACCATCCTGCCCCACTTTTCAATCATCGGGCGGATCCCATATGTCGCTCCGTGTATGTTGTAGAAATCACACGCGTCAGATACATTGGTCGTTGACAGCTTCTCGAATCTTGCTCTGTACTTTTCATCAAATACGTTCATTTCAGCCTCCGTTTTACTTGAGTTCTTTAAGTGCTGCTTCTATCCTGTCCATTCCTTCATTTATAGTCTCTACTGAAACCGGATATGCAAATCTCACAGCATTTGGCGTTTCGAAAGCATCGCCCGGTACTACTGCTACAGCCGCCTTTTTCAGGAGATACTTTGCAAAACCCTGAGCATCGCCTATAGCTACAGGACCGTTTTCACCTTCATAGGCCTTATCGAACCAATAGCTGACATCAGGCATGAAGTAGAAAGCTCCATGTGGCATCCCGGCTTTGAATCCTTCAATCCCATCAAGTCTCTCTTTCATGCAGTCTCGACGCTCCTCAAAAGCTGCTCTCATCTTCTCAACTTCTTTAGCACACTTCTCCAGCGCCGCAATGCCGGCCCACTGCACGAAGGTAGTCGAATTGCTGGTAGAGTGACCCTGATAAGAGATCATTCCTTTGATTACATCCGCAGGACCCGCTGCATATCCCAGTCTCCAGCCTGTCATGCAATATGCCTTGGCGAAACCGTTAAGGGTTATAGTACGTTCATATGCGGCCTGCGAAAGAGATGCGATACTTACATGCTTTTTGCCGTCATAAGTGAGCTTTTCATATATCTCATCCGAAAGGATGTAGAAATCCTTCTCTTCAGCAAGATCTGCCAGTGCTTTTAGCTCTTCTGCCGTATAAACAGCACCAGTCGGATTGTTTGGCGTATTGATAATGACTGCTTTTGTTTTGTCCGTTACAGCCGCTCTGATCACCTGCAGATCCAGATGATAGTTCTCATCAGTTTTTACCACTACAGGCTCTGCTTCAGCCATTTTGATCATTTCCACGTAGCTGACCCAACAAGGGGCATTTACTATGACCTCGTCTCCGGGATCGCATAATGCCATGACCGCATTGAACACAGCCTGTTTTCCGCCTGTTGTAACACAAATCTGATCGATACTGTACACAAGATCATTGTCTCTCCGGAGTTTGTCCGCAATGGCCATCCTCAGAGGCGTGATGCCCCCTACTGCTACATATCTGGTCTTACCTTCCTCTACAGCCTTTTCAAGAGCGCAGATCACTGGTGACGGGGTATCGAAGTCAGGCTCTCCGACATTGAACGAAATAACATTCTCTCCGCGTGCCTTCATTTCTGATACCATACCGTTTATAGTACTGGTTGCGGAAGGCTTCATATTCTGTATTCTCTTTGAAACCATTTCTCTCTCCCTAATCAAGTTCAAATACTTCCGGTCTTCTGAGTGACAGATACTGTTTTTCCTCTCTCAGCTTCCTTGCAGCATCAAAATCCAGATCTGCCGTCAGAAGACATTCACTGTCATCTGCAATAGCTGCCACAGTCCCATCATGAGCTGCAAATACGCTCTCACCGCAGAAGTCCATATTTCCTTCCACTCCGACTCTGTTGACCATGAGGCAGTTCATGCTGTTCTGGAATGCCGGGATAAGGATCTCCCATCTGAACACTTCACAAGGCTCTATCTTTTCATTGGCAACTCCTGTAACGACAAAGTCAGCTCCTTTAAGCGCACATGTACGGAAACTTTCAGGGAAGTGCCTGTCAAAACATACGATCTGAGCGACTTTGCCGATAGATGTATCAAATACCGGGAAGCCCTCATTCCCCGGAGTGAAATAGTCTTTCTCATAGAAGTGCGGCGCATAGACAATGTGGTTCTTCTTAGTGATGCCAAGGATCTCTCCCTTTTCGGATATAAGCATCATCGAAGGATAAACATTGCCTGCGATTTTCAGATTTACAGCTATGCTGGCAATGATTCCATTTTCTTTGCAGGCATCACAGAACCCCTGGATATACGGGTGATCCATCTCAATTGCAATATCTTCTGTCTTCAGGCCTTTATACTGCGGGACATAATGTGTAAGCTGTCCTTCAGGAAAGCAGACCATCTTAGCGTCTGCTTCAGCAGCCTCTTTAATGAACTCAAGTGATCTTCTGTAATTAGTTTCCATGTCTTCGCTCACTCTCATCTGAGCTGCTGCAATCCTTACCATTGGCAATTTCCTCCTTTTTTAGGGAGACGAGAACCTCAGTCCCCTGTCTCTGCATGTCTCTTCTCTTGACTCAAGACTATCATCCGCATATCATTGAGTAAAGCGACATAAAATCACATATTCTATGACATATCGTCATATCAATGCGAGGTGCATAATGGATACAGAAAAGTGCAGAGTCTTACTTCGTGTGATCGGGCTTGGCAGTATTTCCGCTGCAGCTGAAGACCTTGGCTACACCCCTTCAGGTATAAGCAAAATGATGGCGGCATTTGAGGCAGAGCTGGGATTCACGCTTTTGCTGCGTTCAAGAGGCGGCGTCCGACCGACCCGGGAGTGTGAACATATGATGCCGCTCTTCCGCCGGCTGGCCGATGACTATACACTTGCACGTGAAACAGCTGACTCTCTGCTTGGAATCGAGACCGGTGAAATATATGTCGGCACCCCGTATCCTGTTTTCTTCAGGCCCCTTTCCCGGCTGATTTCCGATTTTTGCTCGAAGTATCCAGGTATCCATGTTGGTATCATTGAAGGGATGAGCTCGGAGTTGGCTGACAGAGTCTCTCAGCGACAGGCGGATTTCTGCATCATCAGCAAAAGAGAAGGAAACTTTGAGTTTATCCCTCTTACGGATGACCCTTTTATCGCGCTTGTATCTTCCGATCATCCTCTAACGCAAAAAGGGTTCGTCACGCCTGAAGATCTGGCGCGTGAACCCTTTATAATGATGCATCCTGAAGTCGATACCGACTGCTCACGATATCTGGAACAGAATGGGATAGTACCTGATATTAGATTTTCATGCAGTGACACTCTTGCAGCTTATCATATGGTAGAAGCAAAGCTCGGCATAACATTGGAAAACAGCATATACACATCCCTTTTTTCCGGTAATGTGGCCGCACTTCCTCTCACTCCACAGTGCACGATCCCAATCGGTATCGCTATGCCTGAAACCTCTCAGCAGTCTCCTGCCGCGAAGCGATTCATAGAGTTGTCACAAACATATTTTTAAATGAAAACAGCCCTGAGACGTTAATCTCAGGGCCAAAACTCTGGCGGAGGACATGGGACTCGAACGCTGAAGTCCGTTAGGGCGTGTCCTGAACCCGTTGAAATGAAAGGAGGAATCTCACTCTACTCCGGCGGGTGTAACAGTAAGTGTAACAGACACAATTTAGAAGTTCTTTTCATGCCCTTTGTTAACTAGCATGACTATACAAAATACGAGATATAATGCAGCTGTCAGAAGCAATATGCCCGTTAAGTAGTAGGTTGCATTATATACTTCATCAAATCTTCCGAAAAGACACAAAGGGATACTTATCGTGAATGCTACTGGTACCAGAGCAATCTTCAGAATTCGGTCCGCATAATACTTCTTTCGGCAAAACGCATATGCTATAAGCCCGGCAGCAGAGAGAAAGATTCCGATTATCAGCCAGTAGTTGTAAACCAGTCTTGGCAGCGTCAAAACGCCTCCATTCTCAGTGGTGCCGGAATTACCGTATATATGGATGTCTTCTCCTTCATTAGGATAATAATACACTGCATCTACCGAGTCCTTGTTACCTAACCTTACGAGCATATCACTGCTCTTTCCTGTAAGCTGATCCCACTTTGTTCTATAGCAGCCTATGAAAACCAACTGCAAACCGGAATCCGGATCCTTATATATCTCTAAATCATATCCGCTAATCTTTTCGTCCAGTACACCTACTATGCTCCCGTCCGACAACTTCTCTATTGTCAAAGCTTCTCCCGGATCCTTGACGTATATAGGACTCATCATATGTATGAACGCGATGAGTATGATAATTGATCCCAGCACGAAGCCAAACAGTATGCTTATATACTTTCTTTTTTCGAGGAACACCTTTGTGAGCGATAGTTCGTCTGAAGTGATGGACTGCAGCTCTTCCCTGGACACTGGCTCACTGATCTTTTCTCCTCTAATAAGCTCGGCTATCGAAACATCCATATAATCAGAAAGCGCTGCAAGATTTTCGATGTCAGGAAGGCCACGGCCAGTTTCCCATCTGGATATGGCTTTATCTGAAACATGTATTGCGGTTGCAAGTTGCGACTGTGTAAGTTGCTTCTCTTTTCGTAGTTCTGCGATGAATTCTCCAGTTTTTTCAGTGTTCACGATCTTTTACCTCCCGCAGAAACAATACCACCATGCAATTATAATAGCACCCTATGTACCATAGACTTTTACTTTTTTGCATCTTTAATAATAGCCTCCGATTTCTGGATCGGAGGCTTTAGCCGATATTAAGTCTTCTTTATATCGATCTCTATCATAGCTGATCTGTAAATAGCGACAGCTTATCAAGCACTTCTACATCACCTTCATAATAAACCATTACTACCCTAAGAGAATTTCTCGGGCATATGGATGAAAGGACCACTCTAAACAATTACTGCTATGACAGGAACACCGATACAGAGCGTAAAGAAAAAGTCCAGAAAGCACTTGCCTCATAGCCTTTTCAGAGAAGCCCATGGGACTTTTTTGATAAATGGCTAAAATGTAACACTAACGCACTGTTTTGTAACAGTTTTTCGCAAGAGAAAAGCCTTGGAATACTTGAAATTCCAAGGCTCACTCTGGCGGAGGACATGGGACTCGAAGAAGTAAGAATCGTACAGACGTTGAAATACCAAGGAGGAAACACGCCGTCCACGTTTGTACCCGGAGTTGTACCCAAATTGATGGATATTACCGTCTATCTTTGGCGGCAGAGATTATATCCCATCCCATCATTTTCGCTTTTTTCAAATGCATTATTAATATACTTTTGCGGATTAATAAGGAACTCCGATTCGTTCAATTCATAACACTCTGTTTAACCAGATATCCTTCTTGAATCGCCGCTGCAGTTGCAACCACGCAAACAACTGAGCTACTGTACCTCAGATCTATTGTTGCCAGAGTGAGCGGAAGAAGGAACAGCATCCCTCCAGTCACCTTGTTCATTATGGAATGAACAGATATGAACTCTTTCTGCCTGAAGAATCCAACTGCAATATTCGTCACCTTAATCATGGCAATAGTAGCAATCCAAATATAGAGCCAACCCGGAATATGCATCACAGGCAACAATTTAATCAGACATACTGCTACGAATACGATATCCGCGATTGTATCCAGCCTTGATCCGAACTCGCTAACGCTTCCTGTTTTCCTTGCCACAGCACCATCGATCATGTCTGAGAATCCGGCAGCTATATACAGCGCATAGAACGTTGGCGAAAATGCCGGACAGAAAAGCAAAGCAACACTGAGCAATATTCTGATTCCAGTTATGATGTTTGCCATGTTATACCGGTGTCCCACCTTCGATCAGATTTCCGTCCGGATCATAGAAACGTATGACCTTCTGTCCCCAGCTGTCAGGATACTTGCCTTTGACAGTCTTCCAGGCAATGAGTTCCACATTCTCCTCTTTGTACTCATCGTCCAGATACTCTGCCGTTACAAGGCATGGATCTGCCGGAACCATGTTAAGTGGAGCTGTTTCCTCGCCTAAGATCTGCCACACCATCCCTTCATCTTCATAGTGAGGTATAGTCATATGTACTGTTGCAGCATAACGTTCAGGTATAGTTTTGATCGATACATTGTAACTCATGTTCTGTTCCTTTCTCACTTCAGCATCCACAGGCGGACTATACTTCTGTTCATAAGAGTGATTCAGCACGAACTCATATATATCGGCCATGCTCGGTTCTGCGCCGAAAACATGTTTTGCAACAGTGAGCTTTCCATTCTCTACCCTTTCAGATAGTCCTATCCAGAATGGTTCATCATATAGCACTGTTAATCTGGTTTCCAGTTTAGTCATATATGCGTCCATCTGATTGCCCGAATCCTTTGAACAAATACCAGCCAAGTATGGCATTAAAGCCTGTCGCAGCAAACACACTGCACCTTTCCACTATTCCGAAGTATTGCGGAGGAGCTATGCCTGTTCCTATTGCTCCAATCATCATCATGGCAAGTGCGATTGCTGCCCACCTGCCGAGAGTCCTGACTTCGGACTGCCTGAAACCGGCTATTATCAGAACCACAAGTGAAGTGATCGACAAAATGACTACAAGCGCCGTTACAACTATATGCATGACTTCCTGAAATGAGGCTATCTCTTTGCCGGCATCCACGAGAGGAAACATGCGGTATCCCATTCCTGAGACCCAGTTCATGACTGCAAAGAGATATATACCTGTGCGAAACAGCCTGGATGCTACTCTGTTGTCTGCAACAAACACTGAGACACATGTAACAGAAACGAGTCCGCAGCTGCTGTACAGTGCCGACAGCTGATCCCACAGAGCCTTCGATGGCGCGTTATCGGCAGACAGATCGCTGACCGCCTGCTCCATCCAGTTATATCCCGGATATGCCACCGGAGATATGATCACCGCCAGCGCATATGAGATCAAAGATATTATTCCCAACACCCCCATCCAGTTGATCAGTTTTCTTTCCATATCCATCCTAGAGTCCGATTCTTATTGCACGTCTCTTTCTCAAATACCATTGATAATTCATTCCCCCATATAAATAGCAAGGTTCTTGACTTCACAGCCCTTATCAGCGTAGTAAGCGAGCATTGCCGGCATCTTCTTAAGGTCATAGCTGGTCACACAATCTGAGATGACATGAACGGCATATTCGGCCTTTGTCATGTTGAAACAGGTGGATTTCACACAACCAGTGGCATCAGCACCGGTAATGTAAAACTCTCTGATATCCTTTGACCGGATGAATTCTGAAAACGCCTCACTGGTCAAAGCGTTGGCCTTTGTCTTGACGAAGATATGATCTGAGACAATCTTGAGCTCCGGCACAAGTTCTGCTCCTTTTGTGCCTGGCTTGAAGGTGCGCGTACCGGCGGACAAATTGTTGTGTTTGATATAAATTATCGCCATTCCTTGCTTTATTGCCCAATCGATAGCGGAATTGATGTTTTCAATTATGTCCCTGTAATGCTTAGTAATGTCGTTTTGAATGTCAATTACGACAAGTGCTTTTCTATTCATTCTTATCTAACCCCTATTTCCTGATCAGCAAATCTCAGTAATTTCATTCAGCCATATCCTG
>JBGULF010000022.1:0-2668 GCA_045115935.1 Anaerovoracaceae bacterium
CTCATACTTCGCAGCCTAAAAACTGCTTGTAACCCATATAAATGCTGCCTGTGACAGGTGAAAATAGTTTCAACCTGCCTGTGGCGCTGTAAATCTACACCTCCAGGCCTCAGGAAGCTTACTGATAAACACACAGACCAGTTCATTGATCTGTTCCTCAGTGGCACCAAAGCATTGACGAATGCTGTCAAGGAGCGTGTCGATAATTAGGATAATGGCACAGTCCATCATCTTGTTTATGACTTCCCGTTGAATTCCGTACATGATCTCTTCGATTCCGCGATCATCGGTGTTTTCAAAACGGGTAACAGCCAGTATCATATATCGAATCGCCACGATCACCATATGCGCGGTAATTGCGTCGTAGCTTGTGCTGTGGCATTCTGTGCGAAGCTTCAGATATCCTTTTGCAATCGAAAAATATACTTCACAAGCCCACCGCATGGTATAGATCCTGAGGATATCCTCCGGAGAACATCTCATATCGGTACACACAAAGCATACCCACTGCTTTTTGTTATTTCTGTTGCGGGCATATACAAGCTTTGCCGGAATAGATTTTTCACTCCGGTCGGAGACCTTTACATTCACACAGAGAAGATATTTCGAGCATCCGGAACGCTTCCTGAAGCGACTGTAGATCTCTTTTACGTCAAGGCTCTTCACTTCGTCATCTGTCGGATCAAGAATGGTATATCTGGTCTTGTTTTTCTTGATCATCGCTATGACATCGGCATTGATATCCTTAAGAGCGACAAGCTGGGCCGGGTTGGAAAACCATGTATCAAACAGAACGTAGTCAAACGGGATCCCTGCCTTTTGTGCTTCCTGGACCATGGACTGGACAACTACGGTTCCTTTCTTTTTTGCCATGGCGCGGCGCTTTCCACGCAGTGTGCGCCTGTCTACGTGTTCATCCTTTCCGACCATCAGATGCTTTTTGCGGGTTGTCAGAAGGCTCTGAAGGAAAGGAATGTAGGTTTCCCCATTCGACCATGCACCGGTCATCATGCGAAAACCCAGTCGCATTTTGCTGTCGTTATGATCGAAGACTTTTGCGCACAGATCCGTTCCTTTGCCGCCTGTACGGCGGTACAGGGAATCATCAAAGATCAGGCTGTTCACGTGATCTTTGTCTGTCCGTGATTCGATATCAAGGATAACATTCTTTGCCGTCTCAAGCTGGAGCCGTTCCCAGTTGGCCTTTTTATTGAGGTCAAAACGGTAGAACGTGTCTTTGCTGTAGTCACTGAAGAATGTACCTGTCTTGAACATGAGATAAGGGCTTGCTGCAGTATGAAAGCAGGCAAGGATCTTGTCGGTGAGCAGTTTTTTAGCGCTGACACACCTGGGAAGCACTTTTGATGTTTCAACATTCCCGATCAGACGGAGAATGGGGTTATCGGCGTACTCATAGTCTCTCTTCTCCGTGAAAGAATCAACTATCTTACGGATACCACATCTGCGAAGGAGGTCGCAGCCTATGTACTTGTTGATAAAACCGTTGATACCGTCCAATAGCTGTTTGCTATTATCAAAGATTTCTGCTATGCTATTCATGGTGTAAGTCTCCTGGATATGCATGGTTTTGTAGCTATTACCATTTTAGCATACCATTACGGCTTGCACCTTTTTTGTTGTTAGTATCCCCTTTATTTATAAGGGATGGAGCGCAGTCTCAGGCTGCGAAGTATGAGTATTTACTTGTGAAATACCCCTTTCTCTGCATGTCAGCAAAGAAGTTGGTCTTTTTCACTGCGGTCCTGTCATTGACTCTGCAGTAGTCCTCATAGAGCTGATACATACGGCTCCTGTCGATCCGGCTCCCTTCCTTCCTGCAGATCATTTCATTCAGGAAGGCAAACACACTGTCCGCAGCGATCCTGGCCTTCCTGACACTTGCGATACTGTTCGCGCTTTCTTCTATCCGGCCATTCTCACAAAGCTCTTCCAGTCCCCGGACGGCTTTGTATACCGCATATTCTCTCTCGCCTCGAATCTTATCCTTCAGGTGAATATCCTTCTCTGCCGCCGGGATTACATGATCCATCTCCAGGATGAGCAGTCGTCGGTAAAAGGCATCCGATTTGTCCTCTACGTTCTTGGGGACACTGTTGCAGGAAAACAGCAGCTTTGCATGACTGTAAAACAGGGAGGGATCCTTGCCTTTCTTTTCAAAAAGGAGGGCATCCTCTCCGACCACCTTCTTTACCACGTCTGTCTTGTCTATGATACCGACCGGGATATCTCCACATGCATTTAAGAGTTTCCCGAATAAATTTGTGGCATAAAAGCGCTTATTGAGATCCTGGAGAGACACGCTGCAACAGTTCTTAATGCCGACAAGGTCCTGGATCAGGTCGATCAGGACAGACTTGCCTGTTCCTCCATTGCCCGTCAGGATCAGCATCTTTTGCTGGCTGGTATCTGTACACATGCAATATCCTGCATACTGCCAGAACATTTTCTGATCCTCCCGGTCGGGAAGGGATTCTGTCAGATAGGACCGAATCACCTTCCCGGCATTTCTATCTGCCACAGCTTCTTCTCTTTTTGCCGGATCAAAGTCAAAGGCGATCTGATTAAAGCACAGATAACCGGGGTCGTGGGGAATCATCGTCTTTGCAGCCGGATCGTAAAACCCGTTCCGGAAGTTGACCCAGTGTCC
>JBGULF010000023.1:0-1801 GCA_045115935.1 Anaerovoracaceae bacterium
TATCTGCTGCTGCAATTACGTATTACCTGTGGCGCAGGTCTCTAACTGATGTTACGAGGCAGATGCCGGATGCGATAGCCAGTGCAAACAGCAGCGTTTCACGTCCATAGACACCTGCCTGCTGCATGTTGCCACGTACAGCCTCGCTCATGGCATAGTACAGAGGGCCTCCCGGTACAAGCGGCACCACCGAAGGCATGATGAACATTGTTGCCGGCGTTTTATATATCCTCGCCAGCACCTCTGAATATATGATCGCGAACGAAGAAGCCGCAAGGCATGCAAGAAAACTGCTGCTGAGCCATGCGTTCATCGCCATGTATATACCCCACGTGACCATGCCGCCGAGAGAAGACGCCATAAGATATCTTTTGCGCATGCCGAACATGAGGGCAAACCCCAGAGACCCTACAAAAGCCGTCACCAGCTGAGTTATTACATTTGTTACATCCATTTTCACTTAATCTCCCACTATTAATAACACACGATCCGGGATATACAGCAGATACCCCGGGATGACCCATATGATCCTGATATCTCTAATTCAGACAGCTGATCATTGCCAGTGCGACCATGATGCCGCCGGCGATGGACACGGCCCACATCAGGCTCTCTGCAAGCCTGACAATTCCGGATATCGTATCTCCGACCAGCATGTTCCTTATAGAATTGGTCATTGCAATTCCCGGAATCAGCAGCATTATGTCACCTATCAGGATCTTATCCATGTGCAGCGATGGTATCGATATAGTCAGAATCCCTGCCGCAAGTCCCAGAAGCAAAGAGATTATAAGATTAGCTTCTATTGTCTTGACTCTGGTGCCGCTTAGGTACTTCTGCGCTGCCGCGATTACTGAGGCAAACAGAGCCGCTGCAGCTCCGTCCGCAATGCTGCCCCCGAAGAACACAGCAAAGCCTGCTGCCGCGAGAATGCTCCCAGCCAGAATCGCCGCATATTCCTTATGCCCTTCAGCTACCTGATCGACCCTCTTTCTCAGCTTGTCCACCGGCAGCGGATCCATGCAGCAAGCCCGGCTGAGAGCATTCACGCTCTCGATGCGCCTGAAGTCCGTCCCGACTTCGTTGGCAACTCTGCGGGTCTCAGTGGCAGTGTATCCGTCGCCGAACACAAGTGTAATGCTTATTATCGATGTAATTACGAAAACATCGGTCCTCTCAGCGCCATAGGCGCTGCCCATTCGGGTTATAGTATCCTCAACACGGTTGATCTCAGCTCCGGATTCAAGAAGCATCTCCCCCATGTCCAGGAGGCATCTCAGCAAAGTGTATTTATCTTCGGTACTCATGATATCGTGCATAATGTGTGTGTTTCAGTTTTTCAGCAATAAATGCACCCCACCTCAATTTTTGAAGCGGGGCACCAATTGCAGATTATAACGCTTTGGGATTCAATTGTACAGGAGTACCGCAATTTTGAGAGAATCAAATTGAGAGCACTCTATTCTCTCAACGATAACTCATCCATCAAGACGGCTACATGACCCGAGGTCACTAAGACATACACTTGACAGGCTGCACGAGGATGCAGGTGTGCCGCAGTACGGATTCCATGTCTACAGGCATACATTCGGAACCAAGCTAGCTGCGAACGGTGTGGCGCTTCAGACACTGGCCTCACTAATGGGACATTCAGACATATCAGTCACAGCAAAATACTATATAAACATTCCGGCAGCAGAGAAGGTCGAGGCTATCAGAACACTTAGTTCCTGATTACTCTCTGAGGATTTCCCTCTCAGAGCATATACATAGCAGCACAGAATTGCGGTTCTGAGCTGCT
>JBGULF010000024.1:0-1678 GCA_045115935.1 Anaerovoracaceae bacterium
CTTTGCCTCGCCTGCACACCTCATGGTGTCCCTGCATTTCTACAGGTCATTCGTTTAGAGCCGTACCTTCGGGATTTTTGTCAGACCGCCGATTTGGTCATTCTATCCATATGGAGACACCACCCGCGCTGTCACGCACACCCCACACCTCTGCGGAGCTTTCCTCGGCTTTACGTTAGGATGCGCTTCACGCGACTTCCCCGAGCTCTATAACCCCGACTGTCTGTACTCAGTCGGCGCTATTCGGAGTATTAGTGAATCCCCTTCAAGGCGTTACCCTCTCATTTGAGATTTCAGTCATGCAGTTCTCTAAAACCACATTTTCAATATTCAATTGTAAACGCGACCTTAGGCTACGCTTTTGTCGGTTATTCCTACCGTTTTAGGCGTAGAACGTGTCGCACTGTTGGCGAACTCGTCAAAAATGAACTGCACCGGTACCGGCAGACTGCCACCGTACTTCTTGTCGGCCACCTCAAACAGTTGCTGGAACAACTGCGTGTAGAGTATGCTCACAAGGAAGTTGAAGCTCGTATCGTTGTCCGGGATGATAGCAAACAGCGCGGTCTTCTCCTCTCCGATCCTCCAGAGCTCCAGCTCGTCCGTGATAGTCAGCGATGCTATGCTGTCCAGATTGAACTTGTCCAGCCTTGCAGCAAGAGTGATCTGAATCGACTTCAGCGTCTTGCCTGAGCCCGAGTGGTACGCATCGTAGTACTTCAGCGCGATGTGATCCGGGTCTGTCTTCCTCAAATCGAAGAAGAGCGTATCCAGTGCGCTCGGCATCTTGCTGTCATCCTCATCCACCTCTCCGGCTCTAAGCATCTCCATAACCATTGCGAAGTTCTGCTCATCCTCAGGCGCTTCATACTTGAGATAGAAGACGAGCGCCATCAGGAGCATCTGAGCTGCGTTGTCCCAGAATGGATCCATCGTGTTAGCACCAGGAGGTGTCGTTGCCTTGAACAGGTTCGTCACCAGCCTCTGTACATCGTTGTCATCCCTCAGATAGACGAAGGGGTTATAGCAGTGACTCTGTTCAGGGTGTATAAGATCAAGGATCCTCACCTGATATCCGCATTCCTCCGCAAGCATTCTTCCCGTTGACAAGGCCAGCTCCCCTTTCGGGTCAGTCAAAATAAGGCTGAACTCCGCACCGTCTTTCGTTCCTGCAGCCTGCATAACATTTGGCTTCACGAAAAACCGGGTCTTACCTGCACCGCTACCGCCGATGACCAGAACGTTGAGGTTGCGTCTGTGCTTACGGCCATCAAAGCCGATCCCCACATTCTGAGTCAGTATCTTGTTCATGCAGTCAGGCTTCTGTCTGTACTTTCTGTTAACGGCTGCGGCATCGCCCCACTTTGCCGAGCCGTGTTCCTCACCATGCCGGTAGTTGCGACGTGTGGAGAGCCATATCCCTATGCCCATGGCGTATGCAAACAGGCATAACAAAACAGCCTTGAGGCTGCTGAATGACCACTGTATATGCCAGGGCTCTGAGAATATCTCGTCCATCCGGGATATGATCTCAAATATGTTCCTGTCCCAGTATGGAGCTATGAGCAGGGCTATCCACACTACCGGCAACGCACCGGCTGCCGCTATGAGGAGCTCATCCTTCCGATTACCTTGCGTACTCGTATGGCTCTCCTCTTTCAGCTACCATCAGATTCCT
>JBGULF010000025.1:0-13378 GCA_045115935.1 Anaerovoracaceae bacterium
GCATTGGAGGTTTTCTTCTTGAAGCTAAAGCTTTTTATTCACACCGGCATAGCCGGTGGTATATTCACGCTGAAGCTACAATGAAAAACGGCCCGCGATCCCGCGGGCCGTCCGTCTTTTCCGTTTCGCGTCCTGTGATCGCGTTACTTTGTTTTCTTTTTTACATTATCTGCGACCGGTCTCCATGAATGTGGTCCTGTCATACCATGCCGGCATGATCATCGGCATCAGCTCGTTTGCATCAACATCTTCGAGTTTCTGAAGCGCTGTGATGAGCAGGTTATTCTCTGCATAAGCGCCTCCTACGATCGTATTGATCGGCAGGCAGCCCCATGGATCATCGGTGCTCGAGTTGAGCTCAAGCTTTGTGACGTATCCAGGCGTCCACGAATCATACAGATACTTGACTACGTTGCGGATGAGGCATGTGTTGGTAAATCTCCATACGCCGTTCTCATCAGGCAGACGGTCAAAGTGGAAGTAGTATCCACTTCCTGCTGTCTCTTTGCCCGGTGCAGGTGCCTGGTAGAGCACGTGTGTCAGCGGGTGGTTGTATGAGCCGAGCTCCATCTCGACATCGAGGATCTTGGCTCCGCGCCTTACCACACTTACGCTTACCTTGCCGTCATCTGTCTTTCTGATCATGAACTCTGATCCGAGTTTCTTTGGGATAGCGGAGTTATCACGTCCGAGCTGTGTAGCCATCTCTGCGCCGTTCCCTCCGAGGAGCAGGCTGATAGGATACATTCCGAGCTGTCCCTTGTACGTGCAGTAAATGCCGAGTATCGTTTCATAGTAATCGTCAGCGAATGAAGGCTCCTTGATGTGGCATGCCGATACAGTCACTACCGGTACCGAGAACGGTTCAAGTGGCTTCGGCAGGACTTTGCGGATAGCGGCAGGATCTGTCAGGTAAGCAAGATAGATGCCCTCCTGCTTGTCCATTCTGGATACCTGTGCGAACTTCTTCATGTCGTCCGCACTGAGCACGAAGCTTGGCTCAGGCTTTCTGAAGAGATTAGCTCCCACATCGAGACCTGTCTTAGTAGCAGGAGCGATCGTTCCGTCCTGGATGGCGGATCCGACCAGTTTCACGCAGATGCCCTTCTCTTCTAGTGCTGCCTTGAGGCTCTGATCCGGACGATAGCCGAGTGACAGAACAACTGCCTCTGCATCGATCTTCTTCTCTTCCTTTGTATCGACGTTCTCTACGATCACTCCGTCAGGCAGGATCTCCTTCAGAGCGTGCCCGAGCTCCCAGTGGATGTCCATCCTGGCCAGTCTGCCCATGACATCCGCTACATTCGTTCTGTAAGCATTGGTGCCTGCAGCCTTCAGCATGTCGACATATGTTACCTTGCAGCCCTTGTCTCCGAGATACTCGCCAGCTTCAAGACCTGTGAGTCCCGCACCGATCATAGCGACCGACTTGCCGATTATATCCTTCTTGCCGGTCAGAACTTCCTCAACAGTGTAGACATTGTCACCGTTCACGCCCGGAAGCGATGCCGGGAATATAGGTGCGGAACCTGTGGCCAGAACTACTGCATCCGGTTCCATCGCAGCTATCTCATCTGCAGTCGCCTCTTTGCCCAGCTGTACATCGACGCCGAGTCTCTTGAAGCTGTCATCGAAGTAGTCTGCGATCCACTGCATTCTCTCCTTGAGCGGAGGCAGCTTGGCGAGGTTGACTGTTCCGCCCAGCTCTTCCTGACGGTCGATCAGCGTGACTTTCACGCCTCTCTTTGCCAGAGTCTCGGCAGCTGTCATTCCACCCGGACCTCCGCCGACTACGACTACCTTATGGCCGCCTGCGTCAGGCTCAAGTTCACCGTATTTCAGTTCATTGCATGTTACCGGATTGACTGCGCACTCGAACGGAAGTCCCGTTGCGTTGAGTCCGAGCAGTGTCTCGAAGCATCTCAGGCAGTTGATGCACTTTTTGAGTTCGCTCTCTCTGCCTTCCTGTACCTTTCTGCCCCACTCAGGGTCAGCTATCCAAGATCTTCCCATGCCGACGAAGTCGACCAGTCCGCCCTCCAGGAATGCTTCAGCGACTGCAGGCTCCCTGATGGAAGATACCGCGATGACAGGTACGGAGACGTGATCCTTAACCGCTTTGATGAGATCCTTTCTCCAGCCCTGCGGGAAGGAGATCGGCTCTACGCAGGTTGAACCTGTCTCATAGAGTCCGCAGCTGACGTTGATGAAGTCCACGCCTGCCTGCTCGAGGGCCATGCAGATCTTTACGCCGTCCTGGATGTGTATGTAGTCCTCCGTAACACCGATATTGCCGAGGAATTCCTCTACAGACACGCGGCATCCGAGGACATAGTCAGGTCCGCACTTTTTGCGGATGTCTTCGATTATCTCAAGCACGATGCGCATGCGGTTCTCGAAGCTGCCGCCGTACTCATCAGTCCTCTTGTTGGTGTAAGGCGAGAGGAACTGCTGCAGCAGATATCCGTGAGCGCAATGGAGCTCGACGCCGTCGATGCCTGCCTTCTTGCAGCGCAGTGCGCCGTCTCCGAACTGTCCGACCAGCTCGTGGATCTCCTCGATCGTCATCGGACGTGTCTCCTGCATCGATACCTTGCACACTCTGTCTGATGCGGAAACACACGGCTGACCGCCGATCAGTGAAGACATTCCTTCACGGCCAGGGTGATGCAGCTGGATGAATATCTTGCTGCCGTATTTGTGTACTGTTTCTGCCAGCTTAGCCAGCCCCGGTATGTGGCGGTCGCTTGTGGCAGCGATCTGGCGGAACATTCCTACGCCTGTCTTCTCATTGACTTTGCAGATCTCAGGCATGATCAGTCCGCAGCCGCCTTTTGCTCTAGCTTCAAAGTATGCGAGCATAGCCGGTCCAACGGTGCCGTCGATCTCCGCCAGATTTGTTCCCATTGGAGTCATTACCAGACGGTTTTTGATCTCGACATTGCCGATCCGGCCTTTTTCAAACAGTTTATCGTACATTATTGTCCACCTCCCGTATGTTCAGCATTCGGATCGTTAACTCTTCTGAAATGATTATACTCTCTGTATTGTTCTTATATGTGTACAATTTGTGTGCACTATGCCGTTTTCGCTTTTCTTCTGCTGCACCACTGCACTTCTTCTGCCTCACTGCTTTAAATGATGGCGCCTGAATTGGAGCTCATGCTAAAAGCACCAAAAAATTGGTGCTTTTGTAAAACAACTTGTAGAAAAGCACCAAACATATTTATTCATCTTCCTATTATTCGCAGCATTTCCGCTGACAGCGGACAATTGTTTGCGCTGCGTCTTGCGCGATCATTTTTCTTTGCACTTTCCGCAGTCGCTGCATCCGTTGCAGATCAGTTTCATCGCGCATTCCCTGCAGTTGTCGCAGTAGTGCTTCACATACAGCAACTCTTCAGGCACAGGCAGACCCCAGGTGTCAACGAGATCGAACTGCATCGGTCTGCCCTGGTAATTCATGCCGGACTTCAGCGCCTGGCTGGTCTGCAGGCGCTTGCCGTTAAGAGTATACTGCTTTCCGTCCTTTATGAATGTCGTCCCGGTTTCCATGAAGCAGAACGTTATGTCTCTCGACTCGCACTCTTCCCGCAGCGACTTCACCCAGTCAAAATTGCACGGTCTTCTGCCGCCGTAGTTTTCTCCTCCGCACACGACCTGCTCGATCTGGCCGCTGTCCAGGTATTCGCCAAGCTTAACCGGGCCGAGTATCGGTGCTACGTAGATTCCCTTATGCTTGAACGGCAGCTCCAGCAGTATCGGCAGCCGCTCGTCAGCTCTCTTCTGGTTCTCGGTCGTGACATTCAGGAAGATGTTGTCCCACCCGTCTCCCCAGTCGTCAGGAAGGCAGTCAGCGATCCTCTGCGGCCTTTTTGTCACGAGAATAAAGATCACGTCGCTTCTCATGCGCATGATGTTCCACGCTTCGCCGCGCCACTGATCGGCCTCCTCGAGGAAGAAGTCCGATGTCATGCAGACGCTGATCTTTTCACCGCTCTGTATCTTGTAGCTTCCGTTCCTGTTTTTTGACAGGGGATATCTGACATTCGAGGTAAGATAGATCTCTGATCCTGTCTTATCTCTCATGTCGTCAAGATAATACATATAGCAGTTTTCACAGCCTTCGCTGCATTTGACACATCCGTGCCATGGGTTCCAGATATCGTGCATCCGTTTTCTCTCCAAAAGGGAGACAGAGAACCGTCCCCTGTCTCCCATGTATCCTACATCTGTTCGCGGGCTATCTGCCAGGCGGCTTCCCTGCTGCACTCTGCGCACATCGACGGAGCCACTGCACAGCCGCCTTTGGCTGTTTCGCGGAGGCTCTCAGGCAGCGCCCTTCCTACGTCGTATGTTATCTGTATCATTTCATCCAGCGGTATGTGCGGCCCGACGCCGGCCATCGCAAGTTCGGCCGCGGTGTAAGCCCCGACTGCTCCCATGGTGTTCCTTGTCTGGCAAGGCACCTCAACGAGACCGCGGACAGGGTCGCAGGCAAGACCGAGCAGATTGGACAGCGCGATACTCGCCGCATCGCAGCACTGCTCAGGCGTTCCGCCCATTATCTCGACCAGAGCGCTTGCCGCCATGGCCGATGCGGAACCTACCTCCGCCTGGCATCCGGCTTCCGCCCCGGATACCGAACCGTTTCTCGTGATGATGTATCCTATCGCGCCGGCATTGATCAGTCCGCTCCTCAAAGCATCTATGCTTATGTCATAGCATTCATAGAGCGACATGAGTACCGCCGGCAGAACACCTGCCGAGCCTGCGGTCGGAGCCGCGACTATGACGCCCATGCTCGCATTTGTCTCAGCTACCGCAAGCGCGTTGATTATCGCCTTATGGATGACAGGTCCGCAGATGATCTTGGACTCGTCGAGTTTGCTGAGTTTGTTTGCTTCTCCGCCGATCAGCCCTCCCATTGATTTGACAGGATCAGCTATCGGACGGTCTACCGCTGTATTCATTATGCGAAGCGATGCATCTATGCTGTCCATCAGCACGTTTCTTCTTATCTCGCCCAGCTGCATTTCCCTGTTGATCATTACCTCGGATACAGGCATGTCATTTTCATTACACAGCTTGAGCAGTTCTTCTGCATTTGTGAAATCCCAGTTCATGACATACCTCCTTATATCTCGATCAGATCAACATCTGTAATAGTCTCGTACTGAAGTATCTTATCCTTCAGTTCTTCCGGTATGGCGCTGTCTGTCTCTACGACTGTGACCGCCTTCATTCCCTTGCCTTCTCTGAAAAGCTTGAGCGTCGCAACATTGACCGAAGCCTCAGCCAGACACTTGGTAATGTAAGCTGCAGTTCCAGTCACATCCTGATGGCTGATTATCATGGTGCTGTACTCACCCGTGAAGTCTACCTCTATTTCGTTGATCCTTCTGATGCGGACGCGGCCTCCTCCTATGGATTCGCCTCTTATCAGGAGCTCTTGTTCGCCGTCTCCCGTTATAAAGATATCGACTGTGTTAGGGTGGCTGACAGGCGTTTCCTTATCGGGAATAAACTCCACTCTCATCCAGTTTTTTCTTGCATACATATACGCATTTCTGATCCGTACGTCGTCGGACCTGTATCCGAGCATGCCGCCTATCAGAGCTCTGTCCGTACCATGTCCCTTGTATGTGTCCGCAAACGAACCGTATAGTGTAAACACGACTTTTTCAGGGGTGCCCGAGAATATCTGCCTGGCCATCCAGGCTATTGTCGCAGCACCGGAAGTGTGAGAGCTGGATGGTCCGACCATCACAGGTCCTATCACATCGAAAAGCCCTAAGTAGTTATGTGCCATGATCCCTCCTTAAATAAACGCAATGTTGCGGGGGAGACAGAGAACCGTCCCCTGTCTCCTGCTCTTGATTATACTATACATTTTTCTCAAACTACGATGCGAGATTATTTCATCGGATACAGCGGTGCAGGCCGGGGCATGGGAGAAGATCCCGCCCGATGAATTATGTGAAAAAATACAATTTATAATTTGTTTTTTGTAGATTTACACAACTATATATTGTATTATCAAATCCGACGTTATTAGGGTATAGAGACGAAAAGAGATTTTTTATGAACTTCATTTTTATTGCGCCGAATTTCCCTGAGAATTACCGGCACTTCTGTGACAGGCTGCACCGCAACGGTGTGACCGTTCTTGGCATTGGCGATGCTCCTTATGACTCGCTCAGTGACACTGTTAAAAATGCTCTGACTGAATACTACAAGGTCGACTCTCTCGAAGACTACAGCCAGGTTTACCGCGCCGTTGCGTTCCTGGCTTTCAGATACGGCCGCATAGACTGGATAGAATCCAACAACGAATACTGGTTAGAGCTCGACGCTAAGCTGCGCCGTGACTTTAACGTCACTACGGGAGTCATGCCTGATGAGCTTGCTCTGTGGAAGAGCAAGGCTGCCATGAAGCCGGTTTACAAGTCAGCAGGGATCCCTTCCGCGCGTCAGCACCACGTAACGACCATCGAAGCCGCCCGTGAGTTTCTTGATGAGATTGGCGGATATCCTGTTTTCGCGAAGCCAAATGTCGGAGTCGGCGCGGATTCCACATATAAGATCGAAAGCGATGAGGATCTTCAGGCGTTCTTCGATGAGACATCCGGCTATGATTATGTCATGGAGGAATTTGTCGTAGGAGACATCTACTCTTATGATGCGGTCTGTGATGTGAACGGTGACCCTCTCTTCGAGTCGTCATTCATGTGCATCAACGTTGCCGATGCAGTAAACAACGGAACGGAAACCGTCTACTATGTGCTTCCAGAGGTCCCGGAGCAGCTCCGCGGCTACGGCAGGAAAGCGCTGAAGGAATTCAAAGTGAAGAGCAGATTCATCCACTTTGAGTTCTTCAGGCTGACTGAAGCAAGAAAAGGTCTCGGCGATGTCGGTGATTTTGTGGGGCTGGAGGTCAACATGAGACCGGCCGGCGGGTTCACACCGGACATGATCAACTTCTCGCATTCAGCTGATGCATATCAGATATGGGCAGACATGATCAGCACAGGTACGAGCGAGGGTCGAAAGAACGGTCCTGACCGCTGGTGCGTATTCGCCAGCCGCAAGGACAGATTCACGCACGTACACACTCATGACGAGATACTCTCGCGTTATGACGGAAAGATAGTTATGTGCCAGCGCATGCCGGATATCTTCTCTGAAGCAATGGGCAACCAGATGTATGTGGCCCTGCTTGATACAGAGGATGAGGTCCGCGACTATGTTGAGTTCATACTTGACGAACAGGCAAGGATAGTCATCCCTAGTCTGTATAAATGATTTTATATTGCTTTAGCAAGATATATGCACGCGATCGAATAATTATTAGCTGATTTGGGACTGAGGTCAGTTGCCGAAAAGGAGTTTTTCATTTTCTTCTACATCACCTCCTCAATTTCGGCATTTCATGTAGAAAATGGATCCACACACTATACACGCGCACATCTCCCAACGCAAAAAACCAGGCAAATTTTCCTTCAGGACTTCTTCAGCAATGATCGTTAACCACTCCATATTGTAAAATAGGCAGATTTCTGATGATTTCGACTATGCATACATATGCATAAACCCAAAGCAGGCGGTTTTTTCTACATGAAGGGACTGCTTTTGACATTTTATGTAGAAAATTTTTAAAATTTCCTTTTTCTATAAAAAAGCTCCGTCACGGCAAGCGCTTGTATGCGGCAGGCAGACTGCATCGCGGACCGGCAGGTGTGATACCGGAGGATTTCAAAAGTCTTTTCAGGGAGTACGGCTTTATATGACTTTATCCACGATACCGTATTCCATGGCTTCTTCACCGAACATCCAGTTGTTACGGTCTGTCGAAGCCTCAGTCTCAGCAATGCTGTTACCAGTATTTGCGGCAAGGATCTCATTGAGGCGGTTTTTCACTTTCAGGATGTGAGCCGCCTCTATTTCTATGTCGCTGGCCTGTCCCTGCATGCCGCCGAGGACCTGATGGATCATGATCTGGCTGTTGGCAAGAGCATACCTCTTGCCTTTTGTGCCGGCAGCGAGCAGAAACGCTCCCATGCTGCAGGCGCTGCCCACGCATATCGTGGACACATCGCACTTCAGCTTTCTCATCGTGTCGTAGATGCCCAGTCCGGCTGAGACCGAGCCTCCCGGAGAATTGATGTACAGGTGTATGTCCGCCTCCGGATCTGCCGATTCGAGGTAAAGCAGCTGAGCTATCACTGCCGCTGCTGCATCGTCGTTCACCTCGTTGAACAGTAATATTATGCGGTCCTTGAGGAGCTTTGAGAACAGGTCGTAGTGCTTTTCAAACCTGCCTTCTTTTTCAAAAAATGATGGTACTGTTATCATAAAAACCTCCATTCCGTATTGTCATTCTATGATCATGCTGCGAATCCTATCTGTCTTGTCCCGGACTTCTTTTTCTGCTGTGGTTCAGGGATGTCGCATTCTTCAATAGTCGTTATCAGGTCGGTGCTCCCGTCGAGGCGGCCATCCTGAAGCAGCCTTACCGCCATGTTCATCTCAGCCTCTTCGAGCATCTTGCGGACAAACCTTCCGTTTCCGTAGTCCGCCTGAGTCCTGGCCTCGTCATAAGCCGCTCTGAGCTTCTCCATGGCTCCGTCCGTAATGGTCAGATTCTTTTTACGGGCCATGAGTCCGGTGATCCCGCAGAGCTCATCTGTAGAGTAGTCTTCAAACGGCACGTGGAACGCTATTCTGGACCTCATGCCCGGGTTCCTTTCGAGGAAGCGTTCCATCGGCTCCGGATAGCCCGCAAAGATGACTATCACATCATCTCTGTGGTTCTCCATCTCCTGGACGATGGTATTGATAGCCTCGTCTCCGAAATCGTTCTCACGTCCGTCGCAAAGTGAATAGGCTTCATCTATGAACAGGATGCCGCCTCTGGCTTCCCTGAATCTTCTCTTGATCAGCGGAGCAGTCGACCCGACGAAGCTTCCCACGAGATCCGCTCTCCCTACTTCTGTAAAGCTTCCCGCAGAAAGCACTTTCTCATCCTTAAGGATTTCCGCAAAAAGTCTGGCAACAGTAGTTTTCGCGGTGCCCGGATTACCGGTGAACACCATGTGCATGGCGGCTTTATCTCTCGGGAGGCCCCGGTCTATGCACAGCCTGTTGAGCTTGTAGCACGCCAGAGCCTTGCGGATCACTGTCTTGACGGAAGAAAGTCCGATCATCTCCTCCAGCTCTTCAGCAGCGGTCCCCGGCTTACGCTCATGCTTCAGGCCCTCATCCAGCATGCAGATATCTTCTTTGGTGATAAGGAAGAGGTCACGCTTTCTGATATCCTCAGCCTGCCCCGCCGATTCAAGCAGCCTGACCGACTGATTCTGTATGGCCCGTTCCAGTATGTTTCTGACGTATCTGCCGTTGCCGAAATCTTCTTTATTGCGGGCTTTCTCAAATATATAGTGAGCTTCTGTCACAGCATCATCAGTCACCCTGAAGCCGCTTTCAGCTGTCATCAGCCTGAAGATGTCTGTGAGCTCATCCGCGCTGTAGTCCGGGAAATCCACCCAGTTCGGGATCCTGCTCGTCAGACCTTCATTACGCTTCATGAATTCCTTCATTCTCTCGCTGTAGCCTGCAAGTATGACGATCACTTTGTCCCTGCGGTTTTCCAGCTCCTGGATCAGTGTCGTGACGGCCACTTCGGAATGCAGCGCGTAAGCCTCGTCAATGAACAGGACTCCTCCTTCAGCTGCCTTGAATGCGCTGCGGATCAGATATTCTGCCGGGATCTTGTCAAGTTCCACGCCGCTGCGTTCAACGAAGATACCGCTTTGCAGTATCTCCTTCTCCTTTGCAATACCCGCGAAGAGCCTTGCGACCGTCGTCTTTGCCGTCCCCGGATTGCCGCTGAACACCATGTGCAGGCAGGACGTCCTGCACTTATTGCCGCCGCGATTTTTTCTTTCCATGTCGACTGTATACGAAGCGATGATGCTGTTTATCTGTTTCTTTACGATATCCAGCCCGATCATGCTGTTCAGCCTCTCGTACGCGGAGCCGCCGTCCCTCTCCAGCATGAATGAGTCAGACAGTTCATAATCGTATGCGTGCAGTACATTTCTGTTGATGCACCAGGATCCGAACTGGTCAAATGCCCTGAGCACGTCGCTCTGCGAGTAAACATCCGCCGGGAACCTCTTCAGGTACTCATTGGCCTGGCCGGCATATCCGGAATACTCGGAATTTCTGATAAGTGATTTCAGATAGCTGAGAGCCGCTTTTCTGTCGCCCTCACCCTCCCGGAGAACTACGGTGATGGCCTTTTCGCTGATCTGTTTCAGCACATAAAAGGCAAAACCGGGTTCCTCCATGTTGTAGGTAAAGATAAAAAGGCACTTATTGCGGTATCTGGCGAACAGGTCCGCAAAGAACTCGCTTGCAGTTCCATATTGTTCAGCTGCATGCGCAAACCTCAGCGACAGGTCAAAGACGATCACTCCGCCGTAGTTGTTTTCTATAATATCTTCAAGCTTATTGTCTCTAGTGTAAACGTGCGGACTTATATCACGCACGATGCTAACACGCCTTCCGCTGACTCTTCCCGCCTTAAGCAGACTGTGTGTAAGACGGGTCGTCAGCTCCTCAGCAGCCTCTCTGCTTCTGGCGGAAATAACGTAGTGGACCGGGTTGCCCGTGAAGGCAGATGTATTCACGTTCTCTTCTATGTTTGCCAGCTCCTTTATGAAACCCTGATCATAGATGGACGGTACTGCCATGTCCTCCTCCGGGATGAGCATCTCCGAGAATTCATAGCCCCACGGCCTTCTGGTGTTTTCTTTCCAGTCCGGGTAAAGCCTGTCGAGATTGCAGTCCTCGATATACCTTCCGGAAATCAGGTAGCTTCTTCTTCTTCCCTCCATGATCATGGTAAAGAACTGATACATCGTTATCTCGGAAGGCTCGCTTTTGAACTTGCTGATCCTGAACAGCGTAAAAAGCTGATCCCTGATGTAGTCATATGCTTCCTCAAACGTGCTCCTCCGCTCGTTGTATGTGAAAGCCGCATATGTAAGGCCGCCTTCCTCTCTGTATGCAAAGAACCTCACGTCGTTCTCCGCATGCCTGTACATATACTCATTCACGGCCGCTAAGGTTTTTTCACTGCGGTATTCCTTGAAATCGACAGTTGCCTTTTCCTCGATCCGGTCTGAATTAACTGAAAGAATAATGCTGTAATATCTCACGGTTTCACCCCCTTTCTAATATGTGATACGGTCGCCTCTGTAATGGACCGTCATCGTGTAGGCCAGCTTGTTCTCTTCGCTCCTGATTATGAGCTCCGGAGCGTCCATGCTGTAAAGCATCAGCAGCCTCTGGCATCTTCTCACAAAATCGTGAGCCAGAGGTCCGGCACCCGCACGGGTCTGCGCATCGAGCTCGACAGCCTGCCTGTACAGCCTGAGCTCAGCAAGCCTGTCGTCATCAAAGTAATATCCGTCCTCGATCATATCCATGTCTTCGTTTGCAGATCTCGACTCATCAGCTGTATACCAGGCCTCTGCAGGGAGCAGATAGATGGATGCAAAGGCCGCGAGCGGAGCAGGAAGCCTGTCCATCGGGATCGTTCTGTCAGAGCCGACGTACTCTGCGATCTCTTCTATCGTTTTTCTGAAATACTCATACTGAGCGATCTCATCTGCAGGAGCGGTTCCGCTCCAGTCGATCGTGTAAAGCGTCGGGCCGTCCGGTTTTTCTAATATGCTGTCAGCACGGTAATCATAAGTCATGAGTGTACCGTCGTCTTCTGTCATGTCGTACATGGCGGTTATAACACCGCTGCCGTCTGTCGCATCCGTATTATGTGCAAAATAGCCGGGATCAAAGATGCCGGCCTCTCTGAAAGTTTCCATTGCCTTTTTCATTCAAAACACCTCCTCAAAACGAAATACAAAAAATGGGTATAAAAACCCCACCCTCACATTTCAGGCATGAAAAATGTGAGGATGGTTATTTATTGCGGGCAGCGAGGCTATATGGCCTCACTGTTGCTTAATTTCTCAAAAGTCTCTACAAATCTCTTCTTTGCAACAGGCTGTGCTTTGGAGAAAAGCTTCAGGGTCCTGAGAAATACTCTGAACTGCTGGTCTGTATATTTATACTCATTCTGGTTTGTATAGATATACATATAGTTTTTATAGTCATTGATATAGTCTTCAAACATTGCGAAGACTGTTTTTCTGAGCTTGAATATCTTGTGGATATCATATTTGAAGTAGCAAATAGTACCAGGGTGGTCATTAGCTTCTCTTACGCAATGGTCTATAAATGTGTCTATGAAATTGATGTAGTTGTTTTCTACAAGTGTCTCTAAGCTCTTATAGTTCTTATACAGAATGATGTAGGCTGAGACATAATACTCAAAATTGATGCACACTCTTTCTGAATGGGCAGAAGATATGTATCTCTCTATCTGTGAGGATGGATTGCAGCTTATGAACTTGTTAAGATTCATAAGCTTAAGAGAGTCATATTCTGTCAGCTCTGAGGTCTTGCTGATGAAGGTGCAGTTATCAAAATTGCTGTTTCTGTAGTCATGGGTACTGATGACTACGATCTTACGTGACTCTTCATCATAAAAAGCAAGGTTGTCAACATAAGAAGGGATAGATTTAACATTGGCTGTAAGTAAAGTTTTTTTGGTACTATTCATTGATCACGCTCCTTTATAAAAAAATTAAACAAAAAACGGGTATAAAAAATCCCCGAGAGGGGACAACAAAAAATATAAGGTTGCCATATTTAATTGTATGAATTGCATGAAGAAAGAGGTGAGCACCCAAATCATCTCACTCTTCAATATTGATTATATCTTCCAAAAATAGGTCTGTAAACAATTTCTCGGAACGAATTAAAAAAGTTAAAAATTATTTTCCGATACGGATCAGCAGATTGTTAAGGTTGAACATCGTGGTATATCTTACCTCGCTGGCTTCTGCCATGATCATCTTTATCCCCATGCTGCCTCCGGCCTCTTCATTCGCATAGACCTGCTCGAACTTCTTTCTCGGATCGAAGCTCTTACAGTTATCACGCATCCTGATGAAAGGAGACAGGGGACGGTTCTCTGTCTCCTACGAAAAAAGGAGACAGAGAACCGTCCCCTGTCTCCTATCGTTTTTTAGTAAAGCTTTGCACCTGCCGGAATCCTGTCGTCTACGAGCAGGAGGTTCAGCATTTCTTCGCCGTCATACTCGTTGACTGCGCTGATCAGCATGCCGTTGGACTGGATGCCCATCATCTTTCTCGGCGGAAGGTTCACGATCGCTATCGCAGTCTTTCCAACGAGTTCAGAAGGATCGTAGTACTTCTTGATGCCGCTGAGGATCACTCTGTCCTC
>JBGULF010000026.1:0-6101 GCA_045115935.1 Anaerovoracaceae bacterium
GTCAATGTTCTTCGGACTGTCACTGAGGCAGTTCTTTTTTTCTGTCCTCGCATGCGGCATGGCAGTTGGTATCTACCTTGGTCTCAATCCCATACTCGGGACTGAGACCACCAGTTGGCTCTGTATTGTAGCAGCCTTTCCATTCGCTGTGCTGGGATTCCTTAAGTACAACGGAATGACAGCAGAGAAGTTCATTGCTGCCTGGATCAAGTCGACATTCATGATCCCTAAGATCCTGACCTTCGGAAATACCAACTACTACTATGCTCTATTTGCAGACGAGTCACCGGAAGCGGCCAAGAAGCATCGCTTCCACAGACGCGGAGCAAGGCATAAGAGGAAAAAAGTCCGCAAGCAGGGTCTGAAGAATAAGCAGATAAAGCACGGGAAGGGGGCTGATAGCGATTGATCAAAACACTTACTAATGTCCTCAAGCAGGACAAGGAGAAATTTGCTGTGCCCAGAAGGGTGCAGGACATCATACCCGTCAGGTCGATATGGCCTGACGGTATTTTTATGACTGGGAAGAACAAGTTCAGCAAGATGTACCGCTTCACGGATATAAACTATGCGGTCGCATCAAGAGATGACAAGGCGGGGATGTTCCTCGGCTACTCAGAGCTGCTGAACTCGCTCGATTCAGGCTGCACTGCCAAAATCACCATCAATAACCGTCGTCTCAATATGCTAGATTTCAAAGACCGGGTCCTTATACCGCTGCGGAATGACCCTCTTGATGTTTACCGCAAGGAGTATAACGACATGCTTACTGACAAAGCAACAGGCAGCAATGCGATCATCCAGGACAAGTATATTACCATCTCAGTCAACCGTAAGAGCATCGAGGATGCCAGGCTTTACTTTGCCCGGATAGGTGCTGATCTGGCTGCTCACTTCTCAAGGCTAGGTTCAAAGTGTATCGAGCTATCTGCCAATGATAGACTGCGCATCATCCACGACTTCATGAGGACAGGTGAAGAGACCTCGTATCACTTTGACCTCAAGGATCATATGAGGAAGGGGCATGACTTCCGTGACTATATCTGTCCGGATGTCTACGAGAACAACAGCGACTATTTCAAAGTCGGAAATCGGTTTGGTCGTGTTTTGCTGCTTAGGGACTACGCATCGTATATCTCGGATGACATGGTTGCGGAAATAACAGATTTGAGCCGCAACCTGATGCTGTCGATTGATGTCGTTCCTATACCTACCGATGAGGCGGTAAAGGAAGTGGAGCAGAGGCTGCTCGGCGTAGAGACGAATATAACCAACTGGCAGCGTAAGCAGAACATGAACAACAACTTCTCTGCTGTTGTTCCGTATGACATGGAGCAGCAGAGGAAGGAAACAAAGGAGTTCCTTGATGATCTGACTACCAGAGACCAGAGGATGATGTTCGCAGTCCTTACACTGGTGCATACAGCTGACTCAAAGAAGCAGCTGGACAATGATACAGAGGAGATCCTCACGATCGTCAGAAAGAGACTCTGCCAGATGTCGGTGTTGAAGTATCAGCAGCTGGACGGTCTCAAAACTGCGCTGCCATTCGGTGTTCGAAGAATAGATGCATTTCGTACACTAACGACTGAATCACTTGCTGTGTTCATGCCGTTCAGAGTGCAGGAGGTCTATGACAGTCATGGCATCTACTATGGCAACAATGTCATCTCCAAGAACATGATTATCGCTGACAGGAGGAGACTCCTCAACGGCAATGCATTCATACTTGGTGTATCCGGCGGTGGTAAATCCTTTATGGCTAAGAATGAGATAGTGAATCTGATGCTGGCAACGGATGCGGATATCATTATCGTCGATCCGGAGAGAGAATACTCGCATCTTGTCAGGGCTCTTGGTGGATCTGTAATCGAGATATCCGCGACATCATCGAATCACATCAATGCGATGGACATGTCCAGGGATTATGGCGAGACAGATCCGATCATAGAGAAGTCACAGTTCCTGCAGTCACTCTGTGAGCAGATAGTAGCGGGCCACAAGTTCCAGAAAGGCCAGCAGTCCATCATTGACCGCTGTACTGAGAACGTATACCGCTACTACAAGCAGGGCAACTATATGGGCACGCCTCCAACTCTTCAGGACTTCAGAGAAGAGCTCCTGAGGCAGCCTGAGCCGGAGGCACATTCACTGGCACTTGAGCTTGAGCTCTTCACCAGAGGTACGCTGAATACCTTTGCGAAGCAGACCAACGTAGATACCAGCAACCGCCTGATATGCTACGACATCCTTGAACTCGGTGAGCAGCTCAGAGCCATCGGCATGCTCGTCATCCTGGACTCCATCCTCAACAGGATCACGCAGAACCGTCAGAGAGGAAAGCAGACATATATCATCATCGACGAGATATATCTGCTGTTCATGCACGAGTACTCGGCGCAGTTCCTGTATAAGCTGTGGAAGAGAGTTCGTAAATATGGAGCGTTCTGTACGGGAATCACGCAGAACGTAGCCGATTTGCTGCAGTCATACACGGCCAGGACAATGCTCTCAAACTCTGAGTTCATCGTTATGCTGAACCAGGCTGCAACTGACAGAATAGAGCTGGCAAAACTGCTGAACATTTCCAATGAGCAGCTTTCGTATATTACGAATGTTGATGCCGGTCACGGCCTCCTGAAAGTAGGATCAAATCTGGTGCCTTTTGAGAACAAGTTCCCGAAGGATACGAAACTGTATAAGCTGATGACAACAAAGCCGGGTGAAGGCATTGATGAGCAGGAAGTCCTGAAAAAGATACGGGAAGTATCAATGAACAACGCTGACTTTGATGAGTTGTTCAATCAATTCCTTTCTAACGAGGGATAAAAAAGCGGAGCGGATAACCCTATCCGCTCCGGGTACATAAAGAACTCTAATTTGATGGCTCTTTTACAGGTGCAGGGCAAGCATCCAGCAGATCGCGGGTAATCGCCACCGACAGCCTGTGAGCATTCTCTTCATCCATCGCTATAAGGTCCTGCGACAGCGTTTTTATACACTGGGCAAGCTCTTTGATCAATTCCCGGGCATTATCGCTCTCTGCGTCGACCCGGTACTTTCCTTTAACGTATGTCATTATCATTTCGGGACCTCCTAATCCTTTTAGTAGTGTCCCAGCCGGCTGGTAAAGCCATATTGCATCATTCTTACATTCATTTCAATAGGTCAAAAACGGAAAGTGCATTTTATGTCGAATAAAGTGCTTTTTTTGTAGGATTTCATTTTTTGCATTTTGGGAAAGGAGGAGAACATGGCAGATATAAAGACGAGAGATGTGACCAGAGGAAGCATAAAGACTATGGACAGAGCAGCAAGTTATATGCATCACATGAAGGAAGCGACTATAAGATCGAAAGCTTTGGATATATACGGCCGGCAGGATGGTGAAAATGCAGACACATACGCTCAGGCCACGGTTGAACATTATGCCGGTGATAGTGCAGCTTATGCTGCGCAGGCAGGAACTGAATTGCTTCTGCGGAATCGCAATAAGCCGCATGAAGCCGAAAGCTTTCCGCAGGGCAGCGAGGAACAGATCCGGCAGGCTCTCAGGGAGCAGGGAGTCAAGACCATACGAAGCAGACAGCAGGAAGCAAAACTCGCTGATGTAGAAGTCCTGCGCAACAACGAAGAAACTAGGCTCACTGGTCGTATAAGGAATGCTTCAACTCGCAAAAGCGATGAATTAATTCAGCGGAACAGAGGCAGGATCACTAAAAAACAGCAGCTTGCACCCCAAAACGATGAATTAGTTCAGCGTTCCAGGAAAGAACTGGCCATAAGTCGGATCGTCGGTAAAAACGATACCGCAGCATATCCGCTGCGATCATTCATAAGGACGGGCAGGATCAATGCCAATGGACGCAGAGCGAGCACTGCGTCTCGATTCATGACGTTCCTATGGGAGAATGCCAGAACAGCGGCAGCAACTCTTGGCGCGGGAGGCGTAGCAACGATAATCACAATGACATTGCTAGTGTTCTTCGGTATCGGGATCATCACTTTCAGCAACAACAGTCCCGACACGAGCATCTCAGACCCGGAAGAGATAGAATACTTCATTCCCGACCTTGTCGGCAGTCCTACCAGAGAAGCGATCGTAAAAGCAGCTGCAAGAGAAGTCGGTAATGTTGGAGGAGAGAAGTTCTGGCGATGGTATGGCTTCAATAGCCATGTCCATTGGTGCGCCTGCTTCACTTCATATATTGCTGCTGAATGCGGTTGCATAAAGTCCGGCATTTGTCCGAAATCTGCCGTTGTTAGTGGATGGATAGACTTTTATAAGAAGCAGCACAGATGGGCCGGCAGGAATTATATCCCGCACTCAGGCGATTTCATTATCTTTGACTGGGAAGGTGATGGCGTAGCTGATCATATAGGAGTTGTTGAGTCTTGTGATGGAAAGACAGTAATTACCATTGAAGGTAATAGCCGAGATGTCTGCAGGAGGAAGAGTTATGCCAGAGGATCCGGCCTGATATATGGATATGGGTGTCCGAATTATTCAGGCAGATAAAAAAGCGAGGGATGGGATGTGGTTGGTGCTCTCAATCAGCACATAAAGTTTGACCATCCGCATCCTGCTCGCTTATGAGTATGATATCACAAGGGATTGACGAATTGTCCCGAAAATCTGCCGTTTCAAAGGTGCTGGTTATTTTATGCTTTTATATTGCTTTACTTCTCTTGTATAATAAATATGAATAATTATGCCCAATGAGACAATCAACCGACATTTGGATTAAATAATGGATAAGAGAGTAATACCGTTTGTAGATAAATATATGTGTGGCGATTGCTTGGAGGTGCTGTCGAGTGTCCCGGACGGGAGTATTGATTTTATAATGACATCTCCTCCATATGCTAATCAGGTGAAAGACTATGGAGAAATAGTTAAAAAGGTTCAGCCAAAAGACTATGTAGACTGGTTTATTCCAAGAGCGAAAGAATTGTATAGAGTTCTAAAGGATGAAGGCAGTTTTGTGTTGAATATCAACGACAAACTCGACGGACCATACCAAAATATTTTTGTTTTCAAGCTAGTCGTTGCATTATGTGAAGATGTTGGCTTCCACCTTGTACGAGATTACATATGGTACAATCCAGCAACACCTCCTAATGTGTTTTCTAGAGGAACAATGGGAAGAACAAAAAAATCACACGAGTACTGTTTTTGGTTTAGTAAAAGCGATCGATGGACTTTCAATATGGATCCAATAAGAAAACCATACAGCAATGATATGAAAGCGCTCGTTAGTGGGAAAAACGGTAACCGTGGTGATAGAAATAGCAATACTAGACCTAGCAGGCATAATTTTGATCTCAGCCATCCATGGGATAACAAAGGCGGTGCAGATCCCGGAAGTGTTATTATTGCTGGAAATACTGCAAGCAGGGGATCAGTAATTGACATTTGTAAAGAACTGGGCATTAAACATCCCGCTCGATATCCTGAAAAGCTAGTCGAATTTTTCATTCTATCTGGCACAAACAAAGATGATATTGTTCTAGATCCTTTTGCGGGTAGCGGCACAACCGCCGTGGTTGCGAAAAAAACATCTCGTCACTATCTGTGCATAGATGTAAATCCTGATTTTCAAAAATTAGGAGAGGCTTGGATTGCATCAGTGGTTGAGGAGGATAAGTGTGAGTAATCTTATTGAAACAGAAAAATACAGACTTCAGTGTATTGACGGATCTGAAGGGTTACTTAGTCTGCCGGCTGGAAGTGTTAAGCTTATATATGGCTCTCCGCCTTATCCGAATGCTGAAAGAAATTATGGAGTGTGGAAAGAGGCGGATTATATTGAAAGAATAAGCCCATTTATTGATGGTGCTTTACACGCCTTATCTGATGACGGATTTCTTGTGATAAATGTAAAGGCGAATCGTTCAAAGAAAACGTCAAAGAAGTCTTCTAAGAGATCTCTCGTTGTTGAGAAACTCGCTATTATGCTGGAAGAAAAATGGGGCTTTTCATGTGTAGATATTGAGGTGTGGATTAAGGGTAACCCTGCGCCAACAGGACTGAGAGTCGCGTGTCAGGATGCTTATGAACAGATTTTATGGTTTTCCAAGTCGCCACAGTGGGTAATTAA
>JBGULF010000027.1:0-14867 GCA_045115935.1 Anaerovoracaceae bacterium
TACAAAGAAAGCCTGTTAACAACAAAGCCCCGTACAGATCACGGGGCTTCACTGTATGACAATATGCAGGAGTTTCGCTTATTATTCGGTCAGATCCTTCCACAGGTATACTTCATCATCGTACCCGTCATCCTGTCTGAATGCCCTGGGAATATAGCCCAGGTTCCTGCAGCCGGTTCTGTTCAGGACGGAAAGCGCAAGCGTATTCTTTGAATTGACGCCCATCTCCATGACGTTATATCCAAGAGCACCTGCAAGATCCATACACAACGCGATCATCTGTGTGCCCAGGCCCTTATTCCTGTACGACTTATTGATAGCTATACCGATCGTGCACCTGTGCATGACCTTTCTCTCAAATCCGACAGGTTCCACACCGGCGGCTGCGATCAGCTTCTCACCGTCATACACGGTGATGTGGAATCCATGATCAGATTCCCTGAAGCTTCTGATTATGGCTTCGTACGGTGCTGGGTCCGTTTCGATCTCATCCAGGGTATTGACCATATACGGACATTCCGTATGCAGCTCATAGATAAAGGAGGCAAGCTGTTCGGCATCGGATTCTTCCGTGGAGCGCAGCAGGTATTCCTTCATGTCTTTCAGTTTTATCGTCTCCGCAGGAATGATCATTTCTGTTCTGATTCTTCCAGATGCCAGATCTCATCATTGTACTGCCTGATCGTACGGTCACTTGAGAAAAAACCTGCCTTCGAAATATTGACCAGCATCTTCCCTGCCCAGGAAGCCCTGTCCTCATAATCCTTCAGCACCTTGTTCTTGACTGTGCAGTATTCACGGAAATCAGGGAAAGTCATGAACCAGTCCTTATGGACGAGCTCATCGTAAAGCCTGTTCAGCGATATTTCGTCACCTTCTGTGCGCATTTCTTCAGAGATCAGGAAGTCAACGGAACGCTTCAGGTTTGCGTCAGCCTGGTAATAGGTGTACGCGTTATAGGTTCCCTTTTTGTAGAGGCCGATGACCTCATCAGAGGACTGACCGAACGTATAGATGTTCTCAGGTCCGACCAGTTCGGCGATCTCGACGTTGGCGCCGTCCATCGTTCCGAGGGTGACTGCGCCGTTCAGCATGAACTTCATGTTGGATGTGCCGGATGCCTCTTTGGATGCCAGGGAGATCTGTTCGGAGATATCCGCTGCCGGGATCAGCTTTTCCGCCAGTGACACATTGTAGTTCTCCAGCATGACGACTTTCAGGTAAGGAGAGACTTCCGGATCCTTCTCAATGATCCTGCTGAAGCAGATGATCGCGTGGATGATATCCTTGGCTGTCGTATAGGCGGGAGCTGCCTTCGCACCGAAGAATACCGTCACGGGTCTTTCCGGTTTATTGCCGGCTTTGATCCGGTAGTACATGTCTATCGCACAGAGCAGGTTCAGCTGCTGTCTCTTGTATTCATGGAGACGCTTGACCTGTACGTCGAAGATGGAATCGGGACTGACTTCAATGCCTCTTTCCTTCCTCAGATACTCGCTGAAGCTGCTCTTCCTTGACTGTTTGGCGTCAAGGACCTGGCTGAGGAATTCCGTGTTACTGCTGTATGAAAGCAGTCTCTCCAGTTCATCCGCGTTCCTGATCCAGTCTGTGCCGATCCTGGATGAGATCAGTTCCCTCAGCTCCCTGTTGCACATGACGAGCCAGCGCCTGAATGTGATGCCGTTCGTCTTGTTGTTGAACTTTTCAGGATAGATATCATAGAAAGGCTTCAGTTCCGAGTTCTTCAGGATGTCCGTATGGAGACGGGCAACACCATTGACAGAATGGGAGAAATGAATATCGATATTAGCCATATGGACCCTGTTCTGCTCATCAATGATATGGACGAACGGTTCGCTGTACTGTTCCTTGACCATCGCGTCCAGCCGGCAGATGATCTCGCTCAGCTGCGGCACTGTCTCATCAAGATAGTTCTTCGGCCATGTTTCGAGCGCTTCCGCCAGGATCGTATGGTTCGTGTATCCGCACATATCCCTGACGATCGTTACCGCTTCCTCAAAAGAAATGCCTTTTTCCGTCAGGATGCGGATCAGTTCCGGGATGACAAGTGTCGGATGTGTGTCGTTGATCTGTACTGCAGCGTAATCCGCGAGATCATGCAGGTCGGATCCCTTTGCGGTGCATTCGTCGATCATCAGCTGTGCTGCGTTGGATACCATGAAGTATTCCTGATAAATGCGCAGGATCCTGCCTTCCTCATCACTGTCATCAGGATAGAGGAACAGCGTCAGATTCTTCGCGATCTTCTTCTTGTCGAAATGGATGGAATCAGAGATCAGCCTTTCGTCGATGCTGTCGGTATCAAACAGCCTGAGTCTGCCGCATTTGCCGTTATATCCGGTAACGGCGATCTCATACATCGTGCTGCGCAGCTTCATGCCTTTGTAGCAGACGTCGTAGTGTGTGTCCGTTCTCTTCATCCAGCTTTCAGTACCCCACTTCAGCCAGTGGTCGGGGATCTCGTACTGCTTCGCGTCAGTGAACGTCTGCCTGAACAGTCCGCAGTGATACGCTAGACCGATCCCGTCTGCAGGGAGGCCGAGCGCAGCAAGTGAATCAAGGAAGCACGCAGCCAGTCTGCCGAGGCCGCCGTTTCCGAGCGAAGGCTCATTCTCGAACTCTTCAAGTTCGGTAATGTTCCTGCCGGCATCTTCAAGCTGTCCCCTGACGTCGTCATAGACGCCGAGATTGATCAGGTTGTTGCTCAGGAGCTTACCAATCAGGAATTCCGCTGAAATGTAGTAAAGCTTCTTCTTCCCTTCGTTGTACCCGTTTTCTTTGATCAGGTCGGCACTCATGTTCAGCACTGCATTGAACAGTTCCAGATCCGTGCACTCTTCTATGCGCTTATTCGTGTAATCTGCTATGTTTTTTGTCAGCATATTCCTACCTCCTTACTTCACAACTGCATTATAGTTGAAGGAAATAGTGATTTCTTGCATAATATCCGCATAAAATTGTATAATACTATCATGGAAATAGAAGAATACATACAATATCACGAAACGAAGCTCCATGAGCAGCCTGGATTCTCCTACAATACATATCTCTGCACGATCCCGCTGGATTTCCCTTCCGTCCCCATGCACTGGCATGAACAGATGGAGATCATCTACATCAAGAAAGGAAACGGCACTGTCAGCGTAGGCATGAAGCCCTATGAAGTATCCGCCGGATGTATCATACCCGTCATGCCGGGCGAGCTCCACAGCATCGACGGCAGCACCGGAGGACCAATGGAATATGAAAACATCATCTTTTCCCTGGACCTGCTCGACAGCACGGAACAGAATGACTGGTGCAGATCCAGTGTGATCATTCCCATGAAGGAGAACAGATTCCTCTTCGAAAGACCAATCAGGCCCGGAACTGCTTTCTGGGATGAAGTATCTGCCTGTCTTGACCAGGCAGACGAGGCATGCACAGACCGTGTACCAGGGTATTCCCTCAGGGTTAAAAGCAGCCTGTTCCTGTTTCTATACGCTTTGTTCAAACATAAAAAAGATCCCTCAAAAAAAGATGAGAAGGATCATTCGGAAGCACTCAAAAAAGTGATCAGTTATGTCAAGGAACACAGTTCACAGCCGATCACGATACATGATGTCGCCTCACTGACCGATTACAGCGACTCACATTTCATGCGCCTGTTCAAAGCGGAAACCGGAAGGACATTTATCAGCTTTCTGAATGAATACCGCCTGCAGGTATCCGCCTATATGCTCAAGGAGACGAAGGATCCCGTCAGCCTTGTGGCTGTGAAAGCGGGATTCGAGAATCTCTCGTACTTTATCAGGATGTTTACGAAGACCTACGGTGTTCCCCCGGGAAGATACAGGAAGAACTTCATGCAGCAGGCGTCACAGTGACGCCCGCTGTTTTTTGCCAAAATCAATTTAGTCATTGGGAGTTATTGAGCAACATCATTCGACCACGTTTAGATTGATTTGTGTATAGCAAATACCCATATGCTGGTTGCCCGTCTCGACCGCCACGGCCAACTTCCTGATAATACTGCTCAACAGTTTCAGAGATAAGATAATTTACAACGACCCTAATATCACTTATATCTACTCCCATTCCGAAAGCAGAAGTAGCAAATACGATCTTTATATTACCGTTTGAAAACCCTTCTAAAACTGATTTTTTTTCGTTGTCTGTCATTCCGGGCATCAAAGAAAGCAAACCAGTTTAATCAAATTAAAAGATCCTGGTTACAGAAAGTTTTAAGAATCAAACCTTGCGTAAGGAATGCGATGTGATTCGGAAAACACTACTTAGTAAGTCAGAGGTACTTAAAGAATGGAAACCTCCCAAGGAAAGAGGCTTTATAAGAGGCTTGAAGAAAGTCGGAAAGTTTATTATTGAGCATCCTGTAGAATCTCTGGAAATTGCAGGTGTTGCGGCGAGTGGTGCTTACAAAATCATATCCTCTATTAGAGGAAATAGTAATGCTAAAAGCAGTGCAAGTAATAGTGTACACAAGACAAATTCTGACATTAACACATCCGATTCAACTATGGCTGATATAAGTTCAGCCATAGCAGACATCGTTGAAAAGGCCAATAGAGCTACGCCTCATGAAAATGATGTTCCAGCCCATAAACAACGTTATCATACAAAAGATGGTGTAGTGTGGAGAGATAAAGCACCTTATCATAGGGGCGGGAAAGGTGATGATTGATAGCTTAAGCGGCTTATGGGAATTACAGCTGACAGCTTGCTATCTTAAGATTAGTCATTGGATTTGCTTGTGCCAATATAAAAGGATAAGCAGATGTTGGTAAACCAACAGTCGATTGCTCCGGTACTTCCCGGATGATATTGTTTTGCGCGGGAGGTGCATATAAGTGAAACAATCTACACTCGGATCTTATATCCGCTCCCTTCGGACACAGAATCATATGACACAAGGACAGCTTGCCGAAAAGCTGAACGTCACTGATAAAGCTGTTTCGAAATGGGAGCGTGATCTGTCTTACCCGGATATCGCACTGTTTCCGAAACTGGCCGATATACTGGGGGTTGATGTGAATGATCTTCTGAACGAATGCGTTGATGAAGACCATCCTTCAAGGCTTGGGCAGATATTCGAGATGTCCCAGGATATCCGGACACCTCTGCATATTATCCTTGGATGCGCTGATATGGCAGCGAACCATTATGACGATAAAGATCTTGTTCTCCGATACCTGCAAAGCATTCGTATTTCCGGTGAATATCTATTGAAATCAATCGATATGGGAGCTCATGTGATTGCCAGAGAGCTGGAGCAGATGGGCGCCTTAACCGGCAGGGGAAGCAAAACCTGGCATGATACGACGGTACTTGGAATTATAAAGAATGAGAAATACAAAGGAGATCTCCTGCAGGGAAAGACATTTACAGTGGATCCGATTTCCAAGCGCCGCCTGGATAACCAGGGAGAAGCCGATCAGTATCTTATGAAAGATCATCATGAGCCGATCATATCCGAAGAAACATGGGAACAGGCACAGGCAATCCTGCAAAAGAGAGCCGGATGCCGTACGAATGCCAATATGGATCCCAGCAAGTATCGTGAACAGTTCAGCAGACGGTACGCATTCAGCTGTATGATCAAATGCGGTTTCTGCGGGGCTTCTTTAACAAGACGAAACTGGCACAGCGGAAGCAAATATAACAAAGTAATTTGGACTTGTATTTCATCTTCCAAGTATGGTAAGAAGAACTGTCCCGAAAGCAAAGGTATTGCGGAAGAAGTGCTGATGAGTGAGGATTACGAGGTGGAGCAAAAAAGTAGTACAGAATCTCTTTAATGATAGTGTAGCCTCACATCTGCTGGAATCTTATTCCTGTCCATAAGAAAACTCCCTTCGCGATTAACAGTGTTTTGTTTTTCACTGTCTCTCGTAAAGGGAGCATATCAAAGGCGAGGACTTCTCAGCTGTGTAGATTACTACTTATTGGGTTGAACCGCCGTATGCCGAACGGCACGTACGGTGTGTGAGAGGGGCTACAAGTTAGCCCCTACTCGATTCTATATTCGTATTGAGTTAAGGTATGGTGTCAATAGTGCGTCGACACTGTCCACCAATGAATACTGGCAGTGTGAGAGCAACCAGTTGTATGTCAGACCGCGGTGCAAAGCGGCAATGTTCCTTGCATAGTCGAGCGGCAAACGGTTATCCCTGATCTGTCCTGCCTGTATCCCTTCTCTGAGAAGCTTGTACATAAGCTGGAAATACTCACGGCTCTCATCCATGATGTATCTGTTTCCTTCGGTCATTACCTGGAATCCGTACAGTGCTGGGAGGAAGGACTTATACCTGGAATTCTCAACAGCTTCTGTTGAATACAGGACGTAATCGTGGAGAAGATCGACTCTGTTGCGCGTCATGTCCTGTGTCTCGGTCCAGTCAGTATAGTTCCTGTCAAAGTACCATGCCATCCTGAAGAGCAGGTCCTCCTTGGCACGGAAGTGGTGATAGAAAGCTCCCTTAGAAGTGCCTGCGCGCTCAATGATTTCATTCAGAGTCGTATTATCGTAACCCTTCTCCATGAACAGCTCCCATGCGGCTTCTATTATCTTTTCTTTCGTGCTGATTTTCTTAGTCGCCATCTTGTACAAATCTCCTTGAATAATTGCTACAGGCAATTAGGCTCTAACAAAAAAATAACATTTCTGCACTTTCATTTAAAGAACATTTTTCAAAGCAGGGGCACGTTAACAATATTGGATTTCAAATCATACAATAATTGACAAGTTGGATGCTGAAAGATACAATGATTTTGAAAAACAGACCGCAGTCCGTACAAGAGTATGCAGTGCGGTCTGCAATTACTGAACAGTCTGATCCATGATCAGACATCAAATGAAGAAAGGAGGAATTGTTACGAATAAGCAGCTTAAAGACAAGATAAGACTTGAGCGCGGCATGGACTGGCATGCTAAGGAACTGGCAGTTGAATATGCACGCGCAACAGGCTTCCAGACAGAGGCAGCTGAATTCCCGGTAACTTCTTATACAGAAGGAACTCCGGTACCGGCAGACTTTGCGCACTTCGCAGCTATAGAGCCCAAGACAAGTCAGGTTACAGTACCTGCTGATTACGTAGCATCTTCGGACTCCGCAAAGCCTATCCAGGACTTCGACTGGCGCAGGAAGAGAGGCCTTGAGCGAGTCTTCTCCAAGGGAGCGATTCTTGAAGACAACAACATGGATCAGCTGCCGGATGAGATGAATGTACATTTCGTCATGGCAGAGGATGCAGATGACAGCATTGTCGCTGCAGCATGCAACCTTGCATTCCGCTTTGGCATGGAGACTACCGCATACAGCGGAAGACTTCTCTGCAAGGAAGAGCCTGCAGGCAACTGTATCGTCTTCAGGAACGCAGATACCTGCAGCATGGTCCAGGAGAACAAGGATGGTGGAGTAAGAGTAACAGTCTCAGGCAGTGGTGATGAACTTGTCGGATTTGTCGCTGAAATCTGTGAGACATTCCCGCAGCAGGGATGCTTTGACACATGGACTGACCGTGTAACAGAGATTGCTGACGCATTCCAGATGAGGACTCTCGACGGACAGCTCGCTGCACTCGGCATTCTGGGTGATACTGAGACAACTGCGTATGTTGATCCGGATATCAAGACAAGGAAGGCCATCGCAGAGAAGGCTTTCCCTAAGGCAGAGTTCGTAAGCTACAAGGATGATGAACTCAGATATTCCAAGGAATATGACATTGAATGGGAAGTTGATACACTTGACAGAATGCTTGCTGAGAAGGTCTATCCGTCAGTTAAGAGTGGAGATGCTGTTGAGGTAAGGATCGCTGTAAGCGAAGACAAGACTGTCAGAGCCGAGATCGCTGATAAGATCACGAAGTCTCTGGAAGCAGCAGGTGCAGCCTCGACTGATGTACGTGTTTTCTGCTCCTACAAGCAGGGCTACTCATGGATCGATGAAGACATCCTGCCAAGACTTGCAGGCAAGAAAGTTGGCAAGTTCGAGATATCCTTCAAGCCTTTCCTGGCACCGGGAGAGACCACATGGAAGGACGAAGATGGTGCTATTCCTAATTATAACAATGTCGGCGGCAATCCGGACCACTGGTATGACATGCCGATCAGATTCCTGCAGGAGCTGTACCCGGTAGAGGATACTATCGTTGCAACTACAGGCATTGAGGGAGATGACGTAGTATTCAGAGCCTATGAGGGCGATCAGGACATCACATATCTCGTCAGAGTTACTGACACTGATGGCAATGAGATCCTGACAGATACATACAAGGTCGCTTATTCAGAGAGACCTTACATCGACCAGTACAAGGACATGGGCAAAGTTCATCCGATGACTGGATACCTCAGGGTCAGAGTCAACGGCGCTGAGACCTTAGATGAGCGTGTTGAGTCTGATGTAGAGAAGGTCTGGGATATCATCCAGGGCGATGTTCTGACTGAGCTCCGTGCTTATGTGGATGAGCATACGGAGGGCAAAGACCTCATGGCTGCTCAGCCGTTCTTCGGAAGACTTCAGTTCGATCTCGATCTGAGTGAGCCTGACGAGAGACTCACATCAAGAGAGGATCTGAATTCATCACTTGATGCACTTCATGAAGATATCTACTTCATGATCACAGACTACTTCAAGAACTACGGCAACGAGAAGGGCGGTGTTCTTACAGATGCTCCGGGTCTTGTATATCCTAAGATACGCAAGCGTACCGGCAAGCCGTACATGAAGGTTTCCGTATTCGGAAGGAAGGCTGATGAGCCTTGCGTCAAGTCAGCGGATCGCCGGATTTGCGCGACACTCGGAAGAGAAGACGTCGATGTATATGTCACAGGTATTTCAAGAGGTGATGCAGGCAACCGCATTCATATTGCTGTAGAGGGAGTTCCTGAGGAATTCATCGAGAGTTATGCAAAGCTCTTCGCAGACGGAGTGCTTGATATCTCAGAGCGCATAGAGCGCTTCAGTGAAGTTGTTCTTGAGGCCTGCGGCAAGGAATATGTCATCCTTGTCACAGCACCGGCAGAGATTCCTAAGGACGTAGATATCAGAGATATCGATATTTCTGAGTTCGATCTTATCGGATATGACAGGTGCATGGAGATCATTGACCAGCTCAAGCACGTCAAAGGTCTCAACGTATTCCGCACTACCAAATCCTACACAGGCAGGGAGCACTATGCTATAGAGCTCAGACCTGACAGGACCGGATATATATCAAGAACCAAGAGGATCACAGCTCATCAGACAGAACTCATCATCTGCAGACATCATGCTAATGAAGTTTCGAGCACCAACGAGGCATTCATGCTGCTCAGAGAGCTCCTGACCAATGACAAGTACAGTGATCTGACAGAGCAGATGAACCTGACGATCGTCCCTATGGATAATGTCGATGGTGCGGCTCTGCACTATGAACTCCAGCAGGACAACCCGACCTGGAAGCTTCATATCGCAAGATTCAATGCTATCGGCAAGGAGTTCTATCATGATCACTTCAAGATGGATACTATCCATACCGAGGCGCTTGGTCTCAGAAGGCTGTTCATGACACTTCTGCCTGATGCGCTGATAGATAATCACGGCGTTCCTAGCCATGAATGGGAGCAGCAGTTCGCCGGCTATACATCACCTTCATTCAGAGGATTCTGGCTGCCGCGTTCACTTCTGTATGGATACTTCTATCACATCACCGGAGATGAATACGCATACAACATCAAGCTGAATGAACGCATCCAGGATGTTATCGCTGACAACTATCTGGATAACGAGGAAGTAACCCGCGAGAACAAGCTCTGGGCAAGACAGTTCGAGAAATACGCTCACGGCTGGATGCCTAAGATGTTCCCGGCTACTTACTATAAGAACATGATCAACTACTGGATACCTAGTCCGTATAATCCTGAACACAGATATCCTTCGATTAGATTCCCATGGATCCTGAGCCTGGATTATGTAAGTGAGGTTGCAGACGAGACGGCACAGGGTGAGTACCTCAACCGCTGCGCAAGAGCACATCTTGAGCATGACAAAGCCATCATCGGCAGCCTGCGCAATGCTCACAAGGTCTATCGTGAAGAGTGGAACTTCTCAGATTCTGATGTCAGGGCTGAACTGACAAGGAAGAGACCAATCTTTGTGGATTGATCAGAGTTCATATAATCCTATCCGTTATTTCTAAATCAATATCACAACTCTACAAGATTTTATAAGGAGGAACACAATGGCACTAATCAAATTGTTGGGAGTTCTGATCGTAATCGTAGGATTCGCACTGAAGCTGGAATCGATCCTCATCGTAATCTCTGCTGCTATCGTAACAGCACTTGTAGGCGGCCTCGGTGTAACAGGACTTCTTGAGACACTTGGAACATCATTCGTTGCAAACCGCAGCATGGCTATCTTCATTCTGATCATGCTGGTAACCGGAACTCTTGAGAGAAACGGTCTGCGTAATGCAGCTGCTGCACTGATCGGTAAGGTCAAGAACGCAAGCCCTGGCAAGATCATTGGCGCATACGGAATCATGAGAGCTGTATTCGCTGCATTCAACGCAAGCTTCGGTGGTGTAGCCGGATTCGTAAGACCGGTTATCATGCCTATGATGGAAGGTTCCATCGAGTCCCGCGGACTTAAGATTAACGAGGATTACATGGACAACCTCAAGGGTATGGCATCAGGTATGGAGAACATTGCGTGGTTCTTCTGCCAGGTACTGTTCGTTGGTGGAGCAAGCGGCCTGCTTGTTCAGTCCACACTCGAGCCACTTGGATATCATGTTGAACTGATCGACCTCGCTAAGGCTGAAATCCCTGTAGCTATCTTCGCTGTTATAGTTGGTATCGTATATTACTACATCAGAGACAAGAAGCTCGCTAAGAAGTACTATGGCGAGGACATCGCGAAGATTGCAGTTGAAGAAGAGAAATAAGAAAGGAGGCTCGTACAATGTCATTTTTCACTAGTGCTGACGTAACAACTGGTCAGAAATTACTGGAGATCATCTATATCGTAATCGGTCTCATCACATTATATACAGGTATCAAGAACGCAACAGACAAAGAGAATCCTAACAGAGTAGGAACAGCTGTATTCTGGTGCACACTCGGTGTTGTACTTGCTTTCGGACGCTGGATCCCGCCAATGGTAGACGGTGCTCTGATTATCATCATGACAATCCCTGCTATTCTTCACAAGGTTGGCGTTGGTAAGACTGCAAACCCTACAGAAGAGTACTCCAAGAGTGTATTTGACAAGATCGGAATGAAGATCTTCCTGCCGGCTCTGTCAATCGGTATCTGCGCAGTAGGTTTCGCTATTTTCCTGCCACAGCTCGGAGCTATGGTTGGTATCGGCGCCGGAATCATCATCTCCATCATCCTGCTGATCGTATTCAACCCTGACAACAAGCCAGCTGTATTCCTGACAGACTCAGAGAGACTGCTCTCACAGGTAGGACCTCTGTCAATGCTCCCTATGCTGCTCGCTTCTCTCGGTGCTATCTTCACAGCTGCCGGAGTTGGCGATGTAATCGCAGGACTTGTAGGAAAGGTAATCCCACAGGGCAATGTAAATGTCGGAATCATCGTTTTCGCTATCGCTATGGCACTGTTCACAGTTATCATGGGTAACGGATTCGCAGCTATCACAGTTATCACAGTAGGTATCGGAGCTCCATTCGTACTCGCATACGGTGCAGATCCTGTTATCATCGGAATGGTAGCACTTACCTGCGGATACTGCGGAACACTGAGCACACCTATGGCTGCTAACTTCAACATCGTACCGGTAGCTATGCTCGAGATGAAGGATAAGTTCGGCGTTATCAAGAACCAGCTCGTTCCAGCCGCACTTCTCCTTGCATTCCAGATCGCATACATGATCATTGCAAAGTAATAAATTCAAGAAGAGTAAGGCCCGCTTATGAGTTATGAGATTCAGGAAATTGTCAAGATGAGTGAGGGCGCAGACATTATCGCCAAGGACTGGCTTCACCTCAAGAGAGGCGAACGCTGCCTGATAGTGACCACGACCACACACATAGAAGAAGCTCACCTCATGAAACAGCGCTTTGAACTGTGTGCCAGAAGCGTTGATCTCATGGTCATGGAAGAGAAAGGCAAGAAAGTCAGCGGGTTCTTCGATGAGAAAGAGACAATATTTGATGATTACAACGTTATAGTTGGCGCAGCGGATTATTCAATCGTAACCACTAAGGCGGCAAAGAGAGCAATCGGAAGGGGCAGCAAGTTCCTGTCCCTTCCGCTCTCAACTAACAATGGCAAGTCGATGCTCGGATTTGAATTCATCAAGATGGATACCAAGAAGAGCAAGATGATCGCCAATGTTATCAAGAGATATATCGACAGCGGTCAGGTCGTACACGTAACAACCAAGCTCGGTACAGATCTTCGCTTCTACAAGCGCAACCGCTACGCTGGATTCTTCAACGGCGATGTCAAAGCAGGCAGAGGATTCTCTTCCGCTTCGATCGAGATATATGTCGCAATAGAAGAAACCGAAACAACGGGAACACTGATTCTCGACGGATCGCTGGGGTATATCGGCAAGGTCGAGAAACCTTTCCGTATAGAGATTAGGAATGGACAAATCACTGAAATAGAGCAGACTCCGGATGGAAAGCATCTCAAGGAGTACCTTGAGAGCTTTGAGGATGAGCGTATGTATATAGCTGCAGAGCTCGGCATAGGACTCAACTATCTGTCTAAATGTGAGGGAAACTGCTATATTGAAGATGAATCGTCCTACGGGACATTCCATATAGGATTTGGCCGTAATGTCGCACTTGGCGGAGTGCAGGAAGCATGCAGCCACTTTGATCTGGTTACTTTCGAACCAGACATATTTGTTGATAATCGCAAGATCATAGAAGAAGGCCGGGTCATTATCCCTGAGCCTCAGGTCTATTGAAAGGAGAATTATCATGAAATTACTGATCACAGGATTCAATCCCTTTGGCGGTGCGGTAATCAATCCAGCATACGAAGCAGTCAAGCTGCTTCCGGATTATATCGCAGGTTTTGATATCATCAAGCTGGAAGTACCAACAGTATTCGTTGATGATGGGCTCGTTCTCTCAAAGGCAATCGAAGAGAATCATCCTGATGTTGTCATCTGCGTCGGACAGGCAGGTGGCCGCTCCGGCATGACAATTGAGAAGGTAGCTGTAAATCTGATTGATGCCAGGATCCCTGACAACAAGGGACAGCAGCCACTTGATGAGCTGATCTGCAGGGACGGGGAGAATGCGTACTTTGCAAAGCTTCCTGTCAAAGCAATGGTCAAAGCCATGAAGGACAAGGGAATTCCGGCAAGACTGTCATATTCAGCAGGTACTTATGTATGCAATGACATCATGTACAGACTGCTGTATCTGATCGACAAGAAATATCCTGACATGCGTGGAGGATTCGTTCATGTACCGTATCTGCCAGAGCAGGTACTTGAACTTCCGGACGGCACACCAAGTATGTCTGCAGCTTCTATCGCAGAGGCGCTTGAGGCCGGCATCGAAGCTGTTGCAGCCAATGACTACGACATCGTAGCAGTCGGAGGCGAAACACATTAAGGATCTTCCAATTGCATGGACAGAGAAACATTTCCTTGGAAGGGACTTCGAAGAGGTAGAGAAAGAGCTTACTGATTTTGGATTCTATGATATTGAGATGATCAGAAGTCAAGAGAAGTCCTTGCGTACAAAGGAACGTGCAGTTACAAATGTTGCTATTAAAGGTACCGATAAGTACAAGGATTGACACTTTATATAACAAACCTTTTGAACTTATCTTTGATGAAAAGTATCTGTATTTGAAATAAATTGCTCATTTGGGCTTGTACAGTAAGTACTTTTGGAAGACGCTCAAACTGCAGGCAATTATTCACAGGAAGGACAAAAACGACTGATTTTCAGCCCTTTGCATATTTATTCATCAATATACATTGGCGCAAAAGTATGCATAATAACGTGTATTTTTTCCATATACCTCTACCCGGTCAAAAAAGTTTTTTCTATCAAGGACGACACACATCGAGGTCGTGGCTAAAATACAAAAGCTGTAACTGTTGAAAAATGTCGGCTTTCGCAAATTGTATTCTTCAAGTGATATCGACATTGTCGACAATGTAGAATACAAAAAGCCCGTTGATGAAATCTTCACAGAAAGCTGGTTGAAAAATCAAAAAAACTAGATATGATTGAGCCATCGAAACAGGGGGACGCGGATGCAAAAACGCACCGCGTCTTTTCTCTTTCCGTTATATTTGATACTCTTATATATAGAGAAAAAGAATACGAAAAGCATATACGAGGATGGGAACGTGATGAGTAATCAGGATACAACAGTATTGATTTATCAGGCTGAAGATGGCCATACCAGGGTTGATGTCAGATTTGAGGATGAGACTGTGTGGCTTAGTCAGCAACAAATGGCGGAGCTCTTTCATACTTCACGTACTAATATTGTTGAGCATATAAGAAACATATATGATGAACATGAATTGGACAAAGCATCAACCTGTCGGAATTTCCGACAAGTTCGAATAGAAGGTTCACGAGAAGTCGCCAGATCAATTCCCTTCTACAATTTAGATATGATTATATCTTTGGGATACAGAGTCCATTCTCTGACAGCTACCCAGTTCCGCCGTTGGGCGACGGAGCACCTTAAGGAGTATCTCATAAAAGGCTTTACAATGAATGATGAGAAACTCAAGAATCTCGGCGGCGGGGACTATTGGCATGAGCTTCTGGAACGAATCCGCGATATCAGATCATCAGAGAAGGTGATGTATAGACAGGTTCTGGATCTGTATGCTACAAGTGTCGATTAT
>JBGULF010000028.1:0-62499 GCA_045115935.1 Anaerovoracaceae bacterium
AGCGATATCTGATCATTGGCAATGTCTTCCTGCAGCTGGTTCCGTATATATTCCTGTATCGCTTTTTTGTTTCGTCCTACAGTGTCAGCATAATAACCCCTGCACCAGAAATGCCTGTTGCCATATTTGTATTTCATATTCGCATGTCGATCGAAAATCATGAGCGAGCTTTTGCCTTTGATATATCCCATGATTTGCGCAACGCTGTACTTCGGCGGTATGCTGATCAGCATGTGGATATGATCCGGACATAATTCAGCTTCTATTATTTCTATGCCCTTTTGGTCACACAGCTGTCTTATGATCTTTCCTATGTCTTCTTTGATTTTTCCGTATATTGCCTGTCTTCTGTATTTCGGTGCGAATACTATGTGATAATGACATCGCCATTTTGAATGTGATAAACTATTTATGTCATCATTTTTACTCATTGTTTATTACCTCCTTTGCTCTGAGATGCGGTTGGTAGCCACTCTCATGTTAGCATTGGAGGTATTTTTCTTGAAGCTAAAGCTCTTCATTCTCACCGGCATAGCCGGTGGTTTAATCGCGCTGAAGCTACAAAAGAATAGACCCGTTGATTTTTCAACGGGTCTGGTGTTTTCCATATTTCCTATAATCATATCATGCTGTCTCTATCCTGCCCTTTATACAGGAAACGACGAACTTCCATTATCTTTTGACCCCCTCCGGCATCTATTACCACATAGAAAACAATGAAGTTGTCTACATAGATTCTGTAATAGGGGTGCTTTCTTTCAAACATAGAAGGATAAGTCTCAAAAGATTCTGCGATAGGCAGTCTTTCGAGTATAGCTGCTTCTACATAATCTACAAGTCTTAGGGCAGCAGCTGGATTACGTTTTTCAAAAGCAATGTATTCGACCTTTTCATTGAGGTCCTCATAAAATAGAGGCAAGTATCTGAGCTTGTATTTGCTATTTGGCATTTATACGCTCCCTTATTCCTCCAAAGACCTCCTCATGTGTCATTCGTCTGGAATCATGCTCGGCCGCATAATCAGCTTGGTCCAGAAGCAATTCATAATATGAAGTTAATCTTGAATAAGCTTCAAGGCTCAGCACAACCATCGAACCATATCCATTCTTAGTAAGGTATACCGGGTTACCCTCTTTTACAGTTGCCTCAATTTCCGTAAATTTATTTCTGAGATCAGAGACCGGTCTTATCTGTATCATGGCTAAATCCTTTCGTGCTATTATCATAATTATGATAATATATTGCCACTTTCGCAATCACATGTCAATGTGGTATTCTTTTTTAATCTAGTCACATCTAACCACTCATCCAATCACTCGCTCGTACTGGTTGCGTTATGTTATACTGTACGGCATTTTCTGCCCATAGTTTAGCACATAAGCTGCTGAGATCCATCACCGGACGTTCTCCACGGATAAAAAAGAAGCGCGTATCTGTTGTACAGCATACGCACTTCGTCTAGTGTCATTAATTCTCTTCCGGTATTCTGATAGTTAGTGGAGTAGTTGCCGTTTCTTCCGGCAGCGCCGTATGATTCGCAGGGAACCTTATCAACCACCAAAACAAATCCGTAAGCCCTGCAAATTAAAGATATCTATTCTTTTCATAATTCATTCCTGCCGCCTCCATTTCCGGTTCCAGACTTCGCGTATCTCTTCGAATACGCCGGAGCGCAGCATCCACAGGCCTATGATCATAAGTATCAGGCACATCACATCATCTATTGCATCCCCCAGCTGATAGGTGCCTGTTACTACGCCGCTCTCATTGACCGCTGTATTAGTGCCAAATGCCATTATGTCAGTCAGCACATGAAAGGCAATAGGGACGATCAGGTTCCCGCTTCGAATATATACCGCGGCGAAAGCTACCCCCAGGAATCCTGAGCTTATTGCCTGCATAACAGATACAAAGACGCCCGCGCCTGCACTTATATTAGTCAGATGTATAGCGCCGAATAACGCCGATGACAGGAGCACCGCGATGATCATCTTTTTGTGATCGTCCTTCCATTGCCGCATAAGAGTTCCCAGAAACAGCCCTCTGAAACACAGTTCCTCTCCTATGCCTGCAATAAATGCCAGCGAAGTCATTGCAAACGAAGGCATCTTGAATACCGTCTTCACTCCTTCTACCGGGATCAACATGGCTGCCGCAAAATACGCTATGAAGATCAACCCAAGGAGAAACCCCTTGCCCGGTTTGCCGCCGATACATTGTCCCTCAAATTCAGGCCTGAACCACAATTTGTACAGAAGCATTATTATCGCTGCGCCTATTATGATTCCAACCGGTCCCCGCTCAGGGTATTGAGGGTATGAATCGACTATTGCCGCAATGATGCCATCAAGCAGAGTGGCAATAGCAATCGACGCGTACGAGCCTACTCCTGCAATGATGATCGCAGCGATCACCGGCACCTTGTCGACGATCACATGCCTGCGTGGCGCTTTAATTTCCTTTGAATGTTTTCCCATTTTTTCTACCCTCTTTTCTTATTTTGTTTCATCCATATATATAATACCATTTTTACCTCTGGAACCGCAGACACGGATCAGGAATGTCTTCAATACGGCTTATTGCTGCTCCGTCATCTGATAAAGCAATGTATCTGATTCCATTAAACTATTAAATCAACAATGAGTTTTATAATAAGCAGAGCTACTACGCAAAACATAATTGGGCGTATGATCTTAGCTCCGTTTTTGATGGCCAAAGTCGCTCCGAGATACGAGCCGGCTATGTAAAAAACATTTGCAACAATTGCAAGATTCAGGATTACAGCGTTTGAGTTATACTGTACGGCATTTTCTGCCCATAGTTTAGCTCTAATCACATCTAACCACCGCCAAAAGAATAGACCCGTTGATTTTTCAACGGGTCTGGACGGCTCGTACGCACCTGCTCTGTCGGCGCCTTATGGCTTGCCAATCGCAGGCGTACTGCGTATAGGAATTTCCATGACTCTGGCTTCGCTTCCGCTCGTCAGTCGTCAGGACAATTCCTCATGGTGGAGCGTAGGGGGATCGAATTCTCAAGCTATCGCTGAACACGTTGAAATGAAAGGAGGACAGCACGCCATCTTTTTTCATCCAACCACTCATCCAACCACCTGCTAGTCATCGACAAGCCGGAATTTGTCAAATCATTATATAACCGCGCCATCCACGTACGGAATAATATGAATCTGCACCATTGTGAAATGTAAACACAACGCCGTAGCGCCGCTCGCAGAACAATGCGCCGCCCTTGCCGCGGATATCATCAGGAGTAGCTATCCAGCTTGACGTTTTCTGATCAAATTGACCGAGTTCCTGCAGCCGCCTGTAAAGCTCCTCAGTTAACATGGATACTCCCATATCCTGAGCCTGGTGCATAGCACTTCCCTCAGGAGGATTCTTTTTACGCTTTTTTAATGCTTCATCGTCGTAGCACAGACTTCTGCGCCCAGCAGGAGATTCACCTGAACAGTCGCAAAAAATGAGTTTACCGGTTTCTTCATCCAATCCGATAGTATCCGGCTTGCCGCCGCTTTCCTCCATCTGCCTGAGCACCTCAATAGCTTCGGTGTTCTCGTTTAAACGAGCTTCGACGAATTCCCATTGTAAATCGGGATGCCTCATCATATTCTGATAAAATCTATTTTTTATTATTTCAATTATCATCATCCCACCCATACAGTTTTGATACCTGCTCCTCACATATCCAGTAATCCTTATATGCATATCCGTCCATAATTCCTGTCAGTAACTTATCAGACTTTTCAAAGCCCGATTTTTGATGAAACAGTTCGATATGGCTTTACAGCTCATACACTGCAACGATCTCATTTCCGCACATTTCACCGTTTTCCACAAAGCCGTACTTTTGATAGATCTCTCTTGCACGGTTGTTTTCAGGTTCACATGAACCTCCAGAAGCAGTAGTTTTCTTTGATCAGATTGCTCTCTTCTTCGTTGCCTACTGTTCCCTTGCCAATCATGACAAAACCAATAAGCACGTCATCATTGTATACTGCAAGAGGCAGAACATTATTGCCTTCATTTCTGGTAGCATAAGCCTCTGCCAGGCTCTGTATGTTCTCTGCAACGAATTCCTTTTGGTTTTCAAAAGGTTCCAGAGTGCAAACCTTCCAGATATTTTTATTTGTTATTTCTTCAAATCTGATCATTGCCGCCTGTTCCTCTTACTACTTCAATCCTGTCGCCTTCCACATTCCGGACTCGATTTGCATATTCCTTTACAAAGATTCTACCATAGTGAAATGGTGCCCTTCTATCTTATCTGCATTTTCGTGCAACTACAAAAAGCGGATTTTTCATAAGAAAAACCCGCTGTCCGCATCAGGATCCGTCCCCGTTAAAGCACGGTGCGGTTGAGATTATCAAGATCTTTATCCAGATGCTCATACATGCTGATAAACAGTGGATAAAGCTTGTCATAGACCTTTGCCCATTCAGGATCAGGCATTATCACTTCCTTGACCTTGATTATTTTTGAAGAAGCTTTCTCCAGATCAGGGAACAGCCCTAATTTATGACCTGCAATGAGGCAGTCCCCTACCGGGACATCACCGGAACTGTCGTCAAGGACATATACAGGCATATTCAGTACAGACGCCTTAATCATATTCCATGATCTGCTCTTGGCACCGCCTCCGCATACTCTTAGAAGATCTGCCCGGCCGCCGGATTCTCTGACAGTTTCAATAACATGTCTGAGAGCAAAGGCAGTTCCTTCAAATACCGCACGGATGAAATCGCTTCTTTTGTTTGTCATAGTAAGACCGATAAACATCCCTCTGGCATGATCATTCCAAAGAGGGGCTCTTTCACCCATCAGATAAGGGAAAAAGAACAGCTTACCACTGCCGGGTTCGGATTTCAGAGCAAGCTCATTCAGGTAATTAAAGATATTGATACCATTCGCTGTGCAATAGAGCTTCTCTTCTCCTGCCATTTTTTCGATATACCACTTAATGCTAGCTCCGGTCGTGGTTATCGGAGCATCGAATATCCAAGGAATACCATCTATCGTACAAGGTCTTGTAACTACCGGCACATTAGGTTCACTCTTATCAAGGCTTCCAACAAACACAAGCGAAGAGGTTCCTGAAGACTCACCAACTTCACCCAGTCTGCACATTCCGGTTGCCTGCATCGCAGCTATGGCATCAGAACATCCCGCGAGCACCGGGGTCCCCTCAGGAATTCCGGTAAGCGAGCTGGCCTCCTTTGTTACTCCTCCGATGATATCATCAATTCCGTACAGCGGAGGAAGGATATCGTTAAGATCTATTCCGATCGCGTCACCGATAACATCAGACCATTTCAAAGTATTGATATCAAGGCACTGAGTACGGGTCGCCTGATCAAGATCAGATGAAAATACACCGGTAAGCTTATAGTTTATGTATGAACTTGCCTGCATAATATATTTGGTCCTCGCAAAGAGCTGAGGCTCATTTCTCTTGAACCAGAGTATCTTATTAGGCAGAAATGCAACTGAAGGCTGACCGCCTACTATATTGATGAACCGTTCTCTTCCTACTATATGCATAATATCATGCAGTTCCGGATTGGAACGCTCATCCTGATATATCAATGCGTTGCGCAAAACATTACCATCTTTATCGACAGGAAGCATTGACACTGTATGGGAACTGATGCAGATACCTTTAAGCTTTTTACTCTTCTCAGGACCTGCCTGTATCATAAGATCCTTGAAAATATCCGACGCGTTTTTCCACCAGTCATTTGCATCCTGCTCGTGCATACCTAACCCCGGATATAACGGGGTACTCGGTCTCGATGCCTCGGCTACTATCTCCCCGGCATCTGAAATGATGACTGCTTTGATATTGGTAGTACCGCAGTCCATCCCGAGAACATATTTTGTTTCCGTTTCCATTACTGCTCCTGTTTATTCAGCAAAGGCTGCGGACCCGTTAAACGGGCTGCAGCCTTCGCAATTACCTGATATCCAAATTATTATACTGCCTGATCCGCTGCAATCAGTTCTTTCATCTTTTTGTCAGCTTCTTCAGACATAGGCTCGTATGTTCCGAGCACCTTAGCATAATAAGTTGTCTGTGCCATCTCTTCTGTATAAACAGTCGCATGCATAGCACTCTTCATATCCTTACCGCAAGTGAACATTCCGTGATTCTTGATGAGGCAGGCTCTGCCTTTCTCTCCAAGAGTCTCAACGACCTTGTCAGCTACATCATTGCTGCCAGGCATGATGAAAGGCACGATCCCAACAGGTGTGAACTCGCACTGAGGAGGTGTGATCGGACGGAGCTCAGGACTGTCGCCCATAGCCATGATCGTCGCGAACATGCTGTGAGTATGAACTGTAGCGTTGACATCTTCTCTTGCGCGCATTACTGCAGTATGCATAGGAACCTCTGATGATGGTTTGTAGTTTCCGTCAATCCACTCATTAGTTCCGTCTTCATGCATAACTACAATAGCGATATCTTCCGTTGTCATTCCCTTGTAAGGAATGCTGCTCGGTGTGATCGCAACGATATTTCTATCGACAGGATCTCTCATGGCTATGTTGCCGCTTGTTCCGTGAATAAGGCCCTGATCTACAGCATCAAGAATAGCTTCCAGTACCTGTTTTCTGATATTTTCGTACTTCATTTTTTCAGCTCCTTTAGTTAATTACAGTGACATTGCAGTATAGAATCCCTGGTTAGTTGCCAGATGGATCTGGCCAACGTTCTTGCAGTCGCCAATAACGTAACTTTCGTCTACCTTTTCGCAGAGTTTATCTACATCTGCCCAAGGTGCTCTGAATCCGAGAGCGCATACTACCGAGTCCGCCTCGATCACAAATTCATTGCCGTCCGGACCTTCGACCTTGACGCCTTCAGGTACGATTTCCTTGACCTTGGTGTTGACATAGATGTCAGCAGCTTTCTCGACTTCGACGATGAGTCCGCCCCTGTAGAATGAGTTGACTTCCTTAGCTACAGCAGGCAGCATCTCTATTATTGCACAGTCATGACCTTCATGCTTGAAGCCTATTGCTGCTTCAGAACCTACAAGACCTCCGCCCATGATAGCGACCTTTTTGCCGAGTTTTTCCGGATGGAGCTCAGCATCGATAGCCATAACAACATGCGGCTGATCCATGCCTTTGATAAATCCCGGACGGAACTCGTTCGAGCCGATTGCAACGATCAGTGCGTCAGGATCGAATTCCTCAACGAATTCAGGTGTTACTTCAGTATTCATGATGACCTTAGCGCCGGAAGCAGCGAGTCTCTTCTGCAGGACAGCGTTGAACTTGCGGATATCTTCCTTGAAGTAAGCAGCTCCTGCCGGATGGAGGTTGCCGCCAAGCTTCTCGGACTTCTCTACAAGTGTGACATCATGTCCGCGTTTAGCAGCTGTGATTGCAGCAGTCATTCCCGCAGGACCACCTCCCGCGATCAGAACTTTCTTTGCTTTCTCAACAGGCTTGAATCCTGTCTTGCACCAGAGCTGCTCACCCATCATCGGGTTAACTGTGCATTTGACACTCTCGCTCTTGCTTGTCTCGCCAAAGCACTCATAGCAGCGGAGACATGGTGTGATATCGTCAGCAAGGTCGTATGTCGCTTTGTACGGGATATACGGATCAGCCAGGAGCGCTCTTCCGATAGCAACAGCATCGACCTGTCCTGAAGCGATCAACTCTTCCATCTGTGCCGGATCATTCAGTGAGCCGACGCCGTTGACCGGCTTGCTGACTACCGCCTTGATCTTTGCAGCGTAAGGGATGTTGACTCCTCTCGGGAAGAATGCTGATGGATGTGTTCTGCAGAAAATGTCCGGATCCTCATGATTTCCTACGGATACGTTATACATATCCACTTTGCTCTCGACCATCTTGGCTACTTCAATACACTCTTCGTCTGTCATTCCTCTGTCTGTGAGGTCGGATCCGGAGATACGGATCTCGATCGGGAAGAGAGGACCTACTGCCTTCCTGACTGCGTCAAGTGCCATCATAAGGAATCTTGCGCGGTTCTCAAGAGAGCCTCCGAACTCATCAGTTCTCTGATTGATAACAGGTGAGAGGAATTGAGAGAACAGCCATCCGTGAGCAGCATGGACCTGCACCATATCGAAGCCGCAATCCTTGCAGAGTGCAGCTGCCTTACCGTAAGATTCAACGATCTCATAGATCAGTTCCTTAGGCATCTCTTCAACTTCGCCTGCAGGCATTGTGCATTTGCTTGGTCCGTAAGCTACTTCGCAGACGCCCTGATCACCGCCTACACTGGCGAGTCCTCCGTACATACCTCCGTGAGAGAGCTGGATGCTTGCATAGGCTCCTCCGTTATGGATAGCTCTTGTAGCATTCTTAAGGCCCTGCCTGACTCCCGGGGAGTCGAGCTGGAGCTGTCTGTTGTGGGATTTACCTGTTGCCGAGTGAACAATAGCTTCTCCGTAAATGACTAATGCCGCGCCGCCCTTAGCCTTCTCTTCGAGGTATGCAACCATCTCAGGCGTGAAATGTCCTTCATTGGTCATCATGGCAGGGCTTGTAGCCGAAGCGAAGATACGGTTCTTGAGTCTGAGGTTCCCTACTCTCAGTGGGGATAAAAGATTAGGATATTTCTCCTTACCGCAAAATGTATTTGCACCCATTGATTTCCTCCTGTATTATCCGTTATTTTTTAACTTTCCAAATGTACTTTCTCGGTTCACCATTCAGGTATGCGATGACCTCCTCACCCATCATAGTGCCTGACCATCCGTCTACATCAGTTGTAAGTCCAGCGTAGTGAGGTGTGCAGATCACGTTCTTCATCTTGAGCAGAGGGTGATTTGCCGGTACCGGCTCCTCCCAGTATACGTCAACTGCTGCGCCGCCGATCTGTCCGCTCTCAAGAGCTTCAACAAAATCCTTCTGGTCAATGACCCATGCTCTTGCTGTATTGATCACGATCGCACTCTTCTTCATCTTCGAGAACCAATCCTTATTGACGATTCCCTTGGTCGAAGGAGCTACCGCCAGATGTATACTTACCATATCACTCTGAGAAAGCATTGTGTCGAGGTCGACTTTCTTAGCTCCGTCAGCCTCGATGCGTTCTGCAGGGCAGTACGGGTCATATGCAAGTACTTCCATGCCGAAAGCCATAGCGCGTACTGCTACTTCACGTCCGATGGCGCCGTATCCGGCAATACCAAGTGTTTTGCCGTAGAGCTCGAAACCTACGCCGTAGTCTGTGAACGGATGATTTTCATCGAGAGGACCGAAAGTAACATTCTTGACGTCAGGAACATCATAAATGTCTTCCTTGGCAGGTCCTGTATGCTCACCTTTGTTAAGACCGATAGCTGCCTTAACGAGATTTCTGGCAGCGGCGATCATGAGTCCGAAGTTGAACTCCGCAACTGCTACTCTGTTTCTTCCCGGTGTATATGAGAGCTGAAGACCTGCCTGCTCAATTGCATCATAGTCGACTGTAGCAGGAGTTCCCTTGGCAACACCAAGGAATTTCATGCCCGAATCAGCCCATGCCTTGATCGTATCTGCACCTGCATATTCATCACCGAGAACTACAATTTCGTGTCCCATACATTCTTCGCGGGTAACTTCTTCCTTAGCATTTCCCTTTCCGTGCTTAAGTTCTCCGCAAATTGTGACTTCGCAGTCCTCCTCGATCCTCTTCATGAACTTTTCCGGGATCGGTGTACATAATGCCAGTTTCTTTTTCACTTTGCTCCTCCCTTCATTATGCAGCTTTCCGTCAGTCTGTTGATTCTTTATGTTTTTGTTTATTCGAGTTGATTTATATCATTCCTTCTCCCGGATCTTCCAGAGACAGGCAAGAACCCCTGCTGCCGCCATACCGATAGCTGAAATGATGTAAACATTTGTTGTTGTAACTTCCGAGAATATAATCTTAGATACATTGTTCAGGATGACCGGTGATACGAACTGTCCCAGACACATAGCGCATGTGAACGTCGCTGATGCCATAGCTACCGATGAAGGTTTGACGGCATTGGATACCTCGACCATCGCTGTAGGAACGAAGATGCCCTGTGAAAGTCCGCATAATATCGATCCTGCCGACAGCATAACGAAGCTTCCCGGAAACAGCAGCAGCAGTACTGCACCAAGACTGAAGCAGAACATCGCTGCCGGAAGTGTGAATTTTTTGAATAAACCTGCCACAACTCCCAGCACAAGCCCTATCAGAATCTGTGTGCCCGAAAATATCCCTGTAAGCGTACCCGCAACAGAGCTGCTTCCCTCGAGTGCGCCGCTCAGATGCATAGCAATATTCGTTGTGAAAGTGATAAGGAACAGGAATTCCAGGAAGCCGAACCCCGAGGTAAGAAACACGTGCTTGTTGAGAGAGATCTTCTCCTTTCCTTCAAGTTTGACCTTTCCTGTCTCCGGCAGGCAAAGCGCCAGGACAGCCATACTTATGAATCCGATTATATTAATGAAATACGCTCCCCTGAAACCACCTGCTCCGAGCAGACCTCCTCCTGTAGTAATGATCACCATGCCGGCTCCTACGCTGGCAGCCTGGATCCCCATTGCAGTAACACGGGCAGGTCCCTCGAAGAACTCAGCGACTACCGCAGTATTAAGCGCGGTGGCAAGCCCGAGAGAGATTCCGAATACTGTTCTGCACAGGAAAAGCAGCCAGAAGCTGTCAGACAGGAATGGCAGGAAACCAAGCAGTCCCGCAACCAAAGCAGCGAAGATCAGCAGACGCTTTTTGCTGATCTTTACGACCAGCCAACCCGAAATGAGCGCGACAACCATCGACAGGAGTGCAGGCGCGGTTATCAGCATCTGAACCATGCTGACATCAACATCAGGATAATGCGCGCTGATCTCTCCCAGCACCGGTGAAACGCAGTACTGGAGTCCCTGGATGAATGAAATGCTGACGATCGCCAGATATACTTTGATCTTTTCTGATTTACTCATTCAAATTCGTCCCTTCAATGATTTCCTAAAATGCCTTCTCAAGAATAGCGAGTACATCTTCCTTTGTAACTCCCTGCTTAGGATTGAATCCGAGAACAGGCTCTTTAAGCACATCTTCAGCAAGCATATCGAAATCATCCTTGCTGATGCCCTGCTCTGACAGAGTCTTGATCTTAAGTTCTCTGGTAAGTCTAAGCAGTTCCTCTGAAAGCAGTAATTTGTCTTTCTCTATATCGCCTGTAGGCTCAAGACCGATAGCCTTGGCAAGATCGACCATCTTCTCAGGGCAGCTGTCAGCATTATATGCCATAACATATGGCAGTACAGTCGCATTAGCCATACCGTGAGCAAGACCGAAGTGAGCGCTCAGTGTGTGCGCAATACCGTGTACGAGTCCGAGGTTCGCGTTTGAAAAACTGAATCCGGTGATGATGCAGCCAAGCATCATCTGCTCTCTCGCTTCCATATCATTCCCGTCTCTTACTGCTGCAGGCAGATTCTTGTGAAGAATACTGAGTCCCTTAAGAGCGTTATACTCTGTAAGCGGTGTCGCCATATTGGATATGTAGCTTTCCACAGCATGTGTAATAGCGTCCATACCTGTAGCGGCTGTCACACCCGGAGGTGCAGTCCTTGTAAATTCAGGGTCACAGATGACATCGGAAGCAACGATCTTGTTATCTATAACTACGTATTTGATAACTTTCTGTGTATCGATCAGTGCGCTTACGTTAGTGATCTCGCTGGATGTTCCCGCAGTCGTCGGGATCGCGATCAGTGGCAGACACGGGTTCTTTACCATGTTCATTCCGCCATATTCACCGATACTGCCCGGGTTCGTCATAAGTACGTTGACCGCCTTGGTCAGGTCGATGCTGCTGCCGCCGCCTACCGCAACGAATCCTTCAACTTTTTCAGCTTTTGCCATTTTGGCAGCATCTTCAACGACCTCATTTGTAGGATTCGGGATAACGCCGTCAAAGATGATATATGAAGCCCCGCTCTTTGCGACCTGAGCGACTACTTTCTCGGCGATCCCTGCTGCCTTTACTCCGGCGTCATAGACTATCATGACCTTCTTGAGTCCGTAGCCATCGATCAATTCCGGAAGGGCGTCTGCTGCCCCACGTCCGAACATGAGATTTGTTTTGATAAAAAAGTTATACATTGCCTGATCCTCCCCATCATACTCAATGTCTTGATGACCTTATTTTACGAAGTCAAAACCCGTAAATTGCTGCACGCCTGAGTATTTCTTGATTGCTTCTGTTCCGTCTAGTGCTCTGGTTGCTCCTGCAGCCATAGCCTCCATCTCAAATTCGCCAGGATAAGCGCATACCGGAGCGATGAACCCACAGGCTTCTTCGATCTGCGATACGAGATCCTTACTATAGACCATACCTCCACCGAGGAGTATCGCGTCGACTTTACCGTGGAGAACAGCTGCCATGGAACCTATGCATTTTTCGATCTGATAGATCATTGTATTCCAGACGAGCTTAGCGTACTCATCGCCTTCTGCGGCACGCTTTGTCAACTCGATCGCGTCAGATATGCCGAGATGATTCACGAATCCGCCGCTTCTTGTGCAAAGCTTTTTGACTTCCTTCAGGTCCTTGCCTTCCACATACTTCAGAAGATCTGCGACTGCAATACTTCCGCAGCGTGTAGGCGCCATCGGTCCGTCGCCTCCGACGATATCATAACCGTCGACCATCTTTCCGCATCTGTGTGCAGAGATCGAAATGCCTCCGCCGATATGGCACACGATGAAGTTGCAGTCACGGTATCTCTTGCCATTGCTGTGAGCGTGGCGGATAGCAGTCTCCTTGAGATTGAGCGCATGCAGGTGAGATGTTCTGTATACGCCCTTTATTCCCGTTAATCTCGCGAGATCCTGATACTCATCTACATCCGGCGGATTGACTACAAATGATCTGGCGCCGTAAGCATCTGCAAATTCTTTGGCAATGCTCGGCCCGAGACATGCAGGATGGATAACACCATTAGCGGCATGAATGGAATGATCCATAACTATATCGTCTATCTCATAAACTCCGCCTTCCATCGCAAGCAGGCCGCCTCCTCTTCCAACGCAGGCATCTATTCCTTCCAGATCCACATTGTTCTCATCGAGCAGCGCTTCGATAGTGCTCTTCCTGTATTCAAGTTGCTCTTCCAGTGTCTTATACTGCTCAAGTACTCCGGCATCATGGCTTACGTTAGCAGAGAAGAGTATTTCCTCTCCCTGGAACAGAGCGATTTTGGTCGATGTTGATCCGGGATTTACCGTAAAGACCTTATATGTGCTCATAAATGTGGACCTCCTTATTCATGTTATTAACACTTAACTTTGTAATTTGATTATATAAATATGTGATAATCAGTAACAGCACACCTGTTTTCAGTGTGTCTGATTACTCAAAATAAATGCTTTCTTAGCTTGATAGTTCCCATAACGCACACCGCGAACTCAGCGGGACGGTCGTATGGAAGATTGTGCCCTCCCGGGAAAAATATGACTCTGCTGCCGGTCAGTCCGGCAAGGCGCCGGGCCTCGCGAACATATGCAGTATCACCGCTCTTATCTCCTGCAGCTAAAGTAATTCTGTCAGCATTTGCTGTTATGATCTCCTGATTTGGAATATATGAGTGGAAAGCGGGTATCTCCGAATTAAAAGCGTATACGATATTACCTAATTCTCTCTCAGATACCTCCTGTGATTTGGCAGGACTGAGTTCATCATGCGGTCCCAGGTGCTGTGAGAATCTCAGCAGCGCGGAATTGACTTTGCCCGCATCAAGAAGAGCCTTCGTCTTCTCTGACCATTCCCTGAACTCCGGGTCCTCTTTCATCATGTGTCCGAGCATTGCAGGCTCATACATAATAAGGTGTTCCACTCTTTCGGGATATTTCTCAAGGAAAAACTCTCCTATGACCGCACCTCCGCTGACTCCGGCGATAATGACTTTTCCGATACCGAGCTCATCCAGAAGCGAGCGGATATCCTCCGCCTGTTCGTCAAGGCTGAATGCCTCATGATCCGGATCTCCTGTATCCTTTCTGCTTCTTGAATTACCTCTTCGATCATACGTGATGACCTGAAGATCTGCAGACAAAATGCGTGCTGTCTGCTCAAACAAGGCGGAATCAGTGATCACACCGTGGATCAGTAAAAGGGCTTCCCCTTTTCCCGAAACTTCATAATAGATCCTAGCGTTATCTTTATACAGATACATTTTTTTACTGATAATATATTCAAACGGTCATGCTCCGGCGTGATATACTTGTGGAGAAATCAATATATCTTCCGGAGGACGCTTCACAATGCCGGTAATTTACTATACTGAATATGATCCCATATCCGATTCTGTCTCAGATGTCAGCAGGCAGGAGCACGCCCTCGGACGTGCACTTCTTTTCAAAGGTCTTGAAGAGCTGTTTCTGCTGCCTTACCGCGCTGAAGATGAGGAGGCAGTGATAGGATATGATGACAACGGTAAGCCTTTTCTCATAGATCATGCTGAAATATGTTTCAACATAACCCACTGTCCCGGACTTGTCGCCTGTGCGTTCGATACCAGACCTCTCGGAATAGATGCAGAACCATCAGGTTACTTTCCTGAAGTACTGATCAAAAGAGCTCTTTCAGACACAGAAAAAGAAATTCTGCTGTCATGCGAAAGCGACGAATCGCTTAGACAGGAGTGCTTCTGGCGGTTCTGGACTCTCAAAGAAGCCTATGTGAAAAGAACAGCAGCAGGTGTCGATACTGATCTCAGGGCATTCTGTTTTGATTTCAAAGCAGATAAAAAACTTGTCTGCAATGAACCGGTACTCATCGCATGTTCAGACCCGGAAGTTTCATGCTGCCAGGTGGCCACAGTCAGCGGGCACATTATCTCCCTCTGCGCAGACTGTATACCTGAAGCATCATTTCTCAACATTATTAAATACGTAGACTTTAGATGTCAGATAGATAAAAATAACAAGACCGCCGAAGACCCAGAAAGGTGATACTTTTTCCACCAACTCCTTGTAGTATTCAAGAAGTCCTCCGATAAGCATTGCCAGACCCAGATAGGCGATAACGCCGAACCATTTTCTTGCGCGGATCCCTTCCTTGTATTTCATGGCATATACTACAGTCATGACGACCCATATGCTCCCACCTATAACAGCCATTAATCCATATGCATTCATTTTGGGTTTTCCTTTATAGTTAACAATTCATTGCAAATTACACCCTTTGTTTCTATAATGGAAGGAAACACTGCTCAATGAGTTGTCATTGAACAGTGTTTCCTGATTCCGGGAAAGTCATAAGTCTCTCCCGGACGATTCCATTAAGCTTCTGCTTGTGCCGAAGCTTCTGCTGCTTTCTTTGCAGCATCTCTTGCCGAGAGTCTTGATCTTACTCCGTCCATGTATCCAGGTTCGTCAAGCTTGTACATGAACAGCGGTATGAGGCCGCAAAGGAATACGATACCAGGCAGCAGGTTTGCGCAGAGGTTGATACCGGACTGGATGTGTGCAATCTGCTCCTGGATCGAAGCAGCAGTCGCAGCATCAGCTCCCTCGAGCTGTTCAAGAAGTCCGAACATTGCGTCATATCCATACTTACCCATGATGACAAGGAACAGGGAGTTAGCGAGAGCTGTTCCCAGCTTGGTGGCAAGTCCGCTGAAGGAGAATGCCATACCATCATTACGATATCCGTACTTGTCATCGAAGTCATCGATAGCATCAATAACCATACCTGCTCCGGAAGGACCTGCAATGTATCCGAGTCCATAGAATATCATCATTCCGAGCTGGAACGGGATATTCTGCATAAGTCCGGCTTTGGTTCCGAAATAGATACCGATCAGAGCGAATCCCTGGATAAGCATTGATGCAATAGCAGTTTTTCTCTTACCGTACTTGTTGCAGCATCTCGGAGCAAGCGGCATGATGATGGTTCCTACGATCATCTGCATCATCATGAAGACTGTGATAAGTGCGAAGTTTCCGACGCAGTGCATGTAGAAGTATACAGCTACGGAGATACGTCCGAGGATACCGAACATGTTGATCGCACTATAAGCAAGCGCGCAAACGAGGTTCTTGTTCTTTGCGATCAGTTTGAGACCATCGATTACCTTGCCCTGATCTTTCTTTTCAACAGTAATTCTTTCCTTCGAGAAGTAAGCTACAGCCCAGAAGATCGGGAGCGCAACTCCTGCGAGGATGATAGCTGCTCCATGATATCCCTGAGCCTGGTCGCCCTTGCCGATCCAAGTAACGAGCGGAAGAACAGAAAGGTTAAGTACGATCTGTCCGATCGTCATACCCATCATCTGAGCTGCATTCAGTCTGTTGACTTCCTTAGGGTCACGTGTCATTACTACAGGCAGTGCAAGGTATGGTACGTTAGTCATTGTGTAAGACATACCGAGACCAATATAAGTGACGTAAGCGTAAGCCAGTGCAGCTCCTCCTTTGAATCCCGGTACAGAGAATGTCAAAATCGTAAAGATGAAGAGCAGTATGGAGCCGATCACTATGTAAGGTCTGAATCTTCCCCACTTTGTGTGTGTGCGCTCCATGATAGTACCCATCATAGGGTCATTTGCAGCATCCCATACCTTTGCGATGAGCAGCAGCAGAGCTACAGCTCCTGTACCAAGTCCGAATACGTCGGTGTAGAAGATAGAAAGATATGTACTAACCATCATCCACGAAAGCTGTGACGCGAAGTTACCGAGTCCGTAAACAAAATAGTTAACCGGCTTCAGCGGCTCCATGCCAAACTCATTAAGTTTTACTTCATTACTCATTTCCTCTCAATTTCCTCCTTTGTTTCCCATTGATAAATTGAAATACCTGTTAGCTACTACCGATTATTTACTTATCAGAAAAGACTATGCTTTTCTGAAAATAACTTAAATATGTGCCTGTAGTTTTTCCTATCTCTTAAACTTACCTACCTTGGTAAGCCTGTTCGGAAGTTTAGGCACTTTGCCGGTCGTCCTGATGATAGCGTCATATTCACATGCCTCGATGCATTTTCCGCACAGATCGCAATCGAAGTCATCGATCATATGAATGAATTTCGCTTTTCCTTCTATGCAGTCCTTAGGACATACATCTGCACATTCAGTACAGCCCTGACAAAGCTTAGGATCGATGTATATCGCTTCCTTGCTGAAGCAGATGCTGCACTTCTTCTTTATGTGCTCCTTATAGACCGGCTCAAATTTTTCAAGTGATGTAAGAGCGATCAGCGCTGACTGTTGTCCCATCGTACAAGGTGTAGAGGTGCACATACCCTCGCCGATCTCTTTGATGAGATCCAGATGCTCCTGTTTTCCTCTTCCTGAAGTCATTTCCTTAAGCATAAACTGCAGCTGGATAAGCCCTTCTCTGCAGAATACGCATTTGCCGCAGCTCTGTTTACCTGACGCTGTGAGCTGTCCGGATACCGCCTGAATGATGCATTCAGATGCTCCTACAGCATGGAGATAGCCGTCCTCAGGGGCAGCCTCCTCCAATGTGAGTTCAGCTTCGGCAGGAGTCAGGATACGCTTTCCTGCGATAACAGCTTTAGCGCTGCCTGCGTCCACCAGTTCACTGACTTTCATTCCCGCGTCGGCCTTTACCGGAGCCGCGCCTTCTGCGGCAACGTAGATGCCCGGCTTATACTCGCCTTCCATACAATCTGCCAGATCAGCAGCTGTCGCGATATGCATCATAAGACACCCCTGTCTGGCACGTACATCCACGATACCTTTCTCGAGAGTCACATTGTATTTCTCACACAGCTCTGCTATCTGATCAGCCAGATCATCTGCGGAATCAGGGATGTTCAGGAATGCCTGATCTGCCTCCACAGCGATCGCGGCATATGAGATACCCTTCAGTATCTTCTCCGTATCATCCTTAAGGAGCGGAAGCAGCACGGCTTTTGTGTCTGAGTTATAAAGAGCGCACACGACTCCCGGAGTATAGCCTTCCTCCTTGCCGGCGCTTACAGCAGCCGCAATACGATCAGAAAGCAGTTCCCTGCCGAGGCTGTATTCACGAAGCCCGGTGTCTGCAATAGCCTTGTGGACATCGTCTGATGTAAGGTTCTTTTCATTGTTCCAGTTATACATCACTTAAGCCTCCTTTCCGGTATCCGTAAAATCGCCCCAGACTCTAGGCTTTGACAGGTCCAGTCGGAGATCACACTGCAGACATCTTCCGGCTTCAATACCGATCTCTGAGCTGCAGATACCATGATCTACGAGGCAGAAGTTGTCTTTCCTGTTCTCTACAGGCTCCATTTCGTTCTTTCTCCTCGAAACAGATGCAAAGCCTTCATACCGGCCTATGCACGGATCATGTTCCTGAACAGGCGCAAGCACTTCGCTGATGTCTCCGTCTCCGCCGAGATAGCGGTCGATCTCTGCCGCGGCTTCACGTCCTGAAGCGATCGCTTTGATCACGGATTTTGTTCCATATACGCAATCGCCCGCAGCGAATATCCCTTCAGCAGAGGTCGCGAGATCCTTCTCCATATCCTTTACGGCTATGCTTTTTGCTCTTCCGATTTCAAGATCAAAATCATCTCCCAGATCCGGCTTCATTCCTACTGCAAAGATGACCGTATCGCCCTCGATCACGTGCGCAGAATTCGGATCCTTTACAATGCTGGCTCTTCCATTCTCATCATATGTATATGAAGTAATGTTCATGAATACAGCACCCGTTACGTGATCCTCTCCTACGACCTTTTCGAAGGTCCTTCCTGTATGGAGAATGACTCCTTCCTCCTCTGCCAGAGTGACTTCTTCTTCATCTGCTCTCATTGCGTCTCTTGCTTTACGGCAGACAAGGTGTACCTCCTCTGCTCCGACACGGACCGCTGTTCTGGCACAGTCAAAAGCAACATTGCCGCCGCCGAGAACGAGAACTTTTTTACCTATACCGGTATCTTTTCCCATAGAAGCATTCCTCAGGAAATCTGAGCACAGAATTACTCCCGGCAGATCATTTCCTTCGATCGGAAGTCTTGAACCTTCCATTCTCCCGATCGCCATCAGTACCGCATCGTATTCTTTAAGAAGATCGGTAGGCTTACCTGCTCTGACACCTCTTTCGATCACAACGCCCTGATCTTCGATCACCTTGATCTCGGCATCGATCAGATCTCTAGGCAGGCGGTACTCAGGGATGCCGTATCTCATCATTCCTCCTGCCTCAGGCATTGCTTCTTTGACGAAAACAGTATGCCCCTGTTTACGCAGATAGTAAGCTGCAGTCAGGCCTGCCGGACCTGCACCTACTACGCAGACGCTCTTACCCGTGAAAGGAAGCTGCTTGCCTTTGCCTTTCCAGTATTTACCGGTGTCATTCTCAGCAGCATAACGCTTTATCTCGCGGATCGAAGTTGCTTCATTGATATATTTGCGCTTGCACTTCAACTCGCATGTATGCATGCATATGTATCCGAGGATTCCCGGGAACGGTATTTTTTCTCTGATGACTGCTGCTGCAGCATCATAATCTCCCGTCTTGAGGAAACGGATATAACGCGGTATGTCTGTATGTGCCGGACACTCCGCACGGCAAGGGACAGTGTATTCTTCTTTTTTGACTTCAAGGCTTGCCAGCTTGTCACGGATCGCACCTGTAGGGCAGACCTCCGCGCAAGCCTGACAGAATCTGCAGTCTACGTCTGTCAGCAGTTTATTATGTAAAGTTCCGACATATGTCTCCGTATCGTTCTTGCGGTAATCGAGTACATGCACTCCGCGTAGTTCCCCGCAGGCACGAACACACCTTCCGCACAGCACACAGCGGTTCATGTCGTGTGCTATAAGCGGGTTTTCTTCATTCTGGCGGAATCCTTTGACCCTCATCTTCATTCTTCCGGTCTTAGGTCCGATGTACTGAATCAGCATCTGCAGCTCGCAGTTACCATACTTAGGACAGGTTGAGCAATCCTCAGGATGTCCTGCCAGAAGCAGCTCCAAAGCAAGCATTCTCATGCGCTCTGCTTCAGGTGTTTTTGTGCGGATCACCATACCGTCCTTCGCCTTCAATGTGCAAGATGTGGTCAGCCCTTCAATACCATCGACCTCCACTACACACATACGGCATGAGCCCAGAGGATTCAGATCTTTGTGATGGCACAGGTGCGGGATATATATCCCGTTATCCAGAGCGCATTCCAGTACATTCTTACCTTCCTGCACTTCCAGACGTTTACCGTCAATCGTAATGACTGCCATATCAATTCTCCCTCCAATATCTGATTTATTTTGTTTGTGACTATTGTTCCTGCATCTGGGAATCCTGTCCTCTTCTTACGACAAAGAGCATGATTATCGCCAGTATCAGCATTCCACCCATGGCTGCAAGGAATTGATTCTGAGCAGTGTTGCCGCCCAGCATCCCCGCCAGAAAGCTGAGAACAAAAGGTGCTATGAACCCACCAGCACTGCCGAATATTGAGAATAACCCGCTGGCACCGGCCACCTTTTCCTGACTTACTGTAATCGATATCAGGAAAGAGCAGCATGCCATGAAGCTGCTCAAAGAGACTCCGCACAGAGCGCTGCCGATATAAGCTCCGGCAAGTCCCGGAACGAACATTATCACCAGATAACCAAGTGACGCTATCAGGATCGAAACCGGCAAAGTGAGCTTACCCACTTTATTCAGGATCTTTCCGAATAACAGTCCTGTCATCAGAGCGAATGCCGCGTTGAGTGCAGTGACCATTCCGGTGACTGAAGTGCTGTCAGTAATATTCTCAAGTATGTATAGACTGATATTTGTGTTATAGGCATTGATGAACAGTGTATGCATGAAAGAAGCCATACAAAGCATCCATATCATCAGTCCATAGTTCCAGTTCTCTCTTCCTGATCTCTTTTCCTGAATCACTGAACCGACCGGCTCTGTTTTCGGGAGTATGATCCAGTCGCCTATTGCGGCAACAACAGCTACAAGGTATATCAGGAAGAATGACCTGATGCTTATTCCTGCAAGAATACCGCCTGCCAGATTCTCTATCATTGTTCCAAGGCCCATACCGACAACTACCATTCCCGTATAAGTCGCTCTTCTTGCAGGTTCTATGAACCTGGCGATAACAGCTGTGAGAACAGGACTGGCAATGCCGAATCCGAAGCCACTAAGCATTCTTGAAAGAAAAACGACAGCATACGAAGTGGTGAAAAAAGGCAATACGCCCATGATCCCTATTGAAAGCAGACCAATTGTCAGAATGTTTTTTTCTCCATAGCGATTGGACAGTCTTCCGACTACCAGTGCACCGATTATTGTAAGAAAATATGGAACTGTCTGGAGAAACCTGATAGCATCTGCAGAATAATTGCTGTACTGCTCCGTAAGCGGCCCCATCACGGGCATAATGCCTGTGATCTGGAGTCCGTATGCAAAGGCGGAAAGCAATACGCATGTAAGGATTCTTTTCTCCATTGCTTCTCCTTGATCTATACCGGGCAGGGATTTTTACAGCTCTGCCCGGTCATTTCCATTAAATTAACAATCAATCAGTCGTCATCTTCGTCCAATGCCGCTGCTGCTTCCATACCTGCGATACGTCCGCTGTTTACTGCCCAGCCCATGGAGTTTCCAGGCAGTAGGAACATGTAACTGTCATCATACAGGTTGCAGGCGTCAGCTCCTGCAGCATACAGACCAGGGATAGGCTCGAAGTCCTTATCGCAGGCCTGGCAGTTTTCATCAATGCGGATGCCGCCTACTGTACCATATCCGCCAGGGCCGATCTTGGCTGCATAGAACGGTGGTTTTACGATCGGTCTCATGAAAGCTTTTGGCTTGAAGAATTCCTCGTCGAGCGAATCACAGTAGTCGTTGTATTCATCTACTGTATCCACAAGATTCTCTTCATTGATGCCCGTCATCTGTGCGAGTTCTTCGATGGAATCGGCAATGAAGAGTCCTTCGCAGCCGGCTTCTTTCGCCTTCTCTGCTCCATCCATAAAGTCGGAAACATCAGGATCCGGAGTTACCATGTTGATGTTATCAACACCGTTCTTGATGTAATACCTGACGATGGAAGAGTCGACAATGCTGAAGCAGATTCTCTTCTTCTGATGCGAGCAGACATTTGAAAGGAATGTAGCGTTCTGCATATGATCCTCGTTCATAACGCGCTTACCGTTGTAGTTGACGAGAAGGTTTGGCTGACCCATGATGTTTCTTACACTGTTAGGAAGGTCGTCAAGTCCTATCATTCCTGCAGCCTGTTCTACCCTTACCGGCACTTTGTCAGCGCCTGCTTCCCAGGCCATGCGGAGTCCGTCTCCCATGATGCCCGGAATAGCGAAGTTGAACATATCCTCGCCCCATTTATAACCGGTCTCTTCAAGGATCATCTTTGCATTCGCTCCGGCACCGCCTGTAGCGATGATAGCTGCCTTGCAGTCGATTTTGATCTCATTGCCGTCCTTGTCAGTTGCAAGTACGCCTGCAACTTTTCCGTCTTCCATTATGATTTTTTGTGCAGGTGTTTCGAGGAGGAATTCTACTCCCAGCTCCTGGGCTCTCTCATACAGAGCTTTGTTCATGAACGAAGCTGCTCTCGGACCGATACCCGAATCTGTCTTGACGATATGCCATGTCCTCTTGGACTTCGGGAAATAACGGTATGCGCCTTCGAATTCAACGCCCATGTCCTCGAGCCATTCAATAGTCTCCCCCGACTGCTCGAAGTAGCGCTTAACGACTCTGGCGTCTACATTGTAGTGTGTGTACTCCATGAACATGTTGAAGGCCTCTTCGACTGTAACAGTATCCATTGCCTGTCTCTGATATCTTGTTCCGATACCGAGAGGACCCATGCCCATATTTGCAGCTCCTCCAACGGAAGAACCCTTTTCAAGTACGAGTACTTCTGCGCCATCTTCAGCTGCCTGAACAGCTGCAGCGAGACCTGCAGGGCCTGCTGCTATAACGCATATCTGTGTTTCATAATTTGCCATATTACCTCTTTCCGGCAATTGCCTTATTCCTCAAAAGCGATAGCTTTACCTGTCTTAGCCGATTCTCTTACAGCATCCATCAGGCACAGGACACGTCTTACCTCCTCAGGCTTGACGATGATCTCTTCTTCTCCGTTGAAAGCCTTCATGAAATGCTCCCAGTAATTCTTGTGACTTACGTCTACCTCAGGCAGAGGCTCCTCTGTGAGAAGCCCTGGTGCCGGTGGTCCAAAACTCCTGGTAGGACCGGCTGCAGTCATTGTGATCTTGTTAGGTACATTCTCGAGCAGCTTGGATGTGCGGACGATCTTGCCCTCGCCGCCAAATCCATCGATCATGGCAGAACCGGTATTGCCGCCGATAAACCATGCTCTCTTAGGTGTCAGATAGTATGTGCCCAGCTCGATCTCAGCTGTAATTCCACAGTCGAATTTGATGAGAATATTGAAATAGTCATCTACCTTTTCATTGATAACATTGCGCAGATCAGCATATACTGATGTGATCTTGCCCGGAACCATATACAGGATCTGGTCGATCAGATGAACGCCCCAGTCATACAGCATGCCGCCGCCCATCTCAGGATAGATATGCCAGTCATGCATATTGCCGTTGAATCCGTAAAGCTGAGATTTGATAACGTACATGTCGCCAACGAGTTTCTGATCGAAGACTTCTTTCATGATACGGTAATCTTTATCCCATCTTCTCTGCTGGTGAACAGTAAACAGAACTCCGGCTTCCCTGCAGGCGGCTACCATCTCGTCAAACGCCTCAATACTCATTGCAGCCGGCTTCTCGCAGATAATGTTTTTGCCTGCCTTTGCTCCCTTGATAACCATTTCCGGATGGCTAGGGTTAGGTGTAGATACCATGAGGACATTAAAGTCTGCCTTCTCAAGCATCTCGTCAATGTTCGGATATGTTTCGACTCCGTCCGGAGCATCTTTGAGCTGGTCCGGATTAGTATCCGCAACAGCTACAAGCTCAATGTCATCGAAATTATTCATCATATCTGCATCGCAGTGACCCATGAATCCAAATCCTACGATAGCAAGTTTAATCTTTGCCATAGCCTATTCCTTTCTTATCCTTCTATTGCTCTGCGCATAGCTTCCTGATGACGGCGTACCTGCTCAACGCTGTCTACAGGTCCGAATGGTCTCAGATGCTCACCGCCCTCATACTCAGAGCTGAGGAATCCGGTATATCCAGCCTTCTTGTAAGCAGCGATTACTTCAGGAATTGCTACTGCTGTCTCTACATAATCCTCAGATACGTTGTAGAACTTAGCATGTGTGTGATAAATATAATCAATGTTGTCGATGATGTCCTGAGGATCAGACCATGAGTATGTGAACGAATAGTTAGCATACATCAGGTCTCCAGGGCCTGCGCCTGCCTTATTCACGGCATCCATCATTTTCTGCATTCCGTTTGCCATACGGTATTCCATGTTGGCCTTGCCAAGATCCAGAGAATACTTGATCTTGGTGAATCCTTTCGCGATCCTTTCAGCGTAGCAGTCGTCTACGATCTTGATGCACTCTTCGCTTGCGCCGAGCTTTCTTGCTCTTTCACGTACTACGTCAGGGATGTTCTTGCAGAAGATGCCCATATCAGGAATAAATCCGAAGTACTTAGTTCCCGTTCTGGTGATCATTTCCATGTAACCGTCTGCCCAGTCGGAGTTAAGTGAGAATGGAGCGTGGACTTCAAGTCCGATCCTGACGCCTACCTTTTCAGCATATTCAAGGCTGCCTTCAATTACATCCATTGGAGTTGATACAAGAGTACGGAGATTCTTGAATCCCAGCATTGAAGCCAGTCTGAGATCTCTCTGCATCATCTTGATCTGCTCACTCAGCTTGAGTGTACGGTTGTCAAAAATCTTGTTCTCAAGGAATCCGTCATAGCATGACGGCTCGAGTCCGTACTTGTCCAGCATTTCAAACCAATGTTCTCTGAATCCTTCGTCCTCAATGGTATCCGGGAACTTGCGGATCATCTGCTCAGCAAGAAGCTCAACACCGGTAGCACCTGTAGCTGCAGTCGCCTTAAGGCAACCCTCTAGATCAAGCTGCTTGTTATAGTATTCATCCTGATAGCTGTATAAGGATACACTTCTTTTAATTTCGCTCATAATCTGATCTCCTTATATCTCAAAATCTGCTTCGCATACTGCTTCTGTAACGAAAGGCATATAGGACGGAGCTATGATCTGCACCGCTGTGATATGGTGCTCTCCCTTAGCCAGTCCGCCTTCCGTCAAAACGGTTACGGTCGCGTAGTCACCGAACTCCCATCTGTAATCTGAGTCGATGGTCGTCCTCATCTCTTCAAGCGTGAATGTTTCTCCGTTAACTGAGAAACGAACACTTTCTCTCGGATAATCAATTCCATCAACATTGACTTTGATGTCCCTGACGATAGAAAGTGTGAATCCGCGGTAATACTGAGCCTTGAATTCAAACTGGAATCCAACTGGCTTGCCATTTTCTTCGACATTTCTGAATCCGTCAGGATTAAAAATCTGTCTGCCTGCCATACATATCTCCTTTCAACATTAGTTTTTACTCAAATGACAGTTATCATTTGATAAAACAAACCCTGCAGACCCCTGACAGGTTTGCAGAGCTTGAAAAATGACTATTATTTATTACCTGCAGCTCTGACTGCGGATATGACAACATTGCCCTTTATCTCGGATACAGGAGCTCCTCTTGAGCAATCGCAAACTATACTGTTGAAGCCCTGAAGCATTGGTCCGTATGCGTCTGCATGACCAAACTGCTGTATGAGCTTTACTGCTACGTTACCTACATTAAGATCAGGCCATATAACTACATTAGCCTTACCTGCTACCTTACTCTCTCTCCTGACCTTCTTTTCAGCTACTGCAGGCACTATGGCTGCATCAAGCTGGAATTCACCGTCGATAGCCAGATCCGGGCGCAGTTCATGTGCGATCTTCAGCGCCTCTGTGACCTTGTCTATAAGTTCGCCGGATCCGCTTCCGAGTGTCGAATAGCAAACCATCGCGCATCTAGGCTCCCAGTCAAGAAGTTCTTTGACTGTATCGCATGCAGCGATAGCGATACTTGCCAGCTGCTCAGGGTTAGGATTGGTGCATACAGCACTGTCTCCGATAGCGAGAAGTGAACCTTCACTTCCTTCATAACCCGGAATATCGCATAAGCCGATGCTTGAGACAGTGCTGAGTCCAGGCTTGACGCCTACGATCATCTGCCCCGCAAGAAGAACGTCTCCGGTGGTATTGTCAATGCCTGCAAAAGTAACATCTGCTCTGCCGACCTTCTGCATAGTCATTGCATAATAAAGCGGATCTTTCATACGTCTTGCCAAAGCCTTTTCCTTGAATAAAGTATCAGGCAAAGCAACATACTCTGCGATGATCTCATTCTTAAGACTTTCTTCATTGATATCCACAAATGTGAACACAGAAGCGTCATAGCCTCTTTCTTCAGCAAGGCTTCTGAGCTCAGCCTCATCTCCTACAAGAATAGGCTTGATATAGCCATCTCTGCCTGTCTCGTAAGCAGCCTGCATCATCTTCTCGTTAGTTGCCTCAGGAAACGCGACTCTTTGTGGATTTTTCTTAGCCTTTGCATAGATTTGATCAAGAATACTCATATATTATCTCCTCCTATTTGATACCGGTCACTATTCATCAAGTTCGAAGAACAGTGTCGTGTATCTTCCCATGTCATAGAATACCGGGCGTACCGGTAACGGAAGCTTATCCTCGATCTCACGTCCTTTTCTCTTATTAATACCCAAAATGACCGCATTGATTGACGGTCCCTCTTCAAACTGAACCTCTCCGCATACATACTTTAGTCCTCTGTCTTCAAGCTCCAGTCTGGCATTTAATACTCCGGTGAATACGAAGCTCTTGAGCTCTGCCTTTCCTGAGAGTGTCGTCCACTCTGTCTCATGATAACCGCATGTGTTGCAGGCAAGATGAGGAGGAAACTCGATAGCCCCGCACTCTTTGCACTTTCTGGCATAGATCACATGCTCGTCTCTAAGCCCGTTCCAGAATTTCTCAACGATATGTTCAGGATTCCAGAAATCTTCTGTTTTAAGATCTTTTATACTCATTATTCAACCTCTCGTGATCACTCTCAGACTAAAAACCTGCTTTCAGGATGATCGCGCGGACATTCTGTGCGCCGCCGAATCCTCTGAGGAATGTATACTTAGGGAGTTTCTTGACCTGACGCTCTCCTGCTTCTCCGCGCATCTGTGTGACAGCCTCAAATACGTCTGCCATTCCGGACGCGCCAAATGCATGTCCATATGAGGTCCTTCCTCCGTTGGTGTTGATAGGCTTGTCCCCATCATATGCAATACGTCCGTCAAGAACATACTTCCAGCCTTTTCCCTTTGGCAGATATCCTACCTCTTCTGCCGAAAGGAATGCTGATGATCCGATAAAGTCATTGGTAAGGAAGAGATCCATATCATCAGCAGTCAGTCCTGTCTGCTCAAACACCTGACGTGCAGCCTCAGCAGTAGCCTTCTTTTCAAGGTGAGGAACGATAGCATCAAGGACCGATGCGCCAATAGCGAGCACTTCGACCGGCTTGTCCGTAAACTTATGAGCGATCTCCGTAGGTACAACGATGCAGCATGCTGCCCCGTCTGCTACGCATGAGTCACTTGAAGTTCTGAGATACTGAGTCATTTTTGGGTTTTTTGGCGATCTCATGTATTCCCAGACATCGTCATATCCTGCTTCCTTAGCAAGCTCGTCATAAGTTGTCCTGCGTATAGCGCGCGGGCAGAGAGCTGCAGCGCGGCGGAAGTGATAAGCCTGATGCGCCAGAACATCATCTATGATCTCTTTGCTGAGATCATTCTCTTTAGCATAATAGTTGATCCAGTCATCATGATTCATTCCCGGACCGCCGCCGAGATATCTCCCGTATGCGCGGTCAAAGATCGAATCAAGATCCGGGAACAGAACTTCTGTAGAAAGCGGAATGCGCATATGGTCAGGCGTATTGCCGTCAGGCATGCCTGTGCCCTGATCACTTCCTCCTGTAAGAACTACATCATAAGCTCCGCTCGCAACAGCAAATACTGCTTCCTCAAGTGCGATATATCCTGTGCAGCATCCCTCTGAATGTGAAAGGGATCCTTTGCCTCTCATTCCGAACCAGTCTGCAACCTGAAGGTTAGGCGTTATACAGTTGTTCAGAACATGAGGATTTGCAGAGCCATGGAAGAAATACTGTACATCCCTTGGTTCTACTCCCGCGTCCTTCATCGCATCGAGGGCTGCGTGTCCAAACAGCTCGCCGAGCGTAAGACCCTTATATACCGGATTTGCTACACCGTTAAAAAACGGAGTGGCACCGATTCCGACAATGGAGACGCTTCTCATATTCTTGCCTAATTTAACGTTTGTCAGCATGTTATTCTCCTTATTCATTTACACCCGACTGTAAACTGTATCGATGAGGATACTCCCGGGCGAATTACATCTCGTCCATTACGAAATCGACAAGAGCTGCAACGCTCTCAAACTTACCGAACCTTGCGACCGGGATCATAACATCAAAATCATTTTCAAGAGAAGCACTCATTGCAACTCTCTGCTGTGATCCCACACCCAGATCGTTAAGGTTTGTTTCTTCTGTGATTTCAGATGCATCTACTCCATACGACATCGCTGCAAACTCGATGACCTTAGCCAGTACTTCTTCTCTGCTCATTGTTGCCTCCTTATTGTTTTATAAATTATTTATTAATTGTTTATAATAAACTGCTTAAGCCCTCAAACGGCATCTAATAGTACGGGAACAGTTTGAGACGATTGTCGCCTGAGCGATCAGGTTTCCCTAGCGTGACTTCACCGGATGCAGCCCACTCAGTTCCACGGACCAGCATAGTAATGAAATTGAACCGGTCGAGAGCCTCCCAGTGTCCTATAGCTGTAACAAACACGCGGCCTTTACCGTACCTGTTAGTCCAGATGCAAGGTGTATATTCATTGATTCCCGGCAGGTTTTCAAGTTTGCCGTCCGGAATCTCTACCGGATGATGCTTCGGCGGCCAGCCCGGAACTTTGTAGTTCTCTATATCGTCATAGATAGAAGCAAGAACATGTACATCAGCTTCAGGATGGATCAGGATCGGTGAAAAAAGATCGTCAAATACATTCATCCACTTCGCATCGATATCCTTGGTTATCGGGCTGTCCGGATCAGTTATCTCGATGAAATGGTCGTCCTTAGGACAGCGCCGGCATCCGGCTGTCATATCACAGTAACCTCCGAGGAGTTTACGGTATTCATCCGGCCAGTCATGATCTACCCAGATAGTTGAGTGATAGAATATAACGCCTTTTCCCTGTGCCACGAAATCATACAGTGCTGCTTCGGATTTCTCGCCGAATCTGCGCGCCTTCTCAGTCGGGAAAGACTTCCCGTCGTAGTCAATGAAGATTGCATCATATGGTTCCAGATAATCAGGTCCTATATTTCTGAACTCTTCAGTATATACGACCTCAAACCTGCCTGTAGCCTCAAGGAGTTCGCGAATTCTTGCAACAATAGCTCTGCCCTGATGCTCAACTGTTATGAGCCCTCCGACCAGCAGTATTTTAAGCTTGTCCATAAATACCCCCTTGCGCCTGAATTTGTTGTCCTTAATTCTATTTTAACTATACTTTAACCTGGCATTTACAAAAAGAACACGAACGCGGATTATGTTTGATTTCGCCGCATTCAGCCTCCCTTACAGATGCGTGCTGACACTCTGGATCACTTTCATTACATCTAACGTCTCTCTCCTGTAATAGCCGGCTTCTGTGAAGTCTCTGCTGTCGATCATACGTGCAAAATCACGGAACTCTCTTGCCATTCTATGTCCCGGTTCTCTCATATAACTGCGTTCATCCTGCGCCTCTCCTCTGATGCTCACCGTCAGTTCATCAGCCGTGTTGGGTTTGCCATTGACCCGCAAATAGCCTTTTTCTCCCTGTATGGTGACAAAACACGGACTGTCAGAATCTTTGGCGCCAATGCATACGGCACTGAATCCCTCATACTCCATTATCAGCACTCCGGATGTATCGATACCGTTATGACCGGTGTTAGGATAATACCTTGCGCTCAGCGGAGCTCCGAATAACGCCGCCGCAAAATGGATATTATAGACGTTGATATCACGAAGAGCACCTCCGCTGTGTTCAGGGTCGAATGAAGGATCCACTGTGCCTGCAAGATAGCGGTCATAGCGGCTGGAGTACTGCGAGAAATTAGCCTGCATCATACGTATCGCTCCGATTTCGGGCAAAATCTCTTTCATCCTGTCGAACACCGCATTATGGAGCACCGTTATCGCTTCAAAGATAAATGCTCCCCTCTCCTCCGCTATTCGAAACAGATCTTCTGCCTCTTCAAGTGTTACCGTAAATGGTTTCTCTAATATGACATTTTTCCCGCACTCAAGAGCCTGCCTTGCATACTCATAATGAGCGCTGTTGATCAGTCCGATATAAACGGTATCTGTCTCCGGACTTGCCAGCAGTGCATTATAGTCCGTATATACCTCCGGTATCCCGTACATAGAAGCGAGATCTATACCGCGCTGTCTGCTGTGCGGCCTTGCATAGATCGCTCTGATGTCGATTCCCCTGGCCTCTCTGATTGCAGGCAGTGCCTCTGCCGCGATCTTACCGGTCCCGATTATCGCCAGCTTCATATGCGATCAGTCCAGGACCATTTTGACAGCTCCGTACATGCCGGCGTCATTTCCGAGCTTAGCTATTGCAAAACGCGCATCCTCAGATGCATGGAACGCGGCGCTCCTGAAGTATTTACGCACCGCAGTGAGCAGAATATCTCCTGCCTTAGACACTCCGCCGCCGATAACGTAGATTTCAGGGTCGACAACAGCCGATATCATTGAACATGCCCCGCCGAGCACCTGACCGACAAAGTCTACGATCTCAAGGGCGATCACATCACCCTGTTTTGCGTGGTCGAATACATCCTTTGCCGTGATCTCAGGAAGATCACGCAGAGTCGATGGACGGTCGCTGAGAGCGAGTACATCTTTTGTCCTTATGACGATACCCGTCGCGGAAGCGTACTGTTCGAGATGTCCGGACTTGCCGCAGCCGCATACCCTCTGCTCAAAGCGGTTGACGAGCATATGTCCGATTTCTCCGCCTGCTCCGAAATGACCTGCAACGATCTTTCCGTCAATGATGACACCTCCGCCTACACCTGTACCGAGTGTGATCATGACTAAGTTTCTGTGACCCTCGCCGCCGCCTTTCCACATCTCACCGAGTGCAGCAGCGTTAGCATCGTTCGCCACTTTTATGTTTTCTATTCCTGTAAGATTTCTGAGCTCTTTGGTAACGTCAAGTACACCCCAACCAAGATTCGCACAGCGATTTACGATCCTGTCCTCAAGTATCGGACCCGGGACATCGATCCCTATGCCTTCGATCTCATCCGGATCAATTCCCTTCTCGCTGATCTTAGCTTTTACTGCTTCAGCTATATCAGAAAGGATATAGCTTCCGGCTTCTTCCTTTCTTGTAGGGATCTCCCAGCTCTCCAGCAACACACCATCCGTAGAAAACAGACCCATTTTGACGGTAGTACCGCCCAAATCGATCCCGAATGCATAATCCTTCATATCTATTCGTCTCCATTCTTTCTAAATCAACAATTTACTGTAAATGCTCGGGTATTTCGACCATCCTTCCGGTCTGAGATGATCTGAATGCAGCAAAAACAGCTCTCATAGCCTTTAAGGACTCCCTTCCGGTGCATCTGCAAGGCGTGCCGTTCCTTATGCATTCCACAAACTCATCGATGACCCCGGAATTACCGGTCTTTCCGGTACCGACCGTATTGTCTGCATTGGTAAGCATTTCATCTGTCGAAAGGAATCTGTCCTTCTCGCCTTTTTTCTCAAGGATCAGGCTGTACTCGCGATCATCATAACAATGGATAGATCCCTCTGTACCGTTGATCACGATCGAGTTATAACCTTTCCCATAATCGGTCCAGCTGACATGCATGGTTCCTGTCGTACCGTTTCTGAGACGGCAGATGCACCACGCATTGTCCTCAACCTCTATCATGCTTCCGTCAGGGTATCTCTTATTCATCGTGTCCGCATGCGCGTAGATCTGTGTTATAGGCTGTCCGGTCAGATAATGGATCAAATCTATCTTATGTATTCCCAGATCAGCCATTACGCCCATGCCCGCAGCTGACTTCCGGAAAAACCAGGTATCATCCGTTCCGGTCCAGAACTCCGGCCCGGGATGGCCGAACTTCGTGTCAAAGAACAGAACGTCTCCGATCTCACCGGCAATGATCAGTTCACGGGCTTTCACATGAGCTGCAGAAAACCTCTGGTTATGAGCGATCATCAGAAGCCTGCCCGCACGGTCAGCTTCAGCTACCATCTCAACGCAGTTGTCCGGTATGATGTCCATCGGTTTCTCACACAGCACGTGCTTACCTGCACGCAGGGCTAGAATACTGTCGTGAGCATGTTCTGAGTTTGCTGTGCAGACACTTACTGCATCAAGGTCCATATCAGTCAGCTCTTCAACACTTTCGCAAATGACTCCGCCGTATTGCCGCTGGACCTCCTCGGCCTTACTTCTCGTCCGGTTATAGACAGCTGTGATCTCTACATCATCACGCGCTGCGTATTCCGGCAGATGTCTTCTGACAGATATGGCGCCACAGCCAATTATTCCCACTCTCAGTTTTCTGCTGTTATCCATAATTCAGCCCTATATCCGCAAAGCGACCGGAGGATATCCGGTCGCTTTGCGTGTGCTTCCCAAGCAACTACGCAACACGTAGTTTATGCTTCGTATTCATCAAAATCGTAGTGAATGGTTCCGAAATCAGTCTCCTGATCACGGATAGCTATCGACTTAGCCATAGCCTTGATCTCGTCAGCTGTTACGCTGCGGCCGAGTTCGTTCGAAAGTACAACGCCCTCTGAGAGGAATGCTGTCTGCATCGCAATGTAAGGCGAATCGATCCTTGTTTCATCGGTGAGATCTCCGCGAAGATATGAATACCAGTGCAGCTGGTTATCATTGTACAGAGCCATTCTTGGATTCATCAGAAGTTCCTGCTGACCTGTGATGTCGTTGATGCCGCAGTCGATCTTAGTCTCAAAGAGTCTTCCCGCTTCATCAGTACCCATCCAAACGAGTCTAGGAACCTGAACGTCTCCGCCGCCCATGATCTTGCCGCCTTCAGGAACAGCCATAGGACCGCCTGTCGAGTCGACGTCGATAAACTTAAGGGCGCCGTTGGTACCTGCGATAAATGTAGGTCCGATCTCGTCCATGTGGATAGCCCAGTCTTCATAGATATCCATGGAAATGCCGCCCTTGAAACGCGCAAGTCCGACACCGAGGTCCTCTACAGGAGCTTTTCTGCCTACTGCCTTATCGATCCTCGGATCTGTCCAGTAATCACAGCTCTGCATTCCATAAACGCTCTCGAGTTCAGGCATTCCGAGTACATAGAGCAGCTGAGCGAGGTGATAGATACCGAGGTCGAACAGCGGTCCGTGAACGCCGATAACAGGATCAATGAAGTCCTGGCTGAAGAACGGCATATCATATCCCGGACGGCCCTGACGTCTGTGTCCTACATTTCTTACATGATAGATTTTGCCGAGCTTGCCCTGTTCGATCATTTCCTTAGCGATACGTGTCTGTGGATTGTAGATCGAGCTGATCTGGATAGCAAGCTTCTGTCCGTACTTCTTCTGTGCGTCATAGAGGATCTTAGCGTCAGCATAGCTTGCTGCCATAGGTTTCTCTGAGTAGCAAGGGAAGCCTGCAGCCATTACAGCTGTCGCAACAGACGTATGGAGGTTGTTGTGTACACAGACCTCGACCTCGTCGATATCATCCCTCTTGAGCATTTCACGGAAATCCTGATACAGATCCTTCTCATCAAGGCCGTACTGTTTGCCCCATGCCTCGAGTCTGTCCTTCTTGATCTCAGCTGCAGCGACTACCTTAAGGTTATGTCCGCGCTTGTTAAGATTCTCGATAACGGTCATGTGTCTGTGCGAGATCATTCCGCAGCCGATGATGGCAATTCTAAGTTCTTTCATTTTTTCTCCTTATTTTTATTCTGCAATAGCGCTTTAACATTATTAGATATCAGATCGATAATACTACCAGCCGAGGATCTTCAGATACTCGCGGCTGCGTCTCGCACACTCAAGCGGATCCACTTCATAGTGCTCATCCTGCTCTACGATGACCCACTCAGAACCTGCTTCAAGTCCTGCCTCAAGAACAGGCTCCCAGATCATCTGTCCGAAACCTACAGGACGGAGTCCGAAATAACCGGTATCTCCTTCTTCCTCTTCAGTATCGATGCCGATCAGTTTATACATGTTCTTGACCTCACCTTTTTTGATGTAATCCTTCAGGTGGATAACAGGGATACGGCCTGCGTACTTCTTGATGAATCCAGGGGCATCTCCTGTAGCTACATCGCACCAGCATGTATCGAGCTCAGGCATCAGGTTGTCATGAGGTATCGCTGCGAACATCTTGTCATATCCCCATTCACCATCATCCATCTTAACGAATTCGAAATCATGATTGTGATAAAGGAAAGTCATGCCTGCGTCATGAATCTTCTTACCGACTTCATTCAGCATCGGAAGGAACTTCTGAAAGCCTTCAGGGTTGACAGGGCGGTATTCCTCGGCCATATAAGGCATGACGAGGAATTTGACTCCGATCTTGCTGTAGTCTGCGATAATAGTATCAAGATCTTCCATCATCTCCGCGAAAGCCACATGTGCACTGATAGGAACAAGTCCGACCTCATCGAGGACTTCCTTGACATATTCAGGTGTCAGGCCATACAGTCCGGCAAGCTCAACACCGTCATAGCCAAGATCCTTGACCTGCTGCATCACATTTTTGAAATTCTCAGGTGTATTCTCAAGAAGATCTCTGAGACCGTACACCTGAATTCCTACTGGTAGTTTTTTGCTCATTTTTAAACCCCTTTCTAAAATATCCGATAACGGATCTTTTACTGATCATTTTTATAAATCTATTGTTACTGCCTTTCAGAGCATACTTAATTAAAGAAACGCAATTCAGCCTGACGGCATCAGACTATAAGCAGTCTCCTCTCATTGACGTGATGTCCGAATTCCGGCATGAATACCATGCTCTCTTCATCAGGATCAAGATGGGCCTGGATTATTGGCGGCATATACGAGGAAGTGAAACAGAACCCGTACTTAAGGTCATGGTAACCCTGCTCAAGCCCTCCGGGATAATCCACCTTGAGAACAGCAGGTCTGGTCACACTCCAGTGTGTATGGAAATCCGAACTCATCTCCTCATTAGTGAAAGTCTCACCATTGATCTGCCATTTGATGTTTTCCTTGTCTACTCTCTTTCCGTCAATAAAGAGTGTGCCTGGACGTATCTGCGAGAGGAATATGCCCCTGTAGTAAGGGAGTCTGACTTTGAACTGAAAACCCGTGACATTTCCATTGTCATCTTTGGTATTCCTGAATCCAACTGATTGAATTACCTGTCTTTCCATGCTGCACCTCCTCTCCCTAATCTCCGATCAGATTCTTCATCATGATGTGCTGTTTTCTAAGGGTCTGCCCTACTTCATAACCCGGATCATACTTGTCTGCACCTTCATATTCACTCAGCAGATATCCGTTATATCCATTTTCTGTCATAACTTTGATGATCTCAGGGTACGGGATCGTTGTTTCCTCAAAGTCATCGCTCATGTTTATAAACTTTGCATGACAGCAGTAAACATAAGGGAGAAGCGGTATGATGTCTTCAGGCACGTTAGGAGTATAGTTAGGATCCACCCACTCTCCTTCCTTGAATTCTGTCCTGAAAACAGAAAAATCAATATTGAGGCCAAAGTGTTTGGTTCCGGTTTCCTTTATAAAATCAACAAAGTCCGTAACAAGCTTGCCCTTGAGATTGGATGGAGTATGGATCTCAGGGCACATCCTGATATCGAGTTCTTCTGCCAGAGGCAGCGCGCCCTTTATGATCTCTCTCCAGTTCTCGACCGGCTCAAGCAGATCGTTGATGACCGGCATCTTCGTTCTCATGACTGTAAAGCCAAGCCTGTGTGCGAGACGGATATCTCTCTTGAGCATCTCTACGGATTCCTCTGTCGTAAGGTCACGGTCTCCAAGGACATGCGAATCAATCCAGTTTCCGTATTCCACCGGAACGACTTCGTATTTGTCACACAGTCTGAACCATTCTTCCACCCACTCTTCAGTCGGATAAGGATAATTTTCAATATGTGTATTGGCAAGAATCTCTATGCCGTGAGCACCCATATCATGAACATCCTCGAAGCAGTCTTCCAATGTCTTTGTCAGTCCGAATTCAGCTGAATAGCTATAGAGAGCTACTCCCCTCTTCGGACCTTTTTTCTCATAGCTGTACACTATCAGTACTCCTTTCTTCCCAGATAGATCGATTATTCTCTCATGCGGCGGGACTCTTATCCTACGAAATTCCTGAGGTATTTAGCACTCAGAAGGACTGCTCTCTTGGCATCGTCGAGTGAACCTTCGAAGGATTTATCCTCGACTTCTATGACAGAGTTCCCATTGTATCCTATGTCTGTAAGCGCTGATACATATTTCCCCCAGTCAACATCACCGAGGCCCGGAAGTTTAGGGCTCATATACTCAAGCGGATATGCCATAACTCCCACATCAGCCAGCTTGTCCTGATAGATCTTTATATCCTTATAGTGGACATGAAATATCTTATCTTTGAATTCATAGAGCGGTTTGATGTAGTCGATCTGCTGCCAGACGAAATGTGACGGATCATAGTTGATCCCGAAATTATCATAAGGAAGTATTTCGAAGATTTTCCTCCAGTTGGATGGCGAAGTCATAAGGTTCTGTCCGCCCGGCCACTCGTCTTTAGTGAACAGCATAGGACAGTTCTCGATGGCGATCCTGACACCCTTGGTCTTCGCATAGTCAAGAATAGGCGGCCAGACCTCCTTAACGAGTTCCAAATTGTCCTCGACAGTTTTCTTAGGATCGCGTCCGAGGAACGTCGTGACCATATTCACACCAAGCATTGCTGACGCATCGATGAGCGCATATATATGGTCGATATAAGTCTTTCTCCTGTCATCATCCGGGTCGAGTGTGTTTGGGTAATATCCGAGCGAAGAAATCACTACACCGCGCTTACTGCAGTACTCTGTATAATACTCTGCCTTTTCAGGAGTAAGCGCTTCAGCGTCGATATGACATACACCTGCATAGCGTCTCTTTGCTCCGCCGGTATTCGGCCAACAGGCAACCTCCAGGCACTCCAGTCCGTTATCTGATGCAAAGTCAACTGCTTCTTCAAACGTTGTACCTTCCAGAATAGCTGTTAAAAGTCCAAATTTCATATCACACTCCTTTCAAAACAACAAGTTAGAGATCACTATAGTAATTCTAAAATAAGACCGCATTTCATTTCAATCATCTGCGCTGAAGAAAACCACAAAAGGACAATTTTTCCTTATAAAAAAATGCGTGCTTTCCTTGAAAATTATACACTTTCAGCGAATGTGTATGATTTTCAGAAGTTTGTTTTTTGTTTCTTTTTGTTTGCTTTGACATTGCATATTAGTTGACTCTATAATTCAAATTGACATAGATAATATGCCCTTTTTTCGGAGGTTTTCCACTTCGGAGTAATCAAATAAGTTGTTATTTCAAAAGAAGAGGAGGTTAGTATGAAAGTACTCGGCATTTCCATGGGACGTAAAAATGAGCGCTGTGATACTTATTGCAGACAGGCTCTGATGGGTGTTGAAGCAGCAGCTAAGGCTGCAGGTAAAGACATAGAAGTAGAATTTATTAACACTGTAACTCTCGATATCGGTCAGTGCCGCGGATGCGGAGCGTGCAGTAAAGCACCTGACGGGAAGATTAAGTGCATCATCAAAGACGATTATCTTGCTCTTGAGGATAAGATACTCGATGCGGATGGCATACTTATTGCAGCTCCTGTATATTCAGTAGGTATCGTAGGCCAGCTCAAGAATATTACAGACCGTTTTGGCGCTGCACATGACCGCGCAGCTATGATCGATGAGCAGGAGAAGCGCAAAGCAGACGGACGCCCTCTTCTTGATGAGCGTTACTTTAAAGATCGCTGGGTAAGCTTCGTCTGTGTAGGCGGCGCGTGGACACCTGACTGGACAGGAATGGGTCTCCCAATGATGCACCTGTTCAGCTGCTCGCAGGCTATGAAAGTCGTAGGTCAGATCAATGCTAACGATCAGGGCCGCAAGACCAGCCCGTTCCTTGATCCTCCGATGATGGAAGACGTATTCAAGCTCGGTGAGAATCTTGCAAACAATCTGGGAGTTCCTTATGAAGAGACCACATGGTTTGGTGAAGAAGGAACCTGCCCGACCTGCCACCTCAACCTGATGACAGTGGACGGAACAGATACCGTAACCTGTGCTGTTTGCGGCAGCAAGGGCAAATTGACCCTTGAAGACGGAAAACTCAAGGTATCATTCTCACCTGAAGAGATAGCACGTGCAAGGAACACTATTATAGGTCTGAATGAACACCACGCAGAGATCGGCGAGATGATGAGGATCTGCATCCCAATCATCATGGAGAAGAAAGACTTCCTCGACGAAAAGAAGAAGGAGTTCGCTAAATATAAACCGGTCTGGAAATAACACCTTATTTGCCATACATGATCCCGGGGGTGTTTAACCCTCGGGTTTTTTCGCACCTGCATGGAGGAAAACAATGAACAAATTAGGAAAATACAGCAGAAGTGTGTCCATCATAGGAGTTGGCTGTACACCGTTCATGTATACTGTTGATAATCCGGAGACGGACGGACTTACAGAAGGTGAAATGTTCGGATATGCAGCACTGAAAGCCATGGAAGACGCCAGTGTCAACCCTCAGGACGTGGACTTCTATTTTCACGGATGTGCAAGCCCTCTTAACGGCTGCAACTATCTGACACCTAACGTCCAGATCGCTAACTGGTTCGGCATGAAGGGAAAAGGGTCGATCCATCACTCTGAGGCATGCTGCACAGGCTATCTTGCTATTGAGCAGGCTGTCAATGCCATCGCTTCGGGTAAGTACGACTGCGTTCTGACAGCAGCGGTGGAGTTCGGAGACAGTGCCCCTTCACCTGCAGACAGAGTTGACACTCCGAAGCATCCTTACAAGCGCGATAAGTTCACGATGGAGCAATTCCTCAGAACGACATCATGGCTTTATGACCGCGTTTATACAAGAAGCCTCATGGCCGGTCAGGAGCTCATCTACGATGACGCGGCAGAATGGTATGTCCGCACCCGTGGGATAACAGCGGAACAGATGAACAACACCCTTAACTGGATGTGCATCAACAACAGAAGAAACGCATCCAAAAACCCGCTGGCTATTGAAAGACGTACCTACGAGTCTCTTGCTGAAGAAGCAGGCATGACTCTCGATGAATATATGAATTCTCCATACAATCCGAAGATGGGTGATTTCCTGCGTGCCGGCGGTGTGGAGTTAAAGTGCGACGGTGCCGCTGCTGCCATACTTTGTGCGACAGAGAAGATCCCTGAAATAGCAAAAAATCTCAAGCATACACCTATCGAGGTGCTCGGGATCGGCAGTGCCGCATGCGAGGCGACGACACCTCACTTCGAAGTACGTGCTACTGAAGAAGCCGTAAGGCAGGTTTATGAACTCACCGGTCTGTCAGGAGAAGACCTGGATCTCTTCTACGCGAACGACTTCATTATCACATCGCATCTCGTATCAGCTGAGATCGCCGGATATCTCCCATACGGCGAAGGCTGGAAGTATATTTGTGACGGGCGGACAGCATGGGACGGTGACAGACCGATCAACACAAACGGAGGCCGTACTTCATTCGGTCACGCTCATGCCGCATCAGGACTGGCTGATGTTTATGAAGCATGCAAGCAGTTATGGCATGAATGCGGAGACAGGCAGGTAAAGGTGGATCCGAAGACAGTAATGCTGCGCGGATATGGCGGCGCCCAGAATGTAGCGGCTGTAATACTGCGCTCGCTGTAGAATAACAGGAGGAAAACTAATCATGGCTATTAAACTTGAAAAAGTAGTAGAGACCTTCTATCTGAAGCTTGAAGAAGGAAAGATCATGGGACGTAAGTGCCCTAAGTGCGGCAACGTAGAGTTCCCTCCTGTATATGCCTGCAATAAGTGCGGTAATTATGAGACCGAGTGGTATGAAATAAGCGGCAAGGCTAAAGTCCACTCCATCGTTCTGCCTGCAGCGCTTTCAACCAAACCGGAATACAAGAAGATCGGCAAATTCGCTTACGGTGAAGTTGAGCTTGAAGAAGGAGCGCGGCTCAATGCTGTGATCAAAGGTATCACCAGAAAAAACAGAGCGGAGCTTAGTGCAAAACTCCCGGTCGACTGTCACGCGGTGATAATTGACAGAGACGCCGGATTCAAAACCGTTATATTCGAGCTGGATGAATAGCTGCGGCACTGAAAGTCCAATACGGTAAAACATATAATCATTATATAAATCAATCAGCAAAGGAGTGAAAAATGGATAGAAAAGAACTTGAAGCTCAGATCCTCGAGATGGTAGCAATGTCTTACAAGAAAAACGCAGGCGACCTGTCAATGGAAACATCATTCAAGGATGATCTTGGCGGTGCATCGGTACAGATGGTAGCTCTCGTTTCCGAGATCGAAAACGAGCTTGATGCTGTACTCATGCTTGCAGATGCCAGCGCATGCAAGACGATAGGCGATCTTGTGGATCTTGTTGAGGAAGAACTGTAAGCTGTCAATGACCGGGCGTCCGCATTATATAAGTGCGGACGCCCCTTTTTTGGCATATGGAGAACATGAATGGGTATAACAACAGACAATATCCGTAACTATATATACGGTCTGAACGAACCAGTTGAACTAAGTGACGGCACAGTCAAACCTCTGATCTGCTTTGATAATGCAGCGACAACGCTTGCTCTTGCTCCTGTGATGGATGAGATCGCTGATAAACTCGCCGGATACGGTTCCATTGGAAGAGGATTCTCCCTGAAATCCGATCATTCAACTGATATATATGAAAGCACAAGGCGCAAGGTCCTGGATTTCACCTGCGCGGATCCTGAAGAATATACATGTTTCTTTGTCAGCAGTACTACTGACGGACTTAACAAACTGGCTTCTGCGCTCATCACAGACCGGAACGATCTGGTTCTTGCTACACGAATGGAACACCATTCCAATGATCTGACCTGGCGCGAAAGGTGCAGAGTGATCTATGCAGATACAAATGAGCAAGGCCGTATCGATTACGGTTCTGTCGAGGATCAGCTAAAGACTCATGATGTGAAATACCTTTGCATCACAGCGGCATCAAACGTTACAGGATTTGTCACTGATATCCATCGCGCAGCCGCTCTCGCCCACCGGTACGGCGCTCAGATCATAGTCGATGGCGCCCAGATCGTTGCCCACAGAAAAGTATGCCTGCAGGGAGCATCTCCGGAAGAAAACATTGATTTTTTCGTTTTCTCTTCTCACAAAATGTACTCCCCTTTCGGGGGCGGCGCGGTCATCGGTTTAAAGTCGGTCCTGGACGATCATATCCCGGAGTTCTATGGCGGCGGCACAGTGATGATCGTTGCAGATGACTGGGTAAGATATCAAAAGGCGCCGGCTGTTTATGAAGCAGGTTCACCTAACTATCCGGGCGCAGTCGGGCTGGGCAAAGCCATCGATGTTCTCACTGAGATCGGATTTGACAGCATCGCCGAGCATGACCGGTCATTGACAGGCAGGCTGATAGCCGGGCTTAAGCGATTTGACAATATTGTTATATACGGAGATACTGATGATTTAAGCGACAGAGTAGGAGTTGTATCTTTCAATTTTACGGATATCAACTCATATGTTCTGGCTGAGAATCTTGCAAAAAACGGCGGCATCGCCACCAGAAGAGGCGCTTTCTGCGCTCATCCGTATGTATGGAGACTTATGGATATTCCGGAAGAAGACATCCGCGGTTTCATCAGGTGTACCGATGCAAATACCCCTGGCATGATCCGTGTCAGCTTCGGGATCTATAATACAGACGCTGAAGTCGACGAGTTTCTCAGAATTCTCGAAGAGATATCCGCGCAGACCAGAGAATCGATGGCCGACTGCCCGTTCAAGGCCGAATACTGAACATGACAGCATATATAATCCACTGCTTATTATTGAAAGGAAGAGACCGGAATGTGTGAAGAAGAAAGAAAAATATTTGCCGGTATGGTATATACTCCGGGAGATCCCGAACTGGTCAGAATCAAACTCAGGACCCATAATCTGAGCGTAGACTATAATAAATTGCATGAGGATGAAACAGAAAAGCGTCAGGCTATCCTTGACGAGATATTCTGTGAATTCGGTGAAGGAAGCTTCATGCAGGGACCGATCTATATACATTACGGTACACATACACGGATTGGTCATGATAATTTTTTCAATTTCAATACAACGATTCAGGATGATACTTTGGTAACTATAGGCAATAATAATAATTTCGGTCCCGGCCTTTATATCGGAACACCTCTTCATCCTATGCTTGCGTCTGAGCGAAGCAAAAAAGAGCTGCCTAACGGTTCACGCAGAGGCTTCTGCTACGCCAGACCCGTTACGATCGGAGACGATTGCTGGTTCGGCGCAAATGTTACTGTTTGTCCGGGCGTAACGATCGGCAACGGCTGCGTAATAGGCGCCGGCTCCGTCATAACAAAAGATGTGCCGGATAACACCTTCGCTGCAGGCGTTCCGGCACATGTGATACGCACCATTACTGATGCAGAGTCCTTGCGCAATCACCCCGAAATACTGGGAGATTATGCAGAATTCTTCTGATCGATGTTCTTATCCGCTGTCATATCAGCGGATAATCTTGTAATAATCCTTCTTGTGTTCGATCGGTGCAGGAAAGCCACCCTCAGGATACCCGAGGATAACATTTCCGACGCCTACATATTCCCCTTCATATCCGGCTTCACGCAGAAGAGCTTTGCCGAGCTCATCTTCAAGCATACCTTCCGCGCGGTTGATCCATCTCCCGCCAAGGCCTAGCGCGTATGCGGCATTCAGCATGTTTCCTATAGCAAGGGATCCGTCTTTTACAGCGTTGTCAGTAGGCTCTGCCGCCACTACGATGAGCGTTGGCGCACCGTAGAATACATCCCAGCCGTCAGGAGCTCCTGCGATCTTAGCGTTGAGCACGCACAATTTGTCTATCCACTCCCGGTCCTGCACAACTATGAAGATCGCGGTCTGCTTGTTTCCGCCGGACGGAGCGTTCATACCTGCCTCCAGCACCTGCATCAGCTCTTCATCAGTTATCTGCTTAGCCTGATACTTATTGACGCTTCTGCGGTTAATAATATCTTTTACTGTTTCTTTCATTTCACCCTTCCTCCCGGTAATAATCATAGTCAAAGACTGTCCATCAATGATCTCATAAAACTATTTTTCGCAGAAAAATTCGATCTCCTCTCCTACCGGACCGATAGCAAAAGCTATCCTCGCCGGAAACGGCACTTCCGAAGGAATAATGATGTCATTAGGTTCCATAGTGATTTCATATCCTGCTTCCCGTACAGCCTTTACAACGGCATCCACATTTGCGGTTCTGAGCGCAAAGTGACGGATAGCTCCCTGTGGAAGAATATCCTCCGCATCAGCAAATATTTCCATCAGGGATCCATCGCCGGTATCAAGCATGATCCCTGATTCTGAGCCCTCACCCCAGCAACGAACGACATCCATTCCCAGAACATCTTTATAGAACTGAACGGTCCTGTCAAAATCGCTCATCCCATTGCATTTCAGCGCAATATGATGAAATCCGCTTACAAGTTTCCCCATTTTTTCCTTTCCTTATCTTTTTCTGTCAGTACTTACTCCTATCAAAAGTATACCAAATCATCAGCATTTTGCCATATTCAGCAGCATTATTGCTGCTGCAGAACAGCTGGAAACCTATTTCGCTTATTTAAGCATATGGTTCCATATTCACAAAATTATAACAACTTTTATCGCATAAAAAGCACATTCTCAAATTATGTGTCCGATTTTTTTCGCTACTTAGGGTGTAATATTTTTATAGAAAAAGAGTAGTTATTCAGATTATCAGCAACAGACGCACTGGAACAAATAGAGGCTAATAGTTTATAAGAGAGGCTCAAGCCATGTCGAACAAAACTGGAACACGCAAGCTCAATAAATCAGAAAAAACAAGACTCAAAATCGTAGATACCTATATTGATTTGATGACAACAAAAAAATGGGACAAGATAACCGTCAAAGAATTGTGCGACAGTTGTTCAATTACAAGAAGTACTTTTTATCAGTATTACAGTGATATATTCACCCTGATAAGTGATTTGGAAACTTCGCTTCTTGAAGATCTCATCCAGCGTTATAACAAGGTCATTCACATCAGTTTTTCCAGGATACCGGAAAGTGTCTTCATAGAAAAGTTCGATTATAGCCCTCCTCCTGTTTTTACTACATGGTTTGATTTTATATCTAATAACAAAAAGGCGATCTTAGCCCTGCTTGATCGTGATAAAGGAGATGCTTATTTCACTAAGAGTTTAAAACAGGCCATGGAGGCATGTATCGGCCGTTCTATGGACTCCGACGGTTTCAAGAATGATGAAATGCGTTCACACTTTTTGAAGATTATGGTAGAAATGCATATTATCGCAGCTCAGAACTGGATCATAGATGACGAAGATAACTCTCTGACCATATCTGATATTGTGACGCTTCTGAATTCGATGAGAGTAGGCGCGTGTTTTCTAAACTATAAGTACCGGACTGATCCTGATTATAATAAGAAAATGAACAAAGAATGATTTCGCAAAAGGCCATATGAAAAGAGATCCAGCTTATGAAGCTCTCTTCGATCGCTGTATCTCTTTTTTCGTTTAGAAAACCTGGAATTTATTTTTCGATCATTGCATCAGATCCTTGAATATTAATATCAGCTTTCTGGGCTTTGCTTTGTTTATTGCGTGTAACGGTCTTCTTAACAATAATTCCAAGAACCATGCCTGCCAGCGCCGGTATAGCTGTTATTATCCCAAGTAGGATAAGATACGGATCCAAACTCCTGGAACTTGTAGCAAGAATAACTATTTCTGTTATACCGCATAATACAGGCAATCCCCATTTGTATTTGTTTTCATCTTTGTATCCATAATAGAAACATAATATTGCTGCTGTTACCGGGGTAACTATGAGGAAATACAGTAATCCGATACTGATAACATCACCTGTAGATTCCATTGGCAAGTGCTGAAAAGCAGCAAATACTATTACCCATAATATATATATGGCCGGAATCGGCCAATATTGCTTTATTAATTGTCTCATCTATTCTATCTCCTTTTTACCGTCTGTTCGCCTTCTGCTCATTGCTTTTCGGCATTGCTGACCGGCTTTTGTAATAAAACCCGCTCAACCGGAACCCAACCGATGTAATGCGGATGATCGCCGGTGAGAGCTGTCATACGCTCAATATCAAGGTAGTTGTCTATCCTTACTTTATCCCAGGCGTGGATCACTGTACCGTACCCAAGGCTGATGCCGCAGTGTCCCCAGTTGACCGGTCCTTCCTCGCTCGGGCAAAGGCAGTCGTAAAAGACAAACGCACCTCGTTCAGGATCTCCATGCCGCATGGCATCGGCATAGAGCTCGGCGGATTCTTTCGCGGAATCTCCGCCGAAGATCTCGATATCGTTACTGATTTCCAGGGCGTCCTCTATATAAGAGAGGCACCATCCCGAATATCCGGTTTCCCCGAGCCTGTCTTCCGCCCAGCGGATCATGTTTTCAATAATCGTTTTCTCATTCATCTTCTTTTGACCAGTTTATCTGTGTAGTATATACATTCTCTATTACGCCAAGCCCGCCAATGATCTGTTCGTTGTCCAGGCATAAGTACCAGCCGTATTCTGTAGACCCGTTCAGATAGTTCTCCATACACTCAAGATATGCTGCCTTGGGGACGCCCCACTTGATATGAAACCATTCAGCAGCACATTCTTTCAATTCCGGTTTTCTTCTTAAGTTGATATAACTCATCGGAAGTCCTGCGGTAGACAGCTCCAACTCTCTGATTGCCAGCTGCTGACTTCAGGTAGACTTTGTCGTCTTCGACTGTAAGATCTGTGTTATACACAAGGACAGCACCTGTTTTCTCTGCGAGATATGAGTGTTCGAAGAAAGCTGCATTGTATCTGCCCGGAGTCAGGATGACATTGAGTCCGCCTGTATTTACATAGTCCATTGTGTCGCGCAGCATCTTCGCATAATTGCGGTTATCTGCGACCGGAATATGGGCAAAAGTGCTCGGGCTTGCCTGCCTGCACAGGTCTCGTGCTATAAGAGGATATGAAGCACCCGATGGTATGCGGAGATTGTCTTCAAGTATATACCATTTGCCGTCCTTGCCCTGAACCAGATCAATGCCCGAGATATGTGATGCTATACCCTTTGGTGTTTCAAGTCCCTCGCATGCCGCGAGATAGCCTGATGATGAAAAGATGAATTCCGGAGGTATCACACCGTCCTTTACTATTTTCTTTTCGCCGTAAATGTCCCTGAGGAACATATTGAGAGCAGTGACTCTCTGGATAAGACCTGCCTCTATTCCGTCATGTTGACCAGTGTCCCACCCCGGGTGTCTGTTAATACCGGTAAGGAATTATTAAAAGAATTAATATACGACTTTTACCATAACCGGCCGTTTTTTTTGTCAATCTCTTCTTCAACAGTCATCCGGTCACAGTATTTTTTGATACAGGCAGGTATGCATGATGATCTTATAGACGGTTGCCTGCTATGCACAATAAAAAACGACTGTGTATTTCAACAGTCGTCTCTGGCGGATAACAGTGGGGGCTGGAATTCAGTTAACTCTCATTGATTTCTTTATCCCCTTATCAGACAGGTGTTCGGTATCAAAAGCTGTCTTCATAGTCAAAAATACCCCACGGTGTCTCCTGATGCCACATGGCAATAGAACGGCTAAGTTCTTTGATTTCTTCCGCTGTGACAGCCTCTCCGCGTTCCGAGGACAGGACCAGTCCTTCTGCAAGCAGCGATGTGTTGAGGCCAATCTTCGGCGTGTCATAACGTGTTTCATCCGTCAGTACACCGGTCAGATAATGATACCAGTGAAGCTGGTTATCGAACCAGTGCGTCATTTCCGGAGCGTAATGTTTCAGATCCTGCTGGTTTTCATATGGGCGATAATCAATTGTGACTGCAAAACCGAACTCATCAAGGCCGGTATACTTCAAAGTAGGCTGCAGGAACGCCGGTATTTCTCCGAATGGCGGCATTCCCAATGCCCAGTCCCCGCCGAAGGCATCAGACATGCTGTACTGAAGTCCTCCGTTCGTACCCTCTATGTAGCTGTGGCCGGGCTTATCCACGTTGGTGGCATTTGCCTCAAAGATCTCCAGCGAAAGACCGTTTTTAAAATTCGCGAACCCGACTCCCATCTCATCGACCCCCATAGGATGCGAAAGCGCATATCGTCCGTTGTCCGCCCAGGCAGGTCCGCCGACCGGCACTTTCTGATACAGTTTGCCCATGACCGAATCCAGTTCCGGAAGGCCGAGAAGATAAAGCATCTGTCCTATATGATATACTCCGGTATCAATAATGGCACCATGACCAGCCATAGGCGTATCCTGAAAGGCTCCTGAACAAGCCGCTGCCGCCCGGTCGACATGCGGACGCCTGCGCCATAAAGCCTCCGAGACGCGGGCGTGATATATCTCACCAAGTTTTCCGGCTTCAATTAGTTTTTTGGCGATCAGCGTCTGCGCAGAGAAAAGGGAACTGATCTGTACTGCCAGCTTTCTTCCGGTTGCTTTCGCACAGTCGTAGATCAGTTTGCTGTCAAAATAGCTGGCGCTCATCGGTTTCTCGCAGTAGCAGTCGAATCCCGCCTTCATGACTGCGAGAGAGACCGGTGCATGGAGGTTGTTGTGCACACAGACATCCACCGCGTCGATATCGTCCCTTTTCAGCATCTCCCGGAAATCCGTATAGAGGTCCTTTTCATCGAAGTGATACTGTTCGCCCCAGGCTTTCAGCACTGAAGCGTCTATCTCCGCAGCAGCGACGACCTGTACCTGCGGGACGTGCGACCATACTTTCATATGACGGTGGGAAATCATGCCGGTTCCAATAATAGCAACTCTTATCTGCTCATTCATTCTGATCCTCCTTTGTTTCATCAGGAAATCCTGCTCCGTAAGCATTCAAATGCTGATCTTACATCAATACTATTTTACTCTTTTTATTCGTATACCCACTGGATTTTTGTGTTTTACCCTATTTCATTGCCTGTGTACAGCTGATAATATCTGCCGCCTTCCGCAATAAGGTCATCGTGACTGCCTCTCTCAATGATACGGCCTTGCTCAAGAACCATTATGCAGTCAGCGTCTTTAACTGTAGACAATCTGTGAGCTATAACAAAGCTCGTCCTGTCCTTCATTAAAGCGTCCATTCCTTTCTGTACGAGTGCTTCTGTTCTCGTATCGATAGAGCTGGTCGCCTCATCAAGGATCAGTACCGGAGGATCTGCAACAGCCGCTCTGGCGATCGCTATGAGCTGTCTCTGTCCCTGAGACAGTTTGGCTCCTCCTCCGGTAAGTTTTGTCTGATAGCCGTCAGGAAGTCTGCGGATGAATCCGTCCGCGTTAGCCAGCTTAGCGGCCTTTATGCACTCCTCGTCAGTCGCGTCGAGTCTTCCATAGCGGATATTATCCATAACAGTACCGGTGAACAGATGTGTGTCCTGAAGCACCATGCCGAGAGACCTTCTGAGATCAGGTTTTTTGATCTTTGTGATATTGATCCTGTCATACCTAATCTTCCCGTCCTGTATATCATAAAATCTGTTGATCAGATTGGTGATAGTCGTCTTACCTGCACCGGTAGAACCAACAAGCGCTATCTTCTGGCCAGGCTCCGCATACATCTTTATGTCGTGGAGGACCATTTTGTTCTCGTTATATCCGAAATCGACTCCGTCGAATACGATCCCGCCTTCCATTTTCTTATACTCGACCGATCCGTCTTCACGATGCCGATGCTTCCACGCCCATATATCAGTCTTTTCTTCGGTCTCTGTCAGTTCGCCGTCCGGCCCGATCTTAGCATTGACCAGCTCGACATATCCGTTATCCTTCTCAGGCTCTGCATCATAGAGACTGAAGAGTCTGTCTGCTCCTGCACCCGCCATCACTATCATATTGATCTGCTGCGAGATCTGGCTTATAGGCATAGAAAAGTTCTTGTTCAGATTCAGGAAGGACACCAGTGTACCAATACTGACAGAACCCCCGCCGAGAGCGAGTATGCCGCCTATGGCAGCGCACAGAACATAGGCGATATTGCCGAGGTTGTTATTGATAGGCATAGTAATGTTTGCTATCGTGTTCGCCCTGTTGGCTGAATCCCTCAGCTGATCGTTGAGTGCTGTGAACTGTTCAACGCTCTTCTTCTCGTGGTTGAATACCTTGATGACCTTCTGGCCCTCTACCATCTCCTCGATGAAACCATTGACCGCTCCCAGATCTTTCTGCTGCTGCATGAAGTAACCGGCGGATCTTCCGGAGAGCTTACCTGTCACGAATATCTGTATTGCCACCATAACACAGCTTACGAGTGTAAGAGGAATACTCAAAACGAACATTGAAACAAACGTCGAAATCAGAGTGATACTTGAATTCAGAAGCTGTACCAGACTCTGACCTATCAGCTGGCGCAGAGTATCCACGTCGTTTGTGTAGACTGACATGATATCCCCGTGAGCATGGGTGTCAAAATAGCTGATCGGCAGAGATTCCATGTGTTCGAACAGCTCGATACGCAATCTTTTCAGTGTCCCCTGTGATACAGATACCATCACACGGTTATACGTGAATGTAGCTATGACACCGACAAGCAATATCGCTGCAAGCCGCAACAGCCTTGAAGCGAGCGGACCATATTCCGGATTCGCCTGCGTCAGAAGCGGAGCAATGTAGTCGTCGATAAGAGTCCGCATAAACAGAGTGTTCACAAGGGTAATAAGCGACGAGGCTACGATACAGATCACGACGATCACCAGATGTATTTTATAGAACCTCCACACGTAGGCAAGTACTCTCCCGAGTGCCTTGAAGCTCTCCCGCGGATCGTTTTGAGGCCGTCCCATCCCACGTCCGCTGCCTTGTCTTTTATTTTCAGCCATATATCTTTACCCTATTCCTTCCTGTCGAAATCTCCGCCTGCCTGCATCTGGGCTTCGTTGATCTCGCGATAAATCTCATTGTTCTTAAGCAGATTCTCATGCGTATCAAATCCGTCTACTCTGCCATCCTCCATAACGATGATGCGGTCAGCATCCTGTATGCTCGAGATACGCTGCGAAATAATCAGCTTGGTCATCTCCGGCAGTTCTTCAGCAAAACTCCTGCGTATCTTTGCATCCGTAGCGGTGTCTACGGCAGATGTAGAGTCGTCAAGTATCAGTATCTTAGGGTTCTTAAGCAGAGCCCTTGCAATGCACAGCCGCTGCTTCTGTCCGCCTGATACATTAGTTCCGCCCTGCTCTATCCAGGTGTCATATCCGTCCGGCATATGATCGATAAATTCAGAAGCGCATGCCATCTCGCACGCCCTGATGCACTCTTCTTTTGTTGCGTTTTCATTCCCCCAGCGAAGATTGTCCAGGATCGTTCCTGAAAACAGTACATTCTTCTGAAGAACCACTGAGACCTTATCCCGAAGCGTTTCCATATCTATTTCACGCACATCCACGCCTCCGACGCGGACTGTTCCGTCCGTTGCGTCGTACAGTCTGCTGATAAGACTGACCAGACTCGTCTTACCGCAGCCCGTTCCGCCGATTATACCAATGGTTTCGCCCGAAGCAATGTGTATGTCGATATCATGCAGGGTATCCTCTCCCGAGCCTTTGGTGTAAGAAAATGACACGTGATCGAAATCTATAGATCCGTCCTTTACGGTCATGAGCGGCTCATCCGTGTCCTTCATGTCAGGCTCTTCATCGAGCACCTCGGCTATACGTCTCGCAGATGCCATCGATATCGTCAGCATTACGAATATCATCGAAAGCATCATCAGACTAAACAGCATACTCATTATATAGCTGAAGAGTGATGTCAGATTGCCTGTAGTCAGGGTCCCGATCACAATATAATGCGCGCCGAGCCACGAAAGGGCTATCATGCATCCATAGATGGACAGCATCATCACCGGACCATTAAAGGCAAGTATGCCCTCGGCTTTAATGAACATCGAGGCGAGTTTTGTTGCTGCTGCGGTGAATTTACTATTCTCATAATCTTCACGCACAAATGCTTTGACGACGCGTATTCCTGTCACGTTCTCCTGTACCGAGGCGTTGAGTTCATCATAAAAGCTGAATACTTTATCAAATATCGGCATCGTCGTACGCATTATCAGCAAAAGCACCGCCGCGAGGAAGAAGAGTACGATTACGAAAACGATGCTGATCTTCACGTTGATCACAAAGCTCATGATCACTGAACAAACGAGCATAAGCGGAGCTCTTACCGCTACCCTCAGAACCATCTGAAATGCGTTCTGCAGATTCGTTACATCAGTCGTCATGCGGGTGATCAGTCCGGCGGTAGAAAAACGATCAATGTTTGAAAAAGAGAAAGTCTGTATCTTCTCATACATGGTCTCTCTCAGATTGGCGGCAAATCCCGTGGACGCAGTCGCAGCGTATTTACCGGCAAGTATGCCTGTGGCAAGGCTCACAAGAGCGAGAACTACCATGATCAGACCGTATTTGATCACCTGATCCATGTCCCCTCCCTCTATTCCTTTGTCAATTATCGATGCCGCAACGAAAGGGATAAGGATCTCCATGAAGACCTCGAGTCCCGTAAAAATCGGCGTCAGGATGGTATCCCGTTTATACTGACGTACATTTCTGAGCAAAGTTCTTATCATTTATTATCTCCGTTTTCATTATTATTCAATCGCATGCGATTATTCCGGTCTTTAAAAATGCACCTGCTTCAGGGGAAGGGCGCATTTCATTCTCCGGTCAGGTTTGCAAGGACACGGCTAAGTATGTCTCTGAACTGTTCTTTCTCATCTTCAGACAGGACAGATACTATCTTCTCCTCTGTGAGAAGATAGTTTTTGTAATCATCTTCCACGAGTTTTTTACCTTTATCTGTAATATAGAGCACCTTGACTCTTCTGTCATCCGGTTCTGAAGAACTGTAAACCAGGCCTTTCTTCTCAAGTCTTACAGCAATACCTGCCGCAGTGGACTGGGCTACATGGAAAAAATGTTCCAGTTCCTTGAGCTGCACTCCTTCCTTTCCGGCAAAATATACATTGATCAGCATCCTCATCTGTGCAAATGTAACATCATAAGCTTTGAGATCCTGATTGACCTGCCTTTCGAGCGTCTCATTGATCCTCTTAAGCAGATATCCTATCTGCGGTTTTTCCGGTCTGGTTATCATTTAAAACCTCCTGATCCATAAAAATGATAGTATCATTTCGAAAGCATGCAGTCAATCGCATGCGTTTGTTTTCTATAAGTATTTACGTTATAATTGATAATGTTCCAGTCTGCTATTACTATATTTATATAATATGTTATTGTTTTTAATGAGAGGGAAGCAAAATGAAACTAGCGGCGTTTTATGAAAATATTAAGACCGGAGCAGAGGCTTCAGGTGTAAGTGTAGAGGCAGCGTTAGCACAGCTGAAAGAAGCAGGACTTGAAAATCTTTATGCAAGATCGGAAACGATCCGTACAGACATGGAGTGGCTGCTGCCGCTGCTGGATAAGTATGAACTGGGATTCGAAGGACTGTATGAGTTCTGTGACTTTGCGCACAATACGGATGATGAAACCGGCAGAAAATGTATCGAGCTTGCAGCGCAGGTCCATGCAGGTAATGTGCTGCTGCTCCCGGGCGTCTTCTTCCCCGGGGAACAGGACCGTAAGGACGAGCTCAATGAGAACATGAGAAAAGGTCTGGAACAGGCAGTCGTTTTCGCAGAGGGGACCGGCGTCAAGGTCACGCTGGAAGACTTTGACGGGATGATCGCGCCATACAATTGTATTAGCGGGATGAAATGGTTTATGGACAATACGGAAGGACTTCTCTGCTCTTTTGATACCGGCAACTTTGTCATGTATCAGGAGGATCCTCTGGAAGCGTTCGAAGCTTTAAAGGATTTCATCGTTACCGTACATGTGAAAGACAGAAGCCGTTCACCTATTCATCCGGGAGACGCTAAAAAGGAATGTGCCGATGGTACAATTGTCTATCCGTGTCCTGTCGGGAGAGGTTATATTCCTCTGGAGGAAATAACACGGCGTTTAAAGGACAGGGGGTATGATGGCGGCCTCATCGCGGAGCTTTATGATTGTGATCCGGAATTCATGCTGGAAGAAATCGGGAATTCGCTTCGATACCTGAAAAAACTGAGCAGCTGATAATTGTCAGAAAAATAATACGGCAATAGAAGAATATAAAAAGCCCGGAGCGCTGCCATAACGCTCCGGGTTTTCATGTGCTGTAAAACCGCCTTACATGCAGGTATACCCTCCGTCCACAGGGAGCATGACACCTGTTACATATGTTGAAGCCGGAGCTGCGAGGAAGCATACTGCAGAATCGAGCTCACCCTCTTCTCCATATCTCTCCATAGGTATCATAGTTCTTGCATTTGCCTGGAAGAACTCGCTGTCGAGAGTCTCTCTCGTAAGCGGTGTATAGAAGTAACCAGGGCATATAGCGTTTACTGTGATAGCGTATTTGCCCCATTCAGCTGCGAGAGCTCTTGTAAGATTGACTACGCCGCCCTTTGCTGCGTGATAAGGAGCTGAACCTGCTACCTTGTTACCTACCAGACCGTACATCGATGCAATGTTGACGATACGTCCGTAATTTGCAGGAATCATAGCCTGCTTAGCTACTGCTCTTGCTACCTTGAACGAACCGAACAGGTCGATATCCATCTCGTTTGCGAACTGTTCATCTGTGATGTCCTCAGCAGGCGCTACTGCTCCTGTGCCGGCGTTATTCACAAGAATATCGACACGGCCGAAGTGGTCGAGAACCTGCTTGACCATATCATTTACCATCTCTGTATCTGTGATATCACATCTTACGGGGAAGCATTCAACCCCGAACTCTTCAGAGATTTCCTTAGCAACTTCTTCGATCTTGTTCTGACGTCTGGCTACAGGAGCTATATTGCATCCCTGGCTTGCCAGAGCCTTTGCCATCTGAACTCCGAGTCCGCCTGAGCATCCCGTTACGATAGCTACTTGTCCCTTGAGATTAAAATAATTTCTTTCCAATGATAATCCCTCCTTTACATCATTATCACCGTGAGATGGCATTACGTCATCTGCCGCATTTTCTAGTTAACTATATTATACCATTCATAAATATAATTATATAATCCTGTTTATGTATCAGCTAATACATTTTTGCATAGCATGGTAAAAGCAGTCCATGTTTGTACCCGGAGTTGTACCCAAACTTTAGTATAGTTATCGTATCAAACTATATAGCAATCAATTATTAATCAGTCGTAAGTCACTTTAAGTCACAAAGTAAAGGTTGCAGAGCTTGGAGAAGGAATATCGCAGCCGCGACTGCCTTCCTTCCTCTGATGGATGCGCGAGCACCATAATGACTGTTCTCATATATGAATTCATCCGGATATGCTTTTTCTGTCAGAGAAACTATCTTGCTTCTGCTTTGTTTTCCTGATTTCCTGCAGATGGAAGATCTGCCACCGACGTTCTTTTCTGACTGCTTCCATGCAATCTGGATGCAGTAAACTGATTACTTTTACTGCATAATCAGAGGCTACCATTGCATGCTGTCTCATATGAGCTACAGCAACTGCATGGCCTGCAACTCTCAAGGCAGCGGAGACAGTCGCATCTTAAAAAACCGTTGAAATTTCAACGGTTTGAATGGTGGAGCGTAGGGGGATCGAATTTGCAAGCTATCGCTGAACACGTTGAAATGAAAGGAGGACAGCACGCCATCTTCTTTCATCCAATCACTCATCCAATCACTTGCCAAGGTGTTATTCAGCATATCTCCAGTTATAACCGCCTGCTTTCTTTCTATTTCCCTTGCATACAGAAGAAATATTGGACTCACTTATTCCAGTAGTATTGTGTGCCTCCCTGATCGAAGCAAATTCTCTAATCACTTTTCCTGATCTCGCATCTATCATAAGAACCCGTTTCATACGACTTGCGATATTGCGCTTCCTGGCGCAATCTGGGCAGCCTGTACCTTCGACTCGATGACCAGGGGATGCTTCATATTCATTACCACAAACAGGACAAATCCAATAATATTTGTTATCCGATTTTGGCTTTACCATTTCTGGCATTACATCACCATTTAATGTAGGATGCCACTCGGCTGCGAGTTTTGGGTACTTTTCAGCTAGTGAACCCGTTACCTGTGTCATATACTTGCGAATCTCTTTTTCATCTCGCTTTATGTTTACATCTACATCACTGAAATATTTAAATGTTTTTCTGGTCCAGGGGTTAGACGATGGGTCTATGGAAGCTAGTAAACCGATTATGACCTTTTCAAGGTTTTTCGGCTCATACATATCATCAATCTGTATTGTCTCGTCGGCACATTCAAATTCGTTTCCAAATTCTTTTTCTCTAAGCCTGATGAGAGTAACTCCATTTTCTTTACAAATTTGGTATTTCTTCTTTTCCCTTTCAGGCTTTCTGTTGTTCTTCCCGTGCCATGCTTCACCATCATACTCTATGCCTAGTTTAATAGACGGAATATAGATATCCAGTTCCATTGAGTTCTTGAACAGAGTTTTACTTCGGTTTTCAGCGTCCGGGTATAGCTTCTTGACATAATAGAATACCGCCTGCTCTGCAAAAGATGTTTGACGGCCTGCAAAACAAACCGGACACCCTGTAGGTTTATCCTTATTAGTCCTGTGAAGCAAATCCGCCTGATAAGAATGCCCAAGAGGACATTTCCACCACACTTCATAGTTAGCTCCGTGTGTGACCATTTGTGGAGTCAAGTCGCCATTTTTTTCATAATCCCACTCAGCAGCTATATCCGGATGTGTAGTGGCAAGGTCATTGTGTCCTGGCCATACTACTTTGTTTGCACATACAGGGCATCCACGTTTTAATTTGGCTCTATTACTGATTTTTGCAGACCATCGGTACCCACAAACAGAGCAGATCCAGTTTACCGGGGTTCCGCTAGCCGGTGAGTAGTCTTGTGGCCCCTTCTCATTCTTCTCATAGTCCCACTCCTTAAGAAGGAGTGGATCTGTTATTCCATTAGTTTTCTCGGCAGCCTTTATTCGTTTTAAGTCTCCTCTCCTCTTTTCAGCACACTTTTTGCAGCCATTCCATTCTGATGATACTTTTGATCTAATTGGCGCTTCCCATCTATGACCACATTCACCACAAATCCAGTTTGCTCTGTAATATTCTACATATGTATGATCTTCAGGCCTATCTAGGTTTAACTCATAATCCCATTCTTCTGCATCATCGGGTGAGACGGTTCTAAGATCATTAAAGCCCACAAGCAACCTTCTGTTAGAGCAGTAATAACAGCCTTGACCTTTATATCTTTTGTCTGCGGAAAGCTTATATGTGTGTCCTTTGTCACAAAGCCAATAGTATTCTCTATTACTCTGTGCCGCTATCTTATCGGGCGATAATTCTCCATTCAAAGTAGGATGCCATTCGGCTGCAGCATCGGGAAGAACAGTTGCAAAATTATTTTTTCCTTTAATAACCTTTGCCACGCTACTCACCTGTAAATATCATTTTATATGCTTTTTAACAGTATAATCAGTTGTGAGGATAAATACCATTACCTAATGATTTTTCATCGTTTAAATCGAAAATTTGAGATTCCCCTAAAAGCAAAGGTGCCGGAATTTCAATACTTCCAGCACCTTCTTTTTCACTTTTTTATAGGATGGTGCAAACCTACTGCTATTTATTCGTTAACAAATGTATTATTACCGCTGCCATCGTAATTGTTTATTATGCTGAGGGTTTATCTCTCGTAAAAGCCCGTTATCGCTTCATTCAGAAAAGCTGCAAATCCTTCCCCGTATTTCTCATCTGTGGCTGTCTGAACTTGCTTATCAAGATATGCTCTGGCCTGACTCAGCATCATGCCTTTCTCTTCTTTTAACTGGAGTAGCTGTTTCAGTACGAACCCGTACTCTCCGATCAATTGACGGATCTCAAAACAATTCACATCCAGATTATGATTCCTGCTAAGATCCTCCAGTATTCTGTCTATCCGTTTTTTATAGCTTTCTCTGATTTCTGTGCTAAGCGGGTTCTTTACAGAATCGGCGTACTCATCTTTTCCGCCGTACCACTCAACAATCTTAGCATACTGGCGCTGAACCTTTTCTGATCCGACCGCCTCCAGGTAGTGCTCTCGCCACTTATCAACTGAACCAAACTCTTTCGCAGCCTCGTTCTTCATCTCATCGGGCATATTTGCGAGCATAGCATTGAATAATTCTGTAGATTCTTCTCTTGTAAAGACTGTAAAATCCATCTCTGCTCCTTTCAGTGCAGCGTCGATACTGTCGATCAGCCGGTTAAGCCGGTTTCTTTCTGATTCCAGCATCTTTTTCTGCATCTCCAAAACGTGATACTTATCAAGAGCAGGATTGTTAATGATCTCTTTTATCGAGTTAAGCGGTATATCCATCTCCCGGAAATAAAGGATACTGCGAAGTGTTTCCAATGAAGTTTTATCATAAAGCCGATATCCGGCATCACTCTTTCCAGTCGGATGGAATAGACCTATCTCATCATAGTATCTGAGTGTCCGTGCACTGACACCAGACAGTTCTGACATTTCCTTAATTGTCATCATATGAACGCTCCTCCTGTCTTGATGTCAAATACTATAGTGCTTCACGTAACGTTAAGGTCAAGAGCATATTCATATTTTATAATACATATGTTATTGCTATCTTGCTTTAACCCTTCTTATCAACCCTTTCCTCAAGTTCATTCATATATCCGGCGGTGATTATGCCAGCCGGAAGAGCAACAATCGCAATGCCGAAAACAGATGAGATCATTGTTATAACTCTGCCTACAGATGTAATCGGATAAATGTCTCCGTAGCCTACAGTAGTCAAAGAAACTGTTGCCCAATATATCGCTTCAAAGAAATTGTTAAATGATTCCGGTTCAACATTGAATATCACAAGAGCAGAAACCAGGATATACCCTAATGCAAGAACACAAACTGCAAGCAAAGAATCTTTCGATCTTTTCATGACAGAGACAATAATATCAATGCTTTTGGAATAACGGAAAGCACGGAACACTCTGAACACTCTCAACGCTCTTGCCATTCTTAATAAACGTAATAGCTTTAATCCCTGATTGATCATCAGGAATGATGGAAGTATTGAGAGCAAATCAATTATTGCCATTGGTGAGAATGGATATCTGATAAATGATCCTATTGTCTGTGAATCATATTTGTAATCTGCTGTTATGAACCTTAACAAGTAATCGATGATAAAAATAGTTACACATATTTTGTCCACTACTTCAAACTCATGAATAGGCTCTTTAAAAGCAAGCGGAATAATGCTGATTACGATAACTACGATCATAAACCAATCATATAAACGGCTTGCTGAATCATCTTCTTTCGCTACTTCTATTATTTCAAATATCCGGCTGCGCATATCCTATTCTTCCGTTTCTTTTTCCATGATTGTATCTACATCGATATTCATATCCGGCTGTTCTTCATAAACTTCTACAGATACAGTTTCATTTAGGGAGACTTCCCTGAAATTTCCTCCATAGCTCCATGCTATGACACCAGCACCTATTCCAATAAGCATCAAAGCATTGCTTTCAACCAAAAGGCCAATAATAGCTACAAGGAAGAACAAAACGCCGAGTATTCTCAAGAGCCAACCTACAGCTTTTAGTTTTCCTTTAGGTGCTTTCTTTACCCTGACTCTATTATCAGCAGCAGCCTGATTTGTTGCATAGTGATTCTGTTTTTTCTTTTCATTTGCAGATGCAGCTACAATTCCAGCTGCAACAACATCATCTACTCCGATAGTAGTTTTCTTGTATATTTTGTTATATACGGCTTTCTTTGGATTCTTAACATATCCAATTCCCTTTTGCCCATAAAAAGGAACTACAGCCTTTTTCACGGATCTTTTGACTCGTCCTGTTGTCCTCGCTTTTACACGCTTACTGACACTTGGCTTTCTTATTCCGACTTTCACAGCTAACCTCCTGAATAGTCATCCTTATTATGAAAAGTATAACACAATGTGTAATGCGGTAGCTGATAATCTGACAGCAAGCACTGCAAATGAGCACCTACTCATTCGCTTCTGCTTGCTGAAAACTTTAGCAAGCAGAGGAAAATTGCTCCTACTCACAGTTTTCCAGCCTTGGTGTCAGGACCCCAAACCCCGTCCGAAAGCAATGTCAACACATCGTTTTTTGCAAATAAAATTTAGCGGTCGACTCATATATCCTTTTACAAAAAACAGTTGCAAAAAAGCTGGTCTTGACCAGGGTTTTTGACCTAAAACAGCCCCGAAAACGCACCCTTCAGACATACTTATAAATATCGCTTAATAATCATGAGCGTTCATAACATTAGTACCTCTCTCATGTGTGAGCGTTCACATCATACGGGGTTTCAGGGGCTTGCCCCAGAGGTGCGAAGTTGCCGGTGAGCGCTACTTTGCTCTGCTTGCTACCCTTATGCATGCGCATTTTGTACTTTATAAAAACAAAATGAGTGCTCAAAACATATTGACGAACATTTGTTCTTTATTATATGATTGCCTTGCACTCAAACAGAGCGCTCCGGTGGGATGACACCAGTACTTTGACAACTGAATAATGTCGTTTTGAGGATACTGAAGCTGGTATCGGATTCTCCCCTTCTATTTGCTGCATACGACCACAATGATGTACATGTAGTCCAACTCCCGCATTTAACTATGCACGTACATTGGCCCAAATCAAATCTCTTTTGTTGGCTATTTGTACACAAAGGTTAGATGCAGATTTAAAGCTGATGTGGACCGTTATTTCTTCTTTGCAGTAAAGGAGACGTTTGTTCACATATGAGCAGAAGGAAGAGATTTATTCCGAAAGATATTGAGTCGGCGAAAGGAGTAGGCGACACATCGGCCAATATCTACCGCAGCATGTTGCTGCACCCGGTATGCAAGGATCTCACGGCCAGCCAGTTCAGGTTGTATGTATATTGCAAATCCGAATTATACGGAAAGAACCGGCATGACCTTGATGGGTTCCCTGCATATGTACGGGAAGATCCGGCGTATTTTACGTTCAACAAGGCGAAGTGGCAAAAGGATGGATTATATGGTCTGTACTCCAATTCCGGGCAGTTCTACAGAGATATGGCAGCTCTCATAGAGCATGGCCTTATAGACTGTGTACAGAGCGGATTCAGCACCAGGACGAAGAGTTTATATAGATTCTCAACCAGATGGCAGTTGTGGGGCACTAAAGACTTCACAGTGCCTACAAGTGTGATGACTACCTCGATGCTCAGGGAATTGAATAAAAAAGATGGCGGATCAGATGATGAGAAGTAATAACTCGCTGTTTCACTTCTGTCACAAGATGCTTGCCGTACTTATTACAATTCTTGACCAAGAAGCAAGTTTCCCAGCCGATTGCTTATTACAAATTCATAATAACAGTCCGGCAACCTTTAAAATCTTCTTGGTACAGTTCTGCTACAGATTATATAAATATTTACCATACCACGCGCCAATAAGGGGGCGATCTTATGAAGAGTAAGACGCCTCACGAAGAGATCCCGCTTCAGGAACTTTTTAGCGCAGATGATATCTTGTCAACGATATACGAAGAAGGTATATTGAACGAAGATGGCGTGCGACTCATTATGAGAAAAAAGCACCTGCAATTCGTGCTCAGTCATCATGAGCACAGTATCTGGCAATCTGCAGACGGGCGCTGGAAAACATATATAACGGATGAGGAATCCGGCAAACGCAAACAGATTTCCAGAGAATCCAGAGAAGATCTTGAAGATTTTCTATATGACAAGTATTTTGCAGAGGATGAGGAGCTGGCGAAGAAACGCGCTACCATGGAGTCTTTGTATGACGATTGGGCTGAATACAAAAGTCTTTTCGTCTCAGAGTCTACGATCAAGAGAGACAGAAACACATGGAAAGCCCTATATAAAGACGCACCTATTGTGAAAAAACCACTTGTCTCTGTTACGAAAACCGAGCTGGAGCGATGGTTGCTCAGTGTGATTCGTTCAAAGAATATGAACAGCCACCAGTTCAATAACTTTATCAGTGTCATAAGGCAGCTTATGGCTTATGCGGAAGAAATTGGAATAATAGACAGTAACCCGGTTGAGAAGATTCACATACAAAAGAAGCGCATTCTCAAGCCCGAAATTAAAGGACCCACAATAACTCAGGTCTTTATGGAGGACGAAAGACAGCTGCTTATAAAGTATGCGATGGAGCAGTATAACAAACATCGAGATACTGTCCAGATTTTCACATCGCTGGCTATCGCATTCCTGCTATACGTTCCTCTCAGAAGAGGCGAACTCGTTGCACTCAGATTTGATGATCTCGACGGGAATCGCCTTATTCTTACCGACTCATACAGTCACGATATGAAATGCCTTAAAGGCCGGCTCAAGGATATCGAGGGTTGGAGGACCATGGATGTTGTCCCTCCTGCCCTGGAGATAATCGAAAGGATCCGGCAGGAAAGAATCAAACTGGGCATGCCGACAGACGGATGCATATTCACTGTCAATGAAAAGTATGGCAGTCTGTATTCTGCCCTCGGTAAGTCTATCAACAAATACTGTGATGAGATCGGTATACCTAGAAGGAGTCTGCACAAGACAAGGAAGACCTGCGCATCCAAGATGCATGCTGATGGTGTCAATGATTTGATAATTCAGGCACAGCTTGGGCACAAAGACCTCAGAACGACATACAACTCGTATTGCTACGACGTTACTGCTGACGCGGAGAGATATCGAGCAATTTCAGCATCATTGGCATAGGTCATCCAACCAACGCTGAACTACAGACGCCCTCAGAACATTGATTTTTCAACGCTTTGGGGGCGTCTTGCGTAGGGGAGAGAATCCAACCACATCCAATCAAATCCAACCATTCCAAAAACTTAAAAAACCGTTGAAAACTCAACGGTTTGAATGGTGGAGCGTAGGGGGATCGAACCCCTGGCCTCAAGATTGCGAACCTTGCGCT